>NZ_JBDGKM010000012.1:50463-141094 GCF_057656375.1 Arthrobacter sp. Soil_C_60 | reverse complement strand
CCTGTCCGGGGGCCGGGGAACCGGAAACCGGTGCAGACTGCTCTTCCGCTGCCATAACCTCAGTCCATCATCCGGCTATGACAATACAGACGCTTATTCACAGCGTCTGACGGCTTCCACGAAAGTTCTTCAAAATTCTTTCCTGCACCGGTTTTCCCGAGCCCGGCAGGAACCACACCGGCGCGGGCCAGGCCGGGGCGGACGGCGTCAGCGCGGACCGCGCGGCGATGCTGCAGCCCGGCCGCAGGAATCCCGCAAACCAGTGACGAAAGCTCATCCGTTGCCATAACCTCAGTCCATCATCCGGCTGTGACAATACGGACGCTTATTCACAGCGTCCGACGGCTTCCACGAAATTTCTTCAAAATTCTTTCCGCGCCCCGAAGCAGTACCGCCTCCAGCCGGATCGGCGTTCCTCTGAGCGAATTTTCCGGTCTGCCCGTGCCAGCTTGGATTGGCTCGCTAATTCAGCCATTCGCGTGCCGCTGCAACCAGCGCGTCAATCCCCAAGCCGAGCGTCGGCCGGATGAGCGGCGCGAAATGCGGCGAGTGATTCGACGGAATGTCCTCAGGCAGTCTCCCGCTAGATGCCAAGGCCTCGGCCAGGGACGGGTCGGCACCGCCGAGAAACCAGAAAACAAGCGGCACCCCGGCAGCGGTGGCTAGCACTCCGACGTCTTCGCTCCCGGAGATCGGGCCGGGATCAATAATCTGCTGGCCGAAAACGTTGCCCAGTGCCGCCGTCGTTCGAAGGGTTGCCTGTTCGTCGTTGCGGGTCAGCGGGAAGTGTTCGTCGTAGCTGATCAACGGGTCTTTCAGGGCACCCGATACCGATGCTTCGCCGCGGACGATCCGCTCAATGGCATTGACCATCTTCGTCCGGACCGGCTCATCAAAGGTGCGCAGGCTGATCCCCAAGGTGGCTTCCGCGGGAATGATGTTGTTCTTGGTTCCGGCATGCAGCTGCCCAACGGTCAGAACCGCCGAATCACCGACGGCCAGCTCCCGCGAAACAATCCCTTGGAGCCGCATGGTTGTCGCAGCCGCCATGACCACCGGATCGACGGTTGTCTCCGGCCTGGAACCGTGGCCGCCCGCACCGAACATCGTGATGTTGATCGAATCCGCCGACGCCATGGCGACGCCGGGTCTGATGCCGATCCAACCCGCGGGAAATGGTGCTACGTGCTGGCCGAGAACCACATCCGGGCGGGGAACAAGGTCAAAGAGGCCGGCGTCGACCATGGCTTGGGCCCCACCGCCCGACTCTTCCGCGGGCTGGAAAACCGCGACGACCGTTCCTTGCCAGTTTGCGCGCTCGTCCACGAGCCTCTCCAATGCCCCGAGGAGGCAGGCGACGTGGACGTCGTGGCCGCAGGCATGCATGACCGGTACGTCCTTGCCGTCCTGATCAACACCGCGGGCAGTGCTGGCGTAGTCCAGTCCTGTCGCCTCTTCTACGGGCAGGCCGTCCATGTCCGCCCGCAGCAGGACTGTCCCGCCCGGCCCGTTCGTGAGGATGCCGACAACACCGGTGACGCCGATGCCGGGGTGCACGGTGAAGCCCAAGGCATGAAGATGCTCAGCCACAATCCCGGCGGTCCGGTGTTCCTGAAAGGAAAGCTCGGGGTGTGCATGCAGGTCCTGGTACAGCTGCTCAACATCTATGCCCATACTGCAGTGTAGGAACAATGACGGATCCGCGATAGAGGAACGGAACCGGCCCAATTCCAAGAACTTCTCAAGAACGACGACGGCGCCGTCCGGTTTGGTACCCGGACCAGAAGGTCAGCAGCAGGCCCAGAATCGTCAGGGCCAAGCCCAGCTGGTCTGACCCGATCAGCAACAACAAGCTGGAGTCAGCCGCGGCCGTTGCTATGGGCAGCTGCTGATGGTTGCATGAGGCATGCAGTATTCGGCATGGACAGCCTGAGCCGTGGCAATTCTGTTCGCCCTGGGCTCGGCGTTCTTTTACGGCGTCGCGGACTTCGTCGGCGGTTTGTTGTCGCGACGGGCAGATCCAACAACCATCGCCCTCGTCGGCCAGCTGGGCGCGCTGCTGCTCAGCCTGGGTGCCGCGCCATTCTTCCCGGCACGGTCCGTTGAGTTGGCGGACCTGGCCTGGGGTGCGGTGTCCGGCATCGGGACAGGCATGGGCATGGTGTTCCTCTACCGCGGCCTCAGCCACGGCAGCATGAGCGTCGTCGTTCCTTTCGTAGCCGTTGGGGGCACCGCACTTCCCGTCCTTGTCGGCGTAACGGTCCTAGGTGACCGCCCCACCGTTCCGGCCTGGCTGGGAATCTCTTTGGCCATCCCGGCACTGTGGCTGATTTCGGTCACCAAGAACGGTCCGCAAGGTCCACGCGCGGCCGGCACGCTCGACGCCCTGTTCTCGAGCATCGGCATCGCCCTGCAGTACATCGCCCTGGCGCAGGCGGGGGCAGAAGCAGGACTGTGGCCGATTGTTGCCGGCCGGGTCGCCGCTGCGCTGGCCATCCTGCCGCTCGCCCGGCCGTCCGCCGCCAAGCTGCGCGGCATCGGGGCGCGAACCGTCCTAGCTGCCGCGCTGACCGGAGGCATGGCCGCGCTGGCCCTGACGCTTTACATGCTCGCGGCCCAGTTGCAGTTGATGAGCATCGCGGTGGTGCTCTCGTCCCTCTATCCGGTGCTCCCCGTGGTCCTCGGCATCACCGTACTCAGAGAGCGGCTGACCTCCCGGCAGTTGGTCGGGCTGGTCAGTGCCGGCGCGGCCGTCGGCCTCATCACCATGGGCTAGCCTCGCGCCACACATAAGCAAAACCAGTTTAGATCTCCGGTTTAAACAGTTTTACAGGTCATTGCAGATACCGGATTATCGATAGGAAGTGATAAGCAACACAAGGAGTTCTGCAACATGACCGGTACGGATCTGACGCCACGCGTCGTCACCCTTGGCACCGCCGGCGGTCCACGCTGGTGGACCGGCGAGAATGCCGGGAAGCGCTCGGGGATCGCCACCGCCGTCGTTGTTGGCGACAGCACTTACCTGGTGGACGCCGGGCACGGCGTGGGACGCCAGCTCATGCTCGCCGGGCTTCCGGTCAACTCGCTGCGTGGCATCTTCATCACGCACCTGCATTCGGACCACACGATCGATCTGGGCAGCCTGGCGATCTTCGGCATGTTCACGCTGAAGGACAACCAGCACCAGATCAGGATCATGGGCCCCGGCGACCGCGGCGAGCTTCCCCCGGTTTCCGCCCGTGCCGCCGTCGCGCCTTCGCCGGTTTTTCCGGAGAACCCGACGCCCGGCACGAAGGCAATGTTCACCCATCTGATGGCTGCCTACGCCACGGACCTGAACGACCGCATTCTGGACGCGCTGCGGCCTTCGCCCTTCGACTACTTCGTGCCCGAGGACATCCAAATCCCGACGGCGAGTGGTTACCACCCGAACGATAATCCGACTCCCGCCATGGAGGGCTTCGAGATCTACCGGGACGAAAACGTCACGGTGACGGCCACGCTGGTGAAGCATCCGCCGATCGCCCCCGCCTTCGCCTTCCGGTTCGACACCGAGCACGGCTCCGTCACCATCTCCGGCGACACCGCACCGTGCGAGAACCTGGTCCGCCTCGCAGCGGACACCGACCTGCTGCTCCACGAGGCCATCGATTTCGACTGGGTGCAGCGTGCCTATGGTTCGGCCGCGAATTCCACCGGCCAGGCCTCCATCGACCACCATAAAAAATCGCACACCAGTGCCGCTGAAGCAGTCGCACTGGCCAACCGCGCAGGGGCAAAAGCCTTGGCCCTGCACCATCTAGTACCAGGCACCACCCCCGTGTCCGTGTGGGAAAGCGCCGGCGCCGACTTCGACGGCCGCTTCTACGTCCCGAACGATCTGGACGTTATTCCCTTCGGTACTGACTCCACTGACCGTATTCTGGAAGAAATGGCTACTGTCCAATGAGTGCTAACACCATGACTCCCCCGCAGCCCCAGGCATCCTCCATCTCGGAGAGCCTGAACACGAAGCAGATGCGCCGTATCCTGGCCTCCAGCTTCATCGGCAGCGCCATCGAGTTCTATGACTTCATCCTGTATGCGATGGCCGCGTCCATCGTCTTCAACCAGGTGTTCTTCGCGAACGTCTCCCCCGCCGTCGGGCTGTTCATGTCCTTCGGCACGCTCGCCGTCGGTTACGTCGCCCGTCCGCTGGGCGGGGCGATCTTCGGCCACTTCGGCGACCGGATCGGCCGCAAGACCGTACTGATCGTGTCCATGACCCTGATGGGTGCGGGCACTACGCTGATCGGCCTGCTGCCCACCACGGCGCAGATCGGCATGGCGGCGCCCATCCTGCTGGTGGTGCTGCGGCTTGTCCAGGGACTCGCCGTCGGCGGTGAATGGGGCGGAGCCATGCTGGTTGCCCTCGAGCACGCCCCGGCCAAGCGCCGCGGTTTCGCCGCCAGCTTCGCCAACATGGGCGGTCCCGCCGGTGCCGTGCTGGCCACGCTGACCGTTTCGGCCTTCTCCACCCTGCCCGAGGAAGCGTTCATGAGCTGGGGGTGGCGGATCCCGTTCCTGCTGAGCCTGGTGCTGATCGCCGTGGGCCTGGTCATCCGGCTCAAGGTTGCCGAAACGCCGCTGTTCCTGGAACTCGAAGCAACTGCGGAAAAGAAGAAGATCCCGTTCGTCGAGGTTGTCACCAAGTACCCGAAGAACCTGGTGCTGGGTGTGCTGGCCGGCATGAGCTCCTACACCGTGCAGGGCCTGATGACGGTGTGGGCGGTCTCCTACATCATCGAGGCCGGCGTGGACACCACCTCGGTCCTCAACATCAAGGCCGTCGGCGCCACCCTGACCATCGTGGCCATCTGGTTCGCGGCCCGCCTGAGCGATAAGTACGGCCGCAAGCCGGTCATGCTGGCCGGCATGATCGCCGGAGCCGTCCTGGCCTACCCCATCCTGTGGCTGCTGCAGACCGACACGCTGTGGGGCTTCGCCATCGGCTTGTTCCTGGCCAACGGCATCATCCAGGGTGTGATCTTCGGGCCGTTCGGCGCCTTCGTGGCCGAGCTCTTCCCCACCCGCATGCGGTACACGGGCGCCTCGCTGACCTACCAGTCTTCTTCGACCCTCGGCGCCGGCTTCACGCCGATGATCGCCTCCGGCCTGGTCATCATCGCCGGCGGGGGGCTGTGGCTGGTCGGCCTGGTCTGGCTGCTGTCCTTCGTCGTGGCGGCCGTCTGTGTGCTGGCCACCAAGGAAGGCAAGAACATGGACCTGAGCAGTGAAATGAAATAAAAGTACGACGACGGCGGTGCCGGTTCCTGCGGGAGCCGGCACCGCCTGGTTAAGCGGTGTTCCGGTGCGGCTGCCCGATCAGCCCTGCCTCGCCGCTGCTCTGCCGCCCAGCTGCCCTGTCGCCGGCGTCGACGCTTTGGGCGCAATAATCCATCAGCGCGGTCAAGCGCCGGCTTAACCGTTGGCGCCCGGGGTAGGCGAAACAGATGTCGCTGTGGCCGATATGCCCGTCGATGGGAACGCAGACCAGCGGCAATCCTTCGTAGCTGACATCCAGCGGAGGCCGCTGGACCAGGACCGTATAGCCCAGCCCGCGGGCCACCATGCCGCGCACCGCTTCAAAACTGGTCGACCGCCAGGCGATTTTCGGGTCCAGCCCGGCGTCGCGCAGGTTCGGCAACTGGTTGTCGCGCACCGAGGGGATGTCCAGCAGCACCATGTCGTCCTCGGCGAGTTCCGGGAGCGCGATCTTCTCGCGGCCGGCCAACCGGTGCTCCGCGCCGAGCAGGATGTAGGGCCGGCCTTCCTTGATCACGCGCATTTCCGCGCCGCCGGTGACATGCCGCGTGTGCGTCAGCACTGCGTCCAGCCTGCCCTCCAGCATCTGCAGCTGCAGCTCATCGGCCGCACCTTCGGTGATGGTGAGCTCCAGTTTGGGATTCGGTGCCGCGAAACCCGCCGTCATCAATGGGACCCAGAACGCCGACAGCGTGGTGTAGCAGCCGATCGCCAGCGGCCCGGCCAGTTCCCCATGCCGCTCCTCGATCCGGGCCTGGATCTCCTCGGCTTCGCGCAGGAGCACCTGGGCGTCCTTGAGGAAGCCCCGCCCCGCAGTGGTCAGGGTAATACCTTTCGCCTTCCGCCGGACGATGAGCTGGGTCCCGACGGCCTTTTCCAGCTCATTGATGGCCAGCGACATTCCTGCCTGCGACACATGGCAAACCTGTGCAGCGCCGCTGATGGAGCCGGATTCAGCGACGGCCACGTAGTACTGGATCTGGCGCAAGGTGTACCGGAACATAAGGAAAGCCTATCCAGTTCCACCCGCTTCCACAGTTCCCCCGGCGTGCGTCACCCGGGCTTATGGTCCGGGGCCGAGGTCTGCGCCACGGCGTACCGGCCCACTTGCCACGGATCGATGGCCGGCACGGCAAGTTTGCTGTAGCCGGCGACGTTGCGGGACACGACCGTCAGGCAGTACCGGACCGCCGTAGCCGCGATGAGCGACTCCACGGCCGGAACATCCGGGCGGCTGGACATCGGCCCCCAGACCGCCGCGACCTTCAGGTCCACCGGCAGGATGAAGCCTTCAAAACGCTTGGTCAGCTCCGCAAGCCAGCGGCCGTCGTTGTTTGACGCAGTTTCCTGCTGGGCATGCGCGGCGCGCAGTTCCCCAACGGTCAGCGCGGAGATGAAGATGCGCAGGTGTCGGCGCTGCTGCAGGAAATCGACGACGGCGGCGTGCGGCTCCGCGCTACGCACCTCCGTCACCACATCCGTATCGAGCAGCAGGCCGGCTTGCTCCCTCACGAGCCCGTGTTGATCGGGTTGGCGGCGGCAGACCGAGCGGCGGCAGCGCGGCCGGTGCGGAGGAGGAAATCGACAAAATCCTCCCGGGCGGCTGCGACTTGCTCGTAGTCATTGAGGCTCATTACGCGCAGATCCTGGCGCGCAGGGGAAATACTGGTCATGAAAAACGGTGCCGGGCACCGGTCCTTTCGCGTGCTCTTGCCCGCACCATCTGCCAACGGCGAATGCAGGCCGCTTCGTCATCCGAACCACCCATAGAGCGTGGGGTTGGTATGCGGCCAAGTCGGAGCTTAGCGACCGCAGTTCCTGAAGCTGTTGAGAGTATGCCACGGGTTTGGCGTCGCGTCACGCACTGTTGTTCATGCTGTGTAACAGGACGAGAACCAGCGACTCGAAGCGACATTTAGCCCAATCCGGATGTTTACCTGTGGGCAATCGTTTGGCTATCTGCGTCCATGACCATATAGTAGGAGTGCTTCACGAGATGTGACGGACAACACAGTCGGCTAGCCGGTGGTGTTGCCAAGGCTCCGACCGGTCACGCACCAACCCCATGTTCGTGGGTGGTTCGGATGACGAAGCGGCCTGCATATTCGCAGAACGACGAGGTTCTAAGGGGGACCCGTGCGGGCAAGAACTATCGAGAGAACGAAATGATGAATACATACTCAACAGAACATGACCGCAAGCACACCGACCGGGCCGCGAGCCTTCCGGACGAAAGCATCTTTGACGAATGGGTGGATGTCCGGATCCACATTGAAGCCGAGCTCAGCCTGGTGCAGTTCTGCCAGCAGGGCGTACAGAAGATGTTCTTCTCAGAGGACATCGACGCTGTACAAAAGGCCGCGCTGGACTCCGACGGCACCGCCCAGTGGTGCGAGAAGTACGCGAAACTGCTCATTCCCAGCACCCACAGCGGCGCTGGCAACCGATTCTTTTCGCTGGTGCGGATGGAAATGGACCCCGCGGACAGGTGACCGCCGCAGCATCGTCATAAATTGTCAGACCGGGCTGGTAGAAGTTAATTACGTCTATCAACAGCCGCGGACGCCGGAATCAGCTCAGGGATTCCGACGCCGGCGGAACCGTCAGCCCGGGAGGCCTCGTGTTCCTGCTTGAATCCGAATCAGCCGGCGCCGCACCGGAACTGGTCTTCACTGCCAGCGACTTGGTGATCGCTGCCGGCTGCGAGTACCAGCTGCTGCGGAAGCTGGACGAGAAGCTGGGCCGCACACCCAAGGCCGTATTCGCTCCGGACGAGATGCTGGAGCGGACGGCGGTGCTCGGGGATGTCCATGAGCACCGGGTGCTGCAGGAGTTCAAGGACCGGTTCGGGGCCGGCGTCGTGGAAATTGCCGAAACCACCGGATACACCCGCCCGGAGCTCACTGCCAAGCATGCCGAATCCATTGCCGCCTTGGAGGCCGGGGCGGATGTCGTGTTCCAGGCAGCGTTTTTTGACGGCAGCTTCCACGGCCGCTCGGATTTCCTCGTCAAGGAGAACGACGGCGGGACGTTGCGTTACGCGGTGTATGACACCAAGCTGGCCCGCCATGCCAAGGTGACGGCCCTGCTGCAGCTTGCCGCCTACGGCGACCAACTCGCCAAAGCCGGAATCACGCCCTCCCCCACGGTCACGCTGGTGCTGGGTAACGGCGTGCACAGCAACCACAGCCTGACGGACATCCTGCCCGCCTTCAAGGAGCGCCGGACCCGGTTCCTGGCCATCACCGGCCAGCACCGCGGGCAGCCGGATCCCGTGGCCTGGAATGACGAACGCTACACCGCCTGCGGCCGCTGCGATTACTGCTCCGAGCAGGTCAAACTGCACCGGGACCTGCTGCTGGTTTCACACATGAGCACCACGCGCCGGCGCCAGCTGATGGCAGATGGGATCCACACCATCGATGACTTCGCCTCCATGCCGCTGCCGGCGGGCGAAGGCTCCGGCGGGACGTTGGCCAGGCTGCGGGATCAGGCGCGCATGCAGACCGGCGTCCAGGAGCCGGACGGATCGGTCGAGTTCACGGCCAAAGACGGTGAATCCCATAAGGTCTCCTACCGGGTGCTGGAGCAAAACGCGCTGGCAGCGCTCCCCCGCCCCAGTCAGGGGGACATTTTCTTCGACTTCGAGGGGGATCCGCTCTGGCAGGATGCCGCCGGCACGTGGGGCCTCGAGTACCTTTTTGGCGTGGTGGAGAACCCGGTCTCCCCGCGGGACAAGCCGCCGTTCCTGCCGTTCTGGGCGCACAACCGTGCGGAGGAAGGCCAAGCCCTGGCCAACTTCCTGGACTACGTCGCACAACGGCGCGAACGGTATCCAGACCTGCACATTTACCACTACGCCAACTACGAAAAGGCAGCCCTGCGCCGACTGTCGCTACAGCATGTCCTGGGCGAGGACGCCGTGGACGGGCTGCTGCGCGAAGGCGTGCTGGTTGACCTCTACGACACGGTGCGCAACAGCCTGCGGATCTCGGAGAACTCCTACAGCATCAAGAAGCTCGAGCCGCTGTACATGGGCGATAACCTGCGCAGCGGTGATGTGACGGATGCCGGGGCCTCGGTGGTGGCTTATGCCCACTACTGCGAGGCACGTGATGCCGGCCGGGCCGATGAGGCGGCGAAGATCCTCGCCGGAATCAGCGACTACAACGAGTACGACTGCGTCTCCACACTCGAGCTGCGTAACTGGCTGCTCAAGCTGGCGGCCGAACGAGGCATCCAGCCTGGCTCGACCGCCGATGGCGCTGCCGCAGTCGACGGCGGGAAAGCACCTGAGGTTCCGGACGAGCCATCCCAGGACGAGCAGCGGCTGCTGGACCATGTGGCGGCCGCAGCGGACAAGGCCGCGCATACCGGCGAGTTGTTGTCCGATGAAGACCAGGCCATCGCCATGGTTGCCGCGGCGGTCGGTTACCACCGGCGCGAGGACAAGCAGTTCTGGTGGAGCCACTTCGACCGGCTGAACGCGCCGGTGCCGGACTGGGCAGACACGAGGGACGTGTTCGTCGTGCAGGACGCGGAGGTTGTTGAGGAGTGGGCCGTGCCGCCGGGGAAGCGGAATCCTGTCCGCGTGCTCCGGCTGACCGGAACGCTGGCCCCCGGCTCGACCATCAAGGAAGGCACCTCGTTGTGCCGGCTCTACGACCGGCCGTTTCCGGACTTCCTGCAGGCCAGGGACACCGGCGTCGACCAGCGCAGCTACTGCTTCGAAACGCAGGTCATCGAGTTGGATGCGGCCGGCGACAAGGACGTCCTGCTGGTCCAGGAGCGGCTGCCGTCCAAGGCGGATCCGTATGACCAGCTGCCGATGGCACTGTCGCCGAACCAGCCGCCGGCCACCACGTCGCTGAAGCAGGCGCTGGCGGACCTTGCCGGACTGGTGAGCAGCGGATTGCCTCAGCTGCCGCCGCATCCGGCACTCGATCTGCTCCGCCGGGTTCCGCCACGACTGCGCAACCTAGCGTCGCTACCGGTCGTTGAACAGGAGCCGGACGGCTACATCGACGCGATCACCACCGCCGTCCAGGCATTGGACCGTTCCTACCTGGCCGTCCAAGGGCCGCCCGGCTCCGGCAAAACGCATATTGGCGCCCATGTCATCGGTCGGCTGGTTGCGCAGGGCTGGAAGGTGGGCGTGGTCGGACAGTCCCACGCCGTCGTGGAAAACATGATGAAGGCCGCGGTGGAGAAGGGCCGCGTCCCGCTGGAGCGGGTGGCCAAGAAGCTCAATGCGGAGAACGTCCCGTGGCGGAACCGCACGGACGCGGAGGTGGAACGGTTGCTCACCGAACCGGGCGGGGCACTGGTCGGCGGCACAGCCTGGACGATGACCGGCAGCAAAGTTCCGCCAGGGTCGCTGGACCTGCTGGTTATCGACGAAGCCGGACAATTTTCGCTGGCCAACACCCTGGCCGTTTCCCGCGCGACGCGGCGCCTGCTCCTGCTGGGGGATCCGCAGCAGTTGCCACAGGTCACCCAGGCCACCCATCCGGAACCGGTAGACACGTCCGCATTGGGCTGGCTGTCGGCCGGGCACGCCACACTGCCGCCGGAGCTGGGCTATTTCCTCGCGCTCACGTGGCGGATGCACCCGGCTTTATGTGCCGCAGTCTCGCGGCTCGCCTATGAAGGCCGCCTGCACAGCGCACCTGCGGCGGACCGGCGCCAGCTGCAGGGCGTGCCAGCGGGAGTGGAATGCATCCTTCTGGAGCATCAGGGAAATTCGACCTCGTCGGCCGAGGAAGCCGCTGAAGTTCTACGGCAGGTCCAGCGGCACCTCGATCTGCACTGGACGGACGGCGGCACAACCCGACCGCTGGGTGCGCCGGACATTCTGGTGGTGGCGCCCTATAACGCCCACGTCCAGCTGATCCGGCACCAGCTTGAGTCAGCCGGGCTGGGCGGTGTCCGGGTGGGAACCGTGGACAAGTTCCAGGGCCAGGAGGCTCCGGTGGTGATCGTGTCGACGGCAGTATCGGCACCGTCCGAAGCCCCGCGCGGAATGGAATTCGTACTCAACCGCAACCGAACCAACGTAGCTGTTTCCCGCGGCCAGTGGCGGGCGGTCGTCGTCCGTTCCCGGGAGTTGACCAGCTACCTCCCCAGTAAGCCGGAGGGACTTGAAGAACTGGGCGCCTTCATTGGACTGTGCCTGCCGGACTGAGCCCCACTTGGGGACAGTGATTGCGGACGCAGCGTAGAAGAATGGATGCATGATGTTCCAACACGATGAACCGGTCCTAGAACTCACCGACGAGCAATCTTGGAAACTGCTGGAAAAGACCCAACACGGCCGCATTGTCCTGACCGCTGCCGGGGAGACGGATATCTTCCCCATCAACTACCTCGCCCACGACGGCAAGCTGCTGATGCGCAGCGCACCAGGCACCAAGCTGGCTGAAGTCACGATCAACAAGAACGTCGTATTCGAAACGGATGGAATCACCAGCGATGAGGCATGGAGCGTCGTGATCAAAGGAACAGCACGGGTATTGCAGTCCGGGGATGAAATCGAGGCTGCCGAAAAGCTCGGGCTCAAGTCCTGGATTCCCACGCTCAAGGATTTCTACATTGACCTCAAGCCAGTGCAGCTCAGCGGCCGCCACTTCAATCTAGGTGACCAGCCGGAGCGCTACTGACAGACAGGGCGCCCAGGCGTGATTCGCCCGGGCAACCTGCCGCCGTCGTCAACGTGCCGCACATCGACGGCCTATATCGGCTAGCCGAGGTCAGCGGCCGACGTTGGCGAGGATTTCTTCAAAGCTCATTGACTCGATGCCGCCGCGGCCTTGCTCCTCGGCAGGTACATCCTGGACCAGTGCAACCAGTTCCGCTGCTGCACGGCCTGCCCGGCGCACAATGCCGCCGCCAGCCTCGTCCGCACCACCCCAGTCTTCGGGTGCAGCGAACACCACGGTCTGCGTCGTGCGGGCGCGCAGGTAGCTGAAGAGCGGACGGATGGCATAGTCGAGGGCGAGCGAATGGCGCGCGGTGCCGCCGGTCGCGCCAACGAGTACCGGCTTTCCGGCCAGTGCATCATTGTCAATCACATCGAAGAAGGACTTGAAGAGGCCGCTATAGGAGGCGCTGAAGACCGGTGTGACAGCGATCAGCGCATCCGCCGCGGTGACCGCATCGATCAGCTCCTGGAGTCTGGGCGCGGCATAGCCTGCCACCATGTTGTTGGCGATATCCACGGCGTACTCACGCAACTCGAAGGTCTTCACCGAGGTATCGGCACCCTCTTGCCGGAACCGGTCAACGGTGGATTTTGCCAGCTGATCCGCCAGCAGCCGGCTGGAAGACGGTACGCCCAGCCCTGCGGACAACACCACGATTTTTCGCTCTGACACCGGTTTCTCCTTCATGTCTCTTTGTTCATGCGATTGCATCTATCTTCACAACTGAGAGCGCTGCCGGATTATTCCTGCCGGAGGGACGCTATTCCTGTTGCGCGCACAGAAACGGTGCCACACTGGGATGACCATCATCCGACAAGACCCCCGGCAAGGGCCTTCTCCCGCCAGGAGGACCGGTGATCCTGAAGCAATACCACCTCAGTTCACTATCGCTGAGTTCCTATTTGATCGGGGACGAGACCACCGGAAGTGCCGTTGTCGTGGACCCGCAGCGGGACATCGACCAGTACCTGGACGACGCCTCCCGAAACAACCTCACCATCGTGGGTGTGATCGACACCCACTTCCATGCCGATTTTGTGGCCGGACACCTCGAACTGGCCGCCGCCACCGGAGCGTGGATCGGGCTCGGAGCCCGGGCGGAAGCCGCCTACGACTTCCGCAAACTGCACCATGGGGAAAAGATTTCGCTGGGTGAGGTCGAACTGGAGATCCACGAGACCCCCGGCCACACCTGGGAGTCCATCACTGTGCTGGTCCGCGAGCGCGCAACGGATGAAACGCCGCATGCGGCCCTGACCGGAGACACCCTCTTCATCGGCGATGTGGGCCGGCCTGACCTTGCCGCATCCGTCGGCGCTGATCCCGTGGAATTGGCCCGCGCGCTCTATCACTCGGTGCACAATGACCTGATGAAGCTTGATGGCAGCGTGCGACTGCTTCCCGCGCACACCGCAGGAAGCGCATGCGGGAAGAACCTCTCGGCCGAGCGCGAATCGACGATCGGGCAGCAGCAGGCCGCGAACCCTTCCGTCCAGCCGATGAGCGAGGACGAGTTCGTGGACCTGATCACCAGCGGCCAACCGTCCGCTCCGACATACTTTGCCACCGATGCCAGACTGAACCGCAGCAGGCATCCGGTGATGGCAAGCAGACTGCATCCCGCGGCACTCCCGAAGGATGCGTTGGAACGGGCATTATCTTCAGGGGCACGGATTCTTGATGCGCGGCCGCCGAAACTGTTCGCCGCAGGCCATCTGGCTGGCTCCATCAACGTGGGCATTGACGGGCGCTTTGAGGAAACGGCGGGCATGTTCTTCGATCACCGCGACGTGATCGTCATTGTGGCCGAGCCGGGCAAGGAAACCGAAGTCCAACTAGGTCTTGCCCGAATTGGTTGCGACAGAGTGGTCGGTTTCATCCCGAATCTTCCCGACCTGCTCGCGGCGCAGCCTCAGCTGGCAGGCAGCACGGACCGGGTCCAGGCGGATGCACTGGACAGCGCCCTGGCCGACCCGGAAACGGTGGTGCTCGATGTCCGCAATGCCGGGGAGCGGGAGGACGGCGCCATTGCCGGAACCCAGCACATTCCGCTGGCCGAACTGCCGCTACGCTACGACGAGCTGCCGGCAGACAAGCGCATCGTGGTGCACTGCGCCAGCGGCTGGCGCTCCAGCGTTGCCGCGAGCGCACTGAAGGCGCTCGGCTATACCGATGTCGCCGATGTTGCGGGCGGCTATAACGCCTGGGCCAAGCAGCACCAGGCTGCCTAATTCACGGAGCGCTCCTTCCAGCGAGCGGCAACGTGCGTCCGCAAGACAGTGCAGCGACGCCACGCGCCCGGCTAGACACCACGGCCGTAACAGGAGGAACAACACCTTCAACCCGGCTGAAGCTTCAGCGCTGCTCGTGCTGGACGCCGTGCAATCGACCCATCTTTTACACCACCGGAGCTTCGTGTGTCTACAAACACACATAACGGATTTGTAACAAGACACGCCGACACGATACTTTTTAAAGGCATTCTTACGCAACCAATGGTAAGAGCCTGATCCGTACGCCTAGCCCTGTCAGCGGATCAGTCAATTCAATTCTTCCCAGACAGGGGCGGAGGAACCACACACGGCGCTTGGGGGCGCCTTGGGGTGAAGTTCTGTCAGCAACATCGAAGGCACATTGTTTGCCGCTGACCGAACCGAGTGAACTCTCTCTCGAATCCGACAGCTAACTTCGCAGGCGCATATGAGAGGACTTCCCCTTTGCAGACCAATAAGCCTGTGCGCGGCCGCCGTCGCGCCGAAGATACTTCCCTGCTGACCGCCGTGCGGAACCAAGACGGCGAAGGCCGTCGCCGCGCCTCGAAGCGCCGCTTTTCCAGCACCTCCCAGAAGGCCGGCTTGGCCTTGGCTGCCACCGGCATCATTGCCTTGGCCGCTGTTCCCACTGCCCAGGCGGTCTCCGGTCACGAAGACCTGAGCACCGTCAGCGCCGCCAGCACGTCTTCGGCCCCGGTGACTGCAGCACAGGACAGCGAGATGAAGTTCGAGCGGATCGAAGTGACCAGCAAGGCCGCTCCAGAGCAGAAGGCTGAGCCGAAGACCGAGGTTAAGGCCGCCTCCGTCGAGAAGGCCGATGATGCCAAGGACAAGCCGAAGGCCGAGCCGAAAAAGGAGTCCAAGCCTGCTCCCAAGGAGACCGCCGCCAGCGGTCTGGCTTCCCCCGTAGCCGACCTGAATCAGTCCTCGGGCTTCGGCTACCGGATCAACCCTGTCACAGGGGCAGCCGGCGAGTTCCATAACGGCTCCGATTACGCCCTCGCCTGCGGTACCGACGTCAAGGCTGCCGGAGCCGGCAAGGTCGTCGAAGCTTCCTCCAGCGCCGTGGGCTACGGCAACCGCATCGTCATTGAGCACGGCGATGGCATGAAGACCACTTACAACCACCTGCAGAGCATCGGCGTCAGCCAGGGCCAGAAGGTCTCGAGCGGCGATTCGATCGCCGATCTGGGCACCACCGGCAATTCCACCGGCTGCCACCTGCACTTCGAGGTCGTCGTCAACGGCGAGGAAGTAGACCCGGCCAAATACCTCTAGCCCCACCATCCGCCTCGGCGGATTTACGGCCAGACCCGAACGGGGCTGTGCGGCATGAGCCGCGCGGCCCCGTTTTTTGTCCCTAGTCACCACTGGGCAAGAGGACTAGCGTGGGGCGTACCCGCCGCATCCATACACTGGCGCAGAGCCGCGCCGGTGCCGAGTCGAGCCGTGCCATGCCGGCGGAACCAGCGCTAGGAGACAAGAATGAACACCCTTACCCTTGCAGATGCCCGGAGCATCATCGCGGCCGCCGAAGCCCGCGCAGAAGAAATTGGCCAGCCGATGAACATCGCCGTGGTCGACGCCGGTGGCAACCTCATCTCCCACGTGCGGATGGACGGCGCCTGGCTGGGCAGCATCGACATCTCCATCAACAAGGCCTTCACCTCCCGCGCCTTCGACATCCAGACCAAGGACCTGGGCGACAACTCGCAGCCGGGCAACCAGTTCTACGGCATCCATGCCAGCAACAACGGCCGGATCATGATTTTCGCTGGCGGCGTGCCGCTCAGCCGAGACGGCCAGGTAGTCGGCGCGATTGGCGTCAGCGGCGGCAGCGGTGAGCAGGATCAGACCGTCGCGGAAGCAGGCGCCGGAGCACTCTGACGACTACGTCCGAAGTACCTATAGCCATAGTGAGTGAAGTCCGCTAGCGTGATGACTATCACCGTGCGGTCCAGAATAAGGAGTCATGCCCCGTGTCAGGAAACAGAGCCGTTGCCTATAAAGGACCAGGGAAAGTCGAGGTCATCGACACCGACTACCCCACCTTCGATCTTAAGGACGCCCCGGGGATCAACCCGGCCAACATCGGCCGCAAGGTCCCCCACGGCGTCATTCTGCGAACAGTCACCACCAACATCTGCGGCTCGGACCAGCACATGGTCCGCGGCCGCACCACCGCCCCGACCGACCTGGTACTCGGACACGAAATCACCGGCGAAGTCATCGAATGCGGACCCGACGTCGAATTCATCAAGACCGGCGACATCGTCTCGGTCCCGTTCAACATTTCCTGCGGCCGCTGCCGCAACTGCAAGGAACGCAAAACCGGCATCTGCCTCAACGTAAACCCCGACCGCCCCGGCAGCGCCTACGGCTACGTGGACATGGGCGGCTGGGTCGGCGGCCAGGCCGAATACGTCATGGTGCCCTACGCGGACTGGAACCTGCTGAAGTTCCCGGACCGCGACCAGGCCCTGGAGAAAATCATGGACCTGACCATGCTCTCCGACATCCTGCCCACCGGCTTCCACGGCGCCGTCACCGCCGGCGTCGAAGTCGGCTCCACCGTGTACGTGGCCGGTGCCGGCCCGGTCGGCCTCGCTGCCGCAGCCGGCGCACAACTACTCGGCGCCGCCGTCGTAATCGTGGGCGACCTCAACGAGCAGCGCCTCGCGCAGGCACGCAGCTTCGGCTGCGAAACCGTGGACGTGTCCCAGGGCGACCCGAAGGACCAGATCGAGCAGCTCCTCGGTGTGCCCGAAGTGGACTGCGGCATCGACGCCGTGGGCTTCGAAGCCCGCGGCCACGGCAAGGACGCCTCGCACGAGGCGCCGGCCACCGTGCTGAACTCGCTGATGGACATCACCGCCGCCGGCGGCGCGCTGGGCATCCCCGGACTCTACGTCACCGGCGATCCCGGGGCGGCGGATGAAGCCGCGCAGCACGGCTCGCTCTCCATCAGCCTCGGCACCGGCTGGGCCAAATCGCTGTCCTTCACCACCGGCCAGTGCCCGGTCATGAAATACAACCGCCAGCTGATGATGGCGATCCTGCACGACAAGGTCCAGATCGCCAAGGCCGTCAATGCCAAGGCCATCCCGCTCGAAGACGCACCCAAGGGCTACGCCGAATTCGACGCCGGCGCCGCCACCAAGTACGTCCTGAACCCGAACGGCTACGTCAAGAACTGATCGAGGAGAGGAACAGCAACGATGAATGCGAAGAATCTGCAGGAAGTCCTGGACGCCTCCGGCAACACCGTTGAACTGCTGCGCAATTCCCAGCTCGGCGCCTACATCTACCCAGTGGTCGCCCCGGAATTCACCAACTGGCGCAGCGAGCAGCGGGCCTGGCGCGAGACGGCGGTGCTCTATGATCAGTCCCACCATATGGACAATCTGTTCATCAAGGGTCCGGACGCGCTGAAGCTGATTTCCGACACGGCCATTAACAGCGTGGCCAACTTCCCGGTCAACAAGGCCAAGCAGTATGTACCGACGACGCCGGCCGGGCACGTGATCGGCGATGGCATCCTCTTCCACGAGGCCGAGGACGAGTACATCTACGTGGGCCGTGCCCCGGCGGCCAACTGGCTGCTCTACCATGGCGAGACCGGCGGCTACGAGGCCGAGATCGTCGTCGACCGCCGCTCGCCGTCGCGCCCGATGGGCCAGCCGGTCAAGCGCAAGTACTGGCGCTTCCAGATCCAGGGGCCCAACGCCTGGCAGATCATCGAGAAGGTCAACGGCGGCCCGGTGGAGCAGCTGAAGTTCTTCAACATGGACCACATGAACGTGGCCGGCGCGCAGGTCCGCACCCTTCGCCACGGGATGGCCGGTGCGCCCGGACTGGAGCTGTGGGGGCCGTACGAGACCTATGACAAGGCCCGCGACACGATCCTGCAGATCGGCCAGGAGTTCGGCATGCTGGCCGTCGGCTCGCGCGCCTACCCGTCCAACACGCTGGAGTCGGGCTGGATCCCGTCCCCGCTGCCGGCGATCTACACCGGCGAAGAAATGCGGCCCTACCGTGAATGGCTCAGCGCGGACAGCTACGAGGCGACCAACGCGGTGGCCGGCAGCTTCGTTGCGGACAAGATCGAGGACTATTACCTGACGCCGTGGGAGCTGGGTTACGGCTCGTTCGTGAAGTTCGACCATGACTTCATCGGCCGCGAGTCGCTGGAGAAGATCGATCCGGCCACCCAGCGCAAGAAGGTCACGCTGGCGTGGAACCCGGAGGACATGGCGAAGATCTTCGCGTCCTTGTTCGATACGGAGGGCACGCCGTACAAGTACTTCGACCTGCCGCTGGCTAACTACGGCTCCTCGAACTACGACGCCGTGGTCGATGCGGACGGCACCAACGTGGGCCTGTCCATGTTCACCGGCTACAGCGCCAACGAGCGGCGTGCGCTCTCGCTGGCCACCGTGGATCCGTCCGTGCCGGAGGGAACGGAACTGAAGGTCATCTGGGGCGAGCCGGACGGCGGCACCCGCAAGACCACGGTGGAGCCGCACCAGCAGCTCGAGGTGCGCGCCGTGGTCAGCCCGGTGCCATACTCCGAGACGGTCCGGAAGGACTACCAAGGCGGCTGGCGCTCCGGGCAGAAGAGCTAACCGGAACCGGCGGGGCCTGGAACGTCATCCTGGCTCCGCCGGTTCATACTCCGAAGTACGACGACGGGTGGCGGGCCAGGTGCCCGCCAACCCGTTGCGTTCATCCCTCGGCGCGTTCATCCGCCGGCGCGGAACTCGCGGACCCACTCCGCCGTAGTCTTCAGCCCCCCGAAGGTGTAGAAGTGCAGCAGGATCCGGCCGTGCTCGGCCTCGTTGTGACGCTGCGCGAATTCCTTAATGATCTTGTCCGGGCCCGCCGTGCCGAGCAGGTTTGTCAGCGAGAATCCGTACTTGTGCACGATCCCCGCGGAGGAAGCGACTCCGAAACGGCGCGCATAGTTGAGCAGCCGCTTGACGCCGGCAGGTCCGGGCACGCCGATCTCCACCGGGGCCTGCACACCGCGCCTTCGAAGTTCCGACAGCCAGGCGAAAACCGGGTCGGCGTCGAACCCGAACTGCGTGATGATCGAGCAATCCAGACCCAGTTCCTGCAGCGCCGCATACTTGTCCGCGAGTGCCTGCCACAGCACCTCGTCGCTGATGTCGGGATGCCCTTCCGGGTAGCCGCTGATGCTCACGTGCTTGAAACCGTACTGGCCCAGCAGCCCGGTCCGGATGAGGGCGAGGGAGTCCTCATAGGGTCCTTCGGGCTGGGCGGGGTCACCGCCCACCACAAACACGTCCTCGGGGGCCGCCTCCGTCGCCAGCTCCTCGAGGAACCCTTCCAGCTCCGCCTGCGAGGCAAGCCTGCGCGCAGAGATGTGGGGAACCGGGACGAAGCCCAGCCGCTTGACGGCGGCCGCCGCAGCGACCCGCATCGGCAGGTCCTCGTTGCCCAGGAAGGTCACCGAGATCCGGGTGCCCGGCGGGATGAAAGCGGCAGCCTCTTCCAGCGCCGGCACATCCTTGCCCGTCATCTCCAGGGAGAAGTCCTCAAGCAGCGAGCGCACGGCGTCGGGATTTGTGGGACTGGAGTGGGCCATAGTGTTCCTTCTTCCGTCGGATCTCGCCGAAGACCGCGGGTGCCGGCGACAGTGCTTCGATTCTATCGCTCAATAACTATCTGCATAGGGGTTTGTGGACTCCATTGGGCCGCCATTGTCCCGCAGCTTAAAATGGGTGCATGGCCGATTCGCTCACCCCCGAGCAGCGCAGCGCCAACATGTCCAGGATCCGCGGCAAGAACACCAAACCGGAACTCATTGTCCGCCGGTTGCTGCATGCCAGGGGTTATCGGTACCGGCTGCACGGCTCCGCCGCTGGGGCCAAGCTTCCCGGGCGGCCGGACCTGGTCTTTTCGGGCCGCCGCAAGGTCATTTTCGTCAATGGCTGCTTCTGGCATGCGCACAACTGCAAGGTAGGCCAGCATGAGCCCAAGTCCAATACGGAGTTCTGGCAGGCCAAGCGGTCCCGGACCGCGGCCCGGGACGCGGCGCAGCGTCAGGAACTGTCCGCGGCAGGCTGGGACGTGCTGACCGTGTGGGAGTGCGAGTTCAAGAAGTCCAGCGACCTGGGCAGCCTGGAAGAACGGCTCGTCGGTTTCCTGGGCTAGACGCGGCGCTCCTACAGACCACCCGCTTCTGCCACCTCTGTAGGCCGGCAGCCGTCTACCGCACCGTCGTCCCGGCCTGCTGTTCCCACAGCCGCAGTTCCGCACGCGTGGGCAGCGCCTCCCAGTCCCCCGGATAGCCGACGGCGAACGCGCCCAGAATCGCTCCGCGTTCCAGCCGCGCCTGCACATCGAGCCCGTCCAACAGGCCCGACAGGTAGCCGGCGGTGAAGGCATCCCCGGCTCCGACAGTGTCCCGTACGACGACTTGGTGGGCCGCCACGTGATGCGGTTGCCCATCGATCCAGCCCGTGGCGCCGTCCGCCCCGCGTTTGATGATGACCTGATCCACGCCCGCGGCAGCCAACGCGGCGGCAGCGGCGGCCTCGCCGTCGTGAGCTTCGGGGACCGCGAGCGCCAGTTCGTCCTCGGAGGCAATAACGACGTCGGCGCACGCAGCGATGGCGGGCAGCGTTTCGGCCGCCTGCTCCGCCGTCCAGAGTTTGGCGCGGAAGTTGACATCGAAGGAGACCAGGCTGCCGGTATCCCGCGCAGCCTTGACGGCCCACAGCACCGCCTCGGCGGCGGAGACGGACAGCGCAGGTGTGATCCCGGTCAGGTGGAGGATCCGGGTGCCGGCTGCCACGGCGGGACGGATTAGGTCGATGGTCAACGCGGAACCGGCAGAGCCCGCCCGGTAGTACTGCACGCGGGCCAGCTCCGCCGTCCGCTGCTCGAGCAGCATCAGTCCCGTGGGCCGGTGCTCGTCATGGCTGACCGCATCCGTCAGCACGCCTTCGGCGCGCAGCTGCCGGAGTGCGAAGGCACCGATCTCGTCCTGCCCCAAGCGCCCGACCCAGCGTGTGGTGTGTCCCAGACGGGACAAGCCGATGGCCACATTGGATTCCGCACCGGCCAGGCACAGCTGTGCGCTGCCGCCCATCCGCAACAGGCCGGCATGGCGGAAGGAGCCCATGGACTCGCCGAAAGTCAGAACGTCGACAGGCTCCACCGTCAGCCCCGGGAGTCCGCGGCCAGCTGCAGGTAGGCGCGTGCCCGGCTGCGCAGTTCCGTCAGGTCTCCGCCGGACGCGGCATCGCCGACCAGCGGGCCGCCGACGCCGACGGCAAGTGCACCCCGCCGCCAGTACTCCACGGCTTCCGCTTGTCCCACGCCGCCGATGGCGATGAACGGGATGTCCGGGAACGGGTCGCGCACCGCCTTGAGGTACTCCGGGCCGCCGGCCGAGGCAGGGAAGAGCTTGATGGCGGAAGCGCCGAGTTCCATGCCGCGGTAGCACTCGCTCGGGGTGAAGGCACCGGCGATGACTGGGACGCCGCGTTCGGCCGCTTCAGTGACGGACGGGGCCAGCGACGGGGTCAGGATGAACTGCGCCCCGGCGCCCAGGACCGCCGCAACGTCGTCAACAGTCAGGACCGTTCCGGCACCAATGACGGCATCCGGACCGGCGTGCTCGCAAACGGTCTCGATCACCCGCTGGGCATCCGGGGTGGTGATCGCGATTTCCAGGTATTTGACGCCCTCCTCCACCAAGGCGAGGGCCGCGGCAATGGAGGCATCGGCGTCGTTCCCGCGGATGACGGCCAGCAGCCGTGCGTCGAGCAGTCCGGCGACCAGGTCGTCAGGTTTCAGAGGGGTCGGTTGCATCATCATCACCATTCCGCGTGGGAGCCGTCGGCGTGGCGCCACAGCGGCGAGCGCCACTGGTGCTCCAGCTTGTCCGCCACCCGCACCGCATTTTCGTCGATCTCGATACCCAGGCCGGGTCCGGTCAGCCGTTCAATATGCCCGTCCACGAACTTCAGCGGCGACTTGTCCAGCACGTAGTCCAGCACCTCGGCGCCCTGGTTGTAGTGGATGCCGATGCTCTGCTCCTGGATCAGGAAATTGGGCGTGGCGAAACCGACCTGCAGGCAGGCGGCCAGCGCCAGCGGGCCGAGCGGGCAGTGCGGGGCAAGCTGGACATCGAAGACCTCGGCCAAGGAGGCAATTCGGCGGACTTCGGAAATGCCGCCGGCGTGGCTGAGGTCCGGCTGGGCGACGGCGATGCCCGCCTGCAGCACGGGCAGGAATTCCTGCCGGGAGTACAGCCGCTCCCCCGTGGAGACCGGGATGGAGGTGGAGCGGGCCAGCTCGCCGATCAGATGAGAGTTTTCCGGCACCACGGGTTCTTCCAGGAAGAACGGGCGCAGCGGTTCCAGCAGCGGCGCCACCCGGCGGGTGTTGGCCAGGGTGAAGCGGCCGTGGAAATCCACCGCCACGTCCCGGTGCTCCCCCAAGACTTCCCGGGCCGCCGCCACGCGCGCGACCACGCCGTCGATCTCCGCCACGGTGCCCAGCCTGCCCATTTTGCCCGAGGCGTTCATTTTGACCGCAGTCAGTCCGGCGTCGAGCTGCTCGAGGATGTGGTCCTTGACCTCGTTGGGGTCATCGCCGCCCACCCAACCGTAGACGCGGATACGGTCCCGCACGTGGCCGCCCAGCAGCTGGTGCACCGGCACGTCGAAGTGCTTGCCGGCAATGTCCCACAGCGCCTGGTCGATCCCGGAGACAGCACTGGCCAGGATGGGGCCGCCACGGTAGAAACCGGCCTTGGTCATCACCTGCCAGTGGTCTTCGATCCGCAGCGGATCCGACTGCAGCAGCACCTCCGCGAACTGCGCGACGGCGGTCCGCACGGTCTCCGAGTGGCCCTCGCAGGTGGCCTCGCCCCAGCCCACAATGCCGGTGTCCGTCTCGATCCGGACAAAGAGCCATCGCGGCGGCACCAGGAAAGTCTCGACCTTGACGATGCGCATCGGCCGCGCTCTCATCCCCTTGCCTATCCCTTGGTGGCGCCGGCGGTCAGGCCGGAGACAATGTACTTCTGCGTGAACAGGGCGATGATCATGATCGGAATCGTCACCACCGTGGCCGCGGCCATCAAGCCACCCCAGTCGATGGAGGCGTAGGAAACGAAGTTGAAGATGGCCACGGGCAGTGTCTTGGTGTTGGCCCCGGACAGCACCAAGGCGAACATGAAGTTGTTCCACGAAAAGATGAAGGACAGGATGCCGGCGGTGGCAATGCCCGCCACGGACAGCGGCAGCGTGATCCGGGTGAACGCGCCGATCGGCGTCAGCCCGTCCACCTGCGCCGCCTCCTCCAGTTCCAGCGGCATCGAGTCGAAGTAGCTCATCATGATGTAAACGATCAGCGGCAGGGCCACGAACATGTGCGAGAGGATCAGCACCTCGTACCCGCCGACCATCCGCAGGTTCGAGAACACGTAGTACCAGGGCACCAGCAGCGAGACACCCGGGATGATGCGCGCCATCAGCACCACCAGCGCGGACCGGCGCATCGCGAAGCGGCTCATCGAGTAGGCTGCCGGAATCCCGATGATCAGGGACAGCGCGGTGGACACGAAGGCCACCCAGAAGCTGTTGAAGATGAAGGTGAAGTAGTTGTTCCGGCCCAGGACGTTGTCGTAGTTTTCCCACGTGGGGCTGAAGATGACCGCCTTGGACGCGTCGTAGATGTCCACATTGGTCTTCAGCGAGGCCAGCAGCATCCACACCAGCGGCGCCAGGAAAGTCAGCACAATCGCCACCAGCGCCACCACCCGGAACCACTTGTAGGCGCGGGTACGGATGGGCTTACGACGGCGGGCGGCTGGCTTCGCGGCGCCGGTTCCGTTGCCGGAACCATCGGCTGCCGTGGTGGCATTGCGCTGGGTATCTGTCAGGGCGTTCATTACTTGTTCCCCTTCCGGCGGAAGGTCACGAACCACATGCAGGCCACGATGATCATGAAGAACAGGATCAGCACGGCCGAGGCCACACCGTAATCCATGTAGTCGAAGCTGAGGCCGTAGGCGTAGATGTTCAGCGTTTCCACTTCGTTGAAGGAACCGCCGCCCTTGCCCTTAGTGGCGTAGAGGATGTCGAAGGTCTTCAGCGCGTCGATCCCGCGCAGCAGCACGGCCACGATCACCGTGGGCATCATCAACGGCAGCGTCACATACCAGAAGCGCTGCCAGGCGGTGGCGCCGTCGATCCGTGCGGCCTCGTCCGGTTCATCGGACAGGGACGTCAGCCCGGCCAGCAGGATCAGCACCACCATCGGCGTCCACTGCCACACGTCCACAAAGAGCAGCGTGGTCAGTGCCGTCTCCGGGCTGGAGAGCCAGGGCTGGCCGGGCAGGCCGAAGAATCCCAGCAGCTGGTTGGCGAACCCGATGTTCGGGTCCAGGATCAGCCGCCACATCATGCCCACTGCCACGGGGGTTGCCACCAGCGGCAGCAGGATCACCACGCGGACAAACCTTTCGCCCTTGAACGGCCGCCAGAGCAGCAGCGCGATGCACATGCCCAGCACCATCTGGATGGCCAGCGCCCCGATGGTGAAGTAGAAGGTGCGTCCGACGGCGGGCCAGAACCGCTGCGTATCGGTCAGGACTTCCGCGTAGTTCTCGAGCCCGATGAAGTCGGATTCGGCACGGACGGAGCCGGAGGCATCCGTCAGGCTCAGGTAGAGGGTCCAGGCCAGCGGGAAGACAATCAGGATGCCCACGAAGACCATCGCCGGGGCGGCGAATAGCCATTTGCGGTGGTCGTTGGCCCAGTCCGAGTAGGCCTGCCAGCCGGTCTTTTTCGGCCCCTTGGCGGCGGGCCCGCGCTGCGTGGTGTCAGTGGATAGTGCAGTCATCTCTCACCCTGGGTTGGAGTGGTGGGAGAACGACGGCGGTGCGTTGCCGCCGTCGTTCTCCGTCAGCCTTTGGTTCGGCTACTTTTCGTCTTCGAGGAAGGCCTCGAACGATGTGTTGGCGGTTTCCGCGGCCTTAGCCGCATCCTCGCCGGTGATGGCGGCAACGATGGGATCGCCGACGATTTCGCGGGCCTCGGCTACCGAGACCACCAGCGGGCGGTCATAGCCAACCCCGTTCTCGGCGCTGACCGCAATGGCCTCCGCGAGGTCCTTCGGGTAGGTGGAGATGCCTTCCGGGTCTTCCCAGACGGACGAGCGCGGTCCGGGCACGCCGGCCTTCTGGACCTCGAGCGTCTTTTCCTTGCTGGTGGCCCACTCAATGAACTTCCAGGCGTTGTCCTGGTTGGCCGAGGCCTCGTTGATCGCCAGGCCCCAGGAGGGAACGTTGTACGGTTTGGATCCTGCCGGGCCCTCGGGCATCGGTGCGAAGCCGACCGTCTCCGCCACCTTGGAGTCAGCGGGATCGGTGGCGTTCTTGTAGAGGCTGTCCGCCTCGGTGTAGAACGCGGCCCCACCCTGGGTGAAGATGGCCATGGCCTCGGGCCAGCTCATGTCCGTGCTGACGTTCTCCGGCCCGTACTCGCGGATCATCCGGCCGTAATAGTCGTAGGCCTCCTTGGCCTCGGGAGTGCCGATCGCCGACTTGCCGGAATCGTCAATGAAGTCCCCGCCGAAGGAATACAGGTACGAGGAGAACTGCGTGACCGCGGCCGAACGGCCGGTGCGCGCAACGAAGCCCGCCGTGTCCGGGTTCTCTTCCTTGATCTGCTTGGCTGCGGCTTCCAGCTCTTCGAGGGTCTTGGGCACCTCAAGGCCGGCCTTTTCCAGCAGGTCCTTGCGGTAGTAGAGCACCTCGCGCTCAGTGATCAGAGGCACGCCCACCACCTTGTCCTCGAAGGTGGTGGCCTCGACCGGACCGGACTGGAAGTCCGACCAGTCCCATTCCGCGTTGCCCTCGACCCGCTCGGTGAGATCGGCCAGGTAGCCGTTCTGCGCGAAGAGCTTGCCCTCCTGCAGCGGCCGGTACATCATCACGTCGATCTCGTCCGTACCGGCGTTGAGCTTCACGTTGTACTGGTCGGACAGCTGGTCTTCGCCCAGCTGGGTGAGCTCGACGTCGAGGCCGGTCTCCGCTTCGAATTCCGGAATTGCTTCCTTGATGATGTCTGTCCACACGTGGTTGGCCAAGGTCACCCGCAGGGTACTGGAGGCTTCTTCACTGCCCCCGCCGCCGCTGCCGCAAGCTGTGAGCCCGAGGGAGAGCAGGGCTGCCACCGCCGTAGCGCGCATTACATTCTGTCGTTTCACGCTGACTCCGTTCTTGATGGGGCCCTGATCGACTGTGACGGACCCGCAGCAGATGCCTCTTTACATCTGCCGATTACTTGAACAATAGTGACTTAGATCATATTTATTCAAGAGGCGTGGTTGAATTAAAAGATGAGTGGCGAAAGGCAGGCGGCACAATGAGCGAGCGCACAGCGATGGCTGACGCGTCGGCAGGGCCGGGCGCGGGCTCGACGCCGGCCGCGTCGCCAGCGTCATCGCCAGCAGCGGGTGCGCCCGGCCTGCAGGGGCGGGTGCTCGAACAGCTCGGTATGGCAATCTGTGGGGGAAGCCTGCATCCGGGCGAGGTCCTGCGCAGCGACGCGCTGGAAGAGCGCTACCACGTATCCCGGTCGGTGATCCGGGAGGCACTGAGCATCCTTGGTTCCATGGGCCTGGTCGAATCGCGCCGCCGGGTGGGCGTGACCATCCAGCCCGCCACGGCCTGGAACCTCTACGACCCGCTGGTCATCCGCTGGCGCCTGGCCACCAATGGACGGCTGAAGCAGTTGCGCTCGCTCACCGAATTACGCAGCGCCGTCGAACCCCAGGCCGCGCTGCTCGCCGCGCAACGCGCTCCATTGTCGGGCGCCTCGGACCTGGTGGGTCTGGCCGCCAAAATGTGGGCCGCGGGTCAGGCCGGCGACTCCGAAGAGTTCCTGGCCCTGGACATCGAGTTCCACCGGCTGGTGCTGCAGAGTTCGGGCAACGAGATGTTCGCCAAGCTCGACTCATTGGTCGCTGAAGTACTCTCCGGCCGCACCCAGTACGGGCTCATGCCGCACCATCCCAGCGACGAGGCCCTGCAACTGCATGCAGACGTCGCCAGCGCGATCCAGCGCCGCAGGCCGGATGAGGCACATGCGGCCATGCTGCACATCATGCAGCAGGCCATCGAGGAAATGAGCAGCCTCTGGGCACAGGATCATCCCGGCGAGCCGCTGCCGGCCGGATAAGAGTGCCGCGCCTCAGCCGGTTGCCCGGGGCCCTCGACCCGGCCCCCGCTCGAAAAAAGCAGCCCTTCCCGCGCGGGAAGGGCTGCTCGTTCTGGTGGTGCTGACGCTACTGGGCGGCCCCGTCACCCGAGGTGCACTCAACCTGGCCGCTGCCGGAGTTCGTGGCAACGCTCTGGCCGTCCATGATGATTTCGCAGGTCACGGTGCCGCCGTCGGATGTGACGCTGACAGCGCCAATCGGGAGACCGTTGTAGGAAATCTCTTCCTCCCAGTCCCCGTCGATTTGCTCCTCCACCGGCTGGGCACCGTCGAAGTACACCACGGCTGCAGGTCCTTCCGAGGTCACCTTGTACTGCACGGTGTGCTCGCCCACCGCATTGCCAAAAATTGTGGCGATAATCGCGGTGATGACGATGGCTGCGATCACGCCGAGCGCACCCAGGACAATGCCGGTGATGGACATTCCCTTCTTCTGCTTCTTGATCAGCGCGATGATGCCGAAAATGATCGCCAGCGGGCCAAGAATGAAGCTGAGGAAGCCGATACCGGGGATCACGCCAAGCACAAGGGCCACGATGCCCAGCACCAGCGCCGTAATCGCCAGGCCCTTCTTCTCCTGCACCGGCGCCTGGTAGCCGTAGCCGCCCTGGTCCGGGTACTGGCCATACGGTGAATTCTGCTGCGGCGCCTGGCCGTACGGCTGGTTCGACGGGTAGTTCGAGGCCGGCTGGTTTGCGCCTTCCTGCGGCTGGTTCGACGGATTTTCGGGAGACTGGTTAGACAAGGATTCCCCTGAGCTAGGTGCGGGTGATGCGGAAGCAGCATTGACCACCGCTCCCTTCGGCGAGTCTAACGGAACCGACGGAAGTCCTCGATGGGGAGTTCTATCCGGCCTCCCTCAGGTTGCCAGGTGCGTCGGGGCGAACATCTTGAGCAGCGTCTCAACAACGACGACGTTGGGACCGTCCGCCGCGAAGCTCTCCTCGAGGGCCTGGCGGACGTTCCCAGGCTCCACCCGGCGGGCCGGAACCCCGAAGGCTTCGGCCAGCTTCACGAAGTCCGGCCGAGCGAGCTCGGTGGCGGTAGCCTGCCCGAAGGCGTCCTCCATGTATTCGCGGAGGATGCCGTAGCCGCCGTCGTCGACAATCAGCCAGGTGACCGGGAGATTGTGCTGCTTGGCGGTGGCCAGTTCGCTGATGGAGTACATCGCGGAACCGTCGCCCGAAACGGCCAGCACGCGCGCCGGCAGTCCCTTGCTGGCCAGCCCGACCGAGCCGCCGATGGCTCCCGGGAAGCCGAAGCCCAAGCCGCCCGCGCCCTGCGCGGAGTGGAACTGGCCCTCGCGCGAATCCCAGCAGCTCCATGCCCAGTACGCGGAAATTGTCATGTCCCAGAAGGTCTGCATGTCATCCGGAACCGCCTCGCGGATGTCGGCCATGAACTGCCGCTCCTTGGCCAGGTCCTGGGCATCAAGGCGGGCCTGCACATTGGCCAGGGTTTCCTTCACCAGCTGTTCCGGGGACTTGCCGTGCCAGTCCGGCGAGAACGAGGGTTCTGGCTGCGTAGCGGCCGAGGCGACCAGCGCTTCATCCAGCGCCTGCAGGGCTTGGCCCGCATCGGCCCGGATCCCCAAAGCCGGCCGGTTGGATTCGAGTACCCGGGGTTCGGCATCGATCTGGATGATCCTGCCGCGCGGTTCAAAGGTGAAGTAGTTGCTGGTCACCTCGCCCAGCGAGGACCCGACCACCACCAACACGTCGGCGTCTTCCAGGACATCGGTGACGTAGCGGTCCTCCACCCAGGACTGCAGCGACAATTCATGCCGCCAGGGGAACGCGCCGTTGCCGCCCGGCGAACAGACCACGGGAGCGCGCAGCTTTTCCGCGATGGAGCGCAGCCACGGCTCGGCCCTGCCCCGGCGCACCCCGCCGCCGGCGATGATGGCGGGGCGTTCGGCAGAAGCGAGCCACTTCACCGCTTCCTTTACCAGCTCGGTCCGCGGCGGATTGTCGAACGCTTCGGCGAGCGCGTCTTCGACCGGCGGGACCATGATCGGATCCAGCAGGACATTCTGCGGCACTTCCACCCAGACCGGGCCCTGCGGCGAGGAGATGGCCTCGGTCCAGGCGTCCTGGATGGCGGACGGAATGCCGGAGGCGTGCTGGATCAGCCGCTGGCTCTTGGTGACGTTGGCGGCGGAGGCCTTCTGGTCATCGAGCTGGTGCAGCATGCCCTTGCGCCTGGCGCCGAGCCCTTCGAGCGGAATCTGGCTGGCTACCACCACCATCGGCACGCCGGTGGCGTAGGCTTCCTGCAGCCCGGCCAGCGAGGTCAGCGCACCCGGTCCGGTGGAGAGGAAGAGCACGCCGACGTCGCCGGTGGCGCGGGAAAAGCCGTCCGCGGCGAAGGCCGAGTTGTTCTCCACCCGGGAAGAAACAAAGTGCAGGTTGGACCGGCTCAAGGCATCGAAGAGCCCGAGCGCGTGCTGGCCCGGAATGCCGAACACGGTGGTTGCACCCAGGGCGCTCAGGGTTTCGACGACGAGGTCCCCGCCGTTGCGTGCCGCGACGATTGTTCCACCGGTGCTGGTCCCGCCGGTGCTGGGTGCCGTCATGATCAGGCGCCGTCCCCGCCGCGCAGCGCGTTGGCTGCCAGCGGATCCCCATGCGGCGGCGTCTCGCCCTGTGCCTGGGCCCCGCGCCGGTCCGCTCCCCCGCGGTCAACGGAAGCACCGCGCCCAACGGAAGTGCCGCCGTCGTTGTTCTGGCTGTCCGCGGCGTTCGCTGCCATCAGCGTCAACAGATCGTAGGCCACATGGCTGGCGGCCACGCCGGTGATTTCCGCATGGTCGTACGCCGGCGACACTTCCACCACGTCGGCGCCGATGAGGTTCATGCCGCGGAAGCCGCGGATGATCTCCAGCAGTTCGCGGCTGGTCATGCCGCCGGCCTCGGGCGTTCCGGTGCCGGGCGCGTGCGCCGGATCCAGCACGTCGATATCGACCGAAATGTAGAGCGGGCGGTCGCCGATCCTGTCGCGCAGCTTGGCCACCACTTCGCTCACGCCCTGGTAGTAGACGTCGGAACTGGTCACGATGCCGAAGCCGAAACGGTGGTCATCGTCCAGGTCCTTCTTGCCGTAGAGCGGGCCGCGGGTGCCCACGTGCGAGATGGCCTCGGTGTCCAGGATGCCCTCCTCCACCGCGCGGCGGAACGGGGTACCGTGCGTGTACTCGGCGCCGAAGTAGGTGTCCCAGGTGTCCAGGTGTGCGTCGAAGTGGAGCATGGCCACCGGCTGGCCGGCACGCTCGGCGGCGGCGCGCAGCAGTGGCAGGGCGATGGTGTGGTCCCCGCCGAGGGTGATGAGCTTGGTGCCGTTTTCGGTCAGATCCAGCGCGTTCTGCTGGATGGTCTCGATCGCCTCGTTGATGTTGAACGGGTTGACCGCCATATCCCCGGCGTCGGCGGCCTGCAGGCTTTCGAACGGACTCACGTCCCAGGCCGGGTTGTACGGCCGCAGCAGCCGCGAGGCTTCACGGACGTGGTTGGCGCCGAAGCGCGCCCCCGGGCGGTAGGAAACCCCGGAATCAAAGGGAACACCGACGACGGCGACATCGGCGTGGGCCACCTGGTCCAGACGGGGGAGGCGGGCGTAGGTGGCAGCGCCGGCAAAGCGCGGAATCCGTGATGAATCGATGGGGCCGAGCTTGCCGTTGGCCTCGACGCGGAGTTCTTCCATGTGGTCTCTCCTGAGAAAAAGTTGCCCAATAAGCATCAAGTGTTTTGAAATAGGCTAATTGTGGTCAGCGTCTCAGTCAAGGCCGACGGTCCTCTGGCCAACAGGAAAGGGGCATGTATAGCCTGACAGGAAGCTGAAGTTGCAGCACCGGCTCAGGAGGCAGCATTGCAGGCACTGACCGTTACACCCGGCGTCAAAGATTCCCTCGCACTGCGGGACGTGACGGAACCGCACCCCGGCGAGGGCGCGGTCCTTGTCGATGCGCTGTCCGTCGGCCTCTGCGGCACGGACCGGGAGATCATCGCCGCCGAATACGGTTCGGCGCCGGAAGGCCGGGAGCACCTGGTTCTGGGGCACGAGAATCTGGGCCGGGTCCGCGAGGCGCCGCCGGGGTCCGGCCTGGCGCCCGGCGATCTCGTGGTCGGCATCGTCAGGCGCCCCGATCCGGAAGCTTGCGGCGCCTGTGCTGCCGGCGAGTGGGACATGTGCCTGAACGGGCAATACACCGAGCACGGCATTAAGTCATTGGACGGGTTTGCTCGGCAGCAATGGCGGGCCGAGCCGGACGCGATGGTGAAGCTCGACGCCTCCTTGACCGAAGTCGGCGTGCTGCTGGAACCCACCACCATTGTGGCGAAGGCTTGGGAGCAGATCGAACGCATTGGCGCACGCGCCTATTTCGACCCCAAGGTCGTCGCGGTAACCGGCGCGGGACCCGTGGGCCTTCTGGCCGCGCTACTGGGAGTGCAGCGCGGGCTGGAAGTCCACGTCTACGATCTGGTCAACGAAGGGCCCAAGCCGGGCCTGGTGAAGGAACTCGGCGCAGTGTTCCACACGGACCCGCTCCCCGATTCCGGCGTGGAAGCTGATGTGCTTCTCGAATGCACCGGGGTTCCCTCCGTGGTGCTCGACACCATCAGCTGCAGCGCAAACAACGCCATCACCTGCCTCACCGGCGTGTCCGGAACCGGACGACGGACACCGGTCGACCTGGGCCAGCTCAACCGCACCGCGGTGCTGGAGAACGACGTCGTGTTCGGCACGGTCAACGCCAACCGCCGCCACTATCTCCAGGCCGCAGAAGCGCTGGCACAGGCGGACCAGGCCTGGCTCGGACGCCTGATCACCCGCCGGACCCGGCTCGAAGACTTCGCCCAGGCCTTCGAACAACGCGACGATGACGTGAAGGTGGTCATCGACCTGCAGCAGGAGTAGCCGCAGGCCTTCGGCCGGCAGAATTACCGCGCGGCAGCCGGGACCAAAGTCCAGGTAACGATGGCTTGCTCGTCCGTCTCGTTGATCCAGCTATGCGGCTCGCGACCGGAGAAGGAGATGGTGTCGCCCGCATTGAGTTCGTAGCGTTCGGACGTGAAGATCAGCGTGATCTGTCCGGCGATGACATGCAGGACGTCCACTTCACAGTCCACGGAGTACAGCTCGGATTCGCCCCGCCCGCGGGGCTCAATGACCGCCCGGATGATCTGGAGGCGCCGCTCATGCCGCGCGGTCAGCAGCTCTTCCCTGATGCCTTGGCCGCCGAGGCTGATCCGCGGACCCTCCCCCGCCCGGGACAAATGCGTTTCCGGCATCAGGAACAAGTCGCCGATGGAAATGCCCAGCACCTGGCAAAGCGTCACCAGCGAAGCTACCGACGGCGAGGTGAGGTCCCGCTCGACCCGGCTCAGGAAGCCCTTGGTCAAACCGGTGGAGTCCGCGACCTGCTCTATGGTCATGCGCTGTTCCTGCCGCGCCGCCCGGATCCGGGATCCGATCGCCACCGGGGCATTGCTGGGCTCAACAGGCAGTGCTTTCACTGAGCAACTCTTTCTCGCGGCCGGAGAGGGCTACTCCCCCGGATCTTCGAAATATCTTGACGTGTCGGGCACATCACAATTAGCCTAACACTCAACACTTGTTGCCTAACAGGCAATTTCTTCATTTCCTGCTTCCAGGAGCTTCTTCCCATGGATGGACAATTCATCAACGTCATTATTGTGGTCGCCTACTTGGCCGCAATGCTGCTTTTCGGCTGGTGGGGCAAGTCCCGCACCAAGAACAATAGCGATTATCTCGTGGCCGGCCGCCGACTCGGCGGGCTGCTCTACACAGGCACCATGGCCGCCGTCGTTCTCGGCGGTGCCTCCACCGTCGGCGGCGTGGGTCTCGGCTACACGTTCGGGCTTTCCGGCATGTGGCTGGTTGTGGCCATCGGCACCGGCGTGCTGCTGCTGAGCCTGCTGTTCGCGCCGACCTTGCAGAAACTGAAAATCTACACGGTGGCCCAGATGCTGACGCTGCGGTACGGCGTCAGCGCCACCAAGGTCTCCGGCATCGTCATGCTGGCGTACACCCTGATGCTGTGCGCCACGTCGACTGGCGCCTACGCGACCATCCTGGTGGTGCTCTTCGGCTGGGAACGCTGGCTGGCCATCACCGTGGGCGGCGCCATTGTGCTCATCTACTCCACCGTCGGCGGCATGTGGTCCATCACGCTGGCGGACATGGCGCAGTTCGTCATCAAGACCATCGGTGTCTTCCTGCTCATGCTGCCGTTCACCTGGAACGCCGCCGGCGGACTGGGCGGGATCCGCGAGCGCGTTGACGCGTCCTTCTTCGACATCGGCGGCATCGGCGCGCAGACCATCATCACTTACTTCGTGGTCTACACCCTGGGCCTGCTGATCGGGCAGGATATCTGGCAGCGCGTTTTCACCGCGCGGACTCCGGGGGTTGCCCGCTGGGGCGGCGCGACCGCCGGCATTTACTGCATCTTCTACGGTGCCGCCGGCGCCCTGATCGGCATGGCGGCCGCCGTCGTCATTCCGGGTCTGGAGAACCAGGACGACGTCTATGCTGACGTCGCAATGAACCTGCTGCCCATCGGCATCGGCGGCATTGTGCTCGCCGCCGCCGTGGCCGCAATGATGTCCACCGCCTCCGGCACGCTGATTGCCGCCGCCACCGTGGCCAAGGCCGATGTGGTGCCCTTTGTCCGCTCCTGGTTCGGCAAGCCGGCCCACCACGAGCACGGCGAAAACCCGGAGCACGATGTGCAGGGCAGCCGCTGGTACGTCCTCGGTCTCGGCGTCCTGGCGATCGTGCTGGCCATCCTGGTGCAGGATGTGGTCGCCGCGCTGACCATCGCCTATGACATCCTGGTCGGCGGATTGCTCATTGCCATCCTCGGCGGTCTGGTGTGGAAGCGCGGAACCGGTCTCGGCGCCGCGGCGTCCATGGCCGCCGGCAGCGTGGTCACCCTGACCACCATGATCATCCTCGAGGTCAACGCGGAAAACCAGTACGACGGCATCTACGCCAACGAGCCGATCTACTATGGCCTGATCGCCTCGTTGTTCGCCTACATAGTGGTATCCCTGGCGACCAAGCCGACCGACCCGGCCGTGCGCGAGGCCTGGGATCTGCGGGTCGCCGGCGCCGTCTCGGAAGAAGTCCCGGTGGAAGGCCCGGAAGACGCCCACAGCCGCTGACCTGCCTTGCTCCTGCTGAGCCTGTTGTTCCTGCCCGCTGGCTAGCCGCCCACGGGCAGGAACAACACCGTGTAAATGCCCAGTGCACCCAGGACGAAGACGCTGGCGGAAGTAAAAAGGACACCAACGACGTCGGCATGTACCGTTTCGCTGGCAATGCCGCGGACAGCGCGGTGATACCGGATTTTCTGGGTGAGGTTGATGGCCAGGGCCGTCACCAGCGTGACGGCTACGAGGATCCCGGCGAACCAGCCATGGTGCGGCATCCAGCGCAGGAAGATCGCGGCGGTAACCACCATGGCCATAGTAGTCCGGCCCCAGGCGAGCGACGTTCGCTCGGGCTGGAGTCCGGCGTCGTTATGTTCGGGTGCGGGACCCCGGCGCAGTGCCATGGTCAGAGGGGCCGCAGGACAACGAAGACCACCAGGATCGCCGCGACAACTGCCCCGCCGACAGCCAGGATGGGCGCGATCAGTGGCAGGGGCAGCGGGGTTTTTTGCCGCATGGCCCGCTCCACGTTCAGCCACCGGAAGAAGGCGCCGGCGCCGATCACCATGGCCAGGACCAGCAGCAGGATGGCCACGGTCTTGCGGACCTCGGTGACGAACAGTTCGGTAGTGAACGCCTCAACGGCGATGCCGCCGGCCAGCAGCGCCAGCGAGGTGCGGATCCAGGCCAGGAAGGTGCGCTCGTTCGCCAGCGTGAAACGCGGATCCGGTTCGGTACCGCCGCGCAGCAGCCGGGTGGAGAACTTGTTGCGCCCGGGTGCGGGATCCGGGGTAGGAGATGCCGAGGTAGCCACGGCTCCATCCTAACGGCGGCCCGTGTTCATCCCGGCATCGCGGCTCCCCCATGACACTTCCCCGACCTATCCTTCATGAACGCCTGTGTGTGCTGGCTAACCCCCTGTCTCCGGGACCTTCGGGACCCACCAAGGTATGATGGAGGCTGCGAAGGGGAGTAGCTCCACCGCCTGTCGAGGATTTCCGGTTCATCGGGAAGCCCCGTCATGGAACGGCGTGGAGGCCTGTCGACATACTGGCCAGCACGATTGGCCCGGCAGTCCACCTGATCCTGCATCAATCCGGCAGGCTTCGGGCGAGCGAGACCTTCGGTCAGTTTGCCGTATAACTGACCGGAGCCATCCCGTCTCCGGTCCATGATCAGGAGCAGCGCCACCATGAGCCCTTCCCGCGAAGGACCCGCCCAATCCAGCCAGGCCCCGCCGTCAAGCCGGGACATCAAACTTTGGCGCCGGTATCTGGCCGACGAACGAGCCGAAGCGGCCATCTACCGGGACTTGGCCCGCCGCCGCCACGGCGAAGAACGAGCCATCCTGCTGGAACTGGCCGAAGCCGAGGGCAGGCACGAACAGCACTGGCGCGACCTGCTCGGCGAGCACGCGGACAAACCTGCACGCCCATCCTTCCGGCGCAGCCTGCTGCGCACCATGGCGCGTTGGTTCGGCTCGGTCTTTGTCATGGCGCTGGCGCAGCGGGCCGAGGGCCGCTCCCCCTACAGCTCCGAACCGGCCGCCACGAATGCGATGGCCGCCGACGAATTGATCCACGAAGAGGTCATCCGGGGCCTCGCAACCCGCGGCCGCGCACGGCTGTCCGGCAACTTCCGTGCCGCCGTCTTCGGCGCCAACGACGGACTGGTCTCGAACCTCGCCCTGATCATGGGCATCGGCGCCACCGGCGTCTCCAGCGGCTTCATCCTGTTCAGCGGCATCGCCGGCCTGCTGGCCGGGGCGCTCTCCATGGGCGCCGGCGAGTACGTTTCCGTTCGTTCCCAGCGTGAACTGCTCAGTGCGACAAAACCCACCCAGATCACCCTGACGGCGGCTCCGGACCTGGATCTGAAATCCAACGAACTGGTCCTGGTCTACCGGGCCCGCGGCATGACCCTCGAAGCGGCCGAGCACCGGGCCGCGGAACGGATGGGCTACCTGAACTGCGACTGCGATCCCAGCCTGTCCCTGCACCCCGGAGTTGAGGAGGTCGAGTACCAGGAGATCGGGACCGGCTGGAATGCAGCCATCTCCAGCTTCCTGTTCTTCTCCAGCGGCGCGCTCATACCGATCCTGCCGTACATCTTCGGCCTGCAGGGCCTGCCGGCCATACTGGTCTCGCTGGTTCTTGTTGGCCTGGCGCTGCTCGTGACCGGAGGAATCGTCGGCCTGCTCTCCGGGGCTTCGCCGTTCAAACGGGCGATGCGGCAGTTGGGCATCGGCTTCGGGGCAGCCTTGGCAACCTACCTCCTGGGCCTGCTGTTCGGCACCGGGGTCGCCTGACGCTGTTGCGCCACTGCTGGCGGGACTGCGCCAGGGGTGCTACGGAAGCGTGAGCCGCACCGCCGCTTCTACCGAATCAACTAGGTGGATGGCCCCTTCCATCGCCCGTCCGCGTGCCAGCGACTGCAGCAGCGGCCATACGGGAAGCTCGTCGGTCCAGTACGAGGCGCCCACCAGGATCATCGGCGAGAGCTGCTCCGGCGTCGCGTAATAGTTTTCGCACGCGTCCTGGAAAATCTCCTGCACTGTTCCGCCGGCGCCGGGCAGGAAAACGATCCCGCCATTGCACCGCTCCAGCAGCACGGCCTCCCGGATGGCATTGGCGAAGTATTTGGCGATGTGCGTGGCGAACAGATTCGGCGGTTCGTGCCCGTAGTGCCAAGTCGGAATGCCAAGATTAACGACGCCGTCGGGGTGCTGTTCGAGGACCCGCGCCGCCGCCCTGGCCCAAGCCGTTACGGAGGGGCGGAAGGAAGGCACTTCGGCCAGCGAAGCCACCGCCTGGGCGAAAGCGCTGTCCTCCGCCGATGACAGGTACGCCCCGAGATTGGCGGCCTCCATCGCGCCCGGACCGCCGCCGGTCGCCACTGCACACCCGGCATTCGCGAGCTGCCTACCTAGGCGGGCGGCGTCGTCGTACGTTTTACTCCCGCGCTCCGCAGCGTGCCCGCCCATCACGCCGACCACTTTCCGGCCGTTGAAGCCCGGGCCGTCGAACAACGCATCCATGGCATCGCCGACGGCGTGGTCATGCAGGCTGGCCGCGAGGGTGGCGTCGAGGTTCACCCGGGCAGCCGGCTGCGTGGACCAGGCGTAGATGAGCGCGTCAGGCGTTGCCTCGTACTCTGCGGCGGCCAGGCCATCGAACAGCTCGGAGGGCGTATACACCGCGGCCCGGTAGGCATCGAACGGGATACCGGGAAGAACGGGGAACAGCAGCGCGCCGCGGGCACGCAGCAACTCCTCGACCCCAGGCTCGAAGTCGCAGCCGAGGAAGATCGCGCCGGAGGGATCCAGGTCCCGCAGCACACCGGTCCGCTCCCGCAGGTCCACCGACTGGAAGTGCCAGCCGCTCATGGATTGCCCGGCCCCGGCCCGCAGCGTCTTCGCGCCCTCCGCCACGAGCCGGTCGAACTGCTCGAGGGTCTCGATTTCGAGGACCCGCGGCTCTTTATGCAGTGCAGGTGATGCGCCCATGGAGCAAGCTTAGCCATCGGGCCCCGGCTGCGGACCGCCGGCCGGACCGTCAGCGGTGAGTCAGCCGCGGTTCAGCCGTGCTTCAGCCGTGGTTCAGCGTCGGCTGGGCTCGGCCTGCCGGGCCGCCCCGCCGTCGTCGTCGGCTGTGATCAGTACGTTGCCCTCCGCGAGCGCCTCCGGCATCACGTCCGGCTCCAGCGAGGTGGCCAGCGGCTTCTCCTTGATGAACAGGCACAGCACGGCGGCAGCCAGGGCCAGCGGGAACATGAAGGCGAACAGCGGCATCAGCGCCTCGTTGTAGGACTCGACGATCTGCGTCTGGATGGCCTCGGGCAGGCCGTGGACCATTTCCGGGGTCAGCGAGTTGCCGCCACCGGTGGCGGCAACGGCATCAGCCGGCAGCCGTTCGGTCAGGAAACCCACCAGCCGCGAGGCGAAGAGACTACCAACGACGGCGGAACCGAGCGTGGCGCCGATCTGGCGGAAAAAGTTGTTGGCCGCCGTCGCCGTTCCCACCTGCCGCGCGGGGAACGTGTTCTGCACAATGAGCACGAGGATCTGCATGTTCAGGCCCAGCCCCAGGCCCAGCAGGCCAAGGTTCAAGCAGATATGCCAGACGGCGGTATCGGCGTGGACCAGCCCCATGAGCACCAGTGCGACCGCGAGGATGGCCGAACCGACAATGGGCATCCACTTGTAGCGGCCGGTCTTGGACACCAGCGAGCCCGAGATCACGGAGGCCGCCAGCAGCGCACCCATCATCGGGATCATCAGCAGGCCGGCCTCGGTGGCGGTGGCCCCGGTAGCCATCTGCAGATACGTAGGCATGTAGCCGATGGCGCCGAACATCGCCACCGAAACCAGTAGGCCGGAAATGGTGGTCAGGTTGAAGTTGAGGTCCCGGAACAGCTCCATGGGGATGATCGGTTCCGCGGTGCGACGCTCCACCAGAACAAAGAGGAACGCGGCCAGCACCGTGCCGGCGATCAGGGAGATGATGACCGGATCGGACCAGTCGTAGGTGCTGCCGCCCCAGCTGCTGACCAGCACCAGTCCGGTGGTGGCGGCGGCCATGAGAAGGATGCCCCAGATATCGAGTTTGGGCCGGCTGGTCTTGGGCGGTGTCTTGAGGAAGAAGATCGCACCCAGCAGGGCCAGCACAGCAACCGGCACGTTGAACCAGAAGGTCCAGCGCCAGCCCGGTCCCTCGGTCAGCCAGCCGCCGATCAGCGGGCCCACCACGGAGGAAAAGGCGAAGACGCCGCCCATCCAGCCCATGTACTTGCCGCGTTCGCGGGCGGGTACCACGTCGGCAATGATGGCCTGCGAGAGGATCATCAGACCACCGCCGCCCAGGCCCTGGACGATGCGGGCGGCAATGAGCCAGGCCATGTCGAGGGCCAGCGCACCGATAATGGATCCGGCCAGGAAGACGAGGATCGCCCCGATGAGCAGGGACTTGCGGCCGATCAGATCGCCGAGCTTGCCGTAGATCGGCATCATGATGGTGGAGGCCAGGATGTAGCCGGTAATCACCCACAGCATCAGGTTGGCGCCGTTGAGTTCGCCGACGATGGTTGGCAGCGCTGTGCCAAGGATGGTCTGGTTCAGGGCGGCAAGCAGCATGGCCATCACCAGGGCCACAAAGACCAGCGCCAGTTTGCCGTGCTGCGCGCCGCTTTCGACAGTTGCGGGTTTGCTCACAGAAGTTCCTTCAGGATGTTGCGCATCAGTTCCATGCCCTGGTCGAGGGCCTCGGACTGCGATTCGCGGGTGGGGTGGGAAATGGTTTTTTGGATGGCAAAGCGCAGCCCGGCACCGGCGACGAGGACCAGCATCTTGGCGACGTCCTCTACGTTGTAGCCGGCCGGGGCGGTGGCCCATCTGCCCGACTGGGCGAGCCTTTCGGCTACGGCATCGGTGACGAGCTGCTCCACCTTGACGATGTACTGGAACCGGCGGTGCATCAGCTGCGGATACCGGCAGATGACCTCGCGGCACCGGTTGCCGCTCTCGTCGGCGCCGCCGTGGATGGTCCGGGTGACGGCGTGCATCAAATGGCTCACGCTTGCCAGCAGGTCCCCGTCAACGTCGAAGTCCGCCAGCATGGACTCGTCGACGAAAGGCTCCTGCAGGCCAAGGACGGCATCTTCTTTGGAAGCGAAGTAGTTGAAAAAGGTGCGCGGGGAAACGCCGGCGTCCGCTGCCACGGCGTCCACGGTCACGCATTCCAGGCCGTTGTCCAGGGCTGTACCGGACGCGGACAGGTGCAGTGCGGCCCAGGTTTCGGCGCGCTTGCGGTCCCGCAGGGAAAGTAGTTGACTCACCGAACCATTGTTGCAGTCGCTGCAAAAATACACAACTGCAAAGTTTCAGGAGTGCAAAAGATCACGTTGGCAGCGGTTAAACAGCAGCGGCGGCCCTCACCTCAGAAGGTGAGAGCCGCCGTCGTTGTTTGCCAGCGGTGCCGCAGACCCGCTGTCGTATCCGGGCAGGACACGTCAGGTCAGGTCAGATCGTGTTAGCGCAGCACTACCGTCCGGTTTCCGTGCAGGATGACGCGGCCTTCGCAGTGCCACTTCACCGCGTTGGAGAGCGCCTTGCATTCGGTATCGCGCCCGGCCGCGACCAGGTCCTCGGGGCCGAAGGTGTGGTCCACGTCCACCAGCTGCTGGGCGATGATCGGGCCCTCGTCCAGCTCGCTGTTGACGTAGTGCGCGGTGGCGCCCACGGTTTTCACGCCGCGCTCGTACGCCTGGTGGTACGGCTTGGCACCCTTGAAGCTGGGCAGGAAGGAGTGGTGGATGTTGATCACGCGGCCGGCCATCCGGGTGGCCAGCGAGTCACTGAGCACCTGCATGTAGCGGGCCAGGACCACCAGATCCACCTCGAAGCGGTCCACCAGTTCCAGCAGCTTCGCCTCGGCCTCGGGCTTGGTGTCCGGGGTGACCGGGATGTGGAAGAACGGGATGCCGTGCCACTCCACCAGCCGCTGGTGGTCGCGGTGGTTGGATACCACGGCGACGATATCCACCGGCAACTCCCCCGTGCGTGCACGGAAGAGCAGGTCGTTCAGGCAGTGCCCGAACTTGGAGACCATGATCATCACGCGCCGCTTGGCCCCGTGCCGGTCGAGCTCCCAGCTCATCCCGAAACGTTCGGCCACCGGCCCCAAGTCTTTGCGCAGGGCTTCCTCGTCCAGTGCCTCTCCGGTCGAGGAGGCCACATGGACCCGCATGAAGAAGTGGCCCAGGCGCCTGTCGTCGAACTGCTTGAGTTCGACGATGTTGCAGCCGTGTTCCAGCAGCACGCCGCTGACGGCGTGCACAATACCCGGCGCCTCCCGGCAGTCCAGGGTCAGCACAAGCTCGGACGCCGCTTCGGCGCCCGGTGCGGGCTGTTGTTCAGCACTCAATGACGTTGACGGCCAAGCCACCACGGGAGGTCTCCTTGTACTTGATCTTCATATCTTTGCCGGTCTCGCGCATCGTTTTGATGGCCTGATCCAGGGAGACCTTGTGCTCACCGTCGCCCTGCAGGCAGAGCCGCGCGGCGTTGATCGCCTTGACGCTGGCGATCGCGTTGCGCTCGATGCAGGGAATCTGCACCAGCCCTCCTACAGGATCACAGGTCAGCCCCAGGTTGTGCTCGATGCCCACTTCGGCAGCGTTTTCAACCTGTTCGGGTGTCCCGCCCAGCACCGCGCACAGCGCGCCGGCGGCCATGGAGCAGGCCGAGCCCACTTCGCCCTGGCAACCGACTTCTGCACCGGAGATGGACGCGTTCTCCTTAAAGAGGATACCCACTGCCGCCGCCGTGAGCAGGAACTCCACCACGCCGTCGTCATCTGCACCCGGGACGAACCGGGTATAGAAGTGCAGCACGGCCGGGATGATGCCGGCCGCCCCGTTGGTCGGCGCGGTAACAATCCTGCCGCCGGAGGCATTCTCTTCATTGACCGCCAGCGCGTAAAGATTGACCCACTCCATCGCCCAGAGCGGATCCGACTGCGGGCTGCCGCTGGTGGCGGCCGCCGTCTCGATCTGGCGCAGCTTGCGGCGCAGTTCAGGAGCACGACGGCGGACCTTCAGTCCCCCGGGCAACCTCTCCTCCGTGCGGGTACAGCCGTTCTCCACGCACTCCTGCATGACCGCCCAGATGTGCAGCAGCTGCGAGCGCAGCTCGGCTTCGCTGCGCCAGGTGAGCTCATTGGCGAGCATGACCTGCGCGATGGAGAGGCCTTCGGTCCGGCAGTGCGCCAGCAGTTGGGCGCCGGTGGTGAACGGGTACGGCAGGACGGTGGAGTCTTCGACGATCCGGTCCGCTCCGGCCGCATCCTCGTCCACCACAAAGCCGCCGCCCACTGAATAGTAGGTGCGTTCGCGCAGCAGGTCCCCGGCGTCGTCGTACGCGAAGAAGGTCATGCCGTTCGGGTGCGCCGGCAAGGCCTTGCGCCGGTGCAGGATCACATCGGCGTCCCAGTCGAAGGACACCGGATGCTCACCGGCCAGCGCCAGCTTGCGCGCGGCGACGGCGTCGCGGACCTGCGCGTCCGCCGTGTCCGTATCCACCGTCTCCGGGTCCTGGCCCTGCAGGCCCAGGACCACGGCCTTGTCCGAGCCGTGGCCGAAACCGGTGGCGCCCAGCGAGCCGAACAGCTCGGCCCGGACGCGGGCAACTGCGTTCAACTGCCCGTCCCGGACCAAGCCGTCGGTGAACCGCTTGGCTGCCCGCATCGGCCCCACCGTGTGCGATGAGGAGGGGCCGATGCCAACGGAAAACAGATCCAGTGCGCTGAGCGCCATTACGGTACCTCGGGTGAGGCGAACTCCGTCATAGCGTCCAGCAGCCAGCGTGCGGTGTAGTCCGCGAAGGAGGCGCGCGGCAGGATCCGGTAGGTCTGCGCTCCGCCTTCCTCAGCCGTCTGCCACAGCAGCACCGGTACCGGGCCGAGCTGGGTCATGACCGCGCCGCCCGGTGTGAAGGCCCGCGGGTGCAGGTCCACGTGGCAGCCCTTCTCCAGCACAGCGCGTGCCGAGGGGCCGGTCAGTTCCAGCGTGGTGCGGTTCGCCGACACATCGACGACGGCGCCCGGCTCGGCACCGAGGGCCTCGGTCAGCGCCGCGGTGGCGTTGGAGCCTTCCGGGCCGACCAGCAGGAACTCGTCCGGGCCCAGCCACAACAGTGCGGTCCCGTCGACGGCGCCCGTCACCTGTCCGTGGCCTCCCGGCAGCGGCAGGCCCAGGGCGGCCTCCAAAGCCTTGGCCCCGGCCGAACCCGGCTCGGCCCGCAGGCCGACCATGTTCAGGAACGGGATCTCGCGCAGGCTCACGCCCCGTTCGCCGGACACGGCGCCTTCGCGGATTGCGTCTTCCAGATGTGCCAGCGGACTGCGGCGCAGTGCTGCAATGTCGGTCAATACCTGTTCAGCCATCACGACGGCTCCCTTCGGGATCGTAAAGTACGGGTTCTGCGATGACAACGTCCACAAGCTGCCCGCCGAGCGGGGCCTGCAGCGTCTCACCGATCCGGTTGCGGCCATTCTTAATCATGGCCAGGCCGAAGCTGCGGCCCAGCGCGGCGCTGTGGTAGCTGGAGGTCACGTGGCCCTCCATCGGCACCGGGGCTTCCGCCGGGGCGATGCGGGTGCCCTGGTTGACCAGCTGTGCACCCTCCGGCAGGCGGAACGACTTGTCCACCGGCAGGACGCCGACCAGCTGCTTGCGGTCCTCGCGCACGTTGTCCGCCCGCGAGTAGGAACGCTTGCCCACGAAGTCCTTGGCCTTGGAGACCACCCATTCCATCCCCGCGTCCTGCGGGGTGACGGTGCCGTCCGTGTCCTGGCCAACGATGATGAAGCCCTTTTCGGCGCGGAGCACGTGCATGGTTTCGGTGCCGTACGGGGTGATGTTGAACTCCGCGCCGGCCTCGGCCACGTCTTCCCAGACCTTGAGTCCGTACCAGGAGGACACGTTGATCTCGAACGCCAGCTCGCCGGAGAACGAGATCCGGCAGACGCGCGCCGGAATGCCGGACGCGAGCGTGGTCTCCTTGAACGCCATGAACGGGAACGCGTCGTTGTCCAGGTCCAGCTCCGGCGCCAGCTTGGCGATCACGGCGCGGGACTTCGGACCCACCACGGCTACGGTGGTGTACTGCTCCGTGACGGAGTTGCAGACCACGTCCAGCTCCGGCCATTCGGTCTGCAGCCATTCCTCCAGCCAGTCCAGCACCTTGGCAGCGCCGCCGGTGGTGGTGGTCATGAAGTAGCGGTCCTCGTCGAGGCGCAGGGTCACGCCGTCGTCGAAAATCATGCCGTCAGGGGTGCACATCAGGCCGTAGCGGCCCAGCCCCGGCTTGAGCTTCTTGAACGCGTTGGTGTACATCCGGTTGAGGAACTCACCGGCGTCCTTGCCGCGGATCTCGATCTTGCCCAGCGTGGTGGCGTCCATGAAGCCGACGCTCTCACGCACGGCGGCGCATTCGCGCAGCACGGCCGTGTCCATGTCCTCGCCCGGCAGCGGGAAGTACCAGGGGCGTTTCCACTGTCCGACGTCCTCGAACAAGGCGCCGTGGGCCACATGCCACGGGTGGATCGAGGTCAGCCGTGCCGGGTCGAAGAGCTCCCCGCGCTGGCGCCCGGCCAGTGCCGTGAAGGCCACCGGCGTGTAAGGGGCGCGGTAGGCGGTGGTGCCGATGCTGCCGATGTCGGTGTTGTTCAGCGCCGCCGCGATAACGCCGATGGCGTTGATGCCGGAGGTCTTGCCCTGGTCGTTGGCGGTGCTGATCGAGGTGTAGCGCTTCACGTGCTCCACGCTGCGCATGCCGGCACCGGTGGAACGCAGCACGTCGGCCACGGTCTGGTCGCGCTGGAAGTCCACAAAGTGGGCCTTCCAGCCGGCGGCCTCGCCCTCGAGTCCCGGAACCAGCCACAGCGGGCGGATCGGGGCGAAGGTCTCGGGTGCGGCGGCGGGAACCAGCGCGTTGGCGCGGAAGCCGGCCCGGGTAGCGGCCCCGGTACCGGCCTGGGCGCCTTCCTCAAGGCAGCCGGCCAGATCCAGGTTGCCGTTGAGGGCACCGGCGGTCTGCTGGTCCTTGACCTCGCGGCCGGGGACGAACGCGGCGAGCGCCTCGTCCCACTTCAGCTGGCGCTCACGCTGGCTGTGCAGGTGGACCACGGGGGTCCAGCCGCCGGAGACGGCGAGCAGATCCGTTTCGATCTTCTCCGGTTCGCCGGTCAGCTGCCCGTCGGCGTCCAAAGCGCTTACGACGACGGCGCTGATCCTTCCGCCGTCGTTGTTGCCGTCGGTGTCCACCACGGCGCTGCCGGTGATCAGGCGGATGCCCGCGGCGGCCAGGGCCTCGGCTGCGTCGCCGGTGACCTCGGGCCGGGAGTCGACCACGGCCGCGATTCCGATGCCGGCTGCCTGCAGGTCGGCGACCAGCTTGTAGGCAGAGTCATTGGTGGTGGCAACAACAACATTGTGTCCGGCCGCAACTGCGTAGCGGTTCAGGTAGCTGCGCACGGCGGAGGCCAGCATGATGCCGGGACGGTCATTGTTCGCGAAGACGATCGGGCGCTCGTGCGCACCGGTGGCGAGTACCACCTGCTTGGCGCGGACATGCCAGATGCGTTCGCGGGAGACGCCGGCGCCAAGTTCGCCGGTCAGGTGGTCGGTGCGGCGCTGCACGGCGACGACGAAGTTGCTGTCGTAGCTGCCGAACGCGGTGGTCCGCGAGAGGTAGGTGACTTCCTCGGCGGCAGCCAGTTCGGCCGTGGTCCGGGCGATCCAGTCCTGCGCGGGCAGGCCGTCAATGACCTCGTCCCGGCCGGACAGCAGCGATCCGCCGGCTTCGGGCTGCTCGTCCATCAGGATGACGCGGGCGCCGCTCTTGGCAGCTTCGCGGGCGGCGGCCAGTCCGGCGGGGCCGGCGCCGACAACCAAGACATCGGTGTGGACGTACTTACGGTCGTACACGGCCTTGTCCGTGCGCGGGTCCAGCTGGCCCAGGCCCTGGAGCAGCTTGGCCTCCAAGCCGTCCGTCAGCTCAACGGTGGTTGCCGGCAGCATGGACTCGTCCACGTGGCCTTCGAAACGGGCGCTGATCTTGACCAGGGCGTTCGCTTCTTCCACGCCGGCGGAGAGGATGCCGCGGGGACGGTCGAGGTAGAGCGAGTTTCCTACCGTGACCTTGCCGGCAGCGAGCATGGCCGATGCCAGGGTGTCACCGGCGAAGCCGCCGAAGGCCTCACCGTCGAGCGTAAAGGCCAGGGGCTTGGTGCGGTCGATCCGCGCAGCGGCGCTGGCAGCGGCTGCGAGCCGCTGGGACTGGTTGGCACTGGGGGCGGTCACTTCGCTCCTCCTTCAACTGACTGGACCTTGGCGCCGGCTACGTTGCCGGCGTCGATCTGTGGTTTCTTTTCGCCGGGCTTGTACACGGCCTTGATGTCATAGCTGACGGTGTCGCGCACCGCGTTGAACCAGCGCCGGCAGCCGGTGCTGTGCACCCAACGCTCGGCAAAGAGGCCCTTGGGATTGGCGCGGTAGAAGAGGAACTTTGCCCACTCCTCGTCGCTGAGCTGGTTGGGGTCTTCGGGGTAGGCCACGTGGGCCTCGCCGCCGTAGTGGTATTCGGTTTCGTCGCGCGGCCCGCACCAGGGGCATTCGATCAGAAGCATCGTGGTTTTCCTTCCTAGTGGGCTACGGCTGCGGCGCCGTGTTCGTCGATCAGGTGCCCGGTTTCGAAGCGGTCCAGGGCGAACGGGGCGTTGAGCGGGTGCGGCTCGTCCATCGCGATGGTGTGGGCGAAGGTGAAGCCGGCGCCAGGGGTGCCCTTGAATCCGCCCGTGCCCCAACCGCAGTTCACGTAGAGCTGGTCGATGGGGGTCTTGGAGATGATCGGGGAGGCGTCCATGGTGGTGTCCACGATGCCGCCCCAGGTGCGCAGCACGTGGGCACGGGCAAAGATCGGGAAGAGTTCGACGGCGGCAGCCATCTGCTCCTCGATCACGTGGAAGGCGCCGCGCTGGCCGTAGCCGTTGTAGGAGTCGATGCCAGCGCCCATGACCAGTTCGCCCTTGTGCGCCTGGGAGACGTAGACGTGCACGTGGTTGGACATGACCACCGTGGGGTGCACGGGTTCGTGCAGTTCGGAGACCAGGGCCTGCAGCGGGTGGGACTGGATGGGCAGTTCGAAACCGGCCAGCTCGGCCAGCACGGAGCTGTGTCCGGCACCGGCCAGGGCCACCTTGCCGGCGTTGATCCGGCCGCGGTTGGTTTCGACGCCGACCACGCGGTTGCCGTCCTTGATGAAACCGGTGACCTCGCAGTTCTGGATGATGTCCACGCCCATCTCGTCGCACTTGCGTGCAAAGGCCCAGGCCACGTGGTCGTGCTTGGCGATGCCGGCGCGCGGCTGGTAGGTCGCGCCCATGACCGGGTAGCGGATGTCGTCCCCGGTGTTGATGATCGGGCAGAGTTCCTTGACCTGCTCCGGGGTGATCCACTCCGCATCCACACCATTGAGCACGTTGGCGTTGACCCGGCGCACGCTCTCGCGCACGTCCTGCAGGGTGTGTGCGAGGTTCATGACGCCGCGCTGGCTGAACAGGAAGTCGTATTCCAGTTCCTCGGGCAGTTGCTCCCACAGCTTCAGCGAGTGCTCGTAGATGCCCGCGCTCTCGTCCCACAGGTAGTTGGAGCGGATGATGGTGGTGTTGCGGGCCATGTTCCCGCCGGCCAGCCAGCCGCGCTCCAGCACGGCGATGTTGGTCATGCCAAAGTTCTTGGCCAGGTAGTACGCGGTAGCCAGGCCGTGTCCGCCGCCGCCGACAATAACGGCGTCGTACGAAGATTTGGGCTCAGGATTCCGCCACAGGAAATCCGGGTGCTCTGGCAGCAGATCAGCCATTACAGTGCTCCGTTCGAAGTATCAGCATTCAGGTTCGGGTAGAGGGGGAATTTTTCGGCGAGGACGGTGACGCGGTTCTGCAGCTCCGAGGTCAGTTCATCGGTCAGTTCGTGGGTCAAAGCCGTGGCGATGATGTCGGCAACCTCGGCGAATTCGGCATCCCCGAAGCCACGCGTAGCCAGCGCCGGCGTACCGATCCGCAGGCCGGAGGAAACCATCGGCGGGCGCGGGTCGAACGGGACGGCATTGCGGTTGACGGTGATGCCCACGCGGTGCAGCCGGTCTTCGGCCTGCTGGCCGTCCAACTCGGAGTTGCGCAGGTCCACCAGCACCAGGTGGACGTCGGTTCCGCCGTTGACCAGGCTGATGCCGGCCGCGGCCACATCGTCCTGCAGCAGGCGGTCGGCCAGCAGTCGCGCACCCTGCAGCGTCCGCTGCTGGCGTTCCTTGAACTCCGGTGACGCTGCCATCTTGAAGGCGACGGCTTTGCCGGCGATGACGTGCTCCAGCGGGCCGCCCTGCTGGCCAGGGAAAACGGCCGAGTTGATCTTCTTGGCCAGCTCCTGCTTGGACAGGATCACGCCGCCGCGGGGACCGCCGAGGGTCTTGTGGGTGGTGGTAGTAACGACGTCGGCGTAGGGCACCGGGTTCGGGTGCAGTCCGGCGGCGACCAGCCCGGCGAAATGCGCCATGTCGACCATGAGGTAGGCGCCGACCAGATCGGCGATGCGCCGGAACTCCGCGAAGTCCAGCTGCCGGGAGTAAGCGGACCAGCCGGCCACAATCAGCTTCGGCTTATTCTCGACGGCGAGCCGCTCGACTTCGGCCATGTCGATCTTGTGGTCTTCCTCGGACACTCCGTAGGAAACAACGTTGTAGAGCTTGCCGGAGAAGTTGATCTTCATCCCGTGGGTCAGGTGGCCACCATGGGCCAGGTCCAGGCCGAGGATGGTGTCGCCCGGATTAAGCAGCGCGAACATCGCGGCCGCATTTGCCTGTGCACCGGAGTGCGGCTGCACGTTGGCGGCCTCAGCGCCGAAGAGTCCCTTGACCCGGTCGATGGCCAGCTGCTCGATCACGTCGACGTGCTCGCAGCCGCCGTAATAGCGCCGTCCGGGGTAGCCCTCGGCGTACTTGTTGGTCAGGACAGAGCCCTGGGCTTCCATCACTGCGGTCGGGGCGAAGTTCTCGGAAGCGATCATTTCCAGCGTGGACTGCTGGCGATCCAACTCCTGGCCAATGGCTGCGGCAACCTCCGGGTCAGCGCTTGCCAGCGGGGTGGTCAGGGTAGACACCATTCGTTCTCTCCTTTGAAAAACAACTAATGTGTATGTGATATATCAGAACTGGTTGTAATAGTATGATGGTGATCACACACTGTCAACAGCAGTAAGATTTAGCCCGAATTAACCCGCCCAGCCAAGGAGCGAGCCCATGAGCATCATTGCTGAGTCGGCGCACAGCGCCGACCTGTCCCTCTCGCTGGCCGAGCGCGCCTACCGTGAACTTCGGGACAAACTGATCATGCTGGACATCCGCCCCGGGGAACCGATCAATGACGGGCAGCTGGCCGCTGAGATGGGTATCGGCCGCACGCCCGTCCGCGAGGCGCTCAAGCGTCTGGAGATCGACCACATGGTCACCTCCTACCCGCGCCGAGGAACCTTTGCCACCATTGTGGATATCACCGCCTTGGCCGACGTTTCCGAACTGCGGCAGGCGCTGGAACCGCTGGCAGCCCGACGGGCCGCCCGGATGGCCGGCCCCGAGGTGAAGGAAGAACTGCACAACCTGGCCCGGGACATTGAACGCCTCGACGGCCAGAAGCCCGAGAAGCACGCGCTGATGCGCTACGACCTGAGCGTGCACCGGCTAATTTACAAAGCGGCGGGCAACCAGCATCTGGAAGAAACCCTCATCCGGCTGGACAACCTCGCCACCCGGATCTGGTGCCTGGTGCTGGACCGCGTACCATCGATCGCCGGACACATCACCGAACATGTGGAACTGCTGGACGCGATTGTTGCCGGCGACGCAGACAAAGCCAGCACCTTGGCGCTGGAGCACGTCACCAGTTTCGAAGAGACCATCCGCAAGGTCCTCTAGTTTCAACGGAAGACCGGCATCCGCGGTCACACCTATCCGTTTCAGGACGAACGGAGATAGCGCCCCAACCGTGCAGCCAAATGAAGCCCGGCAAGCCTGTCGGTACCGCGCGGGTCCCCGCCGATGAGCTCGAAGATCTTCTCCAGCCTGTTGTACAAAGATTGGCGCTCGAGGTGCATCGCCCGCGCAGTCTCCGCCGTATTGCAGCCGGAGGCCAACCATTCGTCAAACGTTTCGAGCAAGCGCGAACGTCGGGCGTCATCGTGTGCAATGAGCCCGCCGAGGAGTTCATCCACCACGTGGTGAATCGCTTCATCACCGGAAGCTTGAGACGCCAAGCGTTCTATCACGAAGGCATCGGCGTCGATAACGGAACCAGGGCCCGTCCCCGCGGGGGCCAGATCGAAAGTCAGCCTCGTCTCGGCAAGAGACCGTGCGGCATCGGCGATCCCCGCCGAGACCGGACCGACCACCAGCACCTGGGGTTGGTCGACGATACCCGCTTTCAGCTCTGACAACAACGTTGCCCGACGGGCACGCGACCCCTTGACGGGAAGGGCAGCCACAGCGACCATTTCTTGCTGCTGGACATAAACAATGGCCTTTGTCCGGTATTTACGGACCAGCCTCTCGACGCCGGCCCAGCGACAGCCGGCACCCAACGGCCTGCCGAGAACGACCACAAACTGGTAGTCAGGATCCATGCCAGCGGTTCGGCAAAGCTGCCTTAGCCGCTGGCCCTGGACTCCGCTCAAAATTGATCGCACCAGCTCCTTGCCCGCTACGTCCACAAGATCCGGTGCGTGCCGTCCATGCAGCGCCAGCGCCAGGATGCTCGCTGCCCGCTCACCAACAACCTGCGCCCAGGAGCTGTCGCCATCCGTCTTGGGGCGGAGGCGCAAGGAAGCCGTCACCGTACCGCGCTGGGAGATATCGAATTCGAGCGGTGGGAACTCAACCTCGGATTGTGGTTCGGCAGCAGCAGGCGCCGCCGCCTCTTCGATGACCGTTCCCACGCCGTCCATCACAGCCACATCGGCCGGGATCTGCCTGGCCAGGAGTTGCAGGAGCTCCTTCAAACCGCCGCCGTTCGCCAGTTCTGCTGCCAGGTTTTGGGACAGCACATCCGCTTGCCGCAGCAGGTCCACCGACCGGGTGACTAGGAGGCTGTTAATGGACTGGGCGATCTGCACAAAGGGGGCAACCTTCCTCAGTTCAATCAGGGGCAGTTCATGTGCCTCGGCAGTCTGGATAAGATCTGCGGGAATTGTCTTCAACGGCCCGCCGGATTCGATACCGAGCGCCGCAATACTGCGGGCAGCGAGGTCACGGATGTATTGCCGCCGCTGTTCCGCGGATGCAGCCGCGAGCTCCACACCGCCTGTCAGGAGCAGCTCACCGCCGCTGAGCAGCGGAGCGATATCCATAACTTCACTCGAATGGACCCACCGCACCTGACGTCCAGGCACAGATGCCGCGCCAGCACGGACAATGGGGCCAGCCCTTCGGAACGCCTCGTGGCTGAGCACCTCTTCGAGCTCGATATTCATTGACGATCTGTCCATTTCCGTTAGCGCTTATGCGACATATCGAATATAGATCATGTGACTCAGCCCACATAATATTGACGCAGTCCCAAAACACACCGGAGGAATCCAATGATTCAGAACCAACAGGGCACCCCTTCTTCCCCCGCAGCAGACCCTTCATCCCACGACGATGTGGAGCAAGACCTGCAGTGCATTCCCGAGTCCTCCCGCACGCGAAAAGTCTCAGGCCAGTTCTGGATCTGGGCAGGCGCGAACCTCGCACCCATCAACTGGGTCCTCGGTGCACTCGGAATTAACCTTGGCCTCGGCTTCGCCGACACAATCACTGTCCTCGTTCTCGGAAACTTGATCGGCATGGTGCTGTTCGGTTTCTTCGTTCTGCTCGGACAGAAAACCGGGGCAACTGGAATGGTCCTCGCACGTGCAGCATTCGGCCGGCGCGGCAACTACATACCGGCAGCCATCCAGGCAACGCTGGGCATCGGCTGGTGCGCAGTCAACACCTGGATCATCCTCGACCTGGTCATGGCTCTGTTCGGGAGCATCGGCTGGGTTGACCCGACGCAGGAAAATTACGGCTGGAAGATCGGCGTTGCCGCACTGATCATGGGGCTGCAGGTCCTGATCGCGTTCTTCGGCTATAAGGCCATCGCTGCCTTCGAACGCTGGACCGTTCCGCCAACGATCCTGGTCCTCATCGCCATGTCCGCTGTCGCGTGGTTCGGCATGGATATCGACTGGAGCTACGCCGGTCCGGCAGGAGAAATCCTCACCGGCACCGAACGTATCGCTGCCATGAGCGCCGTCATGACCGCCATCGGCATCGGCTGGGGAATCACCTGGTTCACCTACGCCGCGGACTACTCACGCTTCGTGAGCACCAAGACATCGAAGAAGCGCCTGTACCTGGCTTCGGTGCTAGGCCAGTTCATCCCCGTCGTTTGGCTCGGCGTACTTGGCGCCAGCCTCGCCACGAAGAGTGGAAGCATCGATCCCGGCCAGCTCATCGTGGAAAACTACGGAGCTCTGGCCATCCCCGTCCTGCTGATGGTTCTGCACGGCCCCATCGCCACGAACATCCTGAACATTTACACGTTCTCGGTGGCAGCACAGGCCCTCGATGTCCGTATCAAACGGCGCGTTCTGAACCTGATTGTGGGCGTCTTCGCCCTGATCGCCGTCATCTTCTTCATCTACCAGACCAACTTCGCAGCCGTGCTTGACTCCTGGCTCATCGGCCTCGTCGCCTGGGTCGCATCATGGGGAGGCATCATGCTGGTCCACTACTACGGCATCGAGCGCCGCCACCCGCAGGACCCGACTCGCCTCTTCGATCCCATCGGCACCCACCGGCTGCCCGTCGTGAACTGGGCCGGCGTTACCGCCCTGTTCGCGGGCATCTTCGCCACCTGGCTGTTCATGTACGGCATCCTCCCGGCCACGCAGGGACCCATCGCCGTCGCAATGGGCGGACTGGACCTGTCCTGGCTCGCCGGCGGACTGACGAGCGCCACGGTGTACTCAATTCTCGGCCCGCGTATTCATCGCCGCTACGCCGCCAGCATCTCCAGCATCTCCACGCCGGAGCCCGCCGCCGCAGCGAAGGACCAAGAGCGGGGCCGCCACTTGGACGCCACCTATGGCGGCGTATCCTGACGGCCTTCCCATCAGCAAGTCACTGAGTAATCCTTGGGAGTGCGGGCTATTGCTTGCCGTTACTTGACGCTCTCCCCCGGTACGGCCGGAGCTGACACTCAGCTCCGGCCGTACAAGCGTTTCCGCGCTAAAGACGCAACACAAGATCCTCGACCACTAACGAACCGGAGCATCATGCCTACCTTGTCACGACCCAATTTCGAAGCCGCCGTGGAAGCTGCACGCAAAAGCATGTCAACGGGCGGCATTCCCATCGGTGCCGCCCTTGAGCGAAACGGCCAGTTGATCGCCACGGGACACAACCAGCGGTTTCAGCAAGGGGACCCTACTGCCCACGGAGAAATTGATTGCATTCGGGCAGCAGGCCGCCAGAACACCTATACCGACACGGTTCTCTACACCACACTGGCCCCCTGCGCGATGTGCGCCGGAACGATCATCCAGTTCAAAATTCCAACCGTCGTCGTGGGCGAATCCGCCACTTTCCCAGGTGAACTGGACCTGCTGCGGTCACGGGGTGTTGAGGTCATCGTCCTCAACGATGAGCGGTGCGCACAGCTTATGCAGGACTTCCAGCGGGCCCAGCCGGAGCTGTGGGCGGAAGACATCGGCGAACGCACCGACAACCAGATGAACCACCTCAAATAGATTGCCGTTAAGCAACGCTGTTGCGCGCCCTTCCCGGAAACTCCGGGAAGGGCGCTTTTTCTATGTCCGACCCGGTTGACAGTGACACACAGCACATCTATGGTTGACGCAACACTGTTGCAGTGAATGCAACTTCACCAAATCTGGATGGTTTTCCCCATGAAACTAAGCAAAACTCGGGCAGGCAATGGCGCCCCCGTTCCAGGAACGAAAGACGCACCCGCAGTGGCCTTCTCCAACGACGGCGGCCCCTCCCTCAGCGGCCAACGTCGGCTTGAGGCAAAGGTCGGCCGGGATACCCGCCGCAAAGTCATCGCCGCCAGCTTTATCGGCAACTTCGTCGAATGGTTCGACTACGCCGTCTACGGCTACCTCGCCGTCACCATCACCGCCGTATTCTTCCCTGAATCCGATCCGCAGACCGGACTCCTGCTGACTTTCGCCCTCTTCGCCATCTCCTTCCTGGTGCGCCCTCTGGGCGGCTTTGTCTGGGGGCATATCGGCGACCGGATCGGCCGGCGTACCGCCCTGTCCTGGTCGATCCTGATCATGTCCGCGGCCACCTTCTGCATCGCGCTGATCCCCGGCTACGCGACCATCGGCATCTGGGCCCCCATCCTGTTGCTGATCATCCGGGTTGTGCAGGGCTTTTCCGCCTCCGGCGAATATGCCGGTGCATCCGCCTTCCTCGTCGAGTACGCACCGCCGAACCGACGCGGGCTCTATGCCGCCGTCGTTCCTGCCAGCACCGCCACCGGGCTGCTGCTCGGTTCGCTCCTCGCGGCGCTGCTGACCGGTCTGCTCGACGACAGCCAGATGCAGGACTGGGGATGGCGCCTGCCGTTCCTGCTGGCCGCCCCCATGGGCCTGATCGGCCGCTACATCCGGACCAAGCTTGAGGACACCCCGGCCTTCCGGGCGTTGGCAGAGGAAGACCATGCCGTCAAGGCACCGGTCAAGGACATGTTCCGCACTCACTGGCGCCAGCTGCTGCAGGCTGTCGGCGCGGTGCTGCTGAACGCCGTCGGCTTCTACGTCATCCTCAGCTACATGCCGACCTATCTGTCGGAAGAGCTGGGCCTGGGCGCCACCGAGTCCTACATCGCGACGACGATCGCCCTGCTGACCTACATCGGCTTCATCTTCCTGACCGGCATGCTCTCGGACCGCTTCGGCCGCAAGAAGGTCCTCATCTCCGCCTCCGTGCTGTTCATTCTGCTGACCATTCCCGCGTTCAGCCTGCTGGGTACCGGCAACTTCCTGGTCATCGTCCTGGTCCAGATCCTGCTCGGCGCCATGCTGACGCTCAATGACGGCACGCTGCCCAGCTTCCTGGCCGAGATGTTCCCGACCCGCGTGCGCTACAGCGGCTTCGCGGTGAGCTTCAATCTCTCCAACGCCCTCTTCGGTGGAACCGCACCGATGATGGCGACACTGCTGATCGCCGCAACCGCGAACGATCTGGCGCCGGCGTTCTATCTCGTGGCCGCCGCCGTCATTTCCCTGGTCGCCGTCGCGCTGTCCCGCGAAACCAGCAATCAGCCATTGCGGCACGAATAAATGCTTCCCTCGCACACGTCAAAACAACACAACATCCTTTAGGAGATTCAATGACCATTGCAGCTGCTCCCGCCAATTCCGTCGCCGGACTCGAGCGCCTGAAGGTCCTGCACAACGGCACCAAGCAGAAGCTGACGTTCTCCGACGCCGAGTTCGAACGCCGCCTGGCCGGGCTGCGCCAGATCATGGCCGCGAAGGAACTCGACGCCGTCATCCTCACCAGCTACCACGGCATCAAGTACTACTCCGACTTCCTCTACACCACCTTCGGCCGCAACTACGCCCTCGTCGTCACCGCCGAGGACTCCGTCACCATCACCGCCAACATCGACGCCGGCATGCCCTGGCGCACCAGCTACGGCGAAAACATCGTCTACACCGACTGGCGCCGCGACAACTTCTACTACGGCCTCCAGGAAGCCCTGCGCCAGCGCGGCGTCACCGCCCGCCGCCTCGGCGTCGAAGACGACGCCCTGCCCGTACTGACCCGCGAAAAGATCCAGGCCGCGTTCGACGGCGCCCAACTGCTCGACGTCTCCCAGGACGCCATGCGCCAGCGCATGATCAAATCCGCCGAAGAAATCGAAGTCATCAAACACGGCGCCCGCATCGGCGACCTCGGCGGCGAAGCCATCAAAGCCGCCATCCGCGAAGGCATCACCGAATACGAAGTCGCCCTCATCGGCACCGAAGCCATGGTCCACGAAATCGCCCGCACCTTCCCCGAACAGGAAGTCCGCGACACCTGGGTCTGGTTCCAATCCGGCATCAACACCGACGGCGCCCACAACTGGGCCACCACCCGCAAACTCCAGCAAGGAGACATCCTCTCGCTGAACTGCTTCCCGATGACCTCCGGCTACTACACCGCCCTCGAACGCACCCTCTTCCTCGGCCAACCCGACGAACGCTCCCTGCAACTGTGGAACGTCAACGTCGAAGTCCACCGCCGCGGCCTGGAACTGATCAAGCCCGGCGCCGTCTGCAAGGACATCGCCGCCGAACTCAACGAAATCTACATCGGCCACGGCCTGCTCCCGAACCGCACCTTCGGCTACGGCCACTCCTTCGGCGTCCTCTCCCACTACTACGGCCGCGAAGCAGGCCTGGAACTGCGCGAAGACATCGACACCGTCCTCGAACCCGGCATGGTCGTCTCCATGGAACCCATGATCACCGTCCAAGACGGCGAACCCGGCGCCGGCGGCTACCGCGAACACGACATCCTCGTCATCGGCGAAGACGGCACCGTCGAAAACATCACCAAATTCGGCTTCGGCCCCGAAAACAACATCATCAACGCCTAATACGGCACATTTGAAGGCGGAAGTGGAGTGAATGCGGCGCAGACGGACACCCGTCTGCGCCGCATTTATGCGTTCCATACGCCAGAATGGACACCACCATGAGTGATACAACTGCATCCGGTTCAGCTGCACCCGCAAACGACGGCGGCACGTCCGATGTTCGCGGCGCTTCCGTCCTGGTCAATGCCATCGAGGTCCTTCGCTGCTTTACTGCAGAACAACCGCTGCAAGGAGTCACGGAGATTGCGGCGCAGGTGGGCCTGCACAAGAGTACAGTCTCGCGCATCCTGGCTACCTTGGAACAGGAGGACTTGGTTGAACGCGACGCCGCGTCGCGACGGTTCAAATTGGGCCTGGGGCTGATAGCCGTCGCGGGTCCGCTGCTGGCTGATCTGGATGAGCGCCGGGCGGCCTACCCTGTGCTGCAGGAATTGACCGAGCTTACCGGCGAAACCAGTGCGCTTATGGTCTGGAACGGCAGTGAGTCCGTCTGTGTGGAGCAACTGCCCAGCCGGCAGCAAGTCAAGCACACCACGCCTCTGGGCACCCGCTACAACACCGCGGTCAGTTCCTCGGTCCAGGTATTCCTGGCCGGCGAAGGGACCGAACGGGCACGGACACGGCTGACCAGCGGGCAGATTATCCTCGCCGCCCCTACGCAGGAGAACGTGGAGGAGTATCTGACACGGCTCAAGCAGGTTTCGTCGCAGGGCTATGCCACCAACTATGGGGAGACCTCGCTGGACGAAGTGGGCGTCGCCGCCCCTGTCCTCGACCACCGCGGCGATCTCGCTGCCTGTGTCATGCTCGCAGCTCCCCGTTACCGGGTGTCCACCGATCAGCTTCAGACACTGGTGGAAGCCTGCACCGCAGCCGCACGCAAAGTCACCGTCCGGCTCGGCGGAAATCCCGCTTGACTGCCGCACTTTGAAAGAGGTCCCATGTTTGAACGGCGAGGGATAAGGCCAGTTCGTGCGGCCCGGTGCTTGCAACCTGTCCATGTCTGAGAGCATGTTGATATGCCTATAACTGACTTCAATATCGACGACGAGAGTCCGGAGGCCGGCCGCGGTGTTCAGTCGGTCGATCGCGCCATCACGGTTCTCGAAATTCTCGCGCGAACCGGGTCTGCCGGAGTGAGTGAGATTGCAGAAGAAATGGGCGTGCACAAATCCACCGCATCCAGACTCCTGGCATCGCTCGATCAGCGAGGGATGGTCCAACAGAACTCCGAGCGCGGCAAGTATCAGCTCGGTTTTAGCATTCTCCGTCTTGCCAATTCCATTCCAGGCCGGCTGAGCCTGGTCCGCGAAGCACGGCCCGTCTTGGAAGCCTTGGCCGAACAGTACAAGGAAACCGTGAATCTGGCCGTCCTGCGCTCCAACTACGCAGTCAACGTGGATCAGGCGATGGGCCCTTCCACCTTGTCCACGCATGACTGGATCGGCAGTCTCACGCCGCTCCACGCCACCTCCAGCGGCAAGGTGCTGCTTGCGGCGCTGACATCGGAACAGCGGCAAAAGATCCTTAAGGAGACCGGGCTCCCGGCCCAAACCGCCCGGACCATAACCTCCAAACAGGAACTTGAGAAGGAGCTGCTCGAGGTGGGCAGTTCAGGCTACGCCGTCGTCTCCGAAGAATTCGAGATAGGCCTCAGCGCGATCGCCGTTCCCGTATATGACCACCTCGGGACGGTCATCGGCGCGGTCAGTATGTCCGGTCCTTCGTTCCGCTTCAAGCCCAAGGAAATGCCCGGCCTGATCGAGGATCTCAAACAGGCCGGGCAAGATATCAGCTCACGGATGGGTTACAGCCCCGAGTGATTCAGGAGCGTCGGGTACGGCGTCGGCCACGGGGCCGGAGACCGTACCGGTCCCGTCGAGCATCTGCTGTACCCAGTGGTGGAACGCACCGATATGGTGCTCACTGGGAACCAGGACGCCGCCCTTGGCGTAGATTTTTGAGCCCATGGCGGGCTGGCAGCGCTCGCACGCATCGAAATCCTGCTGGTTCACCCGGTGGAACAGCTCTACCGAGGAAGTCAGATCGGTGCCGCTCTCCACAACGCTGGGAAGATAGAGCCAGTCGCATTCGACGATCGTGTGGTCCGCGGCCATCGGGAACATCCGATGGATGATGACGTGGTCCGGGACCAGGTTGACGAAGACCGTCGGTTTGATCGTAATGGCGTAGTAGCGGCGATCCTGATCATCGCCGATGCCGGGAATCCGGTCCACGCCTTCTGAACCGTCGATGGTGAAGCCCTTAACGTCTTCACCGAACTCCGCGCCGTGGCCGACAAAGTACTGCGCCGCCAGTCCATCCGCGAATTCTGGCAGCACCTCCGTCAGCTCTGGGTGGATGGTAGCGCAGTGGTAGCACTCCATGAAGTTCTCGATGATGAGCTTCCAATTCGCCTTCACGTCGTAGGTGATACGCCGGCCAAGCTTCAGGTTGGCAACGTCGTAGCTCTCGATAGCCTGGACATCGCCGAGACGCTCCTCGATGGCCCCGACAACGTCGTCCTCGAACGACGGCGGCTCGTCGGCCAAGCAGAGCCAGACATAGCCGAGGTATTCGCGCACAGCGACGTGGACCAGCCCGTACTTTTCCCGGTCGATATCCGGCATCTTCGTAAGGTTCGGGGCCGCGATCAGCTTGCCATCAAAGTCGTAGGTCCAGGCGTGGTAGGGGCACTGGAAAGAGCGGCCGGCCTCACCGGATTCCTCCATGCACAGCTTTACCCCGCGGTGCCGGCAAATGTTGTAGTACGCCCGAATTGCGCCCTTGCGGTTGCGGGTGACGATGACGGACTCGCGGCCAATCTGGACTGTCTTGTAAGCCCCCGGCTTCGCCAGGTCCTCCGAGCGCACGGCACAGAACCACATCTGTTCAAAGATGCGTTCCTGTTCCGTCCTGAAAATGTCCTCGTCGACATAGGTGTTGCCGGGCAGGGTTGAGATAAGGCTTTCCGAGATGATTTCGGCGGTCATAGGGATACTCCTTGGAAGTGCGAGAAGCGGGACAGTGCAATCAGATTTTTGGAATGGTTGCGGCGCAAGTAGCGCTGACCGGCTCAAGAAGCGGCCGCGAACTCCCCGACCGGGAGCACGTACTGCTGAGCATTCTTGTTCAGGAACTTGCGCCATTTGGTGAACTGCCGAGTCTGGTCCACACCCAGTACGGCGACCGGTTCGGTACCGGCGTAGTACACGGCCAGGAAACAGCGCTCGGCAACGTTGCCGTGCTCAATTTCGATCCGGTCATGCCCCCCGGCCTGGCCGGCAAACTGAATTCGTGATCCGTACTGATCCGACCAGAAGTACGGCGGATTGACCGGCTGCTGCACTGCGTTTTCGTCCAGCAGGGCGGCCACGGCGAGAGCTGGGCGTTCGTTCGCCCCGGCCCAGTGCTCTACGCGCTGGTGGCTTTGGGTTCGCAGATCGTACCAGGCGGCACAGTCGCCGACGGCGGATACACCGGGGCGGTTGGTCCGGCCCATGGCATCACACAGGACGCCATTGTCCAGCGCGATGCCCGACCCTTCCAGCCATTCAACGTTAGGCTGCGCTCCAATACCAACGAGTACGACGTCGGTAGGCAGCCGCCTGCCATTGTCCAGGACTACTTCGCTCACCGAAGTTCCGCTCATGGTGAAGGAGGAGGCACCGGTCCCACAGAGCAGCTCCACTCCGGCTGCTTCATGAAGGCCGGCCACTGCGGCGCCCATTTGGGCTCCGAGCGGGCCTGCCAGCGGTGCAACCGACTTTTCCACTACGGTCACATCCATGCCGGCTGCCTTCGCAGTGGAGGCGGTTTCCGCTCCGATGAATCCCGCACCGATGACCACAAGGCGATGTCCGGGGACCAGCCGGGGCCGCAGAGCCTCCGCGTCGGCAAGCGTGCGCAGCGTGAAGACGTTCTGCAGGCCTTGCAGCTCGGCCAGTCCGCGGGCCGAAGCCCCCGTGGCGATTATCACCTTGTCTGCGGTGATGCTGCGCCCGTCGTTGAGCGTGATGGTCAAGGACTGGGCGTCGAAGCGCTCGGCACGGACTCCCAGCAGCCATTCCGCGTTCAGGTCCTCACCGGCTTCCTCCAGCGCGAGGTCCTCCAGACCGATCTTGCCGGCCAGGAAGTCCTTGGACAGCGGCGGCCGATCGTAAGGACGGGGCGCTTCGTCCCCGATGATGACGAGTCTGCCGGCAAAGCCTTGGGCCCGTGCTGCCCGCGCGGCGGAGAGTCCGGCCAAGGACGCCCCCACGACTACAAGAGTCTGCATAGATTGGCCTTTCACAACACTGGAGAGGTGCAGTCCTGCACCTTCTGGCTAAGAAGCGTTGCTCAATTGCGCCTGTCGCAACTCGCATCGCTATGTGAAACAGCATGATGCTCGGATCAATGCTGTGTCAAGAGTCACAAGCGCGTATTGCCAAGTTTCAGATTATTGCGGTTCATGTGGGCTGCGACACAAAAAGCTCTTGACAGATACCCCCTCCACCGTTCAGGCTGTTGCCTATCGTGAATGAAGTTGTTCATGACGGAACTGCCGCCAAGAGCGGCCGGCTATGAAAGAGGTTCGCTCCATGCATAAGGCATGCCCATTGAAAGAGCTGGCACCCGGAGACGCGATCCGGCTGGATACGTCCCCTCCCATCGCTGTTTTCCACACAGAAGAGGGCGAGCTCTTCGCCATCGATGATACGTGCACGCATCAGGACGCATCGCTAGCCGATGGGTGGGTCGAGGGCTGCGAAGTGGAGTGTCCGCTGCATGCATCCAAATTCAATTTACGTACGGGAAACGTCGACGCCCCGCCGGCGAAGCTGCCGGTCCGGGTCCATGAAGTCGAGGTGGTGGACGGGACCATTATGGTCCGGGAATCAGGCGACACCCCAAATCTCCCACCTGGTTTGACCGTAGACGGCCATATTTAGCTGGGACATGGGTCATCGAGCATAGGAAATTCATGACAACGAATAAAGAACTTGCAGTTGATGATGGCAATCCTGACGATGAGCTCACCGAACTCGTCCGCAAGGATCCGCTGGACGATGACCAGCGAGCCAAATCTCCGGCTGCGGAAGACACTTCACTGGATCAGCAGATCCTGCAGGAACTGCGCGATTCTGAAACAGAGCACGCCGCAGCCCGTCGGAGCCTGGTACCCCGTGGTCTGGACAAGACGGTCTTCGTGGTAGCGGGCGTCCTCGCTCTAGGTTTTGTCGCGTGGGGCTTTCTCGGCACCGACAACCTCTCGGCCACTTCCCAGAACGCGCTCAACTGGGTCATGGAAAACACCGGCTGGCTCTTTATCCTGCTCGCCTCTCTCTTCGTTGTCTACGTACTTTGGCTCGCGCTGGGCCGCTTCGGCAATATCCCGCTGGGTAAGGACGGTGAGAAGCCGGAGTTCAGGACTGTCTCATGGATCTCCATGATGTTCGCCGCCGGCATGGGCATCGGCCTGATGTTTTACGGGGTGGCCGAGCCGATGTACCACTACATCGCCCCGCCACCCGGCAGCGTGAACGGTCAAACACCCGAAGCTATCCAGACCGCCATGGCTACATCCCTCTTCCATTGGACTTTGCACCCTTGGGCGATGTACGCCGTCGTCGGTGTTGCCATGGCCTATGGGACGTACCGTCTGGGTCGCAAGCAGTTGATCTCCGCCACCTTCACATCGCTGTTCGGCCACAAGACCGTGGAGGGCCCGGTCGGGAAGTTCATCAACATTCTGGCTATCTTTGCCACGCTCTTCGGCACGGCAGCCTCGCTGGGCCTCGGCGCCTTGCAGATCGGCAGCGGCATGGCCTTCAACGGTTGGGTTGGCGAGCTAGCCACCCCGATCCTGGTGGCCATCGTCGCCGTGCTTACTGTCTGCTTCGTCGCCTCCGCAATTTCCGGCATCCGCCGCGGCATCCAGTGGCTGGCGAACATTAATATGGTCCTCGCCGTTATCCTCGCGCTGATCGTTTTCGTAGCTGGTCCCACGCTCTTCATTCTCAATCTGGTGCCCGCCGCCGTTGGCGACTACGCCCGTGACTTAGCTGAAATGTCTTCACGCACCGAAGCCGTCGGCGACGAGGCCCTGCGTACCTGGATGTCCGGTTGGACAATCTTCTACTGGGCCTGGTGGGTCTCCTGGACGCCGTTCGTAGGCATGTTTATTGCCCGCATCAGCCGGGGCCGAACCATCCGTCAGTTTGTCACCGGGGTGCTCCTTGTTCCCAGCGTCGTCAGCGTGATCTGGTTCGCGATCTTCGGCGGTGCTGCGTTCGGTGTTCAGGAGAAGGCTAATGAAACACCGGACACCAGCGACGGGCTGGTCGATATGGTCGACGGCGAGCCCTCCATCTCCTTCGACGGCGCTCTTTTCGATCTGCTGCAGAACCTCCCGCTGCCGAACATTATCGCGGGCGGGGTGGCCATTCTGGCCATGGTCCTGGTGGGTATCTTCTTCGTTACCGGCGCGGATTCTGCGTCGCTGGTCATGGGCTCGTTGAGCTCCAACGGTGCCGAGGAGCCCTCCAGAGGCGTCGTGATCTTCTGGGGCGTGCTGACTGGTGGAGTTGCGGCGGTCATGCTTCTGGCTGGTGGCGATCAACCCGCTGAGGCTCTCTCCGGGCTCCAGCGAATAACCATTGTGGCAGCCTTGCCCTTCGTCCTGGTCATGCTCCTGATGTGCTTCGCATTGGCCAAGGACCTGCGCCGGGACCCGCTCTCCTTGAGGCGGCGGCTGGCAACGTCAGTGGTGGAACGGGCTATTCGGTCCGGTGTAGATCAGCACGGCGGCGTCCATTTCGACCTCGTCACGAGGCACGAATGCGACGAGCAGTGCGCTTCCAGCGCTAAATGCCCAACCCAGAGCTCCGGCTCCTAATTTTTCCTACCGAACTTGCGAGGTATATGACTATGACGGCTCTGGCCACCACTGAATTACTCAACGATGACCTTCCGGCTGGCCGTGTTCACGCGTACGCTGGAAAACACACGGCCCCGTTTGTCCTGACGCTCTCGTGTCCGGAACGTCCCGGCATTGTCCACGCTGTGACCAGCTTCCTGGCCGAGCGCGGCTTCGACATCGCGGAGCACCAGCAATTCGACGACCATGTCAGTGGCACGCTGTTCCTGCGGACAGCTTTTGCACCGGCGGACCTAACAACTGGATCCGTCGAGGGCAAGGGCAGCGACGCGGATCGCCCGGCGATGGCCGCGGTCTTGACGAAGGAATTCGTAGATGTGGCGGACCGGTTCGGAATGAACTTCGAAATCCATGATGGCAGCCCCAAGCGGCTGCTGGTCATGGTGTCGAAATTCGGCCATTGCCTCAACGACCTGATCTTCCGGTGGCAGGCCGGGAGCCTTGGTGCCGAAATCGCTGTCGTTGTTTCCAATCATGAGGACCTCCGACCGATGGCCGAGGCCGCGGGCCTGCCGTTCGTGCATGTGCCGGTCACTGCCACCACTAAGGCCGAGGCAGAGCAGCGGCTTCTGGACCTCGTTGCAGAACACGACGCCGACCTAGTGGTGCTGGCACGCTACATGCAGGTGCTCTCGGACGGCCTTTGCGAGGCCTTGCGCGGACGCGCGATCAATATCCACCACTCGTTCCTGCCCGGCTTCAAGGGCGCAAAACCGTACCACCAGGCCTACGACCGCGGCGTGAAGCTGGTCGGGGCCACCGCCCACTACGTCACCGCCGACTTGGACGAGGGCCCGATTATCGAGCAGGAGGTGTTCCGGGTTGACCACAGCCTGGATCCTGCATCCTTGGTCACGGTGGGCCGCGATGCCGAGGCCCAGGCCCTGTCCCGCGCCGTGAAGTGGCATAGCCAGCACCGCGTCCTGCTCAACAACACCCGCACCGTCGTCTTCCGCTAACCGCGATCCAAGGAGAATACTTATGAGCCACACACCCCGCGTAGTCATCATCGGGGCCGGCATTGTCGGCGCCAATCTGGCCGACGAGCTCGCCACTCGCGGCTGGAACAACGTCACCGTCATCGAGCAAGGACCGCTGCATCTGGCCGGTGGTTCCACCTCGCATGCACCCGGTCTGGTGTTCCAGACCAACCCGTCCAAGACGATGACCGAGCTCGCTGGCTACACGGTGGAGAAGTTGCTCTCGCTCAGTGCGGACGGACGCTCCTGTTTCAACCAGGTCGGCGGGCTTGAGATCGCCACCACCGAGGCGCGCCTTCAAGAGCTGAAGCGCCGGCTGGGCTTCGCTACCTCCTGGGGTCTCGAGGGCCGGCTGATCGACCCCGATGAGTGCGAGAAGCGCTATCCGATGATCAACCGGGACATGGTCCTGGGCGGACTGTATGTGCCCTCCGACGGCCTGGCGTCCGCCGCGCGCGCGGTGCAGCTGCTGATCGAAAAGGCCAGCGAAGCGGGCGTAAAGTTCATCGGCTCCACCCCCGTAACGGGCATCGAGCAGGCCGGCGGCAAGGTCACCGGCGTTGAAACGCCCGATGGCGTGGTGCCTGCGGACATTGTGGTTTCCTGCGCAGGCTTCTGGGGCCCCAAAATCGGTGCCATGGTCGGCATGCCGGTGCCGCTGCTCCCGCTGGCACACCAGTACGTCAAGACCACTGCGGTGGCGGAACTGGCGGGCCAGAACGAACTGCCCAACGGCGCCCGCCTGCCCATCCTGCGCCACCAAGACAAGGACCTGTACTACCGCGAGCACGGTGAGCGGATCGGCATCGGCTCCTACGCCCACCGCCCCATGCCGGTGGATCTGGATGAACTGCCGCAGGTACGGGCAGACCAGATGTCCGAGCACCGCATGCCCTCGCGGCTGGAGTTCACCGAGGCGGACTTCCTGCCGTCGTGGCAGGACAGCCAGGAGCTGCTGCCCGCCCTGCGCGGCGCTGAGATTGAGGACGGCTTCAACGGCATTTTCTCCTTTACGCCGGACGGCGGCCCGCTGATCGGCGAGTCGCCCGAGGTCGAGGGCTTCTACCTCGCGGAGGCCGTCTGGGTCACGCACTCGGCCGGCGTCGCCAAGGCCGTCGCCGAACTGCTTGTGGAAGGCCAGTCCCGCACGCCCCTGCATGAGTGCGAGGCGACCCGCTTCGAGAAGATCCAGGTCAGCAAGGAGTACGTCAGCGAAACCTCGCAGCAGAACTTCGTGGAGATCTACGATGTGCTGCACCCGCTGCAGCCACGGGAATCTCCGCGCGACCTCCGCGTCAGCCCGTTCAACGTCCGCCAGCATGAACTCGGCGCGTTCTTCCTGGAGTCGGCCGGCTGGGAGCGTCCGCATTGGTACGAGGCCAACAGCGCGCTGCTGCAGGAGCTGCCGGAAGAGTGGCAGGCACCGGAGCGGGACAGCTGGTCCAACATGTTCCACTCCCCCATCTCCGCCGCCGAAGCATGGAAGACGCGCACCGCCGTCGCGCTTTATGACATGACTCCGCTGAAGCGCCTTGAGGTGACCGGCCCGGGTGCGCTGGCGCTGTTGCAGCGGCTGAGCACCGGCAACATCGCCAAAAAGCCGGGGGCTGTCACCTACTGCCTGCTGTTGGCGGACGACGGCGGCGTCCGCAGCGATGTCACCATCGCACGTCTTGCTGAGGAGACTTTCCAGCTCGGTGTCAACGGCAACATCGACTTCGACTACTTCCGGGTCGAGGCCCGCAAGCAGTCCGCGGCGGATCCGGCACAGTGGGTCCATGTCTCCGATATCACCGGGGGCACCTGCTGCATCGGGCTGTGGGGGCCGCTCGCCCGCGAGGTCATCGGCAAGGTCAGCGAGGACGACTACACCAATGACTCGCTGCGCTATTTCCGGGCCAAGGAGGTCAATATCGGCGGCATCCCCGTCACGGCCTGGCGGCTGTCCTATGTCGGGGAGCTCGGCTGGGAGCTGTACACCTCGGCGGAGTACGGGTTGAAGCTATGGGATCTGCTCTTCGAAGCCGGCCAGGAGCACGGCATCATCGCAGCCGGCCGCGGTGCCTTCAATAGCCTCCGGTTGGAAAAGGGCTACAGGCTCTGGGGCACCGATGTCACTCCCGAGCACAGCCCGTATGAAGCCGGACTCGGGTTCTCGGTCTTCAAGGACAAGACGGACTTCGTGGGCTACGAGGCGTTGGCCGCCCGCCGGGCCGAGCCTGCCTCCAAGGAATTGAAGTGCCTGACGATCGACGACGGCACGTCCGTAGTGCTGGGCAAGGAACCGGTGTTCGTCAACGGCGAGGCCGCGGGTTACGTCACCAGTGCGGCCTACGGCTACACCGTTGGCCGCCCGATCGCCTACGCATGGCTGCCGGCCGGCCTGGCGGAGGGCGATTCGGTGGAGATCGGTTACTTCGGCCGGAAGGTCGCCGCAACCATCGCTGCCGAGCCGCTGGTGGATCCGAAGATGGAACGGCTGCGCGGGTAGCACCTGACGGATTAGTGGCCGGCTAGCGCCGGACAGACAGCAGCGGCCCCGCTCCAGTTGGAAGGAGCGGGGCCGCTGCCTTGTGCTTAGTGCTTTGCTGCACTTAGTTGCGTTTAGTCTGCGACGTTTTCGTCGTCGGCGGCGGCCAGCTGCCCGCAGGCGCCGTCGATCTCCTTGCCGCGGGTGTCGCGCAGCGTCGTCGGGATGCCGGCGGCGATCAACCGGTTGATGAACTCGGTCTCCACCGCCTTCTCCGACGAGGTCCAGATGGAACCGGGGGTCGGGTTCAGCGGGATCGGATTCACATGCACCCAGCCGCGGCCGCGCTTGTTCAGCTTCTTAGCCAGCAGATCCGCGCGCCACGCGTGGTCGTTCATGTCCTTGATCAGCGCGTACTCGATGCTGACCCGCCGGCCCGTCACAGCGTAGTAATTGTAGGCCGCATCCAGCGCCTCGTCGACCTTCCACCGGCTGTTGACCGGGATCAGCTCGTCGCGCAGTTCGTCGTCCGGCGCGTGCAGGCTCAGCGCGAAGGTCACCGGGATGTCCTCGGCCGCGAGCTTGTTGATCGCCGGCACCAGGCCCACGGTGGAGACGGTGATGTTGCGGGCGGACATGCCCAGGCCTTCGGGGGCCTCGGCTGCCATGCGGTGCACCGCTGCCATCACGCGCTTGTAGTTGGCCAAGGGCTCGCCCATGCCCATGAAGACGATGTTGGTGACGCGCTCGGCGTCGTGCCCGCCGTCCTTGCGCTTGCCGCCCAGCGCGCCTTCTGCGATCACCCGGTTGGCCTGGACAATCTGGTCCAGGATCTCCGCGGTAGACATATTGCGCGTCAGCCCGGCCTGGCCGGTGGCGCAGAACGGGCAGTTCATGCCGCAGCCGCACTGGCTGGAGACGCACAGCGTGATCCGGCCCGGGTAGCGCATCAGCACCGACTCGACCAGCGAGCCGTCGAACAGCCGCCACAGGAACTTGATGGTGTCACCGTTGTCCGTTTTGAGCTGCTTAACCTTGGTCAGCAACGTCGGGAACATTTCGGCGACCAGTTCTGCGCGGCCGTCCTTGGGGAGGTCGCTCATGGCGTCCGGGTCCGTGGTGAAGTGCTGGAAGTAGTGCGTGGAGAGCTGCTTGGCGCGGAACGCGGGCAGGCCCATTTCCTTGAGCTTGGCCTGCCGCTCGGCGAGGGTCAGATCGGCCAGGTGTACCGGCGGCTGCTTCACGCGCGGCGACTTGAACTGCAGCAGCGGTCGGCCGTCGCTGGTGACAGCGGGCTCGGCACCTTCTACGGCAGGACGGACCTGTGGCCGGGAAGACGTGGCAGTGGGGGAAGAATTCAAAACAGACATCTACACCATTGTCCCATGCCGACGCAAATGAGTCGGACGGTCTCCCTTTACGGCTTGAGCAGCACCTTGATCGCGCGGCGTTCGTCCATGGCCTTGTAGGCGTCGGCCGCGTCATCGAGAGGCATTTCGACGTCGAAAACCTTGCCTGGGTTGATCTTGCCGGCAAGCACGTCCGCCAGCAGCTCGGGCAGGTAGACCCGGGTGGACGCGGCCCCTCCTGCCACCGAGATGTTCTTGGCAAACAGCACGCCGATGGGCAGTTCCGCTCCGCCTGCCGGAACGCCGACAAAGCCCACGCTGCCGCCGGGGCGCGTGGACCGCAGCGCCTGGTCCATCGACTCCTTGGTCCCCACGCATTCGAGCACCGAATCCGCGGACACACCGCCCAGCACCGAACGCACCGCTGCCGCTCCGGCCTTTCCGCGCTCCTCGACGATGTCGGTGGCACCGAACTCCTTGGCCAGCGCCTGCCGGTCGACATGCCGGGACATCATGATGATCCGCTCCGCACCGAGTCGTTTCGCTGCCAGCACGCCGCAGAGGCCCACCGCCCCATCTCCAACAACGACGACGGAACGGCCCGGCCCCACCGCTGCACTCAACGCCGCGTGGTGCCCCGTTCCCATGACATCGGAGAGCGCCAGCAGGTTGGCGGTCAGCTCTGCATCCGGCCGGTCAACCCCGGGCACCTTCACCAGCGTTGCCTCGGCCCGTGGCACGCGCACCGCCTCGCCCTGGCCGCCGTCGACGTGGAAGCCGTGCTCGTCGGTGCTACCCCAGGAGGCCCGGTGGTCACACGCCACCGTGACGCCGTTGCGGCACTGCGGGCACTCGCCGCAGTTGCCCACCCACGGCGCGACCACGAAATCACCCGGGACCAGGGCCGTCACGGCCTCCCCGACGCTCTCGATCACACCGACGAATTCGTGGCCGATGGCGCGCGGCTCCTCCGTCTCGCGGACGCCCCGATAGGGCCAGAGATCCGAGCCGCAGACACAAGACGCGGTCACTTTGACCACCACGTCCGTGGGAAGCTGCACCGTGGGATAGGGCCGCTCTTCCACCCGGATATCGCGGGGTCCGTGGATGATGGTGGCGCGCATGTGCTCTCCTTGCTTCGGGAACGGCTGTTGCCAGCCTAGCCAGCCCCCGGACCGTAGAAAGTCATCCTGCGTAACGGCCGGCGTTTTCTACGCGTCCGCCCCAAGCAACAGCACCAAAAGTACGACGGCGGCGCTGTCATCTTCGCGATGAAGGTGACAGCGCCGCCGTCGTTAGCTTGGAACTTCCCGCTTGCGCGGACGAACCCTTAGAGGTTCGAGGGTTCCTCGTGCTCGGGGTAGACCTCGCGCAGCAGGTGGGCGGTCTCGGACGGCGTCTTGCCGACCTTGACGCCTGCGGCCTCGAGTGCCTCCTTCTTAGCCTGGGCGGTACCGGCGGAACCGGAAACGATGGCGCCGGCGTGGCCCATGGTCTTGCCCTCGGGCGCGGTGAAACCTGCCACGTAGCCGACAACCGGCTTGGTGACGTTGTTCTTGATGAACTCGGCCGCACGCTCTTCAGCGTCGCCACCGATCTCGCCGATCATCACGATCGCCTTGGTGTCGGGGTCAGCCTCGAACGCAGCCAGGGCGTCGATGTGCGTGGTGCCGATGACCGGGTCGCCGCCGATGCCGATGGCGGTGGAGAAGCCCAGATCGCGCAGTTCGTACATCATCTGGTAGGTCAGGGTGCCGGACTTGGAGACCAGGCCCACGCCGCCCTTGCCGGTGATGTTCGCCGGGGTGATGCCCACGAGAGACTCGCCCGGAGTGATGATGCCGGGGCAGTTCGGGCCGATGATGCGGGTGACCTGGTTGCCGTCGGCGTCCTTCTTGGACTGTGCCAGCGCCCAGAACTCTGCGGAGTCCTGGACCGGAACGCCCTCAGTGATGACGACGACGAGGCCGATTTCGGCTTCGATGGCCTCGACCACGGCGTCCTTGGTGAAGGCCGGCGGAACGAAGACGATCGAGACGTCAGCGCCGGTCTCGGCGATGGCTTCCTTGACCGTGCCGTAAACGGGCAGGGTCTTCTCGCCGTGGGTCACGGTGGTGCCGGCCTTGCGGGCGTTCACGCCACCGACCACGTTGGTGCCGGCGTGGAGCATACGTGCGGTGTGCTTGGAGCCCTCGCCGCCGGTGATGCCCTGGACGATGACCTTGGAGTCCTTGTTAATGAAGATAGACATGTTCTTTTTCCTCGATCCTCAGGCGTTCGCCAGTTCGGCGGCCTTGTCGGCGCCTTCGTCCATACCGACTGCCAGGGTGACCAGCGGGTGGTTCGCGTCCCGGAGGATACGGCGGCCTTCCTCGACACTGTTGCCGTCCAAACGGACAACCAGTGGCTTGGTGGCCTTGTCGCCCAGGATTTCCAGGGCCTTGACGATGCCATTTGCGACGGCGTCACACGCGGTGATGCCACCGAAGACGTTGACGAACACGCTCTTGACCTGTGCGTCGTTCAGGATGATGTCCAGACCGTTGGCCATAACCTCGGCCGAAGCGCCGCCGCCGATATCCAGGAAGTTGGCGGGCTTGACGTTGCCGTGGTTTTCGCCTGCGTAGGCGACGACGTCCAGCGTGGACATAACCAGTCCGGCGCCGTTGCCGATGATGCCGACCTGGCCATCGAGCTTGACGTAGTTCAGGTCCAGTTCCTTGGCCTTGGCCTCGAGCGGATCCGCGGCGTCCTTGTCCTCGAGCTCAGCGTGCTCGGGGTGGCGGAAGGCGGCGTTCTCGTCGATCGAGACCTTGCCGTCCAGGGCGACGATGTCGCCGGCGCCGGTCTTGACCAGCGGGTTGACCTCGACCAGGGTGGCGTCTTCCTTGATGAAGACATCCCAGAGCTTGATGATGGTTTCGGCGACCTTGCCGCGCAGTTCCTCGGCGAAGCCGGCTGCAGCGACGATTTCGTCAGCCTTGGCCTGGTCAATGCCGACGGCGGGGTCAACGGCGATCTTGGCCAGAGCATCGGGGCGCTCGACAGCCAGCTGCTCGATCTCCATGCCGCCTTCCACCGAGCACATGGCCAGGTAGTTGCGGTTGGCCCGGTCCAGCAGGACGGAGAAGTAGTACTCCTCGGCGATGTCCGCACCCTGGGCGATCATGACCTTGTTGACCGTGTGGCCCTTGATATCCATGCCGAGGATGTTGGTGGCATATTCGAACGCTTCGTCCGGAGTCTTTGCGACCTTGACGCCGCCGGCTTTACCGCGGCCGCCAACCTTTACCTGAGCCTTGACGACAACAACGCCGCCAATCTTTTCGGCTGCTGCTTTGGCTTCTTCTGGAGTGTAGGCAACGATTCCTGCAAGCACGGGTACAGCATGTGCCTCAAAGAGATCGCGCGCCTGGTATTCATACAGGTCCACGGGTTGTGTCCTTCTACGTCGAAGTCGTTTCTGACTCGGAGCGCGGATCTGCGTCACTTCGTGCCTGCGTAGGCGGACATTTTTTGGGTGCAAATCCGTTCGCGCTCCAAGGGGAACTTTAGTCCCTTGGCGTGCGACGCCTGTCCTAGAGTACCGCTTTCGTGATCAAGGGCACAGTTCTATGGTTTGTAGAAAAGTAACCCTTTGCGGTACTTTGTGACGCGTCGCTCACGGCCCTGTGTGCGGGCCCTTTCTTGCGCTACTGCTTGGCCTGGCGGCTTTCATCCGGGGTGCTGGCGGAGGTATCAGCGGAGGCGTCGGCATGGCTTTCCGAGCCAGCCGGTACCAGCACGGGGCTCCCGTCCTTGATGACGGTCTGGTTCAGCAGCGGAATGCGCAGTCCGGCACGGTCCAGATCGCCCTTCAGGCGTGCGCGCATGGCGCGCGCCACGCCCCACTGCTCCAGAGGCTTGGTCCGGATGGCGAGGCGGATGACCACGGATTCGCCGGTGAGCGCCTCGACGCCCCAGATTTCCGGATCGTCCAGGATAAGCCGCCGGTAGTCGGGGTCCGCGCGCAGGTCCTTGGCCGAGTTCAGGATCAGGTCGCTGACCTTTTCGACGTCGGCATCATAGGGAACCGGGATATCCAGCACGGCGCGCGCCCAGCCCTGCGATGAGTTGCCCACGCGCAGGATTTCGCCGTTGCGCACGTGCCAAAGCGTGCCGTCCACCGCACGCACCTGAGTGACGCGCAATCCAACCGATTCCACCGTTCCGGAGGCTTCGCCCAGGTCCACCACGTCGCCGATGCCGTACTGGTCCTCGGCCACCATGAACAGCCCGGAGAGGTAGTCCTTCACCAGAGTCTGGGCACCGAAACCAATCGCGACACCGGCGATACCGGCACTGGCCAGCAGCGGCCCAAGGTCGAACCCGAGTTCGGTCATGACCATCAGGATCGTCATGACACCAATGACCACCGTGGCGATGGAGCGCAGCACCGAGCCAATGGTTTGTGCCCGCTGGGCCCGGCGCACGGCTGCGATCGGCGAGTCCTGCATCAGCCAGTAGCGCGGATCCTTGATGTTTTTGCCGATGGCGTCGGCGTCGAGTTTCTCCAGCTTCGCCGTCTCACCGTTGGCGATCTTCGTCGACATCCGCCGGATCACAATCCGCACCAGCAGGTTCAGCAGGAACCCGCCGATCAGAATCACCGCGACGCGCAGCGGTTTGTCCATCCAAAATCCCAGGGTGCCCAGCTGGGCTACATCCACATCCGCCACATTCAAATCCATAGGAAAAACGCTATGTTGTTATGCCAGCGTGACCAAATGCGGATGGCCGTCGCGTCGGTCTTCTGCGCCATGCCGCCGGGTGGTGGCGCGGGAGCCTTCCCGCGCCGGCGGCACATCGTCCCTAGTCCGACTTGGTCAGCGGTGCATAACGCAGCAGCAGGCGCTTCTCGCCGATGTCGAACTTGACCTTCGCCACAGTCTTGTCCCCGGCGCCTTCAAGCGAGAGCACTGTCCCGTTTCCGAAGCTGGTGTGGTTGACCTTGTCGCCCACGGTCAGCGCGATGACTTCCTTCTGCGGCTGGACGCGGCCTGCCCGCACGGCGGCAGGCGCCATGGACCGCGCCGAACCTGGCAGCGAGGAAACATCCTGGTTGCCGCCGGCGCCGGCGCCCCAGTGGGAACCGCTGTACCGGCTGGAGCCGAAGCTGCCGGCAGAGGTGAAGGCCGGCCGCTTGCTGCCCTCACGCTTCCAGTCGATGAGTTCCGGCGGGACTTCCTCGATGAACTGGCTTGCCGGATTGTACTGGCTCTGGCCCCACATGCTCCGCGATTCCGAGCGGGTCAAATAGAGCCGCTTGCGGGCACGGGTCAGCCCCACATAGGCCAGCCGCCGTTCTTCGGCCAGCTCCTTCGGATCCGTCATGGACCGTTGGTGCGGGAACACGCCATGCTCCATGCCGGTCAGGAACACCACCGGGAATTCCAGCCCCTTGGCCGTGTGCAGCGTCATCAGCGTAACCACGCCCTGATCCTTGGCCAGCTGTGCGCTTTCCTCATCCGGTGCATCCGGGATCTGGTCCGCGTCCGCCACCAGGGCCACCTGCTCCAGGAAGCTGCCGAGCGTTCCTTCCGGGTTGTCCCGTTCGTATTCACGCACGACGGCGACCAGTTCCGCCAGGTTTTCCACCCGGGACTCATCCTGCGGGTCATTGCTCTGCCGCAGCGCCGCCAGGTAACCGGTCTGTTCCAGTACCGCTTCCAGTGCAGCCGAGGCCCCGGATCCGTTGGCCACTTCGGTGAGGTCATCGATGAGCTTCACGAAACCGGCAACCGCATTGACGGAGCGGGTGGCCATACCCGGCGCATCATCGGCTTTGCGCAGGGCTTCCATGAAGGACAGCCGGTCCCGCTCGGCGAGCGCGGCCACCGCGTACTCGGCCCGGTCCCCGATGCCGCGTTTGGGCTCGTTCAGGATCCGCCGCAGGTTGACCACGTCGTCCGGGTTCACCAGCACCCGCAGGTAGGCCAGGGCGTCCTTGATTTCCTTGCGCTCGTAGAAGCGCGTTCCGCCCACTACCTTGTACGGCAGGCCCACCCGGATCAGCAGGTCTTCGATGGAACGGGACTGCGCGTTGGTCCGGTAGAAGATGGCCACGTCCCCCGGGCGCAGGTTCTCGGCGTCCTGCAGCCGGTCGATCTCGTTGGCGATGAACCGGGCCTCGTCGTGCTCGTTTTCGCCGACGTAGCCGATGATCCGCTCACCGTCCCCTTCCGCGGTCCAGAGCCTCTTGGCCGGACGGTTCGGGTTGCGGGAGATCACAGCGTTGGCAGCCGTCAGAATGGTCTGGGTGGAGCGGTAGTTCTGCTCCAGCAAGATGGTCCGCGCGTTGGCGTAATCCTTTTCGAACTCCACGATGTTGCGCACGTCGGCACCGCGGAAGGCGTAGATGGACTGGTCCGAGTCCCCCACCACGGTCAGTTCACCGGGCGGGAAGTCCTGCTCCGATTCGCCCGTCCCGCCGGTAAGTTCGCGGACCAATACATACTGGGCGTGGTTGGTGTCCTGGTACTCGTCCACCAGGACGTGCCGGAAGCGCCGCCGGTAGGAATCGGCAACCGCCGGGAAGGCCTGGAAGATGAAGACCACCTGGGCAATCAGGTCATCGAAGTCCATGGCATTCGCCTGGCGCATCCGCTGCGTGTAGCCCTTATAGACCTCAGCCACGGCCTGCTCGAACGGGTCGGAGTAGTTTGCCGTCCCGGCGTAGGCTTCGTCGTCGATCAGCTCGTTCTTCAGCGCGGAGATCTTGTGTTGGATGGACTTCGGCGAAAAGCGCTTCGGATCCAGGTCCAGGCCCTTCGCCACCAGGGTGATCAGGCGCAGCGTGTCCGCCGAATCATAAATGGAGAAGTTCGAATTGAGCCCAACGTTCTTGGCCTCCCGGCGCAGAATCCGCACGCAGGAGGAGTGGAACGTGGAAATCCACATGTTCTTTGCCCGGTCCCCCACCAGCGACTCGATCCGCTCACGCATCTCCGCGGCGGCCTTGTTGGTAAAGGTGATGGCGAGAATCTCTCCCGGGCGCGCACGCTTGGTGGCCAGCAGGTGGGCGATCCGGTGGCTGAGGACGCGGGTCTTTCCGGACCCGGCGCCGGCAATGATCAGCAGCGGCGAGCCGGCATGCTTGACTGCCTCTTCCTGCTGCGGGTTCAGCCCAGCCAGCAGTTCCCGCGCATCAGGCAAGGCGGGGGCAGGAGCATCATAGGCAGGGTCAGTCAGAAAATCCATGGTCCTATCAGTCTATTAGCCACCACTGACACTCGGTGCCGGATTCGCCCACGGCCTAGCCCATCCCGCCCGTTCCGGCCCTTCCGAGGCGCGTCGCTGCCCGGGGCCATAATGGAGATATGTCCAAGTCCCGCGCGCAGCGCCTCCGCAAGCACGGTCCCGCAGCAGCCGACGCCCGCACTGGTGACCCTTCCTCCACAAAGCCAGGATCCGGCGTCGTTAATCCGAGCACCGGCCGCACGCCGGCCAAGGCGGCAGGCAATGCCAACATGATTGTGATCGCCGGCGCGGTGGCCTCGGCGTTCCTGTTCGGGTACTCGTTCATCCTGATCATGCCGCAGTTCCAGCAGCTGAGCGGCGGCCTGGCCATGCCGGATACGTTGGTCACCGGTTACAGCACCGAGTACGTGCAGGACGTGCGCACCGCCTTCGGCGAGGACGGCGCCGGCCAATACAACTACTGGCACAAAACCGCCGACACGATCTTCCCGCTGCTGTTCGGCTTCACCTGGCTGCTGCTGATCGGCCAGCAGCTCAAACGCGGGCTGCTCCGCTGGCTCTGCTGGGCGCCCGTACTGCTGTACGTCATTGCCGATCTGGCCGAGAACTGGGTGCTGGACTCGATTATGAGTACCGATCCGGTGGGCGACGCATCGCTGGCCAGCTTCCTCACGGTCGCGAAATCCGTGCTGTTCGGCCTGAGCATCCTGGCCGCTCTCTACGCGGTTTTCCGCGGACCACGCCGGAAACAGAATGAAACAACGACGGCGGCAAAAGGGTAAGCTGGATAGGTCCGCGCCTCTGTAGCTCAGTTGGATAGAGCGACCCTCTCCTAAAGGGTAGGCCGTCGGTTCGATTCCGGCCAGGGGCACTCCCGCAACACCGCCGCTGGTGCCGCTGTTAAGCAGGAAAGCCGCCGTCTGCGCATCCCCCCACGGATGCGCAGCCGGCGGCTACCGCATTTGGTGCATCCCAAAGCATTTCAACTGCGAGAACTTCAAAAGAGAAGTTGCAGTCCCGGGCTTCTTCCCGTTCGCCGGAACTACTCGCGATCGCTGTTGTCCTACTTGGTTGACGGCACGCGCCCCTCCCCAGGGCCGCACCCGCTCTTGAACCGTTCATTTCAAGAGTTGGCGTGATCATACGAACGCCTGCCGTCCCTAACCATGTTTATCCATACGATGGACTAAATCAAGCCCAACAGGTGAACAAGTGATTAACCTGAAGAAATTCGGCCATATGTGACTTCAAATACACTTTGTGACGTTTCTTTACGTCTCCAGCAGGAGTCCCCGGGTCTTGGGCGAGAAGGCCTGGTCCAGTACCAGGCATGCTCCGCCGATGGCGCCCACCTGCTCGCCGAGGTTGGATCCAACCACTTCGAGCTGGTGAATGTCCTTCGCCACAAAGTGCTTTTGGATCTCCTCGCGCAGCAGCGGCAGGCCCACACCGGCAAGGCCGTCCCAGAGCGGCCCGCCGAAGATGATCCGCTGGACGTCGAGCACGTTGGCCACCTGCGCCACGACGAACGCAAGGTTCCGCGCCGCCCGGTGCACAATGGCCTGAGCCTCGGCGTTGCCCGCTCCGGCCATGCTGGTCAGTTCGAAAATAGCCGCAGTTGTCCCGTCCAGTCCCTGCTCGTCGTGGTTCTTGGGGAAGATCCCGGCTTCGATGCCCTGCCGGATGAGGGTCACGAAATTCAGGCTCATGCCGACGCAGTTCCGCCGGCCGCATTCGCACAAAGGCACTTCGTCCGGCACCGGGAAATGCCCGATCTCGCCGATGTTTCCGGAGGAACCGTGCTGCACCTCGTTCTGCAGCACCACGCCGGCACCAAGCCCGGTCCCCAGATAAATGAAGGCAAAGCTGGACGGCGCATCCCTGTCGCTCGCCCAGAGCTCGGCCACTGCGGCCGCAGTCACGTCCTTGTCCAGCCACACCGGCAGGTCGATCAGTTCCTCCAACGGCTCGCGCAGCGGCACCCGGTCCCAGCCCGGCAGCATCGGCGGCGAAACCATCATGCCCTCGATCCCGTCGATGGGCCCCGGCGCGGCAAGGCCTACGCCCAGGATTCGGCTGCGGTCCAGCCCTGCGGTGGCAATCAGGGTCTCGACGGCGTCAGCCATCTGGGACACTATGCCGTCAGGTTCACCCACCCCCGGCATCCGGTGGTCGGTACTGGCCACCACCTCGCCGTGCAGGTTCAGGGCGACCACGGTCATGACGGCAGGATCCAGGTGGATGCCGATGGCAATGCGGCTGGCCACCTCCAGCTCCAGCACCGTCCGGGGTTTGCCCGGCCCGGAAACCGTTTTGCGGTCTTCCCGCACCAGACCGTCGTCGACAAGGCGCCGGACTACGTTGGAAATGGTCTGCGGCGACAGGCCCGTGCGCTCCACCAGCTCGACCCGTGCAATGCCTTCGGGGGCGCGGCGGATCGCATCCAGGATCACCGCCTGGTTGTAGCCGCCAAGACGGCCGAGATTACTACCGCGCTGCATTAATGAGCCCTGCTCCCCAAAACTCTGCTGTGACTTAGGCAACCTATGACACTGTAACGAATGACGGACCGGATAGCACTGATAAAAAATACCGCGCGCCGTTCAGGGCACGCGGGCTTTGCCTCAGGGCACGGCAGGCGTTTCAGTCGTTTCTGTGCGGAACTGCGTCCGGTACAGCTCGGCATAACGTCCGCTGCGGGCCAGCAGTTCAAGATGGGTGCCCCGCTCCACGATTTCGCCGCCCTCGACCACAAGGATCTGGTCCGCGGAACGGATGGTGGACAGCCGGTGCGCAATAACGACGGCGGTGCGCCCCTCGAGCGCCTCGGTCAAGGCTGCCTGCACCGCTGCTTCGTTGGTCGAATCCAGTGCAGCGGTTGCCTCATCCAGGATGACCACCTGCGGATGGGCGATCAGCAGCCGCGCGATGGTCATCCGCTGGCGTTCGCCGCCGGACAGCCGGTAGCCGCGCTCCCCCACCATGGTCTCCAGCCCGTCCGGCAGGGACCGGACCATCGGCTCCAGCCTGGCCCGGCGCAGCACGTCCCAGATCTCCTCGTCCGAAGCCTCCGGACGGGCCAATGTGAGGTTGCCCCGGATGGTGTCGTGGAACAGGTGCCCGTCCTGGGTTACCAGGCCGATGGTGGAACGGATCGAATCGAAGCTCAGGTCACGAAGATCGACGCCGGAGAGTTCCACGGAGCCGGAGTCGACGTCGTACAACCTTGCCAGCAGGGAGGCGATGGTGGATTTGCCTGCACCGGAAGACCCGACAAGCGCCAGGGTCTGCCCGGGCTCCACCTTGAAGTTGATGCCGTGCAGCACTTCCTCGCCGCCGCGGGTGTCCAGTGTGGCAACTTCTTCCAGCGAGGCCAGCGAAACCTTGTCGGCTGAAGGGTAGGCAAACCGGACGTCCTTGAACTCAACGGTGACCGGCCCCGGCGGGACGGAACCGGCGTCGGGCTTTTCCTTGATCAGCGGATCCAGGTCCAGCACCTCGAAGACGCGCTCAAAGCTGACCAGGGCACTGGCGATCTCCACGCGCGCGTTGGCCAAAGCGGTCAACGGCGCATACAGCCGGGTCAGCAGCAGCGCCAGCACCACCACGTCGCCCGGATCGAGCCGGCCGATGATGGCGTAGAACCCGCCCAGGCCGTATACCAGTGCCAGCGCCAGCGCAGAGACCAGGGTCAGCGCGGTGACGAAGGTCCACTGCAGAACCGCGGATTTGATACCGATGTTGCGCACGCGCTCCGCCCGGACCTTGAACTCCCGGGACTCTTCCTCGGGCCGGCCGAAAAGCTTGACCAGCGTGGCGCCGGGGGCGGAAAAACGCTCCGTCATCTGCGTGCTCATGGCGGAGTTGTGGTTGGCTGCCTCGCGGCGCATCTCCGCCAACCGCGACCCCATCTGCCTGGCCGGCAGCAGGAAAATGGGCAGCATAACGAGCGCCAGCAGCGTCACTTGCCAGGACGTATTGAGCATGACAATCAGTGTCAGCACCAGAGCCACAAAATTACTGACGACGCCGGAAAGCGTACCGGCGAAGGCACGCTGGGCACCGATCACGTCATTGTTCAGCCGGCTGACCAGCGCTCCTGTGCGCGTGCGGGTGAAGAACGCAATCGGCATCTTCTGCACATGATCGAACACCGCCGTGCGCAGGTCCAGGATGACATCCTCGCCCAGACCGGAGGAAACCCAGCGGGTGACCATGCTCAGCGCCGCGTCGGCGATGGCGACGATGGCGATGACGACGGCCAGCCAGACGATCGTCTCAATACTTGTCTTCGCGACAATCGCGTCGATTACCTGGCCGGCGAGGACCGGCGTCGCAACCGCCAAAGCGGCCGAAATGATGGACACGATGACAAAGAAGATCAGCTTGCCCTTGTAGGGCGCTGCGAACGCCAGGGTACGTTTCACGGTCTTCTTGGAGAACCCGTGCTTGGCCTTGTCCGACATGGAGAGTCGGTACAGCGAACTCCACGCCGCCCCTTCCATGGACATGCTGACTCCTTTGAAACTGGGAACGAATGTACTAATACAGCCTAGGTCTTATTCGGACGAGAGCTCGCGTTGCACCAGCGGCAGCACCTCGGTTCCAAGCAGCTCAATGGATTCCAGGACGGTTTTCTGCGGCACCGAGGAGAGGTCCATCTGCAGGATATGCCGGTCGTGCTTCATGTAATGGTGGGTCAGCACCAGCTTCTCGGCCACCTCCTCCGGGTTGCCCACGTAAATGCCGCCGGACCGCGCGGCCTGCATGTTGTAGCTGACGCGGCTGGGCTTCGAAAACCCGCGCTCGGCCGCAATCCGGGTGAGCGAGTCCAGCCAATGGGGATAGAACTTATCCGCCGCGTCCTCCCGCGACACCAGGCCGGTGCTGCTGACGCCCACTTTCAGGCGTCCGACGTCGTGCCCCGCCTTTGCGGCTCCGGTGCGGTAGAGCTGTGCGTGCTGTGCGAAGCTGTGAACGGTGCCGCCGAGCAGCGCATAGATGACGTTCTTGCCCAGCGCCGCCGCCCGGACGGTCGACGCGGGCGTGCCGCCGGTGGCGATCCAGATATCCAGATGGTCCGCGCCTGGTTTGCCGGCCGGTCTGGGCAGGATTTTGACGTTGTCGAGCGCGGGCCGGAACTTTCCGCTCCAACTGACCACTTCCTGCTCGTCCAACTGAAGCAGCAGACCGATTTTCTCCTCGTACAGCTCGTCGTAGTCGGCCAAAGCGGCACCGAAGAGCGCGTAGGACTCAATGAAGGAACCGCGACCGGCGGTCAGCTCGGCGCGGCCGCCGGACAGCAGATCCAGCGTTGCAAACTGCTGGTAGACGCGGACGGGGTCCTCAGTACTCAACACCGTGACCGCGGAGCCAACTTTGATGTTCTTGGTCTGTGCAGCCGCCGCGGCCAGCACGGGAACCGGAGCAGAGACTGCATAGTCCGGGCGGTGGTGCTCCCCTATCCCGAAATAATGGAGGCCCACTTCATCAGCCAGCCGGGCCCGCTCCAGTAGATCCGCCATCCGTTGTTGCGGCGATGTCCGCTCCCCCGTCTGCGGATCCGGGTGGATGTCGCCGAAGCTATAGATGCCGAGTTCCATACCTGCCGCAACCTCTAATCACGGGCGCCTATTCCCTTTACGACGGCGACGACGCGCACATCACTGACGTTGAGGGTTCGGGCAACTGCTCGATTCCAAGGGCAGAATTCGAACAGATCAAGAAAGCTTCGGCCGTTCGTGTGGACGGTGCTGAATTCGGGTCTGGTTGTCGGAGGCGGGTGATGGACTGGTGTCATGGCAACGCAGAAGTGTTCGTCATCGCTTCCCGGGATACGCGCGGGCTGGCTACAGACTCGCCGCGCGGTCTCCGCCGGCGCGCTCCGCCCCGGTGTGGCCCGCCTCTGTGTGCTTCCTGCCGGGCTGGGGAAAACTGTTGCGGAAAAGATTTTTGAAGAACTTTCGTCGAAGCCGGAAGACGTGGTGTTTATCCCTCTTGGTTGTCACAGCCGGATGATGGACTGAGGTTATGGCAGCGGAAGAGCAGTCTGCACCGGTTTCCGGTTCCCCGGCCCCCGGACAGGAGTCCGCGGGGCAGGAGTCCGGGGCGCAGGGGCTCACGGAGCACGGGTTCACGGTGCGCTGCATTCAGGAGGGCCGGCCCACGACCGCCGCGCAGCGGCAGGAAGCGCTGCGCAAGGCCCTGGAGCGCCTGGACGTCCATGCTGCGCAGGACCGCAAACGCGGCCTGGCACACGCCCGCGAATACATTGCGGCCGGCAAACCCCCGAAGCATGCCACGATGGCCGGTTACATGGAGGAGATCTACGCAGAGGCCCGCGGCCCGGTCCTGGACCCGCCGACGCTGGAGTCCTACGGCGAGGACCCGCTGGCCGGACAGGACGTCCCCGGCCGGGTCGGGGAGCCGGAGCATCTGGGTGCCAGCGCCGGCCTCGATGACTTCGCCGCCTGGGAACGCGAGGAAACCTGGGCCAGTTGGCCGCCGTCCGGCCCGTTCCCCGCCAGCTGGGGCCCCGCCGAGGACCTCGAAGGGCTGCCCGGAGACCTGTTCACCGAAACCCACGCGGAGTACTACGCCGAACGCCTGCGCCGGATCACCGCCGGCACCCCCTCCGACTGGTTCAAACTCTTCCACGCCACCGCCAACGCCAGCACCACCAACCCCGGTGATGCCGTTGATGCTGCCGACGGCGGTGATGCAGCCGGCGCCGGGGTGCGGGGGTTTGCGGAGCTGGATTACCGGTCGGCGGTGGAGCAGCTGGCCGCGGGGCGGCGGCTGACGGCCTGGCTGGACGCGGGCCTGGTGCGCCTGACCCACCGGATCGGGCAGACAGCCGTCGAGGAGCTGCCGCCGCGGGAACCGGGCACGCCGCCGGCCAGCCGGGCCGGGCTGGAGGAGCTGGCCGGGCAGTCCGTGATCAGGGAACTGGCCTGCCTGTACCGGATCACGGAGAAGCAGGCCCGCGGCCGGTACGAGACCGCGCAGGAGCTGTGCGAACATTACCCGGGCACGCTGGCCGCGCTCACCGCCGGGGAGCTGGACCTGGAACACGCGGGCGTGATCACCCGGCAGGGCGACACCCTCCCCGACGGCGCGAAACCCGGCTTCGAGCAGGCGCTGCTGGGCGAGGCGCCGGATAAAACGCCGGGCGAGCTGCAGTACGCGGCGCGGAAGCAGCGCGAGAAACTGAATCCGGAAACCATCGAGGTGCGCCGCGAACGGCAGGAAAAGTGCCGGAGCGTGTATCTGGAGCCGGCGGATGACGGGATGGCGTTCCTGGGCGCGTACCTGCCCGCCGAGGAAGCCTATGCCGCGTACGACCGGCTCACCCAGGCCGCGCGGGGCCTGCAGACCGGGGCGGAGAACCGCACGGTGGGGCAGCTGCGCGCGGACGTTTTTATCGAGCTCCTGCTGCACGCGGGGATGGAGTCCGGGCCGGCGGCCGGGATCCGGCCCGAGGTCGCGCTGACCGTGCCGGTGTTCACGCTGATGGGCCTGGACGAGGAACCGGCCACCCTCGACGGGTACGGGCCGATTCCCGCCGGCGCCGCCCGGAAACTCTGCGAGGGCGCCACGTCGTTCTACCGGATCCTGACGCATCCCGAGACCGGGACCATCCTCTCCTACGGCAAAACGGTGTACCGGCCACCGGCGGATCTGGCCCGCGCGGTCCGGCACCGCGACACGACGTGCACGGCGCCGGGCTGCCATGTCCCGGCGAAGGACTGCGACCTGGACCACACGGTCGATTACCATGCCAACGGGGACCATGGCCGGACGGATTTCGGCAACCTCGGCCCGCGCTGCGGGTCGGACCACCGGCTCAAATCCCTCGCCGGCTGGAAAGTCACCCAGACCAGGCCCGGCGAATTCACTACCACCACGCCGGGGAACCAGACCTACACCACCAGACCCGGCGATACCGGCGCCGGACCGCCCTCCTTCACCGACCGGGTCCTCGACGCGCTGCCCGACGACTTCCGCCGCCGCCTCAAACGCAAAAAACCACCACCACCGGAACCACCCGACGACGAAAAAGAACCACCATTCTGACGTATGGTGCAGCGGCCGTTAGCTCGGCATCAGCTCGCTAACACTATCCGTCTGCTCAGCCTGCCCAGCGGCAAGAGTCTCGGTATCGCTTTCCTTGACCGGGACGAACCGGACGGTGATCGCTTTGAAGCCGGGAGTGTTCGATTCACGTGCAACCAATTCCCTATGGACCAAGACGTTTGCCTCAGGGAAGTAAGCAGCCGCGCAGCCACGTGCCGTCGGATAGGAAACAAGCCTGAAGCTGTCCGCTCGGCGTTCCGTGCCTTGGAAGGTGCTGATGACATCCACCAGTTCGCGATCTTCGAAACCCAACTCCTTCAGATCGTCAGGATGCACGAGGATGACCCGGCGGCCATTGGAGATGCCACGGTATCTGTCGTCCAAGCCGTAGAACGTGGTGTTGTACTGATCGTGACTGCGCATGGTCTGCAGAATCAGGTGCCCTTCGGGGGCCGACAGGTATTCCAGCGGGCTCACGGTGAACCTTGCACGGCCGATGTCCGTGGCGAATGAGCGTGAGTCCCGCGGCGGATTGGGCAGCACAAACCCATTCTTGTTGCGGATTCGCTGGTTGAAGTCTTCAAAGCCCGGCAGTACACGGGAAATATGGTCGCGGATGACGTCGTAGTCCTCGGCCATGGTTCGCCAATCCACAACATGATCGTCGCCCAACACGGCCTGCGCCATGCGGGCAATGATTACCGGCTCTGCCAACAGGTGCTCCGAGACAGGTGTAAGACGTCCACGGGTGGAGTGGACAACAGACATCGAGTCTTCCACGGACAGGAACTGCGGCCCCTTCGGGTGTTTATCATCCGTATCGGTCCGTCCCAAGGTGGGCAGGATAAGAGAGGTCTTGCCATGGACAACGTGCGAGCGGTTGGGCTTGGTGGAAATATGGACGGTCAACCCGGCCCGCTTCATGCCTGCCTCAAGCGCCGCTGTATCCGAGTTGGCCAGCGCGAAGTTCCCGCCCAAGGACACGAAAACATCAACGTCACCCAACTCGAAGGCATGCAATGCTTCCGTGGAGTCAAAGCCGTGTTCGCGCGGCGACTCGATGCCGAACTCCTTGTCCAGAGCTTCGAGGAGCCATTCCTTGGGCTTCTCCCAGATGCCCATGGTCCGGTCGCCCTGGACATTGGAGTGCCCACGGACCGGGCAAGCACCTGCGCCGGGCTTGCCGAAGTTGCCCTGCAGCAGGAGCAGGTTAATGATTTCCTTCAGCGTGTCCACCGAGTGAGGCTGCTGGGTCAGGCCCAGCGCCCAGCAAATGATGGTCGCCTTGGACTTGGCCAGCAGGTCGGCAATCTTCGAGATTTCCATCCGCGAGAGCCCTGTGGCCTTCTCGGTTTCGTCCCAGTCAATGGACTTGCGTGCCTCGCGGTAGGCTTCGAAGCCTTCGGTCTGCTGCTCGATGAAAGCCTTGTCCACCACTGAACCGGGAACGCGTTCTTCCGCTTCCAGCAATAGATGGCCGAATGCTTGGAACAGGGCGAGGTCCCCGCCGACCTTGATCTGCAGGAATTCATCGGAAATCTGGCTACCGCCCTTGACCAGCCCCTCAACGCTCTGCGGGTCCTTGAACTTCATCAGTCCGGCCTCGGGCAGCGGATTGACGGACACGACCTTTCCGCCGTTCTCCCTGCATTCCCTGAGCGCGGAGAGCATACGCGGATGGTTGGTACCCGGGTTCTGTCCGACGACGAAAATCAGCTCGGCTTCATGCAGGTCTTCCAGCGAAACGGTGCCCTTACCGATGCCGATGGTGGGGTTCAACGCCGAACCTGAGGATTCATGGCACATGTTCGAGCAGTCCGGAAGGTTGTTTGTGCCCAGCGACCGCGCGAACAACTGGTACATGAACGCTGTCTCGTTCGCGGTGCGTCCCGAGGTGTAGAAAACGCAGCGGTCCGGCGTCGTCGCCCGGACATGTTCGCCGATGAGGTCGAATGCTTCAGGCCAGCTGATCGGGGAATAATGCGTGTCGCCTTCCCGGATGACAACCGGCTGGGTGATCCGCCCCTGGTTGCCGAGCCAATACTCGGTCTTCTCTTCCAGGTCCTTGATGGAATGCTCGGCCCAGAACTCCGGGCCTACGGTCCGGAGGGTGTTTTCCTCTGCAATGGCCTTGGCGCCGTTCTCGCAGAATTCGGCGGGCTTGCGCTTCCCGGTGATCGATTCGGGCCAGGCGCAGCCTGGACAGTCAAAGCCGCCATGCTGGTTAACCCGGAGCATCGAGCGCACGGTCCGGGTTACGCCAGCTTGGGCCAGTCCTCGTTCCATGGAGACCATGACCGCTTTGACGCCGGCAGCGGCTGTCTTCGGATCCTGGACTTCCAGAGAGTCTTCATTTATGTCATCAATAGGTGCACGGCGAGCCATGACCCCAATGTATCCCGTGTCACAGGGGAATCTCGACCTTCGCTCCGATAATTCGTCCTGGATGAGCATAAATATTCACAGTGTTACCTCGGCTGAAGCCCGCCAGCGTCAGTCCCGACTCCTCCGCGAGTTCGACGGCGAGTGATGACGGCGCGCTGACGGCGGCCAATACGGGGATTCCGGCTAGGTAGGCCTTCTGCACGAGTTCAAAGGAAGCACGGCCTGAAACCTGCAGGACTGTGTCGCTCAGCGGCAACCGGCCTTCCCGCAAGGCCCAACCCACTACCTTGTCGACGGCGTTGTGCCGGCCGACGTCTTCCCGCAGGCAGAGAAGCTCGCCGTCGAAGCTGAATAGTCCGGCCGCATGGACACCGCCCGTCCGGTCAAAGACCTGTTGGCGCTCACGTAGCTTATCGGGCAAGGAAAGCAGCGTCGCCAACGGCAATTGCCGCGAAGCGTTGCCGGCCAGCGCGCCGTCGTCGTTCTCTGTGTCCTGATCAGCCTCCGCCGTGTCCGCCCCCAAGATCGGAAAATGCGAGCTCTTGGTGACCGCATCGATCGATGCCGTTCCGCAGATCCCGCACGAACTCGAGGTATAAACATGGCGCTCCAGCGAGGTGTCCGGAAGCGCGACGCCGGGAGCCAGCTGGGCCTCGATGACGTTATAGGTCTGGCGGCCCTGTTCGTCTTCGCCCGCGCAAAACCGCATGGCGCCAAGCTGGGCGGCTTCCCAGACCACGCCTTCCGAAACCAAGAAGCCGGCGACTAGATCGAAATCGTCCCCGGGGGTGCGCATGGTGATGCTGAAGGCTTTGCCGCCGAGCCTGATTTCCAACGGCTCTTCCGCGGCGAGGGTATCCATCCGGCGATTGGCCTGGCCGTCGAGGCTGAGTCTGAGCACCTTGCGGCGCTGGGTTACGCGTCCCATAAAAATCTCCTTGCTAATTGATGCCAGCTTAATTCACCAAGGCAGCGGCAGGGTACGCAGTTCCTGCCCAACAGCGGCACCTTCCGGAGGCACCACGATGACGCCGTCCGCGTTGGCCAACCCGCGCATCATCGCCGAACCGACATGGCCGGCGGGAACAGCGCCCACCCCGGTCATCGCATACGGGATCAGCCGGTCTTTCCCATCCAGCGGGGCGAACCTGGTTCCGGCTGCAACACGGCCCGTGTCCGGAAGCTGTCTGCCGGTCATACCGGCGAGCAGGGGGCCGCCGAGGGTCAGGAGTGCCATCATGGCGGCGAGCGGATTCCCGGGGAGGCCTATCAGCGTCCGCCCGTCGGAGAGGCGGGCCATCAGAGCGGGATGGCCGGGGCGCATGCGGATGGATGGTGCCAGGACCTCGGCCTGCAGTTCGGCCAGTACGCGGCGCAGGTGGTCTGCCCGTGAATGCCCGGTTCCGCCGGTCGTGACCACAACGTCCCCTCCACACTCAAGGATGGCCCGGCGGGTGGCCTCAAAGTCATCCGGCAAGCGGCGGGAGGTGGAAGCTTCGCCCCCAAGGACATGGATGATCGAGGGCAAGGTCGGTCCGAAAGTATCCCGGACCTGCCCGGGCGCCGGAACACCGGAGGTAACGACTTCGTCCCCGGTCAGCAAGAGCGCGGCCGACGGCCTCGGGTAAACCGGGAGCTGGTCGTGGCCGCAGACTGCGGCAATGGCGACGTGCGCGGGGGTGAGCTTTGTTCCGGCCGAGATGATCGGCTCCCCCGCAGCAGCTTCTTCGCCGGCCGGACGAATGTGCCGCCCGGGAGGTGGCTCCGTAGCCGGAACATCACGGAGGCGGTGGAGCAGGGTGTGCTCCGCAACGCTTTCCATCTCGCCGTATTCGCTCCGGAGTACCGCTTCGGTACCGGCCGGTATCAACCCACCGGTGACCACGGGGGTCGCCTGCCCCGGAGAGAGCGTCGTTCCGGGCAGGGCCAGCTCCCACGGAGGGGCGCCGGCAATGGCCCAACCGTCCATCGCCGAGGAAGCATAATGCGGCACGGCAAACTCGGCCGCGACATCGTGCGCCAACGTCAGCCCGGTGCAACGCGCCAAGTCCACGGACGCGGGGCGTGCGCGGTTGTCTTGCCCCGTCTTATAAGCCAGTTCCCGCGCCGCGTCCCATCTCACGGAGGGTTCCTGGTGCCTCACGCTTGTCCGGTCTCGCCAGTTCCGTTTCCAGCGCTTCCGTCCCCTGCCGCTCCGGCTGTTCCGGTTGCTCCGGTTGCTCCGTCGGCAGCGTGGCGACGGGCGACTTCATCCGCCACTCGGCTGGCGGCACGCATTGCCACGGCCGGCGCTGCCTGTCCGGTTGCGGCGGCCAACCCTGCGGCGTAACCGACAATAAACGTGGTGACAGGCGCTGCCGGACGGATCACGCTGTGGGCCGCTACTCCGGCCAGCCCGAGAACCGCCTCAAGGTCTACCGGCGTGTCCTCGATCTCCAGGGCTGCGAGCAGCTCTGTGACGAAAGGTTCAAGCATTTCTTCGGCTCCGGCCACCTGGTCCTCCGATGTTCTTTTCGCCCTGCGCCGGGCGTAAAGCGCGTGCAGGAACAGCTCAATAATGAGTTCAGGCTACGGTGCCGGCGGTGCTATGCCAAAGCGTTGCGCGTCATCCCAGGTATCCACGTCGGCGGTCGCGGTCGACGCCAGCGGAAGCTTCAGCGATTCCAGCCCCTCGAGTAACTTCCGTACCGGCATTCCGACCAGCCCGCCTGGGCCATATCCGGCCACTGCTGCATCCAGTGCCACGCTGTCGATGCAAGAGGCCAAGGGTTGGGTGCGGCCATCGGCGTCCACAGGCAGCACCAGCTGCACGGCCGGATTTCGTTCTGCCGCATCAAGCAGCAGCTGCGGCAGTGTGCCCAGTGCAGGCATGTCGCACGCGAAGATCAAGGTGAGGGGCGCCCTGAAGGCGGCACCGCCGTCGTCGTCCTTGGCAATGCCCCTGCGCAGCACGTTGATTGCTGCACCGATTCCTGCGGCGGGGCCCGAAAAAGGCGGATCTTCACGCGTCAGAACCACCGCGGCTTCGGGCTCGGCATCGATGAAGGCCTCCAGTTCCACGCGCAGCTCATCGGGACCAACGACGGCGATGCGCCGGGCCGCTCTAACGCTATTCAGGGTGCGGCGCAGCAGCGATTGGCCGTTGTAGCGGAGCAGAGCTTTGGGCTCGCCGGCCAGGCGCGAGGAACGGCCGCCGGCCAGGATGACGGCGTCGAATCCGGACAGACCCATCAAGCCGCCGGGTTGGAGTCGAGGAACTCGCTCCACGCCGGAGCCGGGCGCTCCAGTTCACGGATCCGCCAGTGGCTGCCGCGGGGAGCGCGCGGGGTAATGCGCAAATGCCAGCCCATCTGCTTCAGTGTCCGATCCCCCTTGGCATTGTTGCAGCGCAGGCAACAGGCGACGAGGTTCTCCCAACTGTCGATTCCGCCGCGCGAACGTGGTTTCACATGGTCAACGGTGTTGGCGGTCTTTCCGCAGTAGGCGCACTCGTAGTTGTCCCGGCGCAGCACACCCCGCCGTGTCACTGTCATGTCCTGAGGATAGGGGATCTTGATGTAACGGTTGAGCAGGATGACCGATGGCCTGCCGAATATATCGTTGGGCCCGACGACGGGTTCGCCGTCCTCAGCGATGATGCTCGCCTTTCCAGTGAGCACAAGAAGCAGCGCCCGGCGGAAGGTCACTACCGCCAGCGGTTCGTATCCAGCGTTCAGAACGAGTGTGCGCATGCACGTTCCTGTCCGTCCGGCCACGCCCGGGGCTGCGGGATCGGCTGCATCCCGGCCATGGTGATTCGACACTGACAAGAGTTAGAGTAAGCGGAATCACGCCCGCTGCGCTAATTATTCGCCCATCGAAATTCGGACGAGGTCCCCGCGGCATTGATGAAACGTTGTTTGCGGCCTTCCTCAGACCAAAACAATGCCAATCAGGGCCAAGGCGCACCTATCCGTTAACTACTGCAGGGCCGCCCTCGTCGGAGGACGGCCCTGCAGACAAAAACGTTGATCCAGGTCTGATCCAGTTCCGCCATGAGCGGACCGGCGTTTGCAACTGGGGCCGCTGGCAGATGCCGGCAGGCCTCCGTACGGCGGAACGCCCGGGATGCGGTACTGCTATGACCTGGGAAACGGGTTCGGGTAACGCGGTACCCTGTTGAAACTCTTAGCCGTTGGGGCGGATGAAGACCGGGCCCGAACCGATGTAAGCATCGGCCAGCGCGGTCGTATAACCGGTCCAGCC
>NZ_JBDGKM010000012.1:0-50365 GCF_057656375.1 Arthrobacter sp. Soil_C_60 | reverse complement strand
CCCCTGCCATGCGAAATCGTTGCGAACGGACCCCGGGAAGTGGCAGAGCTAGGCAATCCACCCGGAGGTGCCAAACCTCTAACCGGTCTTCGGCACGGGTTCGACACTATAACGTTTCATCGTCTAAGTCACATTCCGGTCACGGAATGGTGTGTCTTTGGTTACAGCCAGCCCTTAGGGTCAACCATGTCGCCATTGACAACTACCTCAAAGTGGAGATGGCAGCCGGTGGAATTACCGGTCGTACCGCTTTGGGCCAACAACTCCCCACGGCTGACGGTGTCGCCAACCTTGGCGCTAATGCTTGTCAGGTGGTTGTACGTGGTCTCAAGACCGTTACCGTGGTCCACCACTACGCGGTTGCCGTAGCCGCCAAACCAGCCGGCTTCCTTGACCGTGCCGCCAGCGGCAGAGTAGACCGGCGAGCCGCAGGCTGCGCCGTAGTCCTGGCCGGTGTGCATTTCACCGGCATATCCGGTCACGGGATTGACCCGCATGCCGAACGGCGAGGTCATCTTCATGCTGTCCATCTCCATTGGCTGGGACAGCGTACCTTCACTGCTGACGGCCGTGGCATCACTGCCGGATGCCACCATGACCTGTTCGAGCTTGGCGTCCGGGTCAAAATTGCTCGTCAGGCCGGCGCGCTGGAAGTGCAGATCAACTTCCGCTGCCGCCGTTACGGGTGCGGCGGCGACGGCTGTGACCTCGGCTGCTGCCGCATCAACGGTGGGTTCGCCGGACGCAGAGGCACCTGCGGTTGTGGGCAGCAGGACAGTAAGCGCCATGCCGGATGCGGTCGCCACGATAGCGGCCTTGTGGCCAGCGCCTCGGACTACTGCGGTTACGGGCGACGGAGCAGCTTCGGCACGTCGACGGCCGGTGCTTCCTGAACGCGGACGCGACCTACCTGCCGGGGCGGCCGAACGACGCCGTCCCGTGGCTCTTTGTTCTGACAAAAGTCTTCCCTCTCCTATAAGCCTGCGAAGTTAGCTGTCGGATTCGAGTAAGAGATAACTCGGCCACAAGACGTGCGGTATCAGTGCGGAAAGCAGCTGGTACCGAAATCAAGCGTGGCTTCACCCCTAGGCAGCTGGGTAGGCTGCCGATGGTGGGTCCTCCGCCCCTGTCAATGCGGGTCGCTGATCCGCTGACAGGGTTCGGCTACGGATCAGGTGACGCCAATGCATCGGCGTCAAGCAACAACTATAAAGGGAAACCCTTCAGAGTAATAATTCCTTTATCCATACCTGTGGACAACAGGGTTAAGCGTTTCCGGCTGGGACGGGATCGAACGCCACAAAGATGTGGGCAGCCACCTCGGGCGGCAGTTCGAGTGCGCCCTCGATGCCTGGGACACGAACTGAAATGTATTCGCCAACGGTTTCCAGTTGCAGCTTGGCCCCGGGTTTCAGGCCACCTTCATCAAGTTGGAGGAGCAATTCCGGCTCCACCTGGATCGGCTCGGCCAGCCGGATAATCGTCACGGTGTCCGACGGTTGGTACTTCCGCATGGCCTCTGTGAGGTTAACAACACCGTTGATGAATTGCTCAGCAGGCTTTCCACCCAGGGCCTCGAGCCCCGGAATGGGATTGCCGTATGGCGACTCAGTAGGTTTGCCGAGCAGCTCATAGAGGCGCTGCTCCACGCGCTCGCTCATCACATGCTCCCACCGGCATGCTTCGTCGTGGACATAAGCCCAGTCCAGACCGATGACATCCGCAAGGAGCCGCTCGGCCAGCCGGTGCTTGCGCATCACCTCGGTGGCGCGGCGCCGGCCGTTCTCCGTAAGCTCCAGATGCCGGTCTCCGGAAACAACCACTAGGCCGTCACGCTCCATCCGCCCCACGGTCTGGGAAACGGTAGGTCCGGAATGGCGCAGGCGCTCCGCAATGCGGGCCCGCAGGGCAACGATGTTCTCTTCTTCCAGCTCGAGAATGGTCCGAAGGTACATCTCGGTTGTGTCGATGAGATCAGTCACTGGAATTCTTGCTCCTCAGCGCAGGTGGCGGGATAGATCCGAAAGCCGACGCACCGGCGTCGTGGTCCCCCAACTAAGGTTATCTTGTTTGCCCCAAGTGCCGATAATTCCGGTGTTGCACCAGACGCACGACAGATTACGCCACGCGCCAGCATCACAGGTCCAGCATACGAAATATGCGAGTCTCAAGTATCGGACGGCAGGACCTCTGCGACAGAATGTGAGGAGGTTCGAAGGCGAACTGTCTAGAGATCAGCGTAAGCCCGCCAGGAAGAAGCCCTTATGAGCGACAACCAGTCAATAAGCATTCCCGCAGACCTGCTGCCCCAGGACGGTCGTTTCGGTGCCGGACCGTCCAAGATCCGCTCCGAACAGATCGACGCTGTTGTGGCGGCCGGCCGGGATCTGCTCGGCACCTCCCACCGCCAGTCACCGGTCAAGAACCTTGTGGGCAGCGTGCGCGAGGGCCTGCAGACGTTCTTCCAGGCTCCCGAGGGCTACGAAGTTATCCTCGGCGTCGGCGGGGCCACTGCTTTCTGGGACGTCGCAACTTTCGGCCTGGTCGAGAACAAGGCACAGCACCTCTCCTTCGGTGAATTCAGCTCGAAGTTTGCCGCGGCCACGAACAACGCCCCCTTCCTGGCGGAATCCTCCATCATCAAGGCCGAGACCGGTTCCCTGCCCACCCCGAAGGCCGAAGCCGGCGTAGACGTCTATGCCTGGGCGCAGAACGAAACCTCCACCGGTGTTGCCGCTCCTGTCAAGCGCGTGGACGGCGCAGACGAAGGGTCGCTGGTGCTCGTCGACGCCACCTCTGCCGCGGGCGGGCTGCACGTGGACGTCTCCGAGAGCGACGTTTACTACTTCTCGCCGCAGAAAAACTTCGCGTCCGACGGCGGTATCTGGCTGGGCATGTTCTCCCCTGCAGCGCTGGAACGGGCCGAAAAGATCGGCGGCACCGACCGCTGGATCCCAGACTTCCTCAACCTGCAGACGGCGATCGACAACTCGCTGAAGAACCAGACCTACAACACGCCGGCGCTGACCACTCTGGTGACCCTGAACAACCAGATCGAGTGGCTCAACAGCAACGGCGGCCTGGAGTTCGCCGCGAAGCGCACGGCCGATTCCGCCGGCCGCGTCTACAGCTGGGCGGAAGCGTCCGACGTGGCAACTCCGTACGTGGTCAATCCCGAGCACCGTTCGAACGTCATTGCCACGGTGGACTTCGACGACTCGGTCGACGCCGCCGCCGTCGCCAAGGTCCTGCGTGCCAACGGCGTGGTGGATGTTGAGCCGTACCGCAAGCTCGGCCGCAACCAGCTGCGCATTGCCACCTTTGTCGCGATCGAGCCGGAGGACGTCAGTGCCCTGCTCAACTGCGTGGACTACGTGATTGAGCAGTTGAACGGCTGATTCCTGCCAACTGCAGCACGAGGCACCCTGGTTTTCCCAGGGTGCCTTGTTGTTTGTGTTGCGCGGGCGCCGGCAAGGGTTCGGGCAGCCTACGGCCGTTGCTGCAGGTAGGTAATGCGCAGCTTCCGTTTGGCAGTACCGTCGAACTGGAAACGCATTTGTTTGGCGCGCCATGCCCAGATGAAGCCGACCAGTGCCGCGGCCAGTCCGGCAAGCGCACCCACGCCCAGACCCCACCGGGGTCCGAAAACGTCGGTGACGGCGCCGACGATGGGAGCACCGATCGGGGTTCCGCCCATGAAGATCGCCATATACAGCGCCATCACGCGTCCACGCATCACCTGATCCGTGTTGGTCTGCACGTAGGCGTTCGCGCCGGTCATGATGGTCAGCGCGGACACTCCGATGGGCACGAGGGCCAGGCCGAACAACCAGGCGTTGGGTGCCAGAGCGGCCGCCGTACAGGCGACCGCGAAGGCTGCCGCGGCCCCGAAAATGAATCGCAGCCGGGGCCGGTCGCGGCGGGCAGCAAGCAGTGACCCCATGACCGAGCCGATGGCCATGACAGACGACAGCAGGCCGAAGTCGCCGGCGTGCCCGCCGAATTCGGTCCGGGCCATGGCGGCAATATAGATGGCGAAGTTCAGTCCGAAGGTTCCGATGATGAAGATCGCCGTCATGACGATCATCAGGTCCGGCCGGTGGCGCACATAGCGGAACCCTTCGCGGATCCTGCCCTTGCCCTTGGCAGCCTTGGGCAGCGAACGCAGCTCACTGCCTCGGATCACCAGCAGTGCGGCAATCATCGCCCCGAACGTGCCCGCGTTGATGAGGAAAACCCAACCAGGCCCGACGGCGACCGTGAGCACGCCGGACACGGCCGGTCCCACCATGCGGGCCAGGTTGAAGGAAGTGCTGTTCAGCGCGACGGCGTTGGGCAGGAAGTCATCGCGGACGAGCTCCGAGACAAAGGTCTGCCGGGCCGGGGCATCCACGGAGGACACCATGCCCAAGGCCAGGGCGAAGGCGTAGACGTGCCAGAGCTCCACAACGCCCGTGATCACCATGATGCCCAGCCCAAGGCCCAGCAATGCCATGGAGATCTGGGTGATCATGAGCAGGTGGCGCCGGTTGAAACTGTCCGCGATCAATCCGGACCATGGCGCCATGAGCAGCTGCGGGCCAAGCTGAAGCGCCATGACGATGCCCATGGCAGCGGCGTCCTGCTTGGTCAGGATGTCGTAGACCAGCCAGTCCTGGGCGGTCCGCTGCATCCAGGTGCCAATGTTGGAGACGATCGCCCCGACAAACCAGATGCGGTAGTTGAAGAACTGCAGCGAACGGAACATCTATACAGGCGCTCCTTTCTGCCGCAGGATTCACATGGCCGCGGATGGTTTAGGCGGTTGCCTCCGGGTGTGGGGTGGTCTCAGGTGCCTCGAAGCCGGAGTCGATTGTCTCCGGGGCGGACTCAACTGCCTCCGCGTTAGCCTCAGCTGTCTTTACATCCGAGGCGAGTTCGTCCGTAACGAGTTCGTCGGCCGAGTGCTCTGACGACGAGGGCTCAAGCACTGCGTCCGCTGAGCCCGCGTTCTCCGACGTTGCGGAGCCTGTGTTCTCCGACGTTGCGGAGTCCGAAGTTGAGGGATCCGGGTCAGCCGATGCTTGGCCAGCGGATTCATCCACTGCTGGAGCGGCAGCTTCGTCGACTGGTCGAGCTTCAGCGGCGTCATCGACGTCGTTCGCTGCTTCGTCCGGAGCCTGGCCGGCGCCGTCGTTGTTTTCGCCGTCGTTGTTTTCGTCTGCGATGCTCTCGGCTTCCGCTGCGGCCTCTTCGGGACGGACCCGTTCGGCCCACGGAACCCAGTCCGGCGCCAGCAACGACTTTTCCGAGGGCAGCAGACCGATTTCACAGACCGTGATCTCTTTACTCCGCGGGGCACGCGCGAGGGAGGCGAACCACTGCCAGCCGATGTAGCCGGGCAGTTTGGATTCGAACCGGTGGACCACCAGGCGTTCGGCTTCCGCAACCACGCCCACATGGTCGCCGACCTGTTCTGCCGGGGCCATCTCGAGCACGCCCTGACGGGCACGGTCCACGGCAGCGGCCAGCAGTGCATCCAGTTTTGCGGGCCGCTTGGCAGCGGGCCGCCGTCGTACCGGAGCAGGGCTTTCCGCGGCGGTGTCTACTGTTGGTTCCACTGCAGATTCCGTTTCTGTCTCAGCGCTGCTCATGTATAGACTCCGCCGGCTCAGACGTCCAGCTGATCCGCGACGTGGCGCAGCACGGCAGCGACCTTGGCCGAGTGTGCCTTGTCGGGATAGCGGCCCTTGCGGAGCCCGTTGGAGATGTCGTCGAGCAGCTTGATGAGGTCCTCGGTGATGACGGCCATGTCTTCCGCCGGCTTTCGGACAGCCTTCGCGACCGATGGTTTGGCATCGATGATGCGGGCCGAAAGGGCCTGCGCTCCCCGACGTCCCTCGGCTACGCCGAACTCCATGCGGGTGCCGGCCTTGACCTCGGTGACGCCGGCCGGAAGCGCGGAGGCATGCAGGAACACTTCCTGGCCCTCATCCGTGGCCAGGAATCCAAAACCTTTTTCCGTGTCAAACCATTTGACCTTGCCGATGGGCACTTCAGTTACCTCGTTCTACGATTCCGTTGCAGGGTAATCGCCCGCTGCTGCGCTTTTCATGTCCCGTGCAGGTTCCGGTGCCAGCGATCTGTGCTGGCGGTACGGTAACCATAGACGGGGAAGTCTCTATCTAGATTAGCTTGTTCCGACAGCCGTCCCGGACTTTGCCGGCAACATGTCCGCTGTTAGCGTTATCTGCATGTCCGCCCCTGTTCCGTCGTCCAGTTCCGCGGCCCGCCCGGAGACGGGCAGGCTCCTGATCACCCTGGTGACGATTGCCGCCGTCGTATCCCTCGCGGGGCTTGCCAGCCTGACCGTGATCCTAGTCAGCGCCCTCTTCGGGAACGAAGCCTGGCCCGGGTTCCTGGCCATCGCCTGGACCGGTTTCCCCGTGGCGTTCCTCTTGATGGGCTTCCTGATCCTGCGCAGCATCAGGCGCCGGCGCAGCTTCTGATCTTGCTTGGGTCCTGATCCCCGCGCCATCCAGCCAGTTTCAGGGCTTGCCGGCCGGGGTAACGTTAATCTGATGTCCTCCATCCGTGCGTTGGCCGATGATTTGGCTGCCCGCAGCGACAATCAGCTGCGGGCGCTGCTGAGCGCCCGCCCGGATTTGTGCCTGCCGCCGGTGCCGGATTTTTCCGCCCTCGCTGCCAGGGCGTGCACCAGAATCAGCCTGCAGCGGGCGCTGGAGAAACTCTCCCGACCGGAGCTGGACCTGCTCGAAACGATAGTCCTGTGCACCGACGTCGACGCCGGCACGGGCATCGACGCGGACGCACTCACACCGCTGCTCGTCCCTGAGCCGGACACCACCGTGCAGCAGCCGGGCAACACCGGCATGCAGCAGCTGGACGGCTACCTCGCCAAGCTGCACTCGCTGGGCCTGCTGGTACCGGTTCCGGCCGGATTGGACCAGCCGGATGGATTCCTCCCGGTGGCCAGCCTGGCTGACGTGCTGGGTCCTTACCCTGCCGGTTTGGGCCGCACCTATGCGAAGCTCGCTGCCGCCAGCCCCGAGGCGGGCGAACGGATGGTCGCCGTCGTCGCTGCCCTCAGGGGTGCCGGCTACCCGCTGCCCGACGGTGCCGACGGTGCTGACAGTGATACAGAGTTATCTCCGGCGGACAAGGCTTCCGCGGCTGCCCGGGCCCTCGAGTTGTGGCTCTGCGCTCCCGGCACCTGGGAGGCGCTGCTGGCTGAGGCGCCGCCGAAGACCGGCGAGCTGCTGGAGCGGTTCCGCCGCTCGCCGGTGGGCACGGTCCCCCAGGCGCTCCGGAATCTTCCAGTGCACGACGCCGGGGCCTCGCCGGTGGAGTGGTTGCTCGCCCGCGGTCTGCTGGTGCCGGTGGATGCAAGCCACGTTGAACTGCCGCGCGCCGCCGGGATCGCGGCCCGCGGCGGCGCCCTGATTAACCCCTGGCAAACCGCGGCCCCCGGGCCCGGGACGGAGGAAGCCGCGAGGTCCGGCACCGGGGCGGCGCGGACGGTCCGGGCCAGTCTGCGCGACAATGCCGCCTATTCCGCCGTCGCCGAGACCTTGCGGCTGGTCTCCGAGCTCCTGGTGCTCGCGGACACGACGCCGGTGGCAACCCTGCGCGCCGGCGGTGTCGGCGTGCGGGAAATCAAGCGGCTGGCGGACGAGCTCCGCATCGGCACAGCCGAGGTGTCCTGGCTGCTCGAGCTGACTGCCGCGGCCGGGCTGCTCACCTTGGACGTGGATACCAGTAAGTGGAGGACCAACGACGCCGGCACTTACGCCGCGTCCGACCGTCACCATCAGTGGCTGCTGCTGGCCACGGCGTGGCTAGCGCTCGACCGCGCGCCCGCGCTGGTGGGGTCCCCGGCCCAGCCGGGCTCCCGGCCAGACGCCCGCCCAGGATCCCGGCCAGGCGTGAGGCCGGACTCCCGGCCGGACGCGGCGAAGCCCGGCATTAACGCCCTCGCCGCGGAAGCGTCGCGTCCCGACGCACCCGCCGTCCGCCGTCGTTTGCTTGCCGCCCTCGCCGAACTCTCCGTCCCAATCGGCGACGGCGCCTCGGTGGCGGCACCGGCGGAGTCCCTGCTCACCGATTACCTCTGCTGGCACCAGCCGCGGCTGCGTCGCCGGTTCGAGCGTTTGGTCCCGGGCATGCTGGTTGAGTCCGCGCGGCTGGGCCTGCTCGGCTCCGGTGCGCTGACCGAACTAGGTGCCGCGCTGGCCGCCGGCGAGCCGGAGGAGGCCGCGGAGCTGCTGGACCGGCAGCTGCCGGAACCGCTGAGCCATTTCCTGCTGCAGGCGGACCTGACCGCAGTGGCCCCGGGCTACCTCGAGCCGGCGGTGAACCGTGAACTGGCGCTGCTTTCCACCGCCGAGGGGCAGGGTCCGGCCGCCATCTACCGGTTCTCCGCGGATTCCGTCCGCCGCGCCTTGGATGCGGGGCAGGACGCCGAGGGCATCCTCGCCTTCCTGACCCGCCACTCGGCCACCGAGGTGCCGCAGCCCCTGCGCTACCTTGTTGAGGACACCGCCGCCAGGCACGGTGCCGTCCGGGTGGGCAGCATGTCCTCCTATTTGCGCAGCGAGGACCACGAACTCCTGGACGCGCTGCTGGCGGATCCGCGGGCCGCGCTGCTGGGGCTGCGGAGGCTGGCGCCTACCGTGCTGGCGTCGAAGTCGAGCGCCCGCGAACTGCTGCACACCCTGCGCGAGCTCGGCTATTCCCCCGCACCGGATCAGGACGACGACGGCGTTGCCCTCACCGCGGCGGGCGGCGCCGGCGGCGCGGCGGGAAGTGCCCCTGCACAAGGTGGGATCACCCGCGTAGCTGGCAGCGCGCCGTCGTCTTTCCCGGTCCGGACCAATCCCTGGCTGCTCACGGACGAAGACCTGCAGGCCCAGCTGGACCGGTTGCGCGGAGCGGGCACGCCGGCCAAGTCCGCCGCAGGCGCGGAGGCGGAACCGCTGCTGGCCCTGGAGACCCTGCGCAAGGCGATCCGGCTCAAGCGGCCGGTGCGGATCGGAATTGTGGAACCCAACGGGGCCCACCGGCACGAGGTCCTGCAGCCGCTATCCGTAGGTGGCGGGCGGTTGCGCGTCTTCGACGCGGGTCGCGACAGCGAGCGCGTGGTCTCGATCCACCGTGTGATGGACATCGAGCTGGTCGACGAGACCGGCGACAAGAAGAGGAGCACCACCGATGGCTGACGGGCCGCTGATCGTCCAGAGCGACAAGACCATCCTGCTGGAGGTGGACCACGAGCAGGCCACCGAGGCGCGCCACGCCATCGCGGCCTTCGCCGAGCTCGAGCGCGCGCCGGAGCACATGCACAGCTACCGGATCACGCCGTTGGGGCTGTGGAATGCGCGCGCTGCCGGCCTGGATGCCGAACAGGTGCTGGACACGTTGCTGCTGTATTCGCGCTTCCCCGTGCCGCACGCACTGCTGATCGACATCGAAGAGACGATGTCCCGGTACGGCCGGCTGCGGCTGGAAAAGGACCCGCAGCACGGGCTGGTGCTGCGCACCGACGACTACCCGGTGCTTGAGGAGGTCATGCACGCCAAGAAGATCCAGCCGCTGCTCGGCCCGCGGATCGACGGCGAGACCACCGTGGTGCATTCCTCGCAGCGTGGCCAGCTCAAGCAGTTGCTGCTCAAGCTCGGCTGGCCCGCCGAGGACCTGGCCGGCTACGTGGACGGCACGCCGCATCCGATCGCGCTGGAGGAGAACGGTTGGAAGCTCCGCCCCTACCAGCAGGTGGCCACGGAGAACTTCTGGGCGGGAGGTTCCGGCGTCGTCGTTCTTCCCTGCGGTGCGGGCAAAACGCTGGTGGGCGCCGCGGCGATGGCCACGAGCCAGACCACCACGCTGATCCTGGTGACCAACACGGTCTCCGCGCGGCAGTGGAAGGACGAGCTGCTCAAGCGCACCACGCTCACCGAGGACGAGATCGGCGAGTACTCGGGCTCGCTCAAGGAGGTACGGCCGGTAACCATCGCGACGTACCAGGTGCTCACGCTGCGCCGCGGCGGGCTCTATCCCCACTTGGAGCTGGTGGACAACAATGACTGGGGCCTGATCATCTACGACGAGGTGCACCTGCTGCCGGCGCCGATCTTTAGGATGACCGCGGATCTGCAGGCCCGGCGGCGGCTCGGCCTGACGGCGACGCTGGTGCGCGAGGACGGCCGAGAGGGCGAGGTCTTCTCGCTGATCGGGCCCAAGCGCTACGACGCCCCGTGGAAGGACATCGAGGCGCAGGGCTATATTGCGCCGGCGGACTGCGTGGAGGTCCGGGTGGATCTGCCGCGCGACGAGCGCGTGGCGTACGCAATGGCCGACGACGCCGATAAGTACCGTCTCTGCGCCACCTCCGATACCAAGAACGGTGTGGTGGAACAGCTGGTGGCCCACCATAAGGGCGAGCAACTGCTGGTGATCGGGCAGTACATCGACCAGCTGGACGAGCTCGCCGAACGGCTGGACGCGCCGCTGATCAAAGGCGAGACCTCGGTGAAGGAACGCCAGCGGCTCTTCGACGAATTCCGCTCCGGCTCCCTGCACACCCTGGTGGTTTCCAAGGTCGCGAACTTCTCGATTGATCTGCCCGAGGCCGCGGTGGCGATCCAGGTTTCCGGTTCGTTCGGCTCGCGGCAGGAGGAAGCCCAGCGGCTGGGACGGCTGCTGCGGCCCAAGTCGGACGGCCGGGCCGCGCGGTTCTACACCGTGGTGGCGAGGGAGACGCTGGACCAGGAATTTGCCGCCAAACGCCAGCGGTTCCTCGCCGAACAGGGCTATGCCTACACCATTCTCGATGCCAAAGACGTGGGAAAGACGGGGAGCTGAGCCGGTCCGGAGACGCCGGCGCGGCGTAGAATTTCAGCCATCAAAACCAGTGGGGAGGCCGCCGTGGACGCTGAACAAGTTGTCGCCGAGCATTACGCGAAGCCGGATCTGGAGGATGCCATCCTCGCCGGGGTGGCCGCTGTCGGCCTCGATCCGGACCATTTCGAGCCGGATGATCTGGCCGCGGTGGACCAATTCCACATCGGCGGTGCTGAAGCGGCCGAGGACGTGGCCCGCGGCGCCGGCATCGGCAGCGGCATGCGGGTGCTGGACATTGGCTCCGGTATCGGTGGACCGGCACGCTTGTTCGCGCACCGGTTCGGCGCCACGGTACACGGCGTGGATCTCACCCCGTCCTTCGTGACCACGGCCCAATCCCTGACCCGGCGCTGCGGCCTGACCGGCCAGGTCAGCTTCTCCAAGGCCAGCGGCCTGGACCTTCCCTTCAGCGACGGCGAATTCGACGCGGCAACCATGATGCACGTCGGAATGAACGTCGAACACAAGGACGCCTTGTTCCGCGAAGTCCACCGCGTGCTCAGGCACGGCGGGGTCTTCGCGGTCTACGACATCATGCTCACCGGGGAGGGCGAACCGCAGTTCCCCCTGCCGTGGGCGGCGAGCGCCGAAACGTCCTTCCTCCGTTCGCCCCAGGACTATATCCGGGAACTGGAGGAAGCGGGTTTCACCGTGACGGGCGAACGCAACCGGCACGGTTTCGCGTTGGAATTCCTGACCCGTGCGCAGGCCCGGCTGGCCGATAACGATCCTCGGCTGGCCGGCATGCAGGTGGTGCTAGGACCGGAAGGACCCGTCCGGATGGGACATTTGACGCAGGCGATCCGAACGGGAACGCTCGCTCCGGTAGAGATTTTCAGCCGCCGCGATGGGGCTTGAGGACCAGATGTCGAAAGCTAGGTCCGCACAATAGGAGGCCCCGCCGTCGTTATTCCATACGGCTGGGTAACGGCTGGCACCGGGGCAGCACCCAAGATATGTACAGACAACTCCCAGAATCTGTGAGCATACTGACAAGCGTGAAGAAAAACGAACCTGAAGCAAAACTCCTCGTAGTTGACGACGAACCGAACATTCGGGAACTGCTTTCAACCTCCCTGCGCTTTGCCGGGTTCGAAGTTGTTGCCGCCGCAAACGGCCGTGATGCCCTCGCCGCTGCAGAGGAACACAACCCTGACCTCGCGGTGCTGGATGTCATGCTGCCGGATATGGACGGATTCACCGTGACGCGCCGGTTGCGCGCGGCGGGACGGCACTTCCCGGTCGTCTTCCTCACCGCCCGCGACGACACCGATGACAAAGTCACCGGCCTGACCGTCGGCGGCGACGACTATGTCACAAAACCCTTTAGCCTGGACGAGGTGGTGGCCCGGATCCGTGCCGTGCTGCGCCGGACCCAGCCGCTGCTCGAAGACGACGCCGTCATCCAGGTTGACGACCTGGAACTCGACGACGACGCGCACGAGGTCCGCCGGGGCGGGCTGGTCATCGACCTCTCCCCCACCGAATTCAAGCTGCTGCGCTACCTGATGCTGAACCCGAACAGGGTGCTGTCCAAGGCGCAGATCCTGGATCATGTCTGGGAGTATGACTTCAACGGCGATGCGTCCATCGTGGAGTCCTACATCTCCTACCTGCGCCGGAAGATCGACGCCAATCCCGAGGCTCCGGCACTCATTCAGACCAAGCGTGGTGTGGGGTACCTGCTGCGCACGGCGGAAAAGCGCTGACCGTGATCCAACGGTGGAAGTCGGCCTCGCTTCGCACACAGTTGGTTGCAATCATCTGTGTGCTGATGGCCGCTACCATCGCTCTGACATCGGCGCTGATGGTCCAATTCCTGAGGAACGATCTGATCAATCAGATGGACACGGACATCCGCAACAATGCCGAAAACATCAGCAGGCAGATCATTCGTGATGCCAACTCGGGGACTTTCCGATACTCCGCTGTCCTGATGAGCCCTGACGGTGACCACATTCAGAAGCTCTTCCCGATCAGGAACCAAGAGACGAACAGCAGCTCTACAGTCGACCTGCCCGTTATCCCTAGAATGCCGATTGACGAAGTCGCACGAACGGAAGGTTTGCCGTTTGATGTGCCCGGTACTAGTGACGACAGTGACGGTTGGAGAGTAAGGGTCTTTCACATAGCTGACGGTTCAATCGCGGTTGCGCTTCCGTATAAAGAAGTGAATGAGACCGTGGAACGACTCACTGCCAGCGCGCTTCTGCTCGGCCTCTTTGCCACGGCGGCGGCTTCGACTATCGCGTGGTTGGCAATCACGCGAGCGTTTAAACCCCTGAGCACAGTCGAAAAAACTGCAGCAGCCATCGCCGCTGGCGACTTGACCCGCCGTGTCGAAGTGAGCAATCCGAACACGGAGATCGGCAAGCTTTCCAGTTCGCTCAACGCGATGCTCGCCCACATTGAAACGGCCTTCGCCGGCCGCGCGGCTTCCGAAAGGCGGATGCGCCAGTTCGTCGCGGACGCTTCCCACGAGCTGCGCACTCCGCTGGTGACCATCCGTGGTTTCTCCGAGCTCTACCGCCATGGGGCCTTGCAGACCCAGGACGATGTCGGGGCGGCCATGGGCCGGATCGAGAGCGAGGCCACCCGAATGGGCCAGCTCGTGGAAGACCTGCTTACTCTGGCCCGTGTGGATGAACAGCGTCCGCTGGAGGCGAAGCCGCTGGACCTGCTGCTGCTCGGCAACGATGCCGCCATGGACGCCCGCGCCAGCGCCCCGGACCGGGACATCAAGGTCATCGGGCTCGACGGGGCGGGGGCCCAGTCTGCGCCCATTGTCGGGGACGAAGGCAGACTGCGTCAGGTCGTGGCTAACCTGATGACCAATGCACTCCGCTACACGCCTGAGGGTTCGCCGATCGAAATCGCGGTCGGCGTTGAACCGGTCATCGACGACAAAAAGGACTCCGTGATCGAGGTCCGCGACCACGGTCCCGGCATATCGGAGGAAGAAGCGGCCCGGGTCTTCGAGCGATTTTACCGCGCGGATTCCTCACGCTACCGCGAGACCGGCGGTACCGGACTTGGCCTGGCCATCGTCGCGGCACTGGTCGCCCAGCATGACGGCACTGTGCGACTGCTCGACACGGAAGGCGGCGGGGCGACCATGTCCATTCGGATTCCCTATGAGCCAGCGCCCGACGACGACCGCAGCGTCTTCGAATACAACTGATCCACACGGGCAGTGGACGGTGCCCCTGGGCCTGCGGAAGCCGAAATAGCCGCGGGACTATGGTCCTCCACTTTCGTGCTTCACCTCCGCGTTATCCACAATCGCACGCTGGGCCCTCGCCTGCACTCCTTACGCTCCCTAGCCTCGAAGTATCCGTTGGATCAACTACTTCGAAGGGAACATCATGGCTGTATTCCATGTGGACAGTGAGGCCTTGAACGCCAAGAGCATGGCGGTCCAGGGCACCATCGGCCGGCTGCAGGCCGAGGTAAACACCATGCAGTCCGGGCTGCGGGAATTGGAATCGTTGTGGACGGGCTCCGCTTCCGCGAACTTCCAGCAGTTGATTACTGACTGGCGTGCAACGCAGCTGAAGGTTGAAGAGTCCCTGGCCAGCATCAATACGGCACTGGCCCAGGCATCGCAGCAGTATGCTCAGGCCGAAGAAGCCAACGCACGCATGTTCATGGCGTGACCAAGAACGCAGTCGGGCCGGAATCCCCCATCTGGACCCCGCGCCGCCACTGCCGGTTAGCTCTGTTCCGGCGTTCCCTGATGGAACCGCAGCCGCCACTGTTCCCCCTCGCGGAGCCACAGTGAGCTGCGCAGAGCCGAGCCGGTTCGCGAGCTGCTGCGGTAAGTCAGCAGGACGCTGTCTTCGCCAAGCCGTTCAGCGGCGAAGACCTCCACAGTTGATTCCGTCTCCGGATCGCCTTGGAGTGCACTGATCGTGTCGTCCCTGGTCCACATCCGGCCCGACTGCCCAATCTCGGTGAAGTCCGGGTGCAGGAGCACGGCAAGCCGTCCGAAGTCGGCTCGTGTGCCGGGGCTGAGGAGTTCCTGTTCCAGCCTGACGACCAGTTCCTCGACAGGCTCCTGTGCGCCCGCTGCGGAGAAGTCCTCCAGCTCGGAGAACAGATCGGGCTCCGGGCTCTCAGTGCTCTCGGCCCGCTGAGGCAGACGGGGCTCGGGAACACGGACGGCCGATTGGGCGACGGCGGGAGTATCCATGGCGGCTGAGGCCGCCCGGCCTTGGAACCCCGGCCCGTGAGGAATGACCGATCCGTTTTGGAAAGCCAAGGCTACTGCCCGGGCGCGGACATCGGCGGCCTCGTTCAGGTCATGCCCGGCGTGGCCCTTCACCCATTCGAATTTGTAACTGCGGCCCTTGATGACCTGGTCGATCTGCTTGAGGAGGTCCACGTTGAGTACGGCTTTGCCGTCGGCCTTGCGCCAGCCCTTGCGTTTCCAGCCCGGCATCCATTTGGTAATGCAGTTGATGACGTACTGGCTGTCGCAGAGGATGTGCAGGGGCTCTTCCGGCAGGTGTTCGGTGGCACGGAACAAATCGAGCACCGCCATGAGCTCGCCCTGGTTGTTGGTTCCGTGCGGCCAGCCTCCAGCTGCCCAGGAATTTTCGTCAATGTACCAGGCCCAGCCAGCAGGGCCCGGGTTGCCGAGGGCAGAACCGTCGGCGGCAGCAGTAATCGTCATAGTCTCCATCTTTTCAGATCGGCAAGGTCCTATCGGACATAGGCTGGCAGGGTGGCAATTCTTATCGATCCCCCGCTGTGGCCGGCCCACGGAACGCATTTTTCCCATCTGGTCTCGGACTCCTCATTGGACCAGCTGCACGAGTTTGCGGCGGCTGCAGAGATCCCCAGCAGGGCATTTGATCTCGACCATTACGATGTACCGGCAGAACGCCATGCGGAACTTGTCGCCCGGGGTGCTGTCGCCGTTTCCGGCGGTGAGTTGGTGCGTCGACTGATCGCCAGCGGGCTGCGGGTGCCGGCGCGCCGCAGACCCGGAAAACTGGAGCACGTACTGCTGCAGCATTGGAACGCCTTGCTCCCCGGTCAGGAACGACTGGGCCGGGAGCTCATTTCCAGGTGGGGCGAGGACCACCGGCACTACCACGACCATTCGCACCTGCTGGCGGTCATCGAGGCACTGCGCACGCTTCAGGACCACGGAGAGCGACCGGGAGAGGAAACCCGGGCCGTCTGGCTGGCCGCCTGGTTCCATGACGCCGTCTATAAAGGGGTGGCAGGAAAAGATGAGGAAGATTCCGCGGCACTGGCACACGGGAAGCTGACCAGCGCCGGCTGCCGACCCGGGGAGGTTGCTGAGTGCGTCCGTCTGGTGCTGCTGACCGCGCATCATGCTCCGGCTGACGACGACGCGTCCGGAGCCATGCTGTGCGATGCGGACCTGTCGATTCTCGGCAGCCCTCCGGACAACTACCGCCGCTACCTCGCCGCAGTCCGGAAAGAGTACGCGCACGTCGGTGACGCTGATTTCGCAGCCGGCCGCGCCGCCGTCGTCCGCCGGTTGCTGGCCTTGGAGCCGTTGTATCGGACGGACACCGCCCGCAAGCTTTGGCTGGCGCAGGCCCGGCAGAACCTGAGCGCCGAACTGGCCGAGGCTTAACCCGGGAAGGCACGGCTCCCGATCGGGAACCGTGCCTTCCTGTTGGAACTGGTCAGATGATGACCGGCTTGGAAGCGGCTTGCGCCGGAATTCCTAGAAGCCGCCCATACCGCCCATGCCGCCCATGTCGTCGCCGCCGGGCATGGCCGGAGCGTTCTTCTCGGGCTTGTCAGCGACAACGGCCTCGGTGGTGAGGAACAGGCCGGCGATGGAAGCCGCGTTCTGCAGAGCAGAGCGGGTCACCTTGACCGGGTCGTTCACACCGGCAGCCAGCAGGTCTTCGTAGACACCGGTTGCAGCGTTCAGGCCGTGGCCGGAAGGCAGACCGCGGACCTTGTCGGCAACAACGCCCGGCTCGAGGCCAGCGTTGAAGGCGATCTGCTTCAGCGGAGCATCGATGGCAACCTTGACGATGTTGGCGCCGGTTGCTTCGTCGCCCTCAAGGTTCAGGTTGGCGAACGCCTTGGCGCCGGCCTGGATCAGGGCAACGCCGCCACCGGCGACGATGCCTTCTTCAACGGCAGCCTTCGCGTTGCGGACAGCGTCCTCGATGCGGTGCTTGCGTTCCTTGAGCTCAACTTCGGTTGCGGCACCGGCCTTGATGACTGCAACGCCGCCGGCCAGCTTGGCCAGACGTTCCTGCAGCTTCTCGCGGTCGTAGTCGGAATCGGAGTTGTCGATCTCGGCGCGGATCTGGGAAACGCGACCTGCGATCTCCTCGGCGTCGCCGGCACCTTCAACGATGGTGGTCTCGTCCTTGGTGACAACAACCTTGCGGGCCTGGCCCAGCAGTTCGAGGGTTGCGTTCTCCAGCTTGAGGCCAACTTCTTCGGCGATGACCTGGCCACCGGTCAGGATGGCGATGTCAGCCAGCTGAGCCTTGCGGCGGTCACCGAAGCCCGGAGCCTTGACGGCAACGGACTTGAAGGTGCCACGAATCTTGTTGACAACCAGGGTGGCCAGAGCCTCGCCCTCGATGTCTTCGGCGATGATCAGCAGCGGCTTGCCGGACTGCATGACCTTCTCCAGAACTGCAACGAGGTCCTTCACGTTGGAGATCTTGGAGTTGACGATCAGGATGTACGGGTCTTCGAGGACCGTTTCCTGGCGCTCTGCGTCGGTGACGAAGTAGCCGGAGATGTAGCCCTTGTCGAAGCGCATACCTTCGGTGAGCTCGAGCTCCAGGCCAAAGGTGTTGGACTCCTCGACGGTGACAACGCCTTCCTTACCGACCTTGTCGAGAGCTTCAGCGATCAGTTCACCGATCTGCGGGTCGCCTGCAGAGATCGAGGCGGTAGCAGCAATCTGCTCCTTGGTCTCGATTTCCTTGGCGGAAGAGATCAGTTCGGCGGTGACAGCGTCAACAGCCTTTTCGATACCGCGCTTGAGGCTCAGCGGATCGGCACCGGCGGCAACGTTGCGCAGGCCTTCCTTGACCAGGGCCTGGGCGAGGACGGTTGCGGTGGTGGTACCGTCACCGGCGACGTCGTCGGTCTTCTTGGCAACTTCCTTGACGAGCTCTGCGCCGATCTTCTCGTACGGATCGTCGAGCTCGATCTCCTTGGCGATGGAAACACCATCGTTGGTGATCGTGGGAGCGCCCCACTTCTTTTCGAGGACAACGTTGCGACCACGCGGGCCGAGCGTGACCTTAACTGCGTCAGCGAGGATGTTCAGTCCACGCTCGAGGCCGCGGCGGGCCTCTTCGTCAAAGCTAATGATCTTTGCCATGGCGGCATACGTCCCTTCTGGACAGTAGACAGCGGGCGCAGCCTTGGATAAACCAGGACTGCTAACCACTGCGATGCCCGCGACGGACGGGTAACGACGACGGCGATCTCTTTACGCCGCACCGCCACCCTCATCCCAGTGGTTTGGATTTTTTCACTCTCCCCCGTCGGCCGACTGCTTAGCAGTCAACCAGCGAGAGTGCTAACACAATAATTAGCACTCACCACCCTCGAGTGCAAGCTGCAGCCAGGATTACTTGGACAGCTTCACCGAGCGCGTAACACCCTGACCGCCACTGACACGAAGATCAGGGTGGCCCCCGATAGAACCGGCGCATGCCGGGCCGTAGATTGTAGGTAGTCACGCAGCACCATCACATACCGAAGGAAAAGAACATGTCGGAAAATCCGGACGGCAAGCAGGACAAAGCCGGGCAGGACCATGCCGGACCATCCCGCGGGGAGAATCCCACCGAGCCGTTGCGGGGTGCGGGCACCAATCCCACACAGCCCCTGGGCAATATGCCCGGTGAACAGGCGCCCGGAGGAAAGCCTCCGTACGGCCAAGCACCGCAGGGCCAGCCACCGTACGGCCAGCCACAACAGGGCCAGCCGCCGCAGGGACAGGCGCCCTATGGACAACCGCCTCACGGCCAGCAGTCGCTTGGCCAGAATCCCTACGCGCAGCCGCAGTACGGCCAGGTTCCCTACGGGCAGCCGGGCCAGCCGTATTACGCCGGCTACCCGGAACAAAAGTCCCGCCTGATCGGCGGCTTGCTGGGAATTCTGCTCGGCGGACTGGGTATCCACCGCTTCTATCTGGGCTACGTCGGCATCGGGATCGTGCAGATCGTCGTCACCATCGTCACGTTCGGTCTCGGTGCGATCTGGGGCTTCGTCGAAGGCATCATGATCCTGGTCGGAGCCGAAATGTTCCGCCGCGATGCCAAGGGTGTTCCGCTCAAGGAGTAGCAGGCATCCCGCCCAAGCAGCGAGAGCGGTGTTTAGAACTGCATACGACGGCGGCGTGCGGCTAAATCAATAGCCGCACGCCGCCGTCGTAATTTGGCAAAGATCAGGAAGCGAGCTTTACTTCCTCAGCCTGCGGACCCTTTTGCCCTTCCCCGATTTCGAACTCAACGCGCTGGCCCTCCTCAAGGGAGCGGTAACCGTCCATCTGGATGGCGGACCAATGCACAAATACGTCAGCTTCGTTTTCATCGACGGTGATAAAGCCGTAGCCCTTTTCCGCGTTGAACCATTTGACGGTTCCCTGCGCCATATTGCTCTCCATATTTCTAGACCTGGCCCCGCCGCCTCTGTTTCCGGCGGCGGAGATGCGCTCACTCTACCCATGCCGCAGCACTGGTGTGAGCGCCGGCACAGAGAATGTTATGGAGGTGTAACAGTGGCCGCGGCCGTATCTCCGGACGGGCCAAACAGGGACGTGGTCAGCCGTTTTGCTGGAATCCAGGACCCAGCACCACGGTGACATACTCGGAGACTGCTCCCTGCCCGGTCTCGCGCAGGTCGGAGATGCCCAGGAGTTCGCCCAGCGCCTGCGCGTTGGCGCTCTGGCCGGGGTTGTAGAAGATCACGGAGTTGGCCATGGGCGTGCCCTGCCAGTTATCCACTACCCCGACGGCCCAGCCGTCGGACGTGACCGTTTGCGAGACCGCGCCGCCAAGCCCGGTGACGCCGACGCTGTTGAAGATCAGCACCGGATCAGCTTTATTCACGGCAGCGGCAGCTTCGGCAGCCTCGTCGACGGGCTCCTCGGTCGGTCTCTCGGCGGGCTCCGTGGTGGCGTCCTCCGTGGGCTCTCCGGCAGGCTCTGTGGCCGTCCCCGCTGCGTCCACAGTTGGTTCGGCGGCGCTATCCGTGGCTTCGGTCGTTTCCTCAGCCGCATTCGGGGATGCCGACTTGGCCGAGGGCGCCGCGGTGGCTTGGAGCCCCGTGCTTGCGCCGCCTGCTCCGAGCAGCGGCAGGACAAAGAAGGACAGTACGCCGACGGCGAGCGCCAGCACGGTAGCCAGGATGATCAGGCCGAGTCCGCTGGATTTCGACGCGGCCATGTGGGCCCGGTGGACGCCGTGGCGGTCTGAAGTTTCGGGCACCTGGTCAAACTCGTCCCGGGAATACTTGGTCATCGCTAAGAGTGCGTCCTTAGTTGTATCGAAAATATCTGCGCAGTCGAACGGCTGGACCCGAGGCTAGGCGTCCGTACCCAGCCGGCGGGCAGTCCGCGCGCGCTGGCGGGACGTCCGCAGCCTGCGCAGCCGCTTGACCAGCATCGGATCATGGGCCAGCGCCTCTTCGGTATCGATCAGGCCGTTGAGGATCTGGTAGTAGTGCGTAGCGGACATGTCGAAGAGCTCACGGATGGCCTGTTCCTTGGCACCCGCATACTTCCACCACTGCCGTTCCAGCGCCAGCATTTTCTGGTCGCGTTCGCTCAGCTGGCTCGGTGAATCCAGCTCGGCGTCAAGGGAAAACGCACTGGCATCGACGGAACCAGCCAAGACACACCATCACTTCCGTTTTGTTTACAGGGGAAACTGTCCTCCACCATGGTAACGAATCACGGGCCTGTCATTTGTGCACGCCGCGGGCCCGCGCATGGCGTCCCGCGACGGACGGCGGTTGGCCCGCCAGGGCGGCGATCAGCGACCATAGGAAGATGACTGACGACGACGGCGCACTGTTCCAGCTTCCGGCCACCGGATCAGCGGTGGACATGCGGGAGCCTTTTCCGTTCTCTGCACCGGCCGGATTGGACGAGGTCATGCACCCCGAGTGGGCCGAGGTTCTGGCGCCGGTGACGCAAACGGTGCATGGGCTGGCTGCCTACCTTGAGCAGCGGCGCGCAGCGGGCGGTGAAATCCTGCCGGCGCCGGCCAATATTCTGCGGGCCTTCCAGCGACCGCTCTCGGCCGTCAAAGTCCTTGTGGTCGGGCAGGATCCTTACCCCACGCCCGGGCATTCGATCGGCCTCTGTTTCGCGGTGGAACGGCATGTTCGGCCGTTGCCCCGCAGCCTGGCCAACATTTACAAGGAGCTGGACTCGGACCTGGGCATTCCCCCGGCACCGCACGGGGATCTGACCGCCTGGGCGGATCAGGGGGTGCTGCTGCTCAACCGGGTCCTCACGGTGGAGGCGGGCAAGACCGGGGCGCACCGTCGCAAGGGATGGGAAGAGTTGACTGAGCTGGCGGTCAGGTCGCTTGTAGCGCGGGGCGGTCCGCTGGTAGTGGTCCTGTGGGGCAGGGATGCCCAGAACCTGACACCCTTGCTGGACGCGGTGCCGCGGATAGAATCCGCACATCCCAGTCCGTTATCCGCCTCACGCGGCTTCTTCGGCTCCCGCCCCTTCAGCCGGATCAACGAACTGCTCAGGGCGCAGGGCGCGGACCCGGTGGACTGGCGGCTGCCGCGGTAATAGTGGTTGGGAACAAAACCGGCGGTGGGTTAGGTTGTCCTTAGTAGTACCCCCATCCGCCTTCCCACGCCTTGCGTATTCAGGAGCCGTTTCATGACTGCCCAGCCCGCGGCCCGTCCCGCCCGCCCCCGAAAGCCCCAGACGAACCTTCAGGTACTGCGGACCGAGCGCCTCTCCGAGCACATGGTCCGGGTTTTCGCCGGGGGCGAGGGGTTTGGGAAGTTTGAGGCCAAAGACGCCACGGACCAGTACGTGAAGATCTTCTTCCTCGACCCGGAACTGGACGTTGAGCTCCCGGTGGACGTCGCCGAGCTGAAAGAGACCCTGCCCGCGGACAAGCTGCCGGTCACCCGTACCTACACGGTCCGCAGCGTGGACCGGACCGCCGGGGAAATCGCCATCGACTTTGTTGTGCATGGCGACGAGGGACTGGCAGGCCCGTGGGCGCTGAAGGCGCAGCCCGGGGACTGGGTCATGTTCACCGGCCCGGGCGGGGCCTACTCCCCCAACCCCGACGTCGATTGGTACCTGATGGCCGGAGATGATTCCGCGCTGCCGGCCATCGGCGCCGCCATCGAAGCGCTGCCGGCACACGCGACGGGACATGCCCTGATCGAGGTGGACTCCGCAGCGGACATCCAGGAACTCAACGCCCCCGCCGGCCTCCAGTTCCACTGGCTCTTCCGCCAAGGCCAGATCCCGGGCACCACTACGCTCCTGCGGGATGCGGTGGCAGGCTTGGATTGGCCGGCCGGTGAAGTGGACGCGTTTGTGCACGGCGAGCGCGGGGCCATCAAATCGCTGCGCGACGTACTGTTCAAGGACCATGGGCTGCACCGCAAGCAGGTTTCCATCTCCGGCTACTGGGCCTACGGCCGGGCTGAGGACGCGTTCCAGGCGGAAAAGCGGACCGAGGTCGGGCAGATCTTCCCGGAGAACTACCCGGCCACCTGAACAGCCTGGCTGAGTACGGCTCCGCCCCACCGGTTAGCGGCGGCGGTTTCTGCGGCGGCCTTCGTTGGAGCCCATGTCCCGGGTGAAGGGCTGGGCCAGGTTGTCGCCGAGGACCGTGCCGCCCGAGATCGCCAGGATTACCGTCAGCGCACCGAAGAGGTTGAGCACGCCCACGAAGGGGTCATCCACATTGACGGTCAGATCGTAGGTGGCGCGGAAGATCGACAGTCCGGGCAGCAGGAACAGGATGGCGGGCACCGCGACAACCAGCTGCGGCGAGCCCATCCGCAAGCCGACAATGCGACCCAGGAAACCAATAACGACGGCGGCCAGCGCCGGGCCTATCCGCTCGCCGATGCCGGCCATAAGGACAAGGTCGTAGAGCAGCAATGCCACGAGACCAACCAAGGCCGTCGGCACCAGCATGCTGAGCTTGGTCTGCTCGGTGATACAGATGGCCATGGTGGCAACCATAAGCAGCAGCGCCCGCACCACATAGGGGTACTCGCCCTCGCCATCGACGAAGACCTCGGGCAGGCTGACGCCCACCAGTTCACCGCCCACCAGGCCGACGGCCACACCGGAGGCGATAGCGGCAAAGGTGAGGAAAGCGGAGAGAAAACGGCCGGCCGCCGTGACGGGGAAGCCGTTGATCGCATCCTGGGTCGCAGAGACCAGGCGGCCTGTCGGCAGGAGGTAAAGTATCCCGCCCGCGATCACCAGCGACGGGCTCAACGGAACCTGCAGCTGCCAGAAGAGCAAGGCAACCGCGGTGGCAAGACAGGACCCGATCGCGGTAACAAAGAAGTCCGGCACCCGCCATTTGCCCAGCTTGCGGCCCAGCAGACCCATCAGCACGGTTGACAGCATCGCCACCAGCGATGCGAAGATCCCGCCGCCGAGGAACGCCACGATGGAACCGGCGAAAACGCCGCCGGCGCCGATGGCCATCCATTTGGCAAACGGCTTGGGCCGGGCGGCGATCTCCTGCAGCCGCTCCTTGGCCTCGGTCCGCCCCACACCACCGTTGACGATGTCCGTGACCAGCTGGTGGACCAGGGATAAACCGGCGTAGTTGTTCGTCCAGGACCGCACCACGCGCATCAGGGTCAGCGGTACTGTGTCCGCCTTGGCATAGTTGATCAGCACTGACTGGTTGGTGATGTCGACGTCGATCTCGCGCAGGCCGAAGGCAGCGGTCACGGCAATGATGCTCGTTTCCACTTCCAGGGCGCCGGCGCCGTAGCGGAACATGGTCTCGGCCAGATCCAGCGCAAAATCAAGGGTGAGCCGGGCGGAGGTATCCACACCGGCGGCCTGGATCATCGGGTTGGCGTACGGGCTCCCCGCGAGCCGCTCAACAATGCTCATCGGGGCCGTGGGCGGCGCCTCGCCCTGCACCAGTTTGCGCAGCATCCGGCGGGCAGCGGCGTTGGTGCGCTGCTGGCCCTTGGGCATCGGCAGCGGAGCGGTGCCGAACGGAACCGGTTTGGCCTCTTTGGCCACCGGTTTCCTGGGGATAGCCGGCTTGGCCTTGGGCTTGGTTCCCCCGCGCTTCGGGGGCGCGTTTTTGCCGACCGACTGCTTCGCCGTCGGCGGTGTCCCCGAACCCGGTTCCGGGCGCTCTCCGGCCTCCCCGCCGGCCCCGTTTTCCGGCATGTCGGCGGGCTTGCGGGGGATCTTGATGATGGGCAGGCTGCCGACCCGCGGCGACATCGGAGTACCTGAATCCTGCTGGCCGTCCTTGTCCTGCACTGCCCCTCCGTTCCTGTGTTTTCGGGGTGAATTTTTGGCCGGTTTCATCCTCCCACACGGCCATTGCCGCAAGCCGTGAAAGCGTCGAGAAACGCATCACATGCGGCGTCCGCTGCGCTATCCTCGACGGGCCGGATGGCTAATTTTCGATGCCGCTTCTTCCCTCCGCACGCCACGGCGTCAGCCGCGGGAGCCAACCTGGCACGTTGCGCTTGTAGCGCCGGTATTCATCACCGAACTGCCGCTCCAAGGCCGGCTCCTCATACAGCCTGACGAAAAGCCCCACGGGAACGGACATCACGGCGCAGTAGCCGAGCAGCTTGGGCCGGCCCAGCATCAGCGCCTCGCCGAGCACCACTGACAGCAACGCCACGTAAATCGGGTTGCGCACGTAGCGGAACGGCCCAGTGACCACCAGGTACTTCGTCGGCGCGATCGGTGCAGGCGTACCCAGGCCCTCCCGCGCGAACCGCACAAAAGATTCAACAACGACGGCGGCGCCTCCGGCGGCGAACACCGCACCGGCGGCTCTGGCCGGCAAACCGCCGGGCACCGGGACCCGGGCCTGCCAGCAGGTGAGCAGCCAGGGCACAACACCGGCGGCCACCACCGGAGCCACCCCGAAGGCCGCGGTTCCGAGGACGGCCCGCCTGTGTTCTGCCTGCGCCGCATCCCTCATGCCTTCATTGTGGCCCGGGGCTACGGGGGATGTAACCCCTCGGGCCGGGTAAGCCTTGACAGTGTTGCCGGCGGTCCTAACGTTGGAAGTACATGAACTGGTTGGACGCCGAGGGTTTCGAGGTCGCGCGGCAGGTGCTGCAGCGCGGGATCGCCGCCGTCTACGTGATCGCGTTCCTCTCCGCCGTCGCGCAGTTCCGTGCCCTGCTCGGCGAGCATGGACTGTTGCCCGTGCCGCGGTATCTGGCCCGCTCCGCCGCCCGCGGTCCGACGCTGTTCAGCTGGCGGTATTCGGACAAGCTGCTGCTCGCGGTCGCGTGGACCGGCGCCGCCGTGGCCGCAGCCCTGGTGGCCGGGCTGCCGCAGCTGGGGCCGCCGTGGCTGCCGATGCTTGCTTTCCTGCTGCTCTGGGGCCTCTACATGTCCATCGTGAACGTTGGCCAGACGTTCTACGGCTTCGGCTGGGAGACACTCCTGCTCGAGGCCGGGTTCCTGGCCGCGTTCCTAGGCTCCAACGAAATCGCGCCGCCGGTTACGGTGCTCTGGCTTTTCCTCTGGCTCACATTCCGGCTGGAATTCGGGGCCGGCATGATCAAGATCCGCGGGGACCGGGTCTGGCGGGACCTGACCGCTCTGTACTACCACCACGAGACGCAGCCAATGCCGAACCCGGCCAGCAGGTACTTCCATCATTTGCCCAAGCCGCTGCACAAGGCCGAAGTCATCGGGAACCACTTCGCCCAGCTGGTGGTGCCGTTCTTCCTGTTCTTCCCGCAGCCCGTGGGCAGCATTGCCGCGGCCATCATTATCGTCACGCAGCTGTGGCTGGTGGTTTCGGGCAACTTCGCGTGGCTGAACTGGCTGACCATCCTGGCCGCCGCCGCGGCCCTTAGCGACGACGCCATCTCCGCGGTACTGCCCGGCAGTCCGGAACTCACGCCGGACTACGCGCCCACGCCGATCTGGTTCGCCGTCGTCGTCCTGGCCATGACCGCCCTGATGGTCTACCTAAGCTACTGGCCGGCCCGCAATCTGGTCTCCAAGCGGCAGTTAATGAACACCAGCTTCAACCGCTGGCACCTGGCCAATGCCTACGGCGCCTTCGGCAGCATCACCCGCGAGCGCTACGAAATCATCGTCGAAGGATCGGCGGACGGCGTCAGCTGGCAGGAATACGAGTTCAAGGGCAAGCCCGGGGACCCGGGACGCATGCCGCGGCAGTTCGCGCCCTACCACCTGAGGCTGGACTGGCTGATGTGGTTCCTGGCCCTCGGCGCACCGGGCGACAGCTGGTTTATTCCGTTCCTGCGGCGCCTGCTGGCCGCAGACCGGGCGACCCTCAAACTACTCCGAATCGATCCGTTCCATGGCGAACAGCCCCGGCAGGTCAGGGCGCTGGTCTACCACTACCGGTACTCCACCCGGCAGGAAAAGAAGGCGACCGGGCTGTGGTGGATCCGGCGGCCGGTCGGCACGTTCGTGGCACCGATGAAGAACCCCGCGGCACGGCCGGATTAACCCGGCCGGAATAAGATCCCTTACCCCGCGGTTGCCAAGAATGATGCAAACGCATTGATCAATCTTCAGGAAGGCACCCGCAGCGTGGCACGGAAAATCGAACTGGGTCTGGATACATTCGGGGACGTTACTTACGACGCCGACGGCAGGCCTCTCCCGCAGGACCAGGTGATCCGCAATGTCGTCGCCGAGGCGGTGCTGGCGGACGAGGTCGGACTGGACTTTATCGGCATCGGTGAGCACCACCGCGAGGACTTCGCCATCTCCGCACCGGATGTGGTCCTCGCAGCCATCGCCGGCCAGACCAGGAACATCCGGCTGGGCTCGGCCGTCACCATGCTCTCCTCCGATGACCCGGTGCGCGTCTTCCAGCGTTTCTCCACGCTCGATGCCGTCTCCAACGGACGCGCCGAAGTGATCCTGGGCCGCGGCTCCTTCACCGAGTCATTCCCGCTGTTCGGCCTGGAGCTGGCCGACTACGACATCCTGTTCGACGAAAAGCTCCAGCTCTTCACCGAACTCCGCAAGGAAAAGCCGGTCACCTGGGCCGGGCAGACGCGGGGGCCGCTGGACAACAAGACTGTCTACCCGCCGACGGCCTCGGGCTCCCTCCCCACCTGGATCGCCGTGGGCGGCACGCCGCAGTCCGTGGTGCGGGCCGCCCACTACGGTTTGCCCCTCATGCTCGCCATTATCGGCGGCACCCCGATGAACTTCGCGCCCTTCGTGGAGCTTTACCACAAGGCCCTGAACCAGTTCGGCCAGCCCCGGCTGCCCGTCGGCGCCCACTCCCCCGGCTACATCGCCGCCACGGACGAGCAGGCCAAGGAAGAGATGTGGCCGCATTACGTGGACATGCAGGAGCGCATCGGCCGCGAGCGCGGCTGGAGCCGCATGACGCGCGGACAGTTCGAGGCGGAGGCCGGCCCGGACGGCGCCCTGTTTGTCGGCTCACCCGAGACCGTGGCCACCAAGATCGTCAAGGTAGCCAAAGGGCTGGGACTGGACCGCTGGGACATGAAGTACAGCCTCGGCACACTCCCGCACGAGAAGCTGATGCGCAGCATCGAGCTCTACGGCAAGGAAGTTGCCCCCGCCGTCCGCGAGCAGCTCGCCGCGGAATAGACCAACAAACCAGGCCAACCAGCCAGGACCAACCAACTAATGCCCAACCAAGCACGACGCCGGCGGGAGACTTGAACAAAAGTCTCCCGCCGGCGTCGTTCGCTGGCTTTTACTGCATCTGATTTAGACGGTGACCGGCTTGCGCTTGCCCAGCTCTTCGGTTGGAACCTTGTAGGTTTCCCGGGCGGTCAGCGCGGAGATTGCCGCGATGGCGCAGATGGCCGCGGTGAAGATGCTGGTGGCAACCCAGCCGCCTTCCTGGATCCCGCCGATGGCCGCCACGATGGACGGGGCGAACCCGGCCATCAGGAAGCCCAGCTGGGTGCCGATGGCCAGTCCGGAGAAGCGGACCTTGGCGCTGAACATCTCGGCGTAGAACGAGGGCCAGACGGCGTTGGCCGCGGCGTAGGCGCAGGAGAAGGTCAGCACGGACAGGGTGAACTGCAGCAGCGTGTTGCCCGATTCCATCGAGAGCAGATAGAACGGCATGAAGACCGCGCTGCCGACGGCCCCGTAGATGAAGACCGGCTTGCGGCCGATCCGGTCCGCGAGCTTGCCGAAGAGCGGCTGGGTGAACAGGGCACCGATGTTGCCGGCGACCACCAGCCACAGCGTAATGCCTTCATCGACGCTGCCGACCTCGGCGCCGTACTTGATCGCCAGCGTGCCGTAGACGGTGGAGACGGCGGCGATGAACGCGCAGCAGATCACGCGCAGGACGTCGCGCCAGTGGCTCTTCAGCAGCACGGCAACCGGGAGCTTCGCGATTTCGTTGTTGGCCTTGGCGGCCTCGAAGGTGGGGGTTTCGTGCAGCGAACGGCGGATGAAGTAGGTGACGATGACAACGATGGCGCTGAGCCAGAACGGGATGCGCCAGCCAATGCCGTACTTGATCTCGTCGGGCAGGGCCACCACGGGGATGAAGACCAGGGCCGCGAGGATCTGGCCGCCCTGGGTACCGGTCAGGGTCCAGGAGGTGAAGAAGGACCGGCGGTTGTCGGGGGCATGCTCCAGCGTCAGCGAGCTGGCACCGGCCTGCTCGCCGGCGGCGGACAGCCCCTGCATCAGGCGGCAAAGTACCAGGATGGCCGGCGCCCACCAGCCGATGGTCTGGAAGTCCGGGATACAGCCGATGATGAACGTGGAGGCACCCATCAGCACCAGCGTGAACATCAGGACCTTCTGGCGGCCGATCCTGTCGCCGAAGTGCCCCACGAAAATGGCGCCGACCGGGCGGGCGATGTAGGCGAAGCCGAAGGTCGCCAGCGACATGATCCCGGCATTCGCGCTTTCGTCCGGGAAGAACACATGCGGGAAGATCAGGGCCGCGGCGGAGCCGAAGATAAAGAAGTCGTAGTACTCGACGGCGCTGCCCATGAAGCTGGCGATGGCAGCCCGCTTCGGCGTCTTGCCGTGATGGGCAAAAGCCTCATCCTCTTGGTGAACGGCGGTCATGAAGTGCTCCTTGCAACTGCTGCGGGATCTGGCGGACCGGGGAAACGGTCGGAGGCGGACTGTCCCGCCTAAGTAGTTTGTGCGCATTCCGCACGAGTGTGCACAAATCGAACGGTCGTTAAAAAGGTAGCCCACCTCACAGGCCATGCGCAAGACATGGACTGCCTACCTTCAATCCACCGAGGTCCAGCTTCGCCCATCCCCCGCACCCCTTCCGCGCTTCCGGTCTTCCATCTCCTGTGCGATATGCGTACAATTGTGCAGAAACCGAACGAGGGAAGGTAGTCACATGAGCACGGTGTCGGAGTCCTATTTAGTCGGCCTGATCGGCGACGGGATCACGGTGTCGCTGACGCCGCCCATGCACGAGCGCGAGGCCGACCACCACGGCATCCGCTACCTGTACCGGCCCATTGACCTGACATCGCTCGGCCGTCCGGGGGAAGATGTCGGCGAACTGCTGCGGCAGGGCCGCGAGCTCGGCTACAACGCGTTCAACATCACGCATCCCTGCAAACAGCTGGTGATGGAACACCTGGATGAGATTTCCGACGACGCCCGCCGGCTTGGCGCCGTCAATACCGTCCTGATCCGGGATGGCAAGTTCCTCGGCCACAACACGGATTTTTCCGGTTTCAGCATGGGCATGGACAACGGGCTGCCGGACGCGGAACTCGGTTCGGTGGTGCAGTTGGGCACCGGAGGCGCCGGTTCCGCCGTCGCCTACGCCCTGCTTAAGAAGGGCGCGCGGAGACTGACGCTGCTGGACCTTGACCCGGCCCGCGCCACCGAACGCGCCGCCGCGTTGGCCGAGCTCTTCCCCCAGCAACAAGTCGCCGCCGCGCCGACGGAAGACCTCCCCGCCGTCCTCGCCGATGCCGACGGGCTCCTCAACGCCACGCCGGTGGGCATGTACAACCACCCGGGCCTGCCGCTGGACACCGAGCTGCTTGAGCCGCGACATTGGGTCGCCGACGTCATCTACCGCCCGGTGGAGACCGAACTGATCAATACCGCCGCGGCCAAGGGCTGCCGCGTGCTCGACGGCGGGCACATGGCTGTCGGCCAGGCCGTCGACGCTTTCCGGTACATCACCGGGCTGGAGCCGGATCCGGCCCGCATGCGCGGACACTTCCTCGAACTCCTGGCCCAAGGCCTCTAGCATTTCTCCATTGCCTCCGAAAGGTCCCCTGTTGCGCACCTCCATTGCCACCGTTTGCCTGAGCGGAACGCTCGAAGAAAAGATGCACGCCTGCGCCAACGCGGGCTTCGACGGCATCGAAATCTTCGAACAGGACCTGCTGGTCTCCCCGCACAGCCCCGAGGAGATCCGGACCCTGGCCGCCCAGCTCGGCCTCAGCCTGGACCTGTACCAGCCGTTCCGGGATTTCGAGGGCGTGCCCGAAGAGCTGCTGGCGGAGAACCTCTACCGCGCCGAGGCGAAGTTCCGGCTGATGCGCAGCCTCGGGATGGACCTGATGCTGCTCTGCAGCAACGTCGGCACCGCCACGATCGACGACGACGAACTCGCCGCGGCCCAGCTCCGCCGCCTCGGCGACCTCGCCGCCCGCTACGGCATCCGCATCGCCTACGAGGCACTGGCCTGGGGCACGTTCGTCAACGATTTCGAACATGCCATGCGGATCGTGGACCTGGCGGACCACTCGAACATCGGCACCTGCCTGGACAGCTTCCACATCCTCTCCCGCGGCTGGAATCCGGCCGGAATCGAAAAGATCCCGGCGGAGAAGATCTTCTTCGTCCAGCTGGCCGACGCACCGCAGCTGAGCATGGACATCCTCTCCTGGAGCCGGCACTACCGGGTCTTCCCGGGCGAGGGAGCCTGGGAACTGGACAAGTTCATGGGCCACCTGGTCCGCAGCGGCTACAACGGGCCGGTGTCGCTGGAGATCTTCAACGACGTTTTCCGCCAGGCCGACGAGGAACGCACCGCCGTCGATGCCATGCGTTCACTGATCTGGCTCGAGGAACGCACGTCGGTCCACCTCCTCGAGACCGACGGCCCGGACGCCCGCTTCCCGATGCAGCTGGCCACCCTGCCGCAGGTCGCCGAACCCACCGGCTTCAACTTCGCCGAGGTCAAAGCGGAGAACACGGAGCACGTCCAACAACTGCTCTCCCAGCTCGGCTTCACGTTCCGGGGCCGGCACCGCACCAAGCCGGTGCAGCTGTGGACGCAGGGCCAGGCCCGCATCATCATCAACGAACAGCAGGCCCGCGGGCTTGAACCAACCATCGCGGCCCTGGCCTTCGACGTCGAAGACCCGCTGGTCGCCGCCTCCCGCGCCCTCCAGCTCAAGGCCACCGCCGTGCCGCGCCAGAGCCAGGCCAATGAGGCCGTGCTCCAGGCGGTTAAGGCACCGGACTCCACGGAAATCTTCCTCTGCGAGGCGACGCCGGACGGAACGGCGGCCTGGACGGACGAATTCGCTACCGACGGCGCCAAGCGGTCGGGACAGGACCTGATCACACATATCGATCACGTCAATCTCGCCCAGCCCTGGCAGCATTTCGACGAAAGCGTCCTCTTCTACGAAAGCACGCTGTCCCTGGCCCCGCGGCCGTCCACCGAGGTCCCCAGCCCGGTAGGCCTGGTGCGCAGCCAGGTCATGCGCACCGAGGACGGCAACGTCCGCCTCGCGCTGAACATCGCCCCGCTGGTGATGGAACAGCCGGGCCCCTCGGCAGAGTCGGCCTACCCGCAGCACATCGCCTTCGCCTGCACCGACCTGATCGCGTTGGCCCGCAACGCGGTAGCCAGCGGGCTCGAGTTCCTGAAGATCCCGGCCAACTACTACGCGGACCTTCAGGCCCGCTTCCGGCTGGCTCCGGAGCTGCTGGCCACACTGCAGGAACTGAACCTGCTCTACGACAGGGACGACCAGGGCGAGTTCCTGCACTTCTACACAGCCACCGTGGGAAGCGTGTTCTTCGAAGTTGTCGAACGCCGCAGCAGCTACGACGGTTACGGCGCGCCCAACGCCCCGGTCCGCCTCTCCGCGCAGTACCTGCTGAGCAAACACGGCTAGAATCACTGGGATTGCCCGCAAGGAAAGTTAGGACCATGGAACAGCTCGACGAAGCCGTCAGCGAGGAGACCCCTGCCTATTGGGTCAAGTCGGCGGAGAAGACCCTCGCAATCCTGCTGGCATTCAGCGCCGACGAACCGCGCCTGACCATCACCAGGGCCGCCGCGAAGGCAGACCTCAGCCGCGCCGCGGCCCGTCGCTTCCTGCTGACGCTGACCGACCTGGGCTACCTGCGCAATGACGGCAGTGTCTTCGAACTGACCCCGCGGGCGCTGGACATCGGCGCCACCTTCCTCTCCAGCCTGACCCTGCCGCAAATCGCCGAACCGCATTTGAAGCAACTGGCCGTGGACCTGGATGAGACGGCGTCGCTGTGCATCCTGGACGGCACCGACGTGGTTTACATTTCCCGGGTGCTGGCGCCGCGGATGCTCAGGGTTTCAGTCAACGTGGGAACCCGGTTCCCGGCCTGGGCCACTTCGATGGGCCGCGTACTCGTCGCCGGACTGCCGCTGGCCAGCCGCGAAGCGTTCTTCGACGGCATCGAGATCACCAAGTACACCCAGCACACGGTCAGCAGTATCGCCGAGTTGCGGGAAGAGGTGGAACGCACGGCCGAGCGCGGCTGGTCCCTGGTCTCCCGGGAGCTCGACGACGGCCTGCGCGGGCTGGCTGTTCCGGTGCGCCGCGGCGGAGACCTGATCGCCGCGCTCAATGTCTCGCTGCAGACCCACCGCGGTCAGGAAGAGACCATCGCCGAAACGATCCTGCCCCGGCTGCAAGCGGCAGCGGAGCGTATCGCCGACGACTTCGGCGGACGCCAGCGCACCGCCTAGGCCTTAGTCAGCGCGGCCCGCTCTCCGCCGCCCCGGCAGGTCAGCAGCCCACCGGCAACGCCCTCGCATTGGGCCTGCCCCTGTCCGCGTGACACAGACCTTCGGCGGTTGCCGCCGTCGTTATTGAGCACCCGGCTGCACCATCTGCGCCACCCGGTGCCAGCGCCGAGCTGCCGCGCGCCCAGTTCCCGATCCCTCCCCGGCCGCCTTGCCCCGAGCGCGGATTCACCGGTCATGCATCCTTCGCTGACCAATCGGTTAACACTATTGACCAGCAAGCCGAAAGGTGACTACGATCACTTAGCAGTCCACAAAGCGCACAGCTGTTCACATTGCGCACAAGAGACTCCATCCCTAGTGAAAGTACGAGCCTATGACCAAGATTCAGAACCCCCAGATGCAGGCCCGGCGGGCGGCCGTCAGCAGCTTCGCCGGTGCCGTCATCGAGTGGTATGACTTCCTGCTCTACGGCCTCGTTGCCGCCACAGTCTTCAACACCCAGTTCTTTCCGGACGTCTCGCCCGCCATCGGCGTGCTGGCCGCGTTCGCAACTTTCGGCGTCGGCTTCCTCTTCCGCCCCCTGGGCGGCCTGGTCTTTGGGCACTACGGCGACCGGATTGGCCGCAAGCGGACCCTGGTGATCACCATGACGATCATGGGCTTCGCCACGGCCGGCATCGGCATGATCCCCAACTTCGAGACGATCGGCTGGCTCGCCCCGCTGGCACTGGTGCTGCTGCGCGCCGTGCAGGGCTTCGCCGTCGGCGGTGAATGGGGCGGCGCCGCCCTGATGGCGGTGGAAAGCGCGCCGAAGGGCAAGAAGGCGCTCTACTCCAGCGGCGTCCAGATCGGCTTTTCCGTAGGCCTGATGCTCGCCACCGCTTTTGTCACCATCATGGGCAACGTTGCCGGCGATGAGTTCGCTGAGTGGGGCTGGCGCGTACCCTTCATTTCCAGCATCGTGCTGGTCGGCGTCGGCCTGATCATCCGGAGCAAGGTGGTGGAAACGTTCGAAGCTCCTCCGGAAGAGGAGCGTGCGGAGGGCAAGCACAAGCTCCCGATCGTCAACGCGATCAAGGAGAACCCCAAGGCCTTCTTCCAGATCATCGGCCTGCGCCTGATCGAGCTATTCACCATGTACATCGTGACGACGTTTGCGCTGAGCTATTCGGTGAACACACTGGGCATGGACAACAGCTTCATGCTGAACATCGGCCTGATCGTGGGCGCGATCGGTATGATCAGCATTCCCACTTTCGCGTATCTGTCCGATAGGTTCGGACGCCGGAAGATCTACCTGGCTGCGAGCGTGATCGGTGTCCTGAGCTCCGTGCCGTTCTTCATCTTCCTGGAGGCAGGCTCCCTGGTCGGCGTCATCGTCTTCTCCATTCTGCTGGTCAACGTTGCCCACGACATGGCTGTCAGCGTCCAGCAGCCGCTGATCACCCAGATGTTCGGCGCGGAGCACCGCAACAGCGGCGCTGGCGTGGGCTACCAGGTGGCCAGTGCAATCGCCGGCGGCTTCACCCCGTTCATCGCCGCAGCGCTGGTCGGCTTCGGCGGGGGCAGTTGGTACCTGGTGGCTGTGTACCTTGCAGCCGGGTGCCTCATCTCCGGCTTGGTGGCTTACTTCATGAAGTCGTCCGGCATGGAAGATGCGCCGGACGTAGCCGATGAACGGTCAGCACCGTCCATCCCCGACGATGCCACCGAACTGGCGGGCCGCGTCTCCCAGTCCTGATCCTTGGCACTTCCTTGCCGGTCCGCTCCCGCTCACTGGAACGGGGGCGGACTGGTTAAGCGGGGCTGCGGCTGTGCAGCCCCATCAGCTCCGCCAGTCCGGCGTCCGAGTCTGCGAGCGCAGCTGGGTCGAAGGTGTTCCCGGTGACCATGAACTCGTCGGCGCCGGTAGCGTCGAGCAAGCGGGCGAGCTGCTCCGCGACCTCCCCAGGACTGCCGTAGATCGATGAGGTAAGGCTTTCGTCGATCAGCTTCTGCTGCCGCCCCGTCAGCTGGCGCTGGAGGATAGTTGCCACCGGTTCCAGCGGCGGGAACTCGCCACGGGTGCGGGACTGGGCCAGCGCCCAGGCCTCTGGGAGAAGGAGCTCGCGAGCCTGCCCGGCCGTCGCCGCCACGGCAACATTGGCCGAAACAACGACATACGGTTCCGGATACCACCGGGAGGGGCGGAAATTCCGACGGTACCGGGCCAGCGCCGCCGGCATTCCCGTGCGCCCGGTGTAGGCAGGACCACCAACGACGACGGCGAGTCCCGCCTTGGCAGCGATGTCGGCACCTTGGCCGGTGGCCAGCACGAAAGGCGGTGTAGCACCACCGTCGTACGGCCGGGAGGTGACCGCGGCCTCCCCGGTCAGGAATTCCAGCAACTCGGCCAGATCCGTCTCGAAGCGGTCCGCGCCGTCCTTGTCCTGCCGCAGCGCCTGCCGGACAGCCGGAGTGAACCCGACGGAGCGGCCCACCCCAAGATCAATCCGGCCGGGAAAGAGCGCCTGCAGCGTCCCAATCTGTTCGGCGACCACCAGCGGCTGGTGGTTGGGCAGCATCACGCCGCCGGAGCCGACGCGGATCCGCTCCGTCTGCGCGGCAATGATCCCCATCAGGACCGTGGGTGCCGAACCGGCAATCCCCGGCACGCCATGGTGTTCGGCTACCCAGAACCGGTGGTACCCCAGTGACTCCGCCCGGCGTGCCCGGTTCGCCGTCGCCCTCAAGGCCTCCGCCTCGGTTCCTCCGGAACGGGAGTTGGCACGGTCGAGAATGGAGACGGGAATTTTCGTTAGCGGCACACCAGTCATAACGGCCCGCAGCCTGTTCTATTCCGGCTGCTCTGCGTTGCCCCATCCTGCTGGTGCGTTGCCGTCATGCGGCCTGCTGTGTCTCCGCCTCATTCGGCGGAGGGACGGTCCGTGAGCGTGACGGTGAGCTGGCTGGCTTCACCGCCCCGGCTGATCTCCACCTCCACCTTGTCGCCCGGTGCATGGCCGCGCAAGGCCGCAAGCAGGTCCTCGGGTGTCTGGATCTCTTCGCCGCCCAGCCCCACAATCACATCTCCGGGCTCCAGTCCGGCTTCCGCGGCCGGACCACCGTCCATAACGGACAGCACCAGCGCGCCCTGCGTATCCGGCAGGCCCAACTGCTCCGCGATCTGGGGCGTGATGCCCGCAGGCCCGAGCCCCATGAACGCATGCTCGGCGCTGCCGTCCTCGCGAAGTTGTTCGGCAACCTCCATCGCAGTCGCCGCCGGAATCGCGAAGCCCAGCGCTACAGCCCCCGCCTGCGGCGGGATGTAGGCCTCGCTGATGCCGATGACTTTCCCCTCGCCGTTGACCACGGCCCCGCCCGAGTTGCCCGGGCTGATCGGAGCATCGGTCTGGATCAGGTCCACCAGCGACTGGCTGTTGGAAGCCGAGCCGGGAATTTCGCGGTGCAGCCCCGAAATGATCCCCGCCGTCGCCGTGTTCGCGAAGCCGAGCGGAGACCCGATCACCACCGCCAACTCCCCCACCCTGGGCAGCGACGGTTCGAATTCCGCCGCGGGCAGCCCGGTCCGCTCCACCTGGACCAAGGCCAGGTCCGTCACCGGGTCCTCCGCCACCACGGTACCGGCCTCGCGCTTGCCATCGGCAAAACCAACTTCAACCTCATCCACCCCGCGGACCACGTGTTCGTTCGTCAGGATCAGTCCGTCCGCGCTGTAGATGACGCCGCTGCCCAGGCCACCTCTCGCGGTAAAGATGGTCACCACGGATGGCTCCACGCTGGCAACGATGTCCGGGATGGAAACGCCTTCGCTGCCGCCTTGTTCGGGCGCCTCTACTGCTGCCGGGGATGAGGCTGCACCCTCCGTCTGCGTGCCCGGCTCCTGCTCCGTTGCGGTACAACCGGATAGAAGCACGACGGCGGCGACCGCGGCCGCTGCGCCGGTCCGCCTTACGTTGCGGCTGTACTCCCTGGCGCTGCCAGCACCGCTGCCACCGCTGCCAGCACCGCTGCCACCGCTGTCTGCAGGCGCGCCGTTGGGTACTGGCCTTGTCTGGAAATGCAGCCGCATCATTGTCTCCTTCGCACTGTCACCAGCCAACGCCGTCGTCGTAATGACGTCAAGGCCCAGGCGGAGAATGGGCAAAACCGGCCCGTGCCTTGGCAGGACCTGGATTCAGCGGCTGGTCGAGGCCCTGTCCAGTCGCTAGCGTTGGCAGGGAATGGCACGGCATGTGACCGGGCGTTCACAGCACGGACGAGCTGGAGGGTAGATGGCGCAGCCACGCGACGATTTGGAAACAGCGGCACGGCTGGACCGAGCCGAGGCACTGGCCGCCCGGCTCGACCGGCCGATGGGCGTCCTGGGCCTGCTGTTTGTGTTCGTCGTCCTCGGCCAGATGCTGGCCACCCGGCCCGGGCTGCTGACGTTCCTGTCGGTTCTCGGCTGGCTTTTCTGGAGTATCTTCGTCGCGGAATTCCTGCTGCGCGCCTATATCGCCAGGTTCCAGCGCCGGTTCTGGAAGCGCAACTGGTGGCAGATCATTTTCCTGTTGGTGCCCTTCCTGCGCTTTTTCCGTGCGTTGCAGGCGCTCCGGGTGTTCCGGGCGGCACGTCTGGCCAGATTCGGCAGTGTGCTCTCGGCCGGGATCCGCGGCGGACGTTCAGCCGGCAGACTGCTTTCGAGCCGGATCGGCTGGCTGGCAGCAGTCACTGCCATGGTCATTATGGTCTCCAGCCAGTTGCTCTATGTATCCGGTTCCTACCAGCGCTACGGGGATGCGCTGCAACAAGCAGCCATGTCGACCATTACTGGCAGCGAGCTGACTGCCGCCGATGGCTTCGCCCGCCTGCTGGAAGTGCTGCTGGCTGTCTATTCGGTGGCCGTTTTCGCCACTTTGGCAGGCGCCGTCGGGGCGTTCTTCCTCCGTGGCAGCGACCCTGAAGAACCGGTGTTTCCTCATGACGAGGACGGCTCCTAGACCGACACGGCACACCCGTAGCATGGACGTTGAACCGCCGGGCACCGGTATCTGGCATTGACGAGAGGTGGGAGGACCCATGAGCACTGAAGTGGATACGGATGCCTTTGTCGCCGGGCAAGATTATCCGATGTACATCGTCACGGCCGCTTCGACCGAAGGCGGCGAGACGTCGCTGTCCGGCTGCCTGGTCGGATTTGCCACCCAGTGCAGCATCAGCCCCGTCAGGTTCATGATGTGCCTCTCAAAGCAGAACCACACCTACCGCGTGGCGCGGAACGCCACCGTGCTCGGCGTTCATGTCCCCGGTTCCGGCCAACGTGGGCTTGCTGCCCTGTTCGGGGAAAGTACCGGCGATGAGGTGGATAAGTTTGCCTCCTGCAATTGGCGGCAGGGACCGGGCGGCGTTCCGATCCTGACGGATTGCCCCCGCCGAATGATCGCGGACGTTCTGCACCACTTTGATCTGGGCGACCATGTGGGCTTCCTGCTGGCCCCTTCCCAGGTAGAGGCTGATCCGGGAACAGAGCCCTTGCACTTTTCCCAGGTGCTGGATCTGGACGCCGGGCATTCGGCCTGAGCGTCCCTGATACCGGACGCGCCGACGCCGGGACCAAATACTGTCAGTAGCGGGACGTAAATTGGGAGCATGACCACGAAGAACACATCCAGCACCGGATCAATGCAACACGGCAGCGGAACCGCAGCCGCCCGGCATCCCCAGCGGGGCCGGCGGTACAGCATCGAAGAGCTTGAAGTCCTGGCGGATGGCGGCAACGCCTGGGCCATGGCCAAAGTAGACGAATGGGAACAGCGGTTCGCCAACGACTACGCCGGAGACCTCTCGGACACGTGCCCGGATGAAGACTGCGAGCACTTCGGAGAATCGGTCAACGTCCTCTACGGCGAGCACGGTACGGTCCTCGAAGTGGACCATGGCAACTGGAGCCATTACCCGTCCCTAGCCAAGGCTTCCTGACCGGACGGGCGCAGGGCCTAGGCCGGTGACCCAGCGCCGCGGGCACCGCCGTCAGACCTTGCGTCGCCCAGTCCCTCGGAAGCCGGGGGCACCGTGTCATGCAGATCCTCGTCAATCTCCGACCCGGGTTCAATAACCACGCCGTCTTCACGCTGGTGAATCTCCGGATCCAGCTCCGGTTTATTTTCGCTCACAATCCGCCTCCTTGGCGCTCTCTCCGCCACTATAAGCCGGACCTGCTGAGACTGGGGGCGAAACCGCGAAACCTGGACGGATCAAGCCCGCTCCTAGCTACCGAGCATGAGTGTGTCCCAGCCGCCCTGGCCGATGGTGCTGCGCCGGTTGACCTGGTTCGGCGAGACCGGGTAGTGATGCAGGTTCCCGTACTTATCCCGAGCCAGAATGCCCGGCCTGCTATTTCCCAGATGATTGTTGATGGATGAGAGATGGTGCATGGTGTTCCAGCCGGACGCGCCGATAATCCTGCGGTATTCGGAAACGAACCTTGCATTGCCGTGGGTGCGGTACAGCTTCAGCTGGCCCCGCGGGGTCTTGGCGACCAGGTCCATCCTGCCGTCGTAGTCGAAGTCAAGCGTGAATATTTCCAGGTTCGCCCATCCCGAGGCGCCGATCTGTAAGCGGGAGCCGTGCCGTTCGCCGTAAGGATTGTTGTAGTAGTAGAGCTTGCCGTTTGACTGGTTCTTGGCAACGATCGCCGGGTACAGGTCCCCCTGCTTCCAATCGGTCACCGTAATGTCATAGTTGGCCCAGCCGGAGCTGCCCACGGTACGGGCAGCCGCCAGACCTCCTCGCGCCAGCCCGTAATGCACGGTCAGCTTCCCTGAGCTCCATCTCGCCACGATGTCCTGGATGCCGTCAGCGTTCCAGTCTGCAACTTCAACTTCAAGCGCGCCCTTGAACCCCGAGGCGATATAGCTGCGCCGCCACAGGTCGCCGCCGAAGGCGGTGGGATAGGCATAAAGGTTTCCGGCGGAATCGACGGCGGCAATGTCGCCGTCCTTGAAGGACGCCATGTCGATACCGGGATGCGGCGGCAGTTCCGCACGCGTATCGGGATAGCCGGCGATATTGGCAACGACGACGTACATGCCGTACCAGCCGGACTTGGTCGTCTTCATGTAGCCAATGCCGATGTCCGTGGCGCTTGGGCTCAACATGCCTGCCTTGTGCACGGGAGAGTTCATCCACCAGTCCACGATCTGCTGGGCGTTGTTGTTGATGCCGATGATTTCCGTGTACCAGTCGTAACCGTCGGGGATTTGCAGGCTTCCATACCCCGGACGATGGATCGTCGAGAGGCTGTACTTGTCCCGGTTGATGCGGTTGTTCTGCTCTTCCGCCCATTGCTGGGAGACATTGCCGACGCTCTGGTTCCAGACCACCGGTGACAGGCCATGGCCCGCACGCTCCTCGTTGATTAGCCGCAGCACCTCTTTGACGAAGGGGTCGCTGGCCGTCCGGGTCACCGCGGACGCCGGCGCTATGCCCGACAGGAGCATCATCAGGAGCACAGTCAAGGCAATGAATGGTTTAACAGTTTTTAGCACAAGTAGAAGCTTAGATGCTTACTTCTCACGATGGAACGTTTTTTGGAAATCCTTTAACCATTTCTCTCCCTCTGGTCAAGGATGACGCTCCGGCGTGTCCGGTTTTGCTCCCGATATTTGGTCAACAAGCAGGACGGCCACGGCCGCCAACATTGCCGCGGCGAGGAAGATTGGTGCGGCCGAGGGCAGCTCAGCCCAGGACGGAACCCCGCCACCCAGCACTGTCATCATCAGGATGAACGCGAGAGCTGCACCCAGCAGTGCTCCGACCGCGGCAACAACCGCCCTGATCCACCGCCTGTCCTGCAGCCAACGCCCGCCGATGAGAAGCACCGTGATTGATGCGACGCTGGCCGTGATCCCCATGAACGCCCCGGCAATGGCACCGAGGATCAAGGCAAAATGCCCCATGTCGGCGCCGCCGGCCCGACCTGGTGCCGGCGCGTTGGCGAACACAAATAATGTTGTGGGCACGAACCCGTAGAGCGCGCCGACGAGGGCGCCGATGAATGTCCCACCGATGACCAGAATGAGACCAACCGGCAGAGGTTTCATCGATCTGCGCTCCCGGGTACTACCGCCTGAACGTACGCGCCCGTCATCGTTTCATTCTTCCCCTCGATGAGCTGCCGGGGAAGCACTGCCCATCCGCCGGGCCACATGGAGAGTCATCAGGGCGGCCGCGCAAACCGGGACCTGCCCAAAAACGAAAGAGGCTCCAGTCCCCAACCTTCAGGAACCGAAGCCTCTCGCGGTGGAGCCCCCTGCCGGATTCGAACCGGCGACCCCCTGTTTACAAGACAGGTGCTCTGGCCAACTGAGCTAAGGAGGCGTGCTGGCTTCGCAGCCAGCTCTGCTGGAAATTCCAGCTAGATAAGGTTAGCCCAGTTGGGCGCTTCGCGCGAAACGCAAAGCATCCAACCGGGCGTCCCCTTCGGAATGTGAACTAGGAGCGGGCGTCGATGACCGGCTGGGCGAACTCAACGAAGTCGCCGGCGTTGTCCCAGACCTGGCCGTCGACGTAAACAGCAGGGGTTCCGCCGACGCCGTCAGCACGGGCCAGAGCATCGGTGTACGCGGCGTAGGGGCGGTAGGTCCCGTCCTGGATGCAGCTTTCTGCACCTTCGGCACCGGCCTCGGCAGCAGTGGCCGCGAGCTCATCGCTTGAGAGACCTGTGGGTACCTGCTTCTCGAAGAGCAGTTCCATGAAGGAGAGGTAGTTCTCCGGCGAAGACTCGGCCACGCAAGCCAGGGCGTTGGCGCCGCGGGAAGAGTAGTTCCCGGTGGCCGGCTGGTCGAGGAATGCCACAGCGCGGTATTCAACCGTGGCGTCGCCATTGTCCAGCCACTCCTTCAGCTGATCGCTGTAAGTGGCTTCGAAGGTGGCACAGTGGCTGCAGGCAGCATCCACGTAGATGACGATCTGGGCCGGCTCGCCCGCGGGGGCCTCGGCGATGCCGCTGGGCACGGCCGGCGGCTCTGCCTCGGCGTCGATGCTGTTCACGTCCACCGTGGTCTGTGTGGTCGGCTCCAGCTCGGTGCTGGACGTCAGCGTGATGCCGCCGTATTCGTTGCCGTTGGCTGGAGTGGGGCCGGCATCCGGGAAGTCGCCGCGCTGGTTGGTGGCCACGATGATGGCAACAATGGCGACGATCGCGACAACAGCTCCGATAACACCCCAGCGGACCAGCAGCGAACTGCGCTTTTCCTTGCGTTGCTGCGTTTCACGCATTTGACGGGCCTTTTCACGCGCCTCGGCAGTGCGCTCGGCCTTGGTGGGCCTGGGGGTGTTCTGGGATGCCATATGTCCTCAAGTCTTTCGGCTCTGCTGACGGCCACGTCCGGCCGCCCGAGCAACAGCTTAGTTGAAACTACAATATTCGCAGTGCTCTCGTGGTGGAGCTCACCGCACTTACACTCATTATTAACGCACCGGGCCGGCCGGATGGTTCCTGTCTTATAGAGTCAATATCAGGATTCACTACGGTCAGGAGAGTCACATGGCGAAAACCAAGGCGAACAATTCTGGCGCGTCGGACGGATCCGGCTATGGAGACTATGACTTCATCGTAGTCTCCAACCGGTTGCCGGTAGACCGCGTTACAGGCGAGGACGGCGACAACAGCTGGCGTCGGTCGCCGGGAGGCCTGGTCACCGCCCTGGCACCGGTGATGGCGAAAACGGAGGGGGCCTGGATCGGCTGGCACGGTGCCGCGGATGAAGTCTTGAAGCCCTTCGACCACGACAATATGCGTCTGGTGCCGGTTGAGCTCAGTGCCAATGATGTGGAGCTGTACTACGAGGGATTCTCCAACGCGACGCTCTGGCCGCTCTACCACGATGTCATCGCCCCGCCGGAGTTCCACCGCACCTGGTGGGAGGTTTACAAGGCAGTCAACCGGCGCTTCGCCGAGGCCACCGCCGAATCCGCGGCGGAAGGAGCCACCGTCTGGGTCCAGGATTACCAGCTGCAACTGGTCCCCAAACTGCTGCGCGAGCTGCGGCCCGACCTGAAGATCGGATTCTTCAACCACATCCCCTTCCCCCCGTTGGAGATATTTGCCCAGCTGCCTTGGCGCCGCCAGGTGATCGAGGGGCTGCTGGGAGCGGACCTGGTGGGCTTCCAGCGTCCCAGCGACTCAAGCAACTTCCTACGCTGCGTCCGGCGTTTCAGTGGACACACAATCAAGTCCCAGCATGTGAACATCAGGACCGACGACGGCGACAGAATCTGCCGCGCGGGCGCCTTCCCGATCTCGATCGACGTGGACCAGATCAACCAGCTGGCCAAGAGCCCCGAGGTGATCGAACGGGCCCGGCAGATCCGCGAGGAGCTGGGCAATCCCAAGACGGTACTGCTGGGCGTGGACCGGCTGGACTACACCAAGGGCATCCAGCACCGGATCAAGGCGTACGGCGAACTGCTCGAAGACGGCCGCGTCACCGTGGAGGATGCGGCCCTGATCCAGGTGGCAAGCCCCAGCCGCGAGCGCGTCGAGTCCTACCGGCTGCTGCGCGAGGAGATCGAGGGCGCTGTGGGCCGGATCAACGGCACCTACGACACCCTGAGCAACACTGCGATCCGCTACCTCCACCACAGCTATCCGAAGGAAGAGATGGTGGCGCTCTACCTTGCGGCTGACGTCATGCTGGTCACGGCCCTGCGCGACGGGATGAATCTGGTGGCCAAGGAATACGTGGCGTCGCGGACCGGCGTCAACGGTGCGCTGGTGCTCAGCGAGTTCGCCGGCGCCGCCGACCACCTGAAACAAGCCATCCTGGTGAACCCCCACGATATCGACGGGCTCAAAGACGCGATCATGCGCGCCGTCGAAATCGCGCCCGGCGAGTCCACCCGCAGGATGCGCGTCATGCGCCGCCAGATCCTGCAGAACGACGTCGAGCAATGGTCCCAGAGTTTCCTGCGCGCCCTCGATGGCGAAACGCTGGGCAAAACCGCGGGGAGCGGCAATGAGTAAGGAGCACGCGGCAATGAATGAGAACCCTGCCGCAACGAGCGAGAACCGCGGGGAGCTGGATCCGGCGCTGCGGCGTGCGCTGGAGAAAATCAGCAGCACGCCGCGGCTGCTCGTGGCGCTGGACTTCGACGGCACGCTGGCGCCAATTGTCGCGCGTGCCGAAGACGCTCGGGCACTGCCAGCCGCCGCCACTGCCGTGAGGGAACTGCTCGAACTACCCGAAACAACGACGGCGTTCATTTCCGGCCGCGCTCTCGAGAGTCTGCGGCTGGTTGCCTCGCCGGACGATAGAACCCTGCTCATCGGTTCCCACGGCGCGGAAGTCTTTACCGGCCCCGGCAGCCCCGCCCTGACCCTGGATCAGGCACAGGCGTTGGCGCTGCGCCAGGCCACCGCGGTGGTTGAAGAGGTGGTCGCTACCTACCCCGGAACGAGGCTGGAAGCCAAGCCGGCCGGCGTCGTTCTCCATACCCGCACCGCGGAAGATTCGGTGGCCGAAGCGGCCACCGAGGAAGCACGCCGCCAGCTGTCCTCCATCGAGGGACTGCACCTGACGGACGGCAAGCGGGTGCTCGAGACCTCGGTCCTGAGCTCCGACAAGGGGCAGGGACTGGAGCTCCTGCGCGCCTTTACGGAGGCTACGGCGGTCTTCTTCGCGGGCGACGATGTCACGGACGAGGACGCCATCAAGGCCCTGCAGCCGCAGGATTTAGGTGTGAAAATCGGCCCCGGAGAGTCGGGAGCGGCTTTCCGGGTGGACTCCCCGGACGCTTTTGCCCGGGTACTCGAGACCCTGGCGGAACTGCGCCGGGCCTCCCCACAAAACTGAGCCTCCGCCCGCAAAACCTCGGAATTTGCCTCCGCATGCCATACTTGGTTCCGTGAGCCAGCTCACCTAACTGAATATCAACCCATCACAACGGATCGTCGGGCACGTACCTGCCCGTGAAGGGAAACACCATGGCAACGGTAACGTTCGATAATGCTACGCGCTTGTACCCGGGCACAGAGAAGCCGGCGGTGGACAAGCTTGACTTGGAAATCGCGGACGGCGAGTTCTTGGTCCTCGTCGGCCCCTCGGGCTGCGGCAAGTCCACCTCCCTGCGGATGCTGGCGGGCCTGGAAGATGTGAACTCGGGCCGGATCCTGATCGGCGACCGCGACGTCACCGACGTTCCGCCGAAGGACCGGGACATTGCAATGGTGTTCCAGAACTACGCGCTTTACCCACATATGTCCGTGGCGGACAACATGGGATTTGCCCTCAAGATCGCGGGCATCGCCAAGGAGGAGCGCGCCCAGCGCGTCCGCGAGGCAGCCAAACTGCTGGACCTCGAGGAATATCTGGACCGCAAGCCGAAGGCACTCTCCGGCGGCCAGCGCCAGCGCGTAGCCATGGGCCGCGCGATTGTCCGTAATCCGCAGGTCTTCCTGATGGACGAGCCGCTCTCCAACCTGGATGCCAAGCTGCGCGTCCAGACCCGGACGCAGATCGCCTCGCTGACCCGGCGCCTCGGCGTCACCACCGTCTATGTCACCCACGACCAAGTCGAAGCGATGACCATGGGCGACCGCGTCGCCGTGCTCAAGGACGGCATACTGCAGCAGGTGGACTCCCCGCGCAACCTCTACGACACCCCGGCCAACATTTTCGTGGCCGGGTTCATCGGTTCGCCGGCCATGAATCTGCTGGAACTGCCCGTGGCCGACGGCGGCGTCCAGTTCGGCGGAACGGTCTATCCTGTGCCGCGGGACGTTCTCGGTGCGGCGCACGGCAGCACCGTCATGCTCGGAGTCCGTCCGGAGGATCTGGAGCAGGCCCCGGACGGCCAGGGTCTGGCCGTGGAGATTGATGTGGTCGAAGAACTCGGTGCCGACGCCTACGTGTACGGCCATACTGAAGTCAACGGCAGCCGCCACGACATCACGGGCCGCGTGGACGGCCGCACGCCGCCGAAGGCCGGCACCACCGTGTACGTGCGTCCGAAGCAGGGCCACGTGCACCTGTTCGACACCCAGACCGGCCTCCGGCTAGGCGATAATGCGCCGGCGGCACCCCACGCATCCCTGGCTGATCTGGACCGGCCGCTGGAGGCGGACAAGGCCTGAGTTCCGGCAGCGCTTTCGACGGATCGGTGCAGATGGACGCCAACTGGCACAACGAACCCACCGACTTCGGCCAGGTGGGAAAACTGCCGCGCCCGCACAATGGCGGAGCGGCCGCAGTTCTGGGTTCGCTGAACATCACCTCTGCCACCACGGACGAGAGCCTGCTTGACCTGCCTTGGCATATCGCGTTGGAAGAGTGGCCGGCGAAAAACCTGGCCGCTCTTCCGCGCGGTATTTCCCGGCATATTGTCCGGTTCGCGCATCTGAGCGGTTCCGTGATTGCCATCAAGGAAACCAGCGAGCATATCGCCCGGCACGAATACCACATGCTCCGCAAGCTCCAGCGGCTGGACGTGCCCTGCGTGGAGCCGGTAGCCGTCATCAGCGGCCGGCACACCACGGACGGTGCGGAGCTGGATCCGGTGCTGGTCACCCGGCACCTGAAATTCTCGCTCCCCTACCGTGCGCTGTTTTCCCAGACCCTGCGCAAAGACACGCTGACCCGGCTGATCGATGCCCAGGCCCTACTGCTGGTCCGGCTGCATCTTGTCGGCTTCTACTGGGGCGACGTGTCCCTCTCCAACACCCTGTTCAGGCGGGATGCCGGTGCATTCGCCGCCTACCTGGTGGACGCGGAAACGGGCGAGCTGTACCCGAAGCTCTCCACCGGCCAGCGCGAGTACGACCTGGAGATAGCACGGGTCAACATTGCCGGCGAGCTGATGGATCTGCTCGAAGGCGGCTTGATCGAGGACAAGGTCGACCCGCTGGCCACCAGCGAGCGGATCATGGACAGCTACCGCAAGCTCTGGGCAGAACTAACCGAGAAGGAGTCCTTCGAGCTGGGCGACCGCTGGCGGGTCAATGCCCGTATCCGCAGACTGAATGATCTGGGTTTCGACGTCGAAGAGTTCTCCATCAAAACGACGCCGGACGGGTCCCAGATCCAGCTCCAGCCCAAGGTCGTGGATGCCGGGCACCACCAGCGCCGGCTGATCCGCCTGACCGGGCTGGACGTGCAGGAAAACCAGGCGCGGCGGCTGCTTAATGACCTGGACGGCTACCGGGCGGACAACAATCCGGATCTGGACGAGGAAATCAGCGCCCACGCGTGGGTCCGCCACGTCTTCGAGCCGGTAGTGCGGGCCATTCCGCGCGAGCTGGCGGGCAAGCTGGAACCGGCCGAGGTGGTCCACCAAGTGCTCGAGCACCGCTGGTACATCTCTGAAAGCCAGCGCCGCAACGTGCCGTTGGCGGAGGCAGTCCAGGCCTACATCGACGACGTGCTGCGCCACCGCCGGGACGAGGCGGCGATTCTACTCAACCCCGACGACAAGACCGCCCGGCTACTCGCCGCGAACGCACTCGACAACGACGACGACGAATAGGCCCGGCCCGGGAGCCCCACGGAACGGCGTGGAGGCCCCGGAACCGTATGGCCGTCGTGGAGCCTCCTGCCGGGGCGCGCCCGCTGACTTTACGCGGCCAGGCTGAAGACAGCCACCAGGAAGTCCGATGACGGTCTGAAGGGGCGCAAGTCCCAGGTCCCGGACTTGTGGTCCGCGGCTAGGCCAGCACCGGCGGCGTCCGCCATGAACGTGTCGAAGTCGTATCCCCTGCCCGCGCCGAACCCGGTCACCAGCCGGCCTTCCGGCGCCAAATGCCGCGCCAGTCTGGCCAGGACTTCCGGAGCGGTCCCCGGTGCCAGGAAGGTGAGCACGTTGCCCGCACAGACGATCAGGTCGAAGGCTTCGGTAATCCCTTGTGCAGGCAGATCCAGCTCCGCCAGGTCCCCGACGAACCAGTTGACGTCGGGGTGGTCGCGCCGCGCGGCTTCAATCAGTTCCGGATCCACGTCGACACCCACCACGTGGTGCCCGCGGACCGCCAGCTCACCGCCCAGCCTGCCCGGACCGCAGCCGGCGTCCAAAATCCTGCTGCCGCGCTCTGCCATGGCATCGATCAGCCGGGCCTCGCCGTGAAGGTCGTTTCCTTGGGCCCGCATGTTCTCGAAGCGCTTGATGTACCAGGCCGAATGGCCCGGGTTCTCACGCTTCTGGGCTTCCCATAATGTCTCTTTACGCACAACCACAGCCTACGCCTCGATCCGTTCCGGCAAGGCCTTGCCCGGGTTCAGCAGCCCCTTCGGATCGAACAATGCCTTGATCCCGCGCTGCAGCTCCAGCACTTCCTCCCGCTGTTCAAGCGGGAGCCAACGCACTTTGTACTGACCGACGCCGTGTTCGCCGGTGATGGTACCGCCCAGCGCAAGGCCCACCTCGATGGACTCATCCAAAGCGGCGTTGAGCACCGGGACTTTTTCGACCTCTCCGGCCGATACCCAAAAGGTTGGATGGAGGTTCCCATCGCCCGCATGCGCCACAACTTTGAGCCCCACTTCGTGGTCGGCGGCTATCCGTTCGAGTTCCGCAATGTAATGGACCAGCTGCGACCGAGGCACGGCAACATCCTCACCCACACGAAAGACATCGTCCACCTCCGCGCCCCGGCTGTGCCTGCGCAGCTCCACTAATCGGACTGCTTCCTCGCTGACTTCAGCGGTGACGGTGGCACCGATATCCCCCAGCACCTGCCGGACGATCTTCGCTTCGGTCTCTGCCGCAAAGCCATCGGTCTGGATCAACAGCAGCGCACCGCCACGCTGGCGCAGGTCAGAGCCCTGTTCTGCGTCCAGCTGGACCAGCGTATTGCCGTCGAGCAATTCCATGATGGCCGGCTGCACACGCGCCTTGCCGACCGCCAGGACACCGGCCGCCGCCGTCGTCACCTCGGGGAAGAATGCGGCAATCGTCTGCACATCGGCAGGAAGGTAGCGCAGCCGCACCGTAACTCCCACCACGACGCCCAAGGTGCCCTCGGATCCCACAAAAAGACCCGTCAGGTCATATCCCGCTACGCCCTTGAAGGACCGTCGCCCGGTTCGGATAAGCGTGCCGTCAGCAAGGACGACGTCGAGAGCCAGGACTGATTCACGGGTAACGCCGTACTTGGCGCAGCGCAGGCCTCCGGCGTTCGTCGCCACGTTGCCGCCGATCGTGGATATTTTGTAGCTGGCCGGATCGGGAGCATACATCAGCCCGTATTCCGCCACTGCCGTGTTCAGATCGGCGTTGATGACTCCGGGCTCCACACGGGCAATTTCGTCCTCGGGGTGGACCTCGAGTATTCGGTCCATTCGTTCCAGGCTCAGGACAAGGCAGCCGGTCGTGGCATGGGCCCCGCCGGACACTCCTGTACCGGCGCCTCTGCAAACTACCGGAACACTGTGCGTGTAGGCCACCTTCATGACGGCCTGCACGTCTTCGACGCTTTGCGCCCACACGACGGCGATGGGCAGCTCGTGGGCCATCACGGGACCTTGGTCCAGCGCATGCGCGGCCAGTACGTCCTCCCGTACGCTCACCTGTTCTGCTGGCAGTGCAGCTTGCAATGCGCTAATGATTGAGTCAGTCATTAAGTAGGGCCTTCCGAATCTCGTCGTTCAATATTTTCGGTCCGAGGAGGCGAGCTGTGCACGGCGCGGAAAACTGTCAGAGCCAGAGGTCCATGCCGTATCGATGTCCGGGGAGCGTTAGTTCAGCGAATGGCTCCCATGAACCTCGCATATTTGCTCAGCACGGAAGGCCAGTCCTGCTGGTACTTTAGTCGGCGTTCTGCGCCATCGGCTGTTTGGTCCCAGTCTGAGTGTCGCAGCCGGACGAGGGTGCTTTGGCCCTCCGCAGTGAACCGGACTTCGAGTCTGGTGGCTGATAAGGGCCCGGCTCCGGGATGCCAGGTCAGGGATAGCAGCCGGCCCGGCTCCCATTCAAGAATGTCGCCCCAGTTGCGGACCTCGTCCCGGTCCGATGTCTCTGTCAGGACTGTCTCTTCGAACTCAATATGTGCGCCGTGGCCAAAGATGCTCTGGGTATCTACCGGCCACCAGAGATGGATGAGGTCGGTGAAACCCTCGAAAGCCTGTTCCGGCGGGTGCGGAACCGTGACTTCAAAGGTAATCGGTTCCAAGGCTTTGGAAGGCTGAGGTTCCTCAGCAGCGTGCGAGAACAGCGATGGGCTCATACCCCAAGCCTAGCGGGATCGACCCAACTTATTTGCGGCTTAAATGGGTGAAGGGCTCCACCGTCATGGTGGAGCCCTTCACGCTCAAAAGATGTCCGGCGGTGACCTACTCTCC
>NZ_JBDGKM010000011.1:0-171414 GCF_057656375.1 Arthrobacter sp. Soil_C_60 | reverse complement strand
CTGGTTCATCCCGCCCCGCTACATCGACCCAGACCAAAAACCCCGCCGCAACCGATACCGACTCGCCGGCACACCCCTGCCCGACGCCCCGGCCCAGACCCCGCGCGTTAAGAACGGGACCGACCCGGAACCCCCACCACAACCGGCAGAACTCCCACTGGCACCTGGCTCCGGTCCACCCGGCCAACAGGTAGAAACACTGCTGCCACTCATCGCGGCTGACAGCGCCACGACACCAGGCCATCCCAAGCCGCCCAAGGTTCCTACGCCGCCCGAATCGACCAGGTTCCTGCCGTGTCCGAAGCGGCTAGAAAGTCCAGGCTGTCGGACGAGCTGCAGCATGGCCCAACGGATCACTGGAACCGGCCATTCGACGATTGGCCGCTACAACCAAACGAGCCGCCTTGGTGACCTACATGGCCAAGCTACATAGACTCGAGTTCCTTGCCCTTGGTCTCGGGCACGAACTTCCAGACGAACACCAACACGTCTCTCCTTGGCGGCTACCAGTACCGGGCCTGCCCGGCCTACGTGGCCTACCTATTGACGCGGCCTGCCTCGGGCCTACGATAGAAGTAGGCGGGAGCATGCGGCTCCCAGGAGCGAAGGGAGGTGTCTGTGTCTGTATTTGACGAGCTCAAGGGCAAGGCCGGACAGCTTAAGGACAAGGCCGCTCATCTGGTCGGCGACAATGCCGACAAGCTCAAGGACGGCGTCGGCAAGGCTGGAGATTTCATCGACAGCAAGACCGGCGGCAGGTACTCCGGGCAGGTAGATGGTCTGCAGGCCAGAGCCGCGAACCTCATCGACAGGGCAGATGGTGGAAATACCCCCGGTGCCGCAACCGATGAGAGCAGCCCTTCGGCATAACTTCTCTTAGAGCACGCCAAAAGGCGCTGGTCCTACCGGGAGGTAGCACCAGCGCCTTTGTGCTGTGTGGGCCGGGCTGTTGGAGGCCTCAGGACTCCTCGCCAGTCAACCCTTCACGTGCAAGGGCTGTCAGCCTGGATACGGCCCGGTAATACTTCTTCATGTAGCCGCCGGACATCATCTCAGGGGTGAAAAGCTCATCGAACGGACGGCCGCTAGCAATAATGGGCACGTCCTTGTCATAGAGCCGGTCCGCCAGCACAACGAAGCGCAGGGCTACCGATTGCTCGGTGATCGTCGCGACGTTGTGCCAAGCCACCGCGTCGATACCGTCGATGAACTGCCGGTAGCGGCTCGGATGCACGCCTTCGAGATGACTGACCAGATCCGAGAATTCATCGGCTGCGACCACCTGGCCCTTGAAATCACTGTAGACCCGCCGTTTGAGTTCAAGATCAGTCAAAGGATCCGGAGCGGCCGGCAGGCCCCGATGGCGGTAGTCTTCGCCGTCGATACGCAGTACGTTGAACTGGTCTGCCAGGACCTGGATTTCGCGTTGGAAATCGACGGCGGCAAAGCGTCCCTCGCCGAGGGAACCGGGCAGCGTGTTGGAGGTAGCCGCGAGCTTCACACCGGCGTCGGCCAGTTCGCGCATCAGCCGGGACATCAGCACGGTGTCCCCCGGGTCGTCCAGTTCGAATTCATCGATACAGACCAACCGGTAGCTGCTCAGCGCATCCACAGTCTTGCGGAAGGACAGCGCCCCCACCAGATTTGTATATTCGACGAAAGTGCCGAAGGCCTTTGGACCGTCCACCGCGTGCCAGAGGGAAGCCAGCAGGTGGGTTTTTCCCACACCGAAGCCGCCGTCGAGGTAGATACCTGCCTTGCCGGCCTGCTTCTTGGCAGCGAAAAGTTTCTTCAGTCCTTTGGGTTCCCGGTGGTCCACCTCGACGGCAAAATCCCGCAACGCTTTGACGGCGGCGGACTGCGAGGGCTGGGACGGGTCGGGACGGTAACTGTCAAAGGAGACTTCGCCGAAGCGCGGCGAAGGATGGAATCCCTCCAACAAATCATCGACCGACACCTTGGGGGTCCGGCGCGAAAGCTGTTCAATCTGGGGCACGTTTAACCGACCGTAGCCTTCCTGAAAATCTGCGTGACGGTGAATTGCCGCCAGAAAAACGATACGCTACCGACGACGCCGCGGCAGATTCGTGATCGAGGCCACTGCCAGGAAACAGGCGGATGCAGTCACACGGCATCGGACTCCCCTCATTGTGGCGGATGATGACCGGCGCGGAGATTGTTTCTTCGTGCTTATGGATAGGCTGGGCAGAGACCACCCCTGACGAATGGAAAGGTTTTGCTATGCCTGTTGTTGCCGCAGAACAGAACGAGAAGTTTTCCGCCTATGCCCACCCGGAACGGCTCGTTTCCACCGATTGGCTGGCGGCCAACCTGGACGCGGATTCACTGGTTGTCGTCGAATCGGACGAGGACATCCTCCTCTACGAGACCGGCCATATTCCGGGTGCAGTAAAAATCGACTGGCATACGGATCTGAATGACGCGTTGACCCGCGACTACATCGACGGCGGAGCGTTCGCTGCGCTGCTCGGCTCCAAGGGCATCACCCGCGAGACCACCGTTGTGATTTACGGAGACAAGAGCAACTGGTGGGCTGCCTATGCACTCTGGGTGTTCACGCTTTTCGGCCATGAGGATGTACGGCTGCTTGACGGCGGGCGCGACAAGTGGATTGCCGAAGGGCGCGAGCTCACTACCGAGACGCCGAAGCCTGCAGCGGTGGAGTACCCCGTCGTCGAACGTCGCGACGAGGCCATCCGCGCATTCCTGCCCGACGTCTTCGAGCACTTCGGCAAGCCCTTGATCGATGTCCGCTCGGCCGAAGAATACTCCGGCGAACGCACCACGATGCCTGCTTACCCTGAAGAGGGAACGCTGCGCGGTGGCCACATTCCCAGCGCGGCCTCCGTCCCCTGGGCCCGCGCCGCCGCTGCTGACGGCACGTTCCGTGACCGCCAAGAGCTGGAAGCGATCTACAAGGGCGAGGCCGGGTTGAACGACGGCGATGAAGTGGTGGCCTACTGCCGCATCGGCGAGCGTTCAAGCCACACCTGGTTTGTCCTCAAATACCTGCTCGGATTCGAGAACGTCCGCAACTATGACGGTTCGTGGACCGAATGGGGCAACGCAGTCCGCGTGCCGATCGTCAAGGGTGCCGAGCCCGGCGAGGTGCCCGCTGCCCGCCGTTAACCGCAACGTGCACGAGTAGAATAGGTGACTGTGAGCGCACAAAACATCCCCGCACCGCTGGCAGAAATCATCGATGACTTCCAATCGATGGAGGAGCCTGAGCGGCTGCAGTTGCTGCTGGAATTCTCCCGATCACTTCCGGACCTACCGGAGCACCTGGCCGGCCAGCCGGAGTTGCTGGAACAGGTTGTCGAGTGCCAGTCCCCGCTGTTCCTGACCTTGGAGATCGGCGACGGCCCGGAGGAACCGGTGGAGATCTACTTCTCGGCGCCCCCGGAAGCCCCGACCACACGCGGTTTCGCCGGCGTCCTGCATGAAGGGCTCAACGGCCTGCCGGCTGCGGAGATTCTCGCCGTTCCGGACGATGTGCCGGAACAGCTCGGTTTGACGCGCGCCATTACGCCGCTGCGGCTGCGTGGCATGTCCGCCATGCTCGCCCGCATCAAGCGTCAGATTACGGACGCCCGGGCATCCGTCTGATCGCGCCGACTCCGCCGTTGGCAAAGCGCACCGCGTCGACCGGAACCCCCGCCACACTGCTGTTGCAGCAGGCGGGGGTTCCGCACACTCTTCACAAGTACGCCCATGATCCGGCTGTGACCGACTTCGGGTTTGAGGCAGCGCGCGAGCTCGGTCTGCCCCCGGAAAGGATTTTCAAGACCCTCATGGTGGCGGTAGACGGCAATCTCGCTGTCGCCGTGGTCCCAGTCTCCGGAAACCTCAATCTGAAATCCTTCGCAGCCTCCTTGGGAGCGAAGAAGTCCGTGTTGGCAGATCCGCTGGCTGTCCAGCGCCGCACCGGCTACGTGCTCGGCGGCATTTCCCCGCTGGGCCAGCGGCGGCCCAGCCCGACAGTCCTTGACTCCAGCGCGGTGGACTATCCCACCATCTTGGTTTCCGGCGGCCGCCGCGGACTGGACATCGAATTGGCCGCACAGGACCTGATCCGCCTGACCAGCGCGCGGCTGGCAGCCATCGGTACGGGTTGATCAGTCCGGCTGCACGCCGTTCGTACCCGGACCTTTGACCCCGGGAACAGGGGCGCTGAGGACATGGGTCAGCCAGCCGGTGACCACCCGCTCCCAGCGCTCGGGATCGACGTTCCATTCCTTTGTGTGGCTGGCACCGGAGAACGGCTCGAAAGTCACCAGCCGCGGATTCTTGTCCGCCAGTTCCGCGGACGGCCCGTAGGGCACGAATTCGTCGTCCTGGCTGTGCAGGATCAGTGTCGGCACGCAGAGCTGATCGTACCGGGCTACCCAGTTCATCTTCTTCAGATCCAGTGGAGCCGCCAATCCTGTCAGCAATCTGCCCGCGCGGTTCGAAATGAGCCATTGCGAAAAACGTCCGACGGCCTCGGGGATCCGGTTCAGCCTGGCCTGGTATGCCAGCACATCGATCCAGTTGATCACCGGACCGTCCAGAACCAGTGCCTTGATCCGGTTGCGGTGAACGGACTGGTCCGCCGCCTGCAGGCTTATAGCGCCGCCCATGGACCAGCCGAACAGCACAATCTCCTCGGCCCCGTGTTCCAAGGCGTAAGTCATCGCGGCTTCAACGTCCCGCCACTCGGTCAGTCCGAGTCCGTAACGCCCGTCCGGCGCGGCCGGGGCTTCGCCGTCGTTCCGATAGGAAATAAGCAGCGAGGTCATCCCTAGTGCGCGGGCGGTGCGGGCGGCACGAAGCCCTTCCTGCCGGGTGGCGCCCCGGCCGTGCACCATGATGGCCCAGGTCCGGGCGTTCTCGACTCCCCTGATCAGCCACGCTGGTGCCTGGCCGCCCTCGACCGCGATGCGGACTTCCTCGTTGGCAAGTCCCGCGGCCGCAGGATCGGGGTAGACCGCGCCTCCCCACCAACCGCGGCGGGCCGCGGCCAGATCGCCGCTATAAACACGCTCCACAGCGCGCTGTACTGTTCCGTCTTTCGGCGAGTAAGAAGTGATGGCGCCGATCCGCGCCTGACCGCGTCCGCCGTCGAAATAAATGCTGTAGAGGCCGGGCGCCGTGGTGTCCGGTGTGGCCGGCAGAATGACCTCTTGGTGCTGGCTGCTGCCGACCACGGCGTAGATCGCAAGGTTCTGGTCATGCTCGCGCACCGGCGTGAGCACCTGGCGGGCGAAATACGAGGCGAGCCCGGAGGTAGCTCCGGCCAGCAGCGAGCCAAGACCTGCGCCGGCGATCGCGCCGACGCCCATCCAGCGCAGCCACGGCAGCTGTCGCCGAATTTCCTCGGCCGGTGGCGCGGCGGCGGAGATTATAGTTTTCCGACGGTCGAACAAAGCCATGGCACCATTCTTACTCACCCTGCCGCGCGCGACGTAACGCCCTGCCGAGCAGGCGCCGAAGGCAGTTGGGAAGGCGGTTGTCGGGTGCGAAGAAGTCCCGGGAGGGCCTGTTATTGTTTGCCGCGCGCCTGCTGGTTACGCTGGGGCCATGAGCGAAACGATTGTAGTACTCACCGAAGAGCCGCTCAATGATGCGGATCTTCGGAATCTGGAATTGCTGGCAACCGAGGGTACTGAATTCAGCGTGCTGATTCCCGAGGACACCAAACGGAATCTGGTGCTGGATTTTCTGGACAATCTGAGTCTGCTCGACGTCGCCCAGGCCTTCCGCGAGCTGCTGCATGGCCAGCCCTCGCCCGACGAGGCCAAAACCGAAGCCGAGGAAGCCAAGCGCCTCTCCGTTCAGGCGCTCCAGGGCAGGGGGCTGCAGGGAACGGTGGAAATCGTCGACGACGACGGCGTTTCGGCGCTGGTTGATTACGTCGAGCGCCATCCGGCTGACCGCGCCGTGGTGATCACCACCCCTCACGCCGTTGCCGATACGTTCCATACCGACTGGGCGAACCGCGCCCAGGACAAACTCGGCATACCCGTGCTCCATCTGTATTCCGGATCGGGATACATTGGGGACTCGTGAGCGTTGAAAAGGATATGAGTGAAGTGAACAGCACGCCAGAAACGTTTCCCGTGGCTAAGTCCGAGGACGAATGGCGCCGCGAACTGACGCCGGAGGAATACCAGGTGCTGCGGCAAGCCGGCACGGAACGGCCCTATACCGGCGAGTACTGGGACACGCACACAGCCGGCGTCTACCGCTGCCGCGCCTGCGGGGACGAGCTATTTACCAGCCAGGAGAAATTCGACTCCCACTGCGGCTGGCCCTCCTTCTGGGCCCCGCTGGCGGAGGGCAAGGTCCGCTACCTGCGGGACTCGGCGCTGGGGATGGAACGAATCGAAGTGCGCTGCGCGAACTGCAACTCCCACCTGGGCCATGTTTTTGAGGGCGAGGGTTACAGCACACCGACTGACCAGCGGTACTGCATCAACTCCGTCTCCCTGAAGCTGGAGCCCAAGCAGGACGAGGCTCCCTAGTTCCTCGAACTCTTCCCACTCGAAGCCCGGCCAGCATGAGCCGGGCTTCGTCATTTCTACCGCCGCCCGTCGACGAGCACAACAGTTTCTAATCTGTCGATGGATTCGGCATTAGTGACTCTGTTTGATTGTTACGCTCTTGGAAACAGCAAGAAGTCCACCTCCAGCGGTTCCGCTATAGAACCGCTGCCGGAAGGAAGGCATCCATGAGCATCACTACCAGCGCCACCGACACCATGCATTCACGCGACATGCGGCCCGAGCTGCACCAAGCCTGGCTGCGACTGAAGGCAGCTGCCAGCGGGCTCCGTCCGCTGCAGGTGCATGACGGTTCCATCCCGGATGCCGCGCACCAAGCCGAAGCGGCCATGCACACCGAGACCATCGTGGCGGCCATCGCCGAACTGGCGCCGATGTTCGACCACGACTGCGAATACCTGCGCCTGCTCCAGCAGGACTTCCGCCGCTGGTCCACAGCTGGCTTCGGCGTACCGGACTTCCTGGATTCGCTGCTGGCGTTCCAGCCGCAGCAGCAGCGCAGCAACGGGCTGGTCCACCTGGTGGTTTTCCCTATGTACACCCAGAATGGCAGCACCGACCGGCTGGTGGAGGCGGTGCTCCTCGAGGTCCTCTGGCCGGACTTCATCGCGGACCTCGAGGCGGGCGACTACTCCAACAAGCTCTTCGTGCCCATCCGCTTCCTGGATTTCACGGCTGGCTACGACACCAACTCTGCCGTCCTGTTTCCGGAAACGGTGGCAGTGCGGGAAACCCCGTCCTTCACGTGGGGCGCCATCTTCGCCGACCGTGAGGCGGCCCGCTTCCGCAAGGTCGTCGGCGCCGCTGCGGATATCACGTCGCTCCAGCTGCCCGAGGAGGCTGCCGATCTGCTTGCGGACCAGCGGCTGGCCGAAGAAACTTTTGTGATGTGGGATCTGATCCACGACCGGACGCATATGCGCGGGGATCTGCCGTTCGATCCATTCATGATCAAACAGCGCATGCCGTACTTCCTCTATTCGCTGGAGGAGCTGCGCTGCGATCTGACCGCTTTCCGGGAGTCGGTGCGGTTGCAGAATGACCGGCATGCGTCGGAGGACATTCGCCGGCACGCCCGCCTGGTCCAGTACGCTGTGATCTTCGACCGGATCTTCCGCTTCGCCATTACCGGCAACCGAGTGCGCAACTACGACGGCCTCGGCGGCCAACTGCTCTTCGCCTGGCTGCACCAGCACCACGTGCTGCACTGGACCGACGGCAAGCTGAGCATCGACTGGGACAACGTGGCGGACGTCGTCGTCGCGCTGGGACAGCAGATCGAGGAGCTGTACTGGCGTTCGATCGACCGCCCCAAGACGGCGCACTGGCTGGCCGCGTACGACATGCTGACCAAGACGCTGACACCGCACCCGGCCTCGGTCTGGGCCAAGGGACCGGACGCCCTGCCGTTGTCCGGGCTGCCCCGCGAGCTGACGGACCAGGTCCTGGACGATGAATTCCCGCTGTCCATGTTCTACGAGGCGCTGAACCGTAAGATGAAAACCGTGATCGAATCGACCTCCGGCATTACGGGCGCCGCGGCATGAGCGAACTTCCCAGCACAGGTTCCGGTATGCCGTCCGGGCTGCGCATTCTGGTGGCGGGTGCGTCCGGCGCCTCGGGGCAGGCTGTTTCCGCCGCCTTGCGGGCAGCCGGCGCGCAGGTGATCGCCGTCGGCAGCAATCCCGAACATCTGCAAAGCGCCTATGCGAACGACGACGGCGTGCTCACCTTTGCGTGCGACCTCGCCGACGCGGGGGCCGTCCGGGATCTGGCTGAGCGGGTTGGCAACGAGGCCGGCAGCATCGACGGGCTGGTGCATTTGGTGGGCGGGTGGCGCGGCGGCAAGGGTATCGCCGGGCAGACCGACGAGGACTGGGACTTCCTGCACCGGAACCTGATCACAACCCTGCGCAACACCACCCGCGCGTTCTATGACGACCTGGCCGCGTCGCCCCACGGCAGGGCGGTCATCGTCTCCGCCACCGCGGTGGGCTCCCCCACCGCCGGCGGCGCCAACTACGCCGCGGCCAAGGCCGCTGCCGAAAGTTGGATGTTTTCCGTGGCCGACGGGTTCCGCCGCGACCAGGCAGCTGGCCCCGGCGCGAAGGAGACGTCCGAAGCTGAGCATTCGGCCGCCGTCGTACTTGTTATTAAGGCGCTGGTGGATGACCGGATGCGCGCCGGGAACCCGGAAAAGCCGTTCACGGGGTTCACCGACGTTGCGGACCTGGCCACGGCAGTGAAGAATTTGTTCGGCAGGCCGGCGGCCGAAATCAATGGCCGGCGCATCCCGCTCGTCTAAACACCGCCGACTGCAACTTCCTCCCACCGGAAAAGGAATATACCTACTGTGAATGACTCCTCGCTGCTGTCCGCTTCCCTGCACGACCAGTCCGTGCGCGGCTTCGCGTCTGATAACTACTCGGGCGTCCACCCGGAAGTACTCACCGCGCTCGCGCATGCCAACGGCGGACATCAGGTTGCGTATGGCGATGACGGCTACACGGCCAGGCTGCAGGAAGTCATGGCCTCTCACTTTGGCGAGCAGGCCCAGGCCTTTCCGGTTTTCAACGGCACCGGCGCCAATGTTCTCAGCCTGCAGTCCCTGCTGCCGCGCTGGGGGGCTGTGGTCTGCGCCTCGACCGCGCACATCAACGTGGACGAAAACGGTGCGCCGGAACGAGTGGGCGGCATCAAGCTGCTCCCCGTGCCCACAAGCGACGGCAAGCTCACGCCGGAACTGATCGACAAGGAGGCCTGGGGCTGGGGCGACGAGCACCGGGCGCAGCCGCTGGCCGTCTCGATCACCCAAAGCACCGAACTCGGCACGCTGTACTCGGTTGACGAAATCCGTGCCATCGCCGAACATGCCCATGGCCACGGCATGAAGGTGCACATGGACGGGGCGCGGCTGGCGAATGCCGCTGCCGCGCTGGGAACGGATCTGCGCACCTTCACCACCGACGCCGGCGTCGATATTCTCTCCTTCGGCGGCACCAAGAACGGGCTGCTCTACGGTGAATGCGTGGTGATCCTGAACCCCGAGGCATCCCACGGTATGACGTACCTGCGGAAGATGAACATGCAGCTCGCCTCCAAGATGCGCTTCATCTCCGCCCAGTTCCTGGCCCTGCTCGACGGCGACCTGTGGCTGCGCTCGGCGGCCCATGCCAACGCCATGGCCGCGCGGCTCCGTTCCGCAGTGGAAGGCATTGATGGCGTGACGCCCACCCAGCCGACCCAGGCCAACGCCGTTTTCGCCGCCCTGCCCGCCGGAGCGGCAGACCGGCTGCGGCAGCAATTCCGGTTCTACGACTGGGACGAGTCCCGCGGCGAGGTCCGCTGGATGTGTTCCTTCGATACCACGGAGGAAGATATCGATGCTTTCGCCGCGGCCATCCGGAGCGAGCTGGGCGGATAACGATCCGGCACCAACGGCGCGCCTAGCGTTCCGGGCAGCCCGCACGGTTTTAATCTGGGAGGGTGAGTGCGATTGGCGATCTCTCCGCGGCACCCGCGGACTTCCTGACTGCCCTGGCCGCGTTGCGCCGGGCCAACTGCCGCAATGAACTCAAGCTGGCGGAGCTGCCTGCTCCGTCGAGACTGGCACCGTATGCCGTGGCACTGGGTGCCGAGGTCATCCAGCCGTCGGCAGCAGGCCCGCATCCTGCGCACGGTCCGGTCATCGCCGCCCTCCGGGAGAGCGAGGACGTGGAACTCGCAACCGGCCGTTTCATCCTGCTGCATGATCCGGATGGCTCCGCGGTTTGGGACGGAACCTTCCGCATCGTGACGTATATCCGCGCCGAACTCGACGCCGACATGGGCAACGATGCTTTGCTTGGCTCCGTGGCGTGGACCTGGCTGGTGGATGCCTTGCACGACCACGGCGCCCGGTACCGAAATGCCGGCGGCACGGCCACCAGGATCCTCTCCGAAAGCTTCGGTTCGCTTTCGGATAACCAGGACGCGATCGACATCGAGCTCAGGGCCTCGTGGACTCCGGACTCCGCGGACCTCCAGTCCCACTTGGAGGCGTGGTCCGACATGGTCTGCACCTTCGCCGGCTTGCCGCCCCTGCCCGAGGGTGTCGCTTCGCTGCCCAACCGGCGCCGGAACTGACCTGCCCTTAGACTGGTATAACCATGACGTTTTTGACTTCGGATTCGTCTGCCGCGGCTTCCCGCCGTGCAGACAGCACAGCAACCGCCTCAGACGAACCGGAGCAGGACGCTCCCGAGCTGATCGAACTGACCGCTCCCCGCGAAGGGGTTCCGCTGGTCATTTCCACCCAGTCAGGACTGCAGCGTGCCGCCGCGGCTCTCGCGGCAGGCTCCGGTCCGGTGGCGGTCGACGCCGAACGCGCATCGGGGTTCCGGTACGGCCAGCGCGCTTTCCTGGTGCAGCTGCGCCGCGAAGGTGCCGGCACTTGGCTGATCGACCCGGAACCCTTCGATGATCTCGAGGTCATCAACGACGCGCTGCGCGGGGTGGAATGGATCCTGCACGCCGCCACCCAGGACCTGCCGTGCCTGGCGGCCCTGGGCATGTGGCCGGACAAGCTCTTCGACACTGAGCTCGCGGCCCGGCTGGCCGGCCTGCCCCGCGTCGGGCTCGCCGCCGTGATCGAGAACCTGCTGGGATTCACGCTGGCCAAAGAACATTCGGCAGCGGACTGGTCCACCCGGCCGTTGCCGGAGCCGTGGCTGCGTTATGCCGCCCTGGATGTTGAAGTGCTCGCTGAGCTCCGTGAAGCCCTCGTCGAAGTCCTGGCAGAGTCGGGGAAACTGCCCTTTGCCGAAGAGGAATTCGAGGCATTGCTGGCAGCTCCTCCCGCTGCGCCGAGGACCGATCCGTGGCGACGCACGTCCGGGCTGCACCAGATCCGCGACCGCCGCCAGCTGGCCGCGGTGCGCGAACTCTGGATGGAACGCGAGCAGCTGGCCGAAAAACGCGACGTTGCCCCCGGCCGGCTGATTCCGGATTCGGCGATGGTCGCCGCGGCCAGGGCAATGCCGGCAACGGTACCGCAGCTGCTGGCAGTCAACGGCTTCCACGGCCGTGCAGCCCAGCGCGAGGCTCCCCGCTGGCTCCGCTGCATCGATGCCGCCCGGCGCCTCGAGAAACTGCCGGAACTGCACATGCCGACCAACGCTCCGCCGCCTCCCCGTGTGTGGGCGGACAAAGATCCGTCCGCCGCAGCCCGGCTGCAGACCGCCAAGCCCCGGCTGGCCGCCCTGGCAGAAGAATTGCAGATGCCGGTGGAAAATCTGCTGACGCCGGACTATTTGCGCCGGATAGCCTGGCGCCCGCCGACACCGGTTACCGCCGGCTCCATTGCCGAAGCCCTGCGGGACCTGGGCGCACGAAACTGGCAACGCGAGCTGGCCGCGCCGGTGATAACCGATGCGTTCCTACACCCGGAACCCTTGGCCGAACGCAAGCCGAAGGCCGACGAGGCAGACCCGAAGACGAGTTCCCGGAAGCGCTGACAGCCCGGCGCCGCACCCTAGCGAGAACGAAGGACATTTCCCGGCTTGCCGCTTATGTTACCCACGAGTAACATCATGATGGCAGCTGTTTGTGTCCCACATCTCAAAGAGGAGTTCCTTGGTGAGCGCTACGAATCCAGCCCGGCAGTTGAGGGAGGTCGTCTTCGTCGACGGCGTCCGAACGCCCTTCGGCAAGGCAGGCGAGAAGGGAATCTACGCAGAAACCCGTGCCGATGACCTGGTAGTCAAATGCATCCGCGAACTGCTGCGCCGCAATCCGTCCCTGCCTGCCGCCCGGATCGACGACGTGGCCATCGCCGCCACAACCCAGACCGGGGACCAGGGCCTGACCATCGGACGCACAGCGGCGCTCCTCGCGGGCCTGCCCAAGAGCGTCCCGGGCTTCGCCATCGACCGGATGTGCGCCGGGGCCATGACCGCCGTGACCACTACGGCCAGCGGCATCGCCTTCGGGGCTTACGACGTCGTTATTGCCGGCGGTGTCGAGCACATGGGCAACCACCCGATGGGCCAGGGTGCCGATCCCAACCCGCGGTTCCTGTCCGAACGGCTGGTGGATCCCGCCGCACTGAACATGGGGAACACGGCCGAAAACCTGCACGACCGCTTCCCCGCGATCACCAAGGAGCGCTCCGACAGCTATGCAGCGGCGAGCCAGCGGAAGCTGGCGGACGCCTACGCGGGCAACAGGATCCAGCCGGACCTGGTACCGGTGGCTGCCAAAAAGCCGGGACAGGGCTGGGACCTGCACACCGCGGACCAGCCGCCGCGGCCCGAAACGACCGTCGAGGAGTTGGCCGCATTGCGCACGCCGTTCCGTGCCCATGGCCGGGTGACCGCCGGTAATGCGGCGGGATTGAACGACGGCGCCACGGCAGCGCTGCTGGCATCGGCCGAAACGGCTGCCGAACTTGGGCTGCCGGTCAGGATGCGGCTGGTCTCCTTCGCCTTCGCCGGCGTCGAGCCCGAAGTGATGGGTATTGGTCCGGTTCCCGCCACCGAAAAGGCGCTCAAGCAAGCGGGGCTGGATATTGCCGACCTCGGTCTGTTCGAGATCAACGAAGCCTTCGCCGTGCAGGTGCTCTCCTTCCTGGACCACTTCGGCATCGCCGAGGACGATGACCGCGTCAACCGGTACGGCGGCGCCATCGCCGTCGGACACCCGCTGGCCTCCTCCGGCGTGCGGCTCATGACCCAGTTGGCCCGGCAGTTCGAGGAAGATCCCAGCGTGCGTTACGGACTGACCACCATGTGTATCGGCCTGGGCATGGGCGCCGCGGTCATTTGGGAGAACCCGCACCATCAGGACTACAGCTTGCGCAGCAGCACAACAGCCGCCGGTTCCGGCACCGCAGGAAAGGACCTCGCATGAGCACCGCCGATTTCCACTCCCTGGCCCGCCGCTTCCCGGACGAGACGGTCACCCACTCCTACGTCCGCGACGTGCAACTGCCCGACGGGGCCACCCTGGCCCTGCTTACGCTGGACAATGACCTCGACCATTCAAAACCCACCACCCTCGGCCCCAACAGCCTGGTCGAACTCGGCCTCGCGCTGGAAGAGCTGCGCGAACGCGCCGGCCGAGGCGAGATCGACGCCGTCGCGGTCACCGGCAAACCCTACTATCTGGCGGCCGGCGCGGATCTGTCCGCCGTCGGCTCCCTGCAGGACGCCGAGTCCGGCCGCCGGATGGCACAGCTCGGCCATGAGGTCTACGGCGTCCTGAACGGTATGGACGTCCCCACCTTCGCGTTCATCAACGGTGCGGCGATGGGCGGCGGGCTCGAAATCGCCCTCGCGGCCCACTACCGGACGGTGTCCACCGGTGCCAACGGAATCAGCCTGCCGGAAGCGTTTCTGGGCCTGGTGCCGGGCTGGGGCGGTGTGTACAGGTTGCCGCGGCTGATCGGCCCGCAGAGTGCCGTGAAGGTCATGATCGAAAATGCGCTGAACAACAACAAGATGCTCAACGGTACGGCCGCATACGAACTGGGCATCGCGGACGCCCTGTTCGAACCCGCGGATTTCCTCGAGCAGTCGCTGACCTGGGCCGGGAGGATCATTTCCGGCGACGCCCAGGCCCTCCAAGCGGTGAAGGAACGTCGAGCCGACAAAGCCAATTACGACGACGCCGACTGGGACGCCGCGGTTGCCAAGGGTCGCATCTTTGTGGAGGCCAAGACCTCCAACGCAGCCCCCGCGCCCGGGAAGCTGCTGGAGCTGCTGGAACAAGGCAGGGACTGGACCCAGCAGGAATCGGCCGCCGCCGAAGTGGAAACCCTGACCGAACTGATGCAGACTCCGCATTTCCGCAATACCGTCTACTCCTTCCTCGAGCTTATCCAGCGGCGGTCAAAGCGGCCAGCCGGCGCCCCGGACAAGAAGCTCGCCCGGCCGGTAACCAAGGTCGGCGTCGTGGGTGCCGGGCTGATGGCGAGCCAGCTGGCGCTGCTCTTCGCCGGCCAGCTCAAGGTGCCGGTGGTGCTGACGGACATCGACCAGGCCAGGGTGGACAAAGGCGTGGCGCACGTCCACGCAGAGGTAGACAAGCTGCACGCCAGGAAGCGCCTGTCCGCCGACGCTGCCAACCGTACCAAGGCCCTGGTCACGGGTTCGGTCACCAAGGACGCCTTCTCCGACGCCGACTTCGTTATTGAAGCAGTATTCGAAGAACTCTCGGTGAAAAAGCAGGTGTTCGCGGAAGTAGAAGCAGTCGTCTCCCCGGACTGCATCCTGGCGACCAATACCTCGTCCCTGTCCGTGACGGAGATGGCAGCGGACCTGAAGCATCCGGAGCGGCTGGTCGGGTTCCATTTCTTCAATCCCGTGGCGCTCATGCCGCTGCTGGAGATTGTCCGCGCGCCAAAGACTGAGGAAGCGGTCCTGGCAACCGCTTTCGCACTGGCCAAAGAGCTGAAGAAGACTGCAGTCCTGGTCCAGGATGCCGCCGCCTTCGTGGTCAACCGAGTGCTGCTGCGGCTCATGGGTGAAGTCAGCCGGGCTTTCGACGCCGGAACGGACGCCAAGACCGCCGACGAGGCGCTGCGGCCGATGGGTCTGCCGATGACCCCCTTCACGCTCCTGGCCATGGTCGGCGTGCCGGTGGCCCAGCATGTGCAGGAATCACTGCACGCAGCGTTCGGTGAGCGGTTCCATGTCTCGGCCAACCAGCAGCGCCTGATCGATGCCGGCAAAACATCCCTGTGGGAAACGGCCGAGGACGGAAGTAAGCACATCCCGCAGGACACCCTGAAGCTGATGCAGTTCGGCAATAATCCGGTCACCGGCGAAGAACTGCTGCGCGCCACCCAGGATGCTTTGGCTGAAGAGATCGGCCTCATGCTCGAAGAAGGCGTAGTGGCCGGCCCCGAGGACATCGACTTGTGCATGATCACCGGTGCCGGCTGGCCGATGCATCTGGGCGGCATTACGCCCTACCTCGATCAGGTGGGAGCAGCGGAGCGGGTCAACGGACGGAAGTTCCATCCGGGGCGCTGATGCCCTCCGGGGCGGTAGCTTCGGGCGGAAGCGCGTGCTGCCGCCCCAGCTCCACTGCCCGCTGGCAATGCACGCGCGCGAACTCCTTGTCGTGCGTGGACAGCAGGACGGCTCCCCCGCCGGCCGTTGCCGCCGCCAGGATTCCGCCCAGCAGTTTCCGGCCGTGCCCGTCCAGGGAAACCGTCGGCTCGTCCAGCACCAGCAAGGCGGGCCGGCGGGCCAGCACCGTCGCCAAGGCGACCAGCCGCCGCCGGGACACCGGCAGCTCGTACGGGTGCTCGTCCTCGAGCCCGGCCAGGCCGCAGGCTTCCAGCGCCTGCCGGACGGCTTCCGGATTCGGCTGCGAACCAGGTGGGCCAAAAGCGACTTCATGATAGACGGACCGCTCGAACAGCTGGTCCGCCGGGTTCTGGAACAGCAACCCCGCTGTCTTCGCGAGCTGCCCCACCGAGGCTTCCGCCGTGTCCCGGCCGGCCACCGAAACACTTCCGGCATCGGGGACTATCAGCCCCAGGGCCATCTTCAGCAGCGTCGTCTTGCCGGTCCCGTTCGGCCCGGTCAACGCAACGCACTCCCCCGGATGCACCGCAAAGCTGACCGTATCCAGCAACGGTCTCCTCGCGGCCCGTTCTGGTCCGCCCTGAACATCGCCGCGGCGTCGGCGGAACAGCTTTCCTCGCTGCCGGCGGCGTTCCGGGTCGGGGTAGCTGAATCCGACGTTCCGGTAGCGCAGTACGGCGCCGCCTGTGCTTCTCGGTTCCGCCGGACTGCCTCCCGCCGGGACCACCACGGCTCCTGGTGCCGTAGCTTCCGTCGACAAGCTGCAAGCGCTGCCGCGTCCGAACGCAGGTTCGCCGGGAACCACAACTCCGGCCGCTTCCGCACGCTCCCGGACGGCAGACATGCCTTCCGCAACACTCTGGCCGTTCTCCAGCAGCAGTGCCTGCCCGGCGTCCGAGAACCGCGTCTCCAGGACAGAGGTCAGGATAACGACGGCGGTGCCAGCGTCCCGCAGCGACCTCACCGCGGCCGCCACCCGGGCCGTGGCAGGCTCGTCCAGCCCGGCAAGCGGTTCATCCAGCACCAGCAGATCGGCGTCGGTAACGGCCGCTGCGGCAATGGCCACCAGCCGCTCCTGCCCGCCGGACAGCCGGGCGGGATCACCCTGCAGCAACGGGCCTAGGTCAAACCGCCCGGCGATGGACTGGATCCGTGCCGCCATCTCGGCCCTGGGCACGCCCGCATTCTCCAGGCCGAAGGCCAGCTCCTCCTCCACAGTGGAACGCACCATGGACAGATAGGACCGGGCGTCCTGGGGTACGTACGCCACATGCCGTACCCACTGCCGCAGGTCGACGACGTGAGGCTGCGCGCCGCCGTCGTACTTAAGGGTTTGGCCTGCAAGGCTGATGGACCCGGTCAGCTGCCCGCCGGTCCGGCCGGGCAGATACCCCGCCATGATCCCTGCCAGCGTGCTCTTGCCGCTGCCGGATCCACCGGCGACCAGGGTCAGCGAGGCGGGTGCCACCGACAGCCGCACCCCGGAGAGCGCCGGTGCCTCGTGGGCCGGATACCGGTATTCCAGGATCTCGAGCTCCATCAGCGGCCGCCTTGGCTCGCCAGGAGCACTGCCGCTGCCGCGGCCAGGCACAGCACCAGGAGCCCGAAGGGTTTCTCCCAGCTCCTCGCCGCGACCGGGTGGAGCTGCGTCCGGCCGGGGCCGCCGGAAAAACCTCTCAACTGCAGTTGCACGGAGCGCTCGGCGGCATCCTGAATGCTGGACAGGACCAGGGGAACCGCGAGCAGCCTTTTCCTGCGCAGCCAGCCGGCCGGGCCGCTACCCTCGTCGGCGCCGCGCACAGCCTGCGCCTGCGCGATGGCTCGGGCTCTTTCGGCCGTGGCCGGGACCAGTGCCAGCGTCGCCGCGACGATGTAGCCCAGCTGCGCAGGGACGCGGGCCGCGTCGATCGCGCGGACCAGCTCCACGCGGTCAACGGTAAGCGAATACAGCAGGAACACCGAGACGGAGGCCGCCGCCCGCAGACCCAGACTGCCCGCCGTCGTTAGTCCTTCGAGCGTCAGCCGGACGGGACCGCCGGCGAAGAGCACCTCGCTGCCGGCGGGATCGAACAACGCGTGGACCATCAGCTGCGAAAGCCACAGCGGGGCCAGCACCGCCCCTGCCGTGAGCATCAGCCGGGCGGCCGTCCCCGCGAGGGCAGCCAGGCAGACGGCCGCCCCGGTGACGGCCAGGCTCAGCCACCACCGGTCCGCGGCCAGCGTGAGCAGCGCGGCGGCGGCGGCCAGGGCGAGCCCAGTGAAGGGATGAAGCCGGATCATGCCGCGGCGCTATTCGCCGGGCCGGGACGCCTGACGCCGCACCTGCGGGAACTGCAGGCGGATCCGTCGTGGCAGGGCCGCCACTAGCAGCGCCGCCACGAGGAATGCCAGTGCCTTGTCTGCCGGATCGGAAATCAGTGCCTGTTTGGTGATGGAAGCCAGGAGTCCGTCGCCCATGGCGCGGAACATGGCTACGATGGCGCCGGTCGCGGCGCCGGAGGTGCCGCCGTAGACGAAGGCGGCCACGGGCGCGGACAGTACCGCTGCCACGACCCCGGTCAGGAAACCGGCCACCGGTGCCCAGTAGACGCGCCGCAGCACACCGAGCCGGCTGGCGGTCCCGGCGAGGTAGCCGATGGCCGCGGCGCCAGCGGCGAAGGGCAGCACCGTGGGGTTAAAGAGGGACCAGACGAGCGACCCCAGCACACCGGTGGCGGCGCCGGCGGACCGGCCGGCCAGCAGACCCACCAGGACGGTGCCGATGGAATCCAGGTAGAGCGGCACCAGCGTGCTGCCCACGAATTGGCCCAGCACAATGTTCAGGGCCAGGCCTACCGGAATGATGGCCACCGCCGAGGGCGGCAGCTGCGGCAGGACGCCGACCAGCAGCAGGATGGCACCGGCAAGATAGCCGGCGAAGGCGGTGACGGCGGGCCAGCTGGACAGGCCGGCGGCCGCTTCCACAGGCTGGAGCAGGACCAGCATCAGGTAAGTGGCGGCGATAACGGCCGCGCCGACAAGCGGCAGGATTCGGGAGCGCAGCGATGTGCTGCCGGCGTTCGAGGGCAGCGTCAGGGACGTGGACATAGAGATTCCTCAGTGCTGGAAAAAACTGATGGGATTGGGCCTATGTCACCTCGGTCCGGTCATCCATTCTAGCGAATCCAGCGGGCAACTACCCACCGGCTGGATCCAGCCGCCGGGCCAGCGCCCCAATGGAGCCGAGCACCTCCCGGAAAGTAGCCTCCGGATCGTTCCACGAAACAATCCGGGCGTTGGGCTTCCTGCCCCAGAGTCCGCGGTAGTCCGCGACAGTCGTCCCGGCCAGCAGACCAGATCCCGTCTCCACGTGCACGGTGGCCGGGCGTGTCCGGTAGTCGACCGTACCGGCCGCGATGGCGGCGGCAAAGACATCGTGCACATGCGCCAGGTAGCCCTGGTCGTAGTGGCGGTGGAACTCGAAGTAGAACCGCAGGGCGTCGGAGAGGCAGCGCAGCAACGGATTCGCGGCCGTGCTGCGCTGGCCTTCCCGATCTTCGGGCAGCACCAGTTCGCCCTCGGCGCTGCCGGCTAGCCGCCCCAGTTCCGCCACATGTTCGGGGCGCAGCTCGATGCGTTCGGTCATCTCCAGCGCGCACACAATCGGCAGCCGGTCTTCGGGCTCGCCCTCGAACGCCGCGAAGACCTCGGCGGCGGCGTGCGGGTCCACGTGCGTGTTCCACTCCGCCGTCGGCGTGGTGTTGCCCTGGTAGTAGTAACTGCCGCCCATGATGACCACGCGTTTGAGCAGCTTGGGCAGCCGGGGCTCTTTCCGCAGGGCCAGCGCGAAGTTTGTCAGCGGGGCGGTCAGCAGGGCGGTCAGCTCCCCCGGGTGTTGCCGCGCGGCCTCCACCCAGAGGTCAACGGCATCATGCGGCGAAACGCCGCCCACCGGTGCCGGCAGCTCGGCGTAACCGATGCCTTGCGGCCCGTGCGTTTCCGGCGTCGTCGTCAAGGGGATCTCCAGCGGCGCGGTCGCTCCGACGGCGACCTCCACGCCGGTCCTTCCGCACAGTTCCAGCAGAGCCAGATTGTTCCGGGCCACCTGCTCAACGGCGACGTTGCCCGGCGTGCTGGTGAGGACCTCAATCTCAACCTGGGACAAGCTGAGCAGATAGACCAGGGCCAGGGCGTCGTCGATGCCGGTGTCGTTGTCCACCAGCAGCCGGACCGCCGCTCCCGATTCAGTCATGGCGGGCTAGAAGAGGGCGACTTTGGGCGCGGCGGGGAAGATCCCGTCCAATTCGGCCAGGTCACCATCCGTCGGCTGCCAGGAAGCGGCTTCAGCGTTTTGCCGGATCTGTTCGGGCTTGGTGGCGCCCGCGATGACCGATGCGACGGCCGGCTGGGCCGCCAGCCAGGAGAAGGCCACCTGGATTTCCGGGAGGCCGCGGTCGGCGGCGAAGCGGGAAAACGCGCCGAGCTGTTCCCAGTCCGCGTCCTTCAGCAGGTTGGTGCGGGAGTGGGTCAGTCGGCTGCCTTCCGGTGCCTTGCCGTCCTTGTATTTGCCGGTCAGCAGCCCGTTGGCCAGCGGGAAGTACGGCAGGACGCCCAGCCCGTAGGCCTGCGCCGCGGGAAGGACTTCCAGTTCGGCCCGGCGGTCCAGCAGGTTGTAATGGTTCTGCGAGGAGATGAACCGGGTGAAACCGCGCATCCGTGCCGTGAACTCGGCCTCCGCGATCTGCCAGCCGGCCCGGTTCGAATGCCCGATGTAGCGGACCTTGCCGCTGCTGACCAGGTCGTCCAGCGCGGCGAGGGTCTCCTCGATCGGCGTCAGCGCGTCAGGCGTGTGGAACTGGTAGAGATCGATCCACTCGGTGCCCAGCCTGCGCAGCGACGCCTCGGCGGCCTTGACGATGTACCGCCGCGAGCCGCGGGCGTTGAAATCGTTTCCGTTGGCTCCGTGGGTGTCCATTCCGAACTTCGTGGCGACAATGACATCCTCGCGCTTCCGCCCCAGCGCCTTGCCCAGGAATTCCTCGCTCAGGCCGGCCGTCTTCCCATAGGTGTCTGCGACGTCGAAAAGCGTGACGCCGGCGTCGACCGCTGCATTGACGACGGCGGTGGATCCGTCCTGCGTCTGGGTGGGGGTTCCGCTGCGGCCCAAATTGTTGCAGCCGAGTCCTACTGCCGAGACGGTCAGTCCTGAAGCGCCCAGTCGGCGGTATTCCATTACTACATCCTTTTCGCTTGGCTTGTGTGGCCCGTCTCGAATCCTACCCGGGAAGGCTTTGCGGCCGCGGTGGGCCGGTGATTTCCCGCACGTCACGTAGGCGTCAGCGGCGCGGTCGCTTCTGTCTTTGGGGGTCACTGCACATACCATCGAAGTCATGGCTAAAGTTTTGACTTCCCTTCCCGTCGGCGAACGTGTCGGCATCGCTTTTTCAGGCGGACTCGACACCTCCGTTGCCGTTGCCTGGATGCGCGACGGCGGCGCTGTTCCCTACACCTACACTGCCGATCTCGGCCAGTACGACGAACCGGACATTGACGCGGTTCCCGGACGCGCCACCGAATACGGTGCCGAGCTCTCCCGGCTGATCGATTGCAAGCCCGCCCTGGTGGAGGAAGGCCTGGCCGCGCTGGCGTGCGGCGCTTTCCACATCCGCAGCGCCGGCCGCGCGTACTTCAACACCACGCCGCTCGGCCGCGCCGTCACCGGCACCCTGCTGGTACGCGCCATGCGCGAGGACGGCGTGGACATCTGGGGCGACGGCTCCACCTACAAGGGCAACGACATCGAGCGCTTCTACCGCTACGGCCTGCTGGCCCACCCGCGGCTGCGCATCTACAAGCCTTGGCTGGACCCGCGGTTCGTCTCGGAACTGGGCGGGCGCCAGGAAATGTCCGAGTGGCTGACCGCGCACAACTTCCCCTACCGCGACTCGGCCGAAAAGGCTTACAGCACGGACGCGAACATCTGGGGCGCCACCCATGAGGCCAAGACCCTGGAGCACCTGGACACCAGCCTTGAAGCGGTGCAGCCGATTATGGGCGTGGCGTTCTGGCGCGACGACGTGGAGATTGCCACCGAGGATGTCACCATCCGGTTCGAGGCGGGCCGTCCGGTCGCCATCAACGGCACCGAATACACCGACGCCGTGGCCCTGGTCAACGAAGCTAATGCGATCGGCGGCCGCCACGGCCTGGGCATGTCCGACCAGATCGAGAACCGCATCATCGAGGCCAAGTCCCGCGGCATCTACGAAGCACCGGCCATGGCGCTGCTGCACATCGCCTACGAGCGGCTGCTCAACGCCATCCACAACGAGGACACCGTGGCCAGCTACCACGCCCAGGGCCGCCGGCTGGGCCGCCTGATGTATGAAGGCCGCTGGCTGGACCCGCAGGCCCTGATGCTGCGCGAGTCGCTGCAGAAGTGGGTCGGCTCGGCCGTTACCGGCGAGGTCACCCTCCGCCTGCGTCGCGGCGAGGACTACACCATCCTCGACACCAGCGGCCCGTCGCTGAGCTACCACCCGGACAAGCTTTCGATGGAGCGCGTGGGCGACGCCGCCTTCGGTCCGCTGGACCGGATCGGCCAGCTGACCATGCGCAACCTGGACATTGCCGATTCCCGCTCGCGGCTGGAGCAGTACGCTGCCCAGGGTCTGGTGGGCGGCCCGACCGCCGAACTGGTTGGCGCACTGGAGGCTGGCGGCGCCGATGAGATCGCCGATACCGCCGAGCTCGACGACGCCGGCCGTGCCGCCGACGAGGCGCTGGACCGCGCAGCGTTCGACGCCGGTACCGACTGACACGTCCGTCCCGCCCCTGCGGGTGGCCCAAAAGCCCGGCGCACCGTCTCTACGACGGAGCGCCGGGCTTTTGGCTTTGCCGCACTGGACCGCCGTGGAAGAGTTGAGCTGTGGTTTTCACACGTTCTGAACTGCTCGGCTACCAAAATGCCGAGGTTGCCGACCTCCTGGGTCCGGGTCTGCGACTGCTTTTCGTCGGCATCAATCCGGGCCTGTGGTCGGCCGCGACCGGAACGCACTTCGCGCGCCCCGGCAACCGTTTCTATCCGGCACTGGCGGCCGCCGGCATCACGGACCGCCTCATCCGCGCCGGCGAAGGAATGACGGAGGACGACCGCAGCCACCTCATTGCACGTGGTGTCGGGATCACCAACGTTGTGTCCCGGGCTTCTGCCCGGGCCGACGAGCTGGACAGGGAAGAGCTGCAAGAGGGAGCGCTTCGGCTCGCTGACAAAGTCGCCGTGCTAGGTCCACGTGTAGTGGCGGTGGCCGGGATTACTGCCTACCGTGTCGGCTTCGGACGTCCCAAGGCACAACTCGGTCGCCAGCCAGAGACGATCGGCGGGGCCGAGCTGTGGGCGGTGCCTAACCCCAGTGGACTGAACGCCCACCAGACCGTGGCCATGCTCGCCGCCGCGTACCGCCAGCCGGCGCTGGCCGCCGGCCTGGTACTGGCCGAGAACGTGCAGCGGTAAAGCGCCGGAACGGGCTCAGTCCAGGCTGAACGGTGCTTTGGCAGGCAGCGGATGCTTTTGCTTAGCGGCACGGGGATCACCGTAGGGTGCCACGCCGATGCTGAGCTTGGTGAAGTCCAGCTTCGCTTCGCGCAGGCACGTTTTCAGGCCGGCGACCGCTTTGCCCGCGTCCGGTGCCAGCGTGAAGATGTTCAATTTTCCCGGTGAGAACGCGGACCGGTCCACCACCCCCAACCCACGCCAGGCGAAGAATTCGGTGATCGTCCGCGTGGCTTTGTCTTCCAGGTACTGGTCCCGTTCGGTGCCCGTGCTGGTCTTGAGCGCATACTGCGCGATCACCCAGAACTGGTCCTCCCTGGCGATCTCCGCAAAGCCGTCCTCCGCGCACTGGCCTGCGAACGCCTCCAGCAGGGCCGCGGCAGCATCCTCGGCGACGCCGTTCGTTTCCCGGGTGATGCTCTGGTGCCCCACCGTGCCGTGATTGACCACGAACTGGCCGAAGTCCTCGTCGTACCAGGCCTCGCGGAACTGCAGGACTCCTTTGTCATCGTGCTTGTACAGTCGGAGAAAGCTCATGGGCGGGCCTTTCTAAACCAGTCGTCGGCAGTGCCGTCAAAGGGCGGTAAGCGGTCTCTAACCGCCGAATAGATTCTGTTGCATTCCGCCTGGGTCGCAGAGATGGCCCAGGCGGGGTAATTCATGGCGACCTGGTGCTCCGCGAACTCGTCTTCGTCGTCGATCCAGGTTCCGCGCTCGTCGAAGGTACGGATGACATCCAGATCCATGTCGATCAGCGTGACCTCGTACCCGATGCCGGCAGCCAGCTGCTGCCACCGGATGTCCGACACGATGTCGACGTAGATCTCCACCTTTTTCGGGTGGAGTTCATCGAAGAACGTGACCACATGGTGCCCATCGTGGGGGATCATCACCAACGCGTCGGAGGCAGCGTAAAAGGCAACGGCAGGTTTTGCCACGAAGGAGCCGGTGGGCTGGGAGATCCAGTGCCCGAAGCGATCCTCGCCCAGATAGTCTCCCGGCACCACCCAGTGGGGTTCGCCGTTCCACTTCCTGTTCCGCATCACGACCAGCTCGCCTGGTCCGATACGTTCCGGGCCGCGGCATGGGGACGCGGCGGCAGCGCCCGGCGAAGCGGGGTCCGGCGCGCTCACTGGATCTTGGGAATCTGGCCCGTTGGCATTTCCTGGCCGGGCAGCGGCCGGGCGAAAGGCACTTTGGTTCCGAGGACCTGGGCAACGACGTCGTGGGTAACCTGACGCGCGGTCAGGCCGACGCGTTCCATCACCTGGGACCGTGTTCCGTGGGACAGGAACTCCACCGGCAGACCTACCTCGTTCAGGGCGGTGTCCACGCCCTCGGCCCGCATTTCCTGCCGGATCCGGGACCCAACCCCGCCGGCACGGACGCCGTCTTCGATCACAATCACGATCCGGTGCTGCGCTGCCATCGCAATGATGGACCGGGCCACGGGCAGCACCCAGCGCGGATCCACCACAGTAGAGCTGATGCCCTGGGCGCCGAGCCGGTTGGAGACTTCCAGCGCGAGTTCGCTCATGGCGCCGATGCTGACGATGAGCACGTCGTTTTCGGTGGAGCCGGACGGGCGGCGGGCGAGCACGTCGACGCCGTCCTTGAGCCGCTCGATGGCTTCGACCTCCGAGCCGACCGAGCCTTTGGAGAAGCGGATGACGGTGGGCGCGTCATGGACGGCGACCGCCTCCCGCAGCTCTTCCTTCAACCGGGAGGCATCGCGCGGCGCCGCCAGATGCAGCCCGGGTACGATCTGGAGCATGGCCATGTCCCACATGCCGTGATGGCTCGGGCCGTCCGGGCCGGTCACACCGGCCCGGTCCAGGACCACGGTGACGCCGGCCTTGTGCAGGGCAACGTCCATCAGCAACTGGTCGAACGCCCGGTTCAGGAAGGTGGCATAGAGCGCAACCACCGGATGCAGCCCGCCGTAGGCCATGCCCGCGGCGCTCGTGAGTGCGTGCTGCTCGGCAATACCGACGTCGATGACCCGGTCCGGGTGGTTCGCGGCAAACTTGTGCAGGCCCACCGGGATCAGCATGGCGCCGGTAATGCCGACGATGTCCTGGCGCTCATCGGCGATATCGGCGATTTCGTTGGCGAAGACCGAGGTCCAGGACTGCACTCCCCCGGCGTCAACGGGCTCACCGGTCTCCGGATCGATTACGCCGACGGCGTGGAACTGGTCGGCTTCATGGGCCCGCGCCGGAGCGTAGCCGCGGCCTTTCTCGGTCATCGCGTGGACAATGACCGGGCCGGCGTACTTGCGGGCCTGCGTCAGCGCCTCCTCGACCGCAGCCATGTCATGGCCGTCGATGGGCCCGATGTACTTCATGCCCAGGTCTTCGAAAAGTCCCTGCGGCGCCCACCAGTCCTTGATGCCCTTCTTCGCGGCGTGCAGGCTCTTGTAGGCCAGCTGGGAGAACACGCCGCCGTTCTCCAGCCGGTCCTTCCACCAGTCCAGCGTGCCTTCGTACGCCTTGTGCGTACGGACCTTGTCGATGGTGGAGCGCAGTGCGGCCAGCTGGTCTGCCAGACCGCCGATCGTGGGCGCGTAGGAGCGGCCATTGTCGTTGACGACGATGACAACGCGGCGGTCCTTGTCGGCCGCGATATTGTTCACGGCTTCCCATGCCATGCCGCCGGTCAGGGCGCCGTCGCCGACCATGGCGACGACGTAGCGCTCACCTTCGCCGTTCAGCTTCCGGGCGCGGGAGATTCCGTCGGCCCAGGACAACGACGACGACGCGTGGGAAGACTCGACGATGTCGTGCACGGATTCGGAACGCTCCGGGTAGCCGGACAGGCCGCCCTCCTGCCGCAGCGTGGAGAAGTCCTGCCGGCCGGTGACCAGTTTGTGCACGTAGGACTGGTGGCCGGTATCGAAGACAATGCTGTCCCGCGGCGAATCGAACACCCGGTGGATCCCCAGGGTCAGTTCGACAACCCCAAGGTTGGGACCGAGATGCCCGCCGGTCTGGGCCACGTTCGTGATGAGGAACTGGCGGATTTCCCCAGCGAGGCTTTCCAGCTGCCTCGTGCTGAGTTTGCTGAGGTCCTGCGGATTACGGATTGTCTCCAGTAGACCCATGGAAGCCTCCCTTACTGATGAATAGCATTGCCCGCCAGACGCCTCTGCTTCGGGCCGCGGTCGACACTTAACCATAACGCGCAGAAGGCCCCCGGCCCGCCCTGGGGGCGGAGTCCGGGAGCCTTCCGTGGATCCTGAACCGTTACGCTGCGGTTAGCTGGCGCAGTACATACTGCAGGATTCCGCCGTTACGGTAGTAGTCCGCTTCGCCCGGTGTGTCGATGCGCACAACGGCGTCGAAGCTGATGCTCTTGCCGTCCTCGTCCGTGGCGGTAACCTTCACCGTCTTCGGCGTGGAACCGTTGTTGAGCTCGGTCACACCTTCGAAGGCAAAGGTTTCCGTACCGGAGAGTCCCAGCGAGGCAGCGTTCTCGCCCGCGGCGTACTGCAGCGGCAGCACGCCCATGCCAATGAGGTTGGAGCGGTGGATGCGCTCGAAGCTCTCGGCGATGACAGCCTTGACGCCCAGCAGCGCGGTGCCCTTGGCTGCCCAGTCGCGGGACGAACCCGAACCGTATTCCTTGCCGGCCAGGACCACCAGCGGGGTGCCGGCGACCTGGTAGTTCATCGCGGCGTCGTAGATGTAGGCCTGCGGGCCGCCGGTCTGCGTGAAGTCGCGGGTGAAGCCGCCTTCGACGCCGTCCAGCAGCAGGTTGCGCAGCCGGATGTTGGCGAACGTACCGCGGATCATGACTTCGTGGTTGCCACGGCGCGAGCCGTAGGAGTTGAAGTCCTTGCGCTCCACACCGTGCTCGAGCAGGTACCGTCCCGCCGGGCTGTCCGACTTGAAGGAACCGGCCGGGGAGATGTGGTCCGTGGTCACCGAGTCGCCGAGCTTGGCCAGGACACGCGCGCCGGTAATGTCCTGCACCGGTGCGGGAGTGGCCTGCATGCCCTCGAAGTACGGTGGCTTCCGCACGTAGGTGGAGTCCTGGTCCCAGGCAAAAGTGTCGCCTGCGGGAGTGTCCAGCGCCTTCCAGCGGTCGTCGCCCTCAAAGACACCCGCGTAGCCCTTGACGAACATCTCCTCGTCGATGGACGTGTCCATGATGGACTGCACTTCGGTCGGGCTCGGCCAGATGTCCTTCAGGAAGACATCGTTACCGGCCTCGTCCTGGCCCAGCGGATCATTCTCGAAGTCGAAGTCCATGGATCCGGCCAGGGCGTAGGCAATGACCAGCGGCGGCGAGGCCAGGTAGTTCATCTTCACGTCCGGGTTGATCCGGCCTTCGAAGTTGCGGTTACCGGACAGGACCGCCGTGACGGACAGGTCGTGGCCCTGGATGGCGTCGGAGATCTCGGTTTCCAGCGGGCCGGAGTTGCCGATGCAGGTGGCGCAGCCGTAGCCCACCGTGAAGAAGCCCAGCTTCTCCAGGTACGGGACCAGGCCGGACTTCTCGTAGTAGTCGGTGACAACCTTCGAACCCGGCGCTACGGAGGTCTTCACCCACGGCTTGGAGGTCAGACCCTTGTCGACGGCGTTGCGAGCCAGCACGGCTGCGGCCAGCATGACCGAGGGGTTGGACGTGTTGGTGCAGGAGGTGATGGACGCAATGGTCACCGCTCCGTGGTCCAGCACGAACTCACGGCCGTCGTCCATCTTGACGGTGACCGGCTTGGTCGGCCGCCCGTTCGAATTGGCGGCCGCGGAGTGGCGCACGGTGGAGGTCATGGCGGGCGAGTCCGAGGCGGGGAAGGATTCCTCGAGGGCCTCGTCCAGCGCATCCTCGTTGGCTGCCGCTACGTAGTTGTGCAGGTCCTTACGGAACTGTTCCTTCGATGCGGAGAGCTCAATGCGGTCCTGCGGACGCTTTGGTCCGGCGATGGACGGCACCACGGTGGACAGATCCAGTTCCAGGTACTCCGAGAACTTCAGCTCGCGGGACGGGTCATGCCACAGGCCCTGTTCCTTGGCGTAGGCCTCGACCAGGGCAACGTTCTCGTCGGAACGTCCGGTCAGGCGCAGGTAGTCCAGCGTGACGTCGTCGATCGGGAACATGGCTGCAGTCGAGCCGAATTCCGGGCTCATGTTGCCGATGGTGGCGCGGTTGGCCAGCGGAACTGCGGCGACGCCTTCGCCGTAGAATTCGACGAACTTGCCCACAACACCGTGCTTGCGCAGCATTTCGGTGATGGTCAGGACGACGTCGGTGGCCGTTGCGCCCGCGGGGATGGAGCCGCTGAGCTTGAAGCCGACCACGCGCGGGATGAGCATCGAGACGGGCTGGCCAAGCATGGCTGCCTCTGCTTCAATGCCGCCAACGCCCCAGCCCAGTACGCCCAGGCCGTTGACCATGGTGGTGTGGGAGTCGGTGCCGACGCAGGTGTCGGGGTAAGCGCGCAGCTTGCCCTCGACTTCGCGGGTCATGACCGTGCGCGCCAGGTATTCGATATTGACCTGGTGGACAATGCCCGTTCCCGGGGGGACAACCTTGAAGTCGTCGAACGCAGTCTGGCCCCAGCGCAGGAACTGGTAACGCTCGCCGTTGCGCTGGTACTCGATCTCCATGTTGCGCTCAAGGGCGCCGGCGTTGCCGAAGGCATCGATCTGCACTGAGTGGTCGATGACCATCTCGGCCGGGGCAAGCGGGTTGACCCGGGAGGCGTCGCCGCCGAGTTCCTTGACTGCCTCGCGCATGGTCGCCAGGTCAACAACACAGGGAACACCGGTGAAGTCCTGCATAATGACGCGGGCGGGGGTGAACTGGATTTCCGTGTCCGGCTGGGCGTTCGGGTCCCAGTTGGCCAGTGCGCGGACGTGGTCCGCCGTGATGTTTGCGCCGTCTTCGGTCCGGAGCAGATTCTCCAACAGGACCTTGAGGCTGAACGGAAGGCTCTCGGCGCCTTCGACGGAATTCAGCCGGAAAATTTCATATTCGGACCCGGCAACGTCTAGTACGCCTTTGGATCCGAAGCTGTCCACATTACTCATAACAGGACTCCTCTCGCCACACTTTATCTTTGTCCGGGCAGCAGTCCCCCGCTAGTTAGGCTTCCCTAATTCACGCACACCGCTGATCGTGGCAGATGCTGATGGAACCAGCAGTCTGCATTCGCCGGAATTGGCTTTCACGGTTCCGGCCGCATCGGCAGCAGTGCCGTGCGCGGCCCCGGACATCCTTTTCCCATCCTAGCCCTCCGCCCGGAATGCGACGCAGTGATGACAGGCACTTCCAACGCGGCTCAGGCCCGCGACGGCACCAGCTCCGCGAAGGACTCCATATGGTGCGTGTTCGGATACAGATCAAACACCCTCAGTGTCTTGAGCTCCCAGCCAAGGGCCATGAAGTAGCCCAGATCGCGGGCGAAGGAGGCCGGATCGCAGGAAACGTAGCCCACCACGCGCGGCCGCTGGTCGTGCAGCAGGTGCACCACGGTCCTGCCTGCACCGGCGCGCGGCGGATCGAGGACGACGGCGTCCACTCCATCCTGCGACCGCAGTGCCTTCTCCACCTTGCCCTGCACAATGGACACCTGCGGCGCGTCGTGCAGGTTCTTGCGGGCGTCGCGGCTGGTGCCCGGGGACCCTTCGACCGAAAGCACCGTACCGGTGACGCCTACGGCTTCCGCCAGAGGAGCCGTAAACAGGCCGGCGCCGGCGTACAGGTCCGCCACCCGCTCCCCCGGCTGCGGCCGCACACCTGCCATGACTGCTTCCGTCAGTACTTGGGGTGCCGAGCGGTGGATCTGCCAGAAGCCGTCCCCGGTCACCCGGTACTGGTGGTTCCCGCAGGTTTCGGCCACCCAGGTCCTGCCCTTCAGCCTGGTGAGTTTGCGTTCCTCTGGCTCCCAGACTGCAACGGATGCGGATTGGTCAATGGCGGCGGCCACGGCCGCCATTCGCCGCGGCGACGCGTTGGGCTCGGGTACCAGCAGCACCAGCGGCGCGGAACCGTTCGCTGGCGCCGCCACCTCGACGCGGGACACCTGGTTCAGGTCCGCTTCCCACAGGCGCAGATCGTTGATGGCAGCCACCGCCAGCGGCATTTCGGTTACCGGAACCAGCTCATCGGAGCGGTGCGCGTGCATGGCCAGATGCCCGCTCTTGTCCACGGCAAAAGCCGCCCGGGTCCGCCAACCCAGCCCGCCGTCGTCGTTCTCATCCGCAGCTTCCACAACGACCTGCCGTTCGACACGGGCCAGCCGCTGCAGCTGCTCTTCGAACACCGCCGCTTTGAGCCGCCGCTGCTCGGCGAGCTCAATGTGGCCGAACTCGGCGCCGCCCACCGCCGGTCGGTGGCGCTTGGCTGCCAGCAAAGCGTCCGCGCGGTCCCAGGGATGCGTCACGCGGTGGGGCGAAGCCTCGAGCACCTCGACCGTGTCGGCGCGCCAGAAACCGGAGTCCGCACCGCCGTCGGTAATCCGCACGCGCACGAGTTCACCGGGCAGCGCGTGCCGGACGAAGACTACGCGGCCCTCGTACCGGGCGACAAAGTGCCCGCCATGCGCCGGGGCGCCGATCCTCAGTTCGAGTTCAACGGGGTCAGTGGGGTCAGCGGCCTGCGCCATTAGGGAAACTCCTGGTATTTGCGGACGGCATCGGAGGAAGCCAGCTGCCAGGGAACGCTGGCAACCATGACTCCCGGTTCGAAATGCAGTCGGGTTTTGATCCGCAGGGCGGTCTGGTTGTGCACTAGCTGCTCCCACCACCGGCCCACGACGTACTCCGGAATGTACACGACCACCAGATCGCGGGGTGAATCGCGCCGGATGTTCTTGATGTACTCGATGATTGGGACGGTGGTGTCGCGGTACGGGGACGCCAGGACGGTGATGGGCACGGGAATCTTGTAGCGTTCCCAGTCTGCCAGCGTCGCTTTCGTCTCTTCCTCGTCGATGTCCACAATGACCGCATCGAGTTTCGACGGGCGGGAGGCGCGGGCAAAGGCCAGCGCGCGCAGCACCGGCTTCCGCACGTGCGAGACCAGTATCACCGCGTGGACCCGGGACGGGAGCGCGGTGGCGGGTTGGTTCTCGTCCACGGCCAGTTCCTGCGCCACCTGCTCGTAGTGCCGGTGGATGCTGTACATGATCAGCGCCAGGATGAGGATGCCTGCCACTGCGATCCACGCGCCGAACACAAATTTGCTCACGAGCACCACCACCAGCACCGTGGCGGTCATGATGAACCCGATGAGATTGATGACGCGCGAGCGGGCCATCCGCCGTCGTACTGGTTTGTGCGGCGTGGACCGGATCTGCCGGGAAAAGTGCTTGATCATGCCGAGCTGGCTGAAGGTGAACGAGACGAACACGCCCACCACGTACAGCTGGATGAGTTCGGTGACATCGGCCTCGAAAATCAGGATCAGCACCAGGGCGGCGCCGGCCAGCGCCATGACGCCGTTGCTGTAGCTCAGCCGGTCGCCGCGGGTGCGCAGCTGCCGGGGCAGGAAACCGTCCGTGGCCAGGATGGAGGCCAGCGACGGGAAGGCGGTGAAGGCAGAGTGGCTGGCCAGGACCAGGATCAGGCCGGTGGCCGCCAGGACCAGATAGAACAGCACATTGCCGCGGTCGAAGACGGTCGCCGCGAGCTGGCTGATGACGGGCGTCTGCAGGTAGTCCGCCGGCAGCGGACCGCCGTTGAGCCGCAACTGCTCGGCGGGAACCTGGACCACGTGGACCCGGGTGGCGCGGGCCAGATACAGCACCGCCATGGTCATCACCGTGGCCGCGACGCCGAGGACCAGCAGCGCCGTCGCAGCATTCCTGGCCCGCGGCGGCTGGAACGCCTGGACGTTGCCCGCCGGGGTTTCCACACCGGTCAGCGCAGCCGCGCCGGTAGAGAACGCGCGCAGCACCAGCAGCGCTCCGGCCAGGCCGGTCAGCCCGGCCTGGAACTCCGCGTCCGGCACAATGTCCAGCCCGGCGCTGGGCGCCAGCTCGAGCTGGCCGGTCACGTCCTGGATGAAGCCCACCAGGCACATCAGCAGGATCAGCCCCACGAAGGCGTACGTCGGGATGGCCACCGACCTACCACCGCGCCGCAGCCCGCGCAGGTGCAGCAAAGCAAGAATTACGACGCCGGCAACGGCCGCCGTCGTTTGCCATCCCCTGAGCGCGGGGAACGCTGCGATGACGTAGTGCGCGGCTGAGGACATGGAGACCGCCACGGTGAGCACGTAGTCGAACATGAGCGCTGAACCGACGGTGATGCCGGCGTTCTTGCCCAGGTTCTCGCTGGCGATCTGGTAGTCCCCGCCGGAGGGGTACGCGTGCACGCTTTGGCGGTAGGAAGCGACGATGACCAGCAGCACCACCATGACCGCCAGGCCGACCAGCGGCGACAGCGCGACGGCGGCCACTCCCGCCAGCGCCAAGGTCAGCAGGATCTCATCCGGAGAGTACGCCACGGAGGAGAGCGCGTTTGCTGAAAACACCGGCAGCGCCAGCCGTTGCGGCAGCGGCTGAGATTTGGCACGTTCGGTCCGGAACGGCCTGCCCACCAGGATGCGCTTGAGCGCGTTAAGGGAGGTCAGCATGTTCCGCCGTTCCACGCACGCACAGGTACGGACACAGTCATCACGCATGAAAGCTTACTGCCGCGGGCGCCACCGCGCTGTTGCGGCCCTCTTGCCGATAAGCTTGCTGCTGGACAACATGCTTCAAGGGAAGGGAATCCGGTGGCGCATTTCGTGATCATGGGGTGCGGACGCGTTGGCGTGACACTGGCGCATACGCTGGATGAATCGGGGCACAGCGTGGCGGTGATCGATCAGGACGACAGCGCCTTCCGCCGGTTGCGCAGCGACTTTTCGGGGCGCAAAATCACCGGCGTCGGTTTCGACCGCGACACCCTGCGCCACGCGGATATCGAAAATGCCTATGCCTTCGCCGCGGTCTCCAGTGGCGACAACTCGAACATCCTGGCCACCCGGGTAGCGCGCGAGACCTTCCATGTTCCCCACGTCGTCGCCCGTATCTACGATCCTGGGCGGGCCGAAATCTACCAGCGGCTGGGCATTCCCACCGTGGCCGCCGTGCGCTGGAGCGCGGACCAGGTGCTGCGGCGGATCCTGCCCGAGCAAAGCATCAAGGGCGACTATCGGGAAGCTTCCGGGCGACTGATTCTCGGCGAGGTGTCCCTGCACGACGGCTGGGTCGGGCACGGCTTCGCGGAGATCGAAGCCGCTTCCGGTGCCCGGGTGGCGTATCTGACGCGGTTCGGCGAGGGCATGCTGCCCGGTCCCGAAACCCGTTACCAGCAAGGCGACATTGTCCACGCCATGATGAACGTGGCCGCCACCCATGAGATCGCCGGCATCCTGTCCAAGCCGCCGGTTAAGGAGTCCGAATGAAGGTAGTTATCGCAGGGGCAGGCAGCGTCGGCTCCTCCATCGCACGGGAGCTCCTCTCCAACAACCACGACATCCTGCTGATCGACCAGAAGCCGGAAGCGATCGGCCGCAGCGGCCTCAAGGGTGCCCGCTGGTTGATAGGGGACGCATGCGAAATCACCACGCTGCGCGACGCCAACCTGGACGAAGCCGACGTGGTGGTTTCCGCCACGGGCGACGACAAGGTGAACCTGGTGGTCTCGCTGCTCGCCAAGAGCGAATTCGGTGTCGCCCGGACCGTCGGCCGGGTGAACAACCCCAAAAACGACTGGATGTTTGACGACTCGTGGGGCGTGGACGTAGCCGTCAACACGCCGCGCCTGATGACCGCGCTGGTGGAAGAGGCGGTGGAAATCGGCGATCTGGTCCGCCTGCTGACGCTGCAGACCGGCGTGGCCTCCATGGTCGAATTCACCGTGCCCCACGACTCGCCCCTGGTCGGCAGGACACTGGGCTCCATCGACTGGCCGCAGGACGCCACGGTCGTGGCCATTCTGCGCGATGACGCGCCCATCACGCCTAGCATGGACGACGTTATCGAGGACAGCGACGAGCTGTTCTTCGTGACGACCATCGCCGCCGAGGACCAGCTGCGGTCAGTGCTGACTGCCCGGAGCAGCAGTGCCGCCGACGACGGCGCCGCCGACCGGGCGTGAGACCATCCACGCCAGCCAGAGGCCGAGCGCGTACAGCGGCACGCCCATGACCAGCCGCGCGGTACCCAGCGCCATCAGGGCATCCGGGCCCATGAAGTACAGCGGCACCTGGACGGCCAGGCGCAGAGCCAGCACGGCGATGACAATCCAGGTCGCCAGCACGTAGGCCCGTAAGCGGCGCGGTTCCTTCCGCCAGTCTGTCCCTTCGCCCCGGATGAAGCCGAACAGCAGTCCGGCCAACGGCCATTTGACCGCAATCGAAATGATCATGCCCACAATGTAGGCGGCGTTGGTGAAGAAGCCCGGAATGTAGAAGGTCTCGGCCCGGCCGGTCGTGTTGGCGACAAAGGCACAGATGGCAACGCCGATCAGTCCCGAAAACGCCTGGACCACGGTGCCGCGCTGGATCAGCCGCAGGATGGTAAACACTGCCGCGATGCCCAGCGCCCCGATCAGGGCCGGTGCCAGATCGCGGACAGCGGTGAAGACTACGAGGAAAACCAGGCCGGGCAGAATGCTTTCGGTCAGACCGCGGACGCCGCCCACGGATTTGAGCACGTCGATCTGGCCGTCTTCGCGGCGCTCCACTCCCGCCCGCGCCGCGTAGGCACCGGCGAGCTCGCTGACGGATTTCTCCTGCTCATCGCGAGGTTCGGGTTTTTCAGTCATGGCTCAATTCTCCAACAGGCTTTGGATTTCATAGCGCGGGTTGTACATCGTCGGCAGCCCGTCGACTTCGAACACGGTTCCTTCGAAACCCAGCCGGATACCGGCGTCGATGCCCGGTACCCGCCGCTGGCCCAGCCAGATCAGGCGGATCCTCGCCGGCCGCTGCTGCACGCCGGCCTCGGTGGCCCGGGCTCCGGGCCCCGCCGAGGTCAGCACGGCCGAGAAACTTGGCGCCTGACCCACGGGAAGAATCGTGATGGACTCCACGTATCCCACGGAACGCACGCGCCCACGCTTCGGCAGTCCTTCCAACGGAATAACGACGGCGGACCCGGCATCGGGACGCCGGTCCTTAGCCAATGTGGGTGATCTCGGGTCCGCGCTCGGGTGCGCTCAAGCCGGGCGCAGGTTGGCCGGGAGCAGGCTGACCGTCCTGCGTGCGCAGGCTCGCATCCTTGGGCAACCGCAGCGTCAGCAGATCCCGTGGCGGCAGCGGCTGGTCACCCCGGACCACAACGGTTTGCCGGAAGAGCTCCTCCAGCTCCGTTGCCTTGGCCCGGTCCAATGCGGCCGCACCACCGATGACTCCGCGCAGGAACCAACGCGGACCGTCAACGCCGATGAACCGCGCTACCCTGAAGCCACGCTTCCCGTCCGACGTCTGGGCCGGCAACTTGGCCACAACTTCTGTCCCCAACGGCCCGCTGACCTCCTCAACGGTCCCGCCCTGGGAGCCGATGGATGAAGCCAGCTGTTCGCGGATTTCCTCCCACAGGCCCTCGGACTTAGGCGCAGCGAACGCCTGCAGCTGCAAACTGGAACCGGACAGGTCCAGCGTTACGGCGATGACCCGCTGGGTTTTCTCCTCTACTTCCAGCCGTAGCTGAAGTCCGTCACGGGGCTGGATTTTCAGCGCGCCGAGATCGAGGTATCCCTCATCGGTCTCTTTTTCGGCGCTATCGAACGGACCGCTGCTGCGCAGTTCCGCATCGGTCTTGGCAGCCTTAGGCAAAGTCTGGACTGCTTCTGCCTGTTCCGGGTCGGCTGCGGGATCGGAGGCTTCGCCCGGAGTCTGCTCCTCGTCGCTCTCCGCTGCGGTCTCCGGCAGATCGCTCGTCTCGTTCTTGTTCTTGCGGCGCCCAAAGATCATCGTCGGGTCCTTTCTGAAGCCGCTGGCTGGCCAGCGGCAGTTGTACTCGGTCGGCGCTTCATTGGGCTGCCGTAAAGCCGCCGGTCGATCCGAACCCGCCGGCGCCTCGAATGGAGCCGGGCAGCACGTCGACATGTTCAAAGGCAGCGTGCTCTACGCGCTGGATGACCATTTGCGCAATGCGGTCCCCGCGCTTGAAGGTCAGGGTCTCGGCGGCATCCGTATTCAGCAGCGTGACGGCGATTTCGCCGCGGTAACCGGCATCAACCGTGCCGGGTGCATTAACGATGGTCAAGCCGTGTTTGGTAGCCAGTCCCGAGCGCGGATGAATCAACGCCACATACCCTTGCGGCAGCGCGATGGCCACACCGGTGGGGACAAGGATCCGCTCCCCCGGCCCGATCCTGAAGTCAATGCGGCTGCGAAGATCAGCCCCAGCGTCGCCAGGATGGGCGTAGCCCGGTGCCTCCAGACCGTCGTCGAGCATTTTCAGCTGAACGTTCAGCGTGGGTTGAATATCCTGCACTCGCTACCATTTCCTTGCCGATGGCGGCCCTGCCGCCGCGAGAGTTTCCGCACATCACTCTAACGCTTTTGGCGCAGAACAACTACGTCATGCGCTGCAGGCCCCGCGGCTCCGCCGGCCTCCGAGGTGAAAAGCCACGGGAAAGGTGAAAAGCTGGAATTATGAGCACAAACGCCACTCCCGCCGGTAACACCGGCTCCGCTTCCGGGACACCCGGAGCCGTCATTTACCAGGAACGCCTGTGGCCGAACTTCTGGATCTGGCTAATCGCGGCAGGCACGGCAGGAGCGGTGATTTTCGTGTTGGCACCGATCAGCCTGACCACCGGCTACATCGCAGCAGCGGTCGCTGCGGTCATTCTGTCGGTGCTGCTGATCGTTTCGGCACCGCGGATCACCGTGACCCAGAAAACGCTTCAGGTGGGACGGGCTCAGATCGAGCGGGAATTCATTGGCCGGGTCGAGGCCTTCACGGGCGACGACGCCACGGCCCAGCGTGGAACGGAACTGAATGGCACCGCCTACATGTGTTTCCGCGGCTGGATCCAGCCGGTGGTCAAGATCGAGATCACCGACGAGGCAGACCGGACACCCTACTGGATCACCTCCACACGACGCCCGAAACAGCTCGTCGCGGCACTCTCGACCCCGCAAGACCAGTAACCAGCGGACCGCCGGCGGCCATCATTTGGCCGCCGGCGTATCCAGATCGTCCGACGGTGCCTGTACTCGGCAACCGCTACCGCAGCAACCGCTGCCGCCGGTAAGCTCGGCCGCTCAGCCCTCGCAGTCCTTGCAGTACAGGAGCCCGTCCTTTTCCCTGGCGACCTGGGACCGATGACGGACCAGGAAACAAGACGCGCAGGTGAATTCATCTGCCTGTGCAGGCATGATGCGCACCGTCAGCTCTTCGCTTGACAGATCCGCCCCAGGCAACTCGAATCCTTCGGCCGCTTCGGCTTCGTCCTCGTCAACGACGGCGGACTGCTTGGTCGTGCGGTGGGTCTTCAGCTCCGCAATGGATTCCTCGCTAGTCTCGTCATCGGTCTTGCGAGGGGCATCATAATCAGTCGCCATAATTGTGTCTTCACGCTCCGGTGTTGCAGTTGTAAGCCGGTCTTCCGGGCCGGCAAGCCCATCACGCCCGATGATGTGTCAGATCACAACGTCCGCAACGGGGATTTTGTGCCCATAACGCGAAGATTGTGGCCTATTCGAAGCCCGAATATCAAACCATTCCTTCACCGGGCGCCGGATAAGCACCCCCACGGCGAAACTTCGGCCACGAACTGCACGCCACACCCGCCCAAACAGTAGGTATTAGTCGCCATCGGTGGCAGAGTTTCAGGGAGGAATTGTCGTCTGGTGGAGGGTTTTCATGCAGGATCTACGGCTGGTGGGTGTCCATGAGGATGGCGAACATCTGCTGTTGAGCGGCGACGGCGGGGAAAGTTACCGCCTGGCGATTGATGAAGCACTCCGTTCCGCAGCAGCGCGCCCGTCAGTGCGGGTTCCCGCTGCTGATTCGGACAGCGGAGGCGCCGCGATGTCTCCCCGCGAGATTCAAGCCCGGATCCGGGCCGGAGCCTCTGCGGAACAGGTCGCCGCTGAATCGGGCCTCGACATGGCACGCATCCTGCGCTATGAAGGACCGGTCCGTGCCGAACGGGACTACATGGTCCAGCAGGCACAGCGCGTCGAGGTCGCTTCCGCACTGCCGTCGCACGACAGCTACCGCTCTGCATTCGGAGACGCTCCCGCCACCCTTGGCGAGATGGTCGCCCACCGGGTGAATGCGTTCGGCATCGACGCGGCCTCACTGGAATGGGACTCCTGGCGGCGCCAGGACGGCGCATGGGTGATCGTCGCCCGTTTCGAGCCGCCCGCCGTTGCCAGCGGTTCAATCGGTGAGGAGCCTCCCGCCAAGTGGTTATACAGCCCCACCAGCAAAACTGTGCAGAACAGTAACCGCTGGGCGCAGCAGCTCAGCGAACTTGAGCCCTTGGACGGCCCCGTCCCGGCGCGCCGACTCACGGCCGTGGCTGACCGGGTCTTCGACTTCGAGGCAGACACCGAAGCTGGTCCCGAAACTGACTCGGCCACCGGGGACGAAGACACCACGGACTCGGACAATCTGTTGGAAGTGCTTCGGTCCCGCCGTGGCCAGCGCCTCGGTGTTGACGAAGAAGCCGACGACGCACTCGCGCTCCTGCTGACCCAGGGCGGTATCCCCGCCGCTCATCCGCGTGAGGGGATCCTGACCGGGGATGATACGGATGCAGACGGCAACGGCGGGCGGCCGAGCAGTCCGTTCACGCTGAGCCTCGCCTCATCTGGCCACGGAGCCGATTCTTCGCTCGATCTTCATCCGGGTGTCAGCATGGAGACCAGGGAAATAACGGTCTCCGGTGCTCCCTTGCCGGAGGAAAGTGCGGATGCTGCACCGAACGCTGACTCCGAACCGGCCTCGGCCGATCAGAACCAAAGCGCGGAGCCGGCAGAACCGGCAGAACCTGCAGAAGCGGCGTCGGCAGATGCGGCCGCGGCCGAAGAACAGCAGCGCAAGCGGTCTATGAAACCTAAACGCTCCAGCGTCCCGAGCTGGGACGAGATCGTTTTCGGCACCAAGCACGAGTAAGCCGGGCGGCCGCCTCCGGCAGTCCCCGGAACAGCAGGCGGCCTGAGCCGATCAGGACCGTCTGCTGTTACTTTCCCTTGGCGGTGTTCTTCTTGCCGGGTGAACGGACCGTTGAACCCAGCGTAAGCAACGGCACTTCGCGTTCGGCGCGGGTCAATGACCCGTGCTGGCCTACCACGTCCATGGCACGCTCCGCCACCCTGCGCGTATCGTACAGGGCGATCGGTTCCCGAGCCGCGATCATCAGATCCCCGATCCGAGGCAGAACAGAAGCATCCACGCGGCCGAAAAGTCCGTGGGCGACCGCTTCGTCCCGATCAAGAATCCAGGCATGCTTGCCGAACGACTCACGCCATGCTGTGGCGAGCTTGTCACGTTGCCGCGCACCGGCGTCGGGCTCTAGATACAAATGCACCAGCCGCGGTTCACCGCCCGTGTGGCGGACCCCCTCGACCAGTTCCGGCTGCAGGGAATAGTCGTACCGGTGTTCACGGGAGACATCCAGCATGCCGTGGTCCGCAGTCAGCAGGAGCAGCGTGTCCGCAGGCAACTGGCCGGCCAGCCGGCGCATGTCCGAATCCAGCTCCTCCAGGGCATTGCCCCATTCCACCGACGAACTGCCATAGCGGTGCCCTGCCTTGTCCAGCTCGTTGAAGTACAGATAGACCAGCGCCCGGTCCTGCCCGGCCAGGGCCTCGACCGTGGCCTGGGTCCGTGCATGGCCCGTCGTCGCCGGGATGAAGGACCCGCCGCGCAGCGCCGCCTGGGTCATGCCGGAGTCGGCAAACTTGGGCAAACTGACGGTCGCAACGGAGACGTATTCAGCAGCGCGTTCAAACACGGTGGCATGCGGCTGCCACTTGCGCGGATCCACTTCCGCGTCCCAGCCGCCCAGCTGGTTGACCACTTTGTCCTGCGCCGGATCCAGCACGTCGTAGCCGACCATGCCGTGCAGGCCGGGCTCAAGCCCCGTCCCTAAGCTGGCGAGCGACGACGCTGTCGTTGAGGGGAAGGCGCTGCGCAGCGTGCGCGAGTTTTCGAGGCATTTGCGCAGGAACGGGGCATGCCCGCCGCGCTGTTTGAGCAGGGCTTTGCCCAGCCCGTCCACCATGACTACACAGATGCGCCTGGCGCCGGGAAGACCCAGGACATTTTCAAAACCCGGTACGTCAAGGGCTGCCGCCGCGCTGCTGAAGACGTCGGCTATGGTGTCCCGGCCGAAGTCTGGTGCCGGGGGCAGCGGTTCGTGATGCAACGGCATCCTAGCGCTGGTGGTGTCCGCGGGCCAGCCTGCTCCCCAGGCGTTGGCGCGGCTGCACCGTTTCCGCGGTCCGGACCGGGACCGGGGTGGAGGTATTGACCTTCCGCAGTGCGCGGGCAAAGCTCTTGGCATTCTGGACGGCCTGCGCCCCATCCGCTTCGGCGCTGACCCGTAGGACGATGTCTTCCTGCACGATGTTGCCGGTGTAGCCATGGTCCGCGTCGCACTGGGGATCGGCACATCCTGCCGGGCCCATATCCAGGCGCTGCCCGCCGGACCAGGCGATAGCCAGCGTGAGCTCCCGGGCCTGATCCGATGGCTTGTAGTCCTGGGGCTGGGCGTAGATGTAGCTGAGTACAACGGAACGGATCTGGCTGACCGGAACCGATTCCGTGGAGATCTGCGCAACCATCTGCTGCCCGGCATCGTCGAGCTGTTGGTCGTCGACATGGGTGATCACCAGCATGTCCTCGGTCAGGACCAGGACGGTGATATGGCGGTGCACTTCGTTGCGGTCAAAATGGGTTTCCAAGTGCACCACGTGGGACAGCGGCTCGCGCTCGTCGAGAGCGTCATGAACCACATCGGCCACCATAACGGGGTAGAAACCTGCCCTGTTCAGGTCCTCGTCGAGGCTGCGTCGTTCGGTGGTTGAAGAATGGCTCATGAGTCCATTTTTGCGCAGCCGGTCAGCTAAAGCGAACTGCGCGCCGTCTCAGTCCCGCATCGCGCGGCGCGCACTGTCCGTGCGCTGGGCGTGGTTGGCCAACCGCAAGTCCGCGCTGAGCACCGTCAGACCCTGCGGCGACACTAGAACGGGGTTGAATTCGAGCAAAGCGATTTCCGGATGGTCGTCCTTCATCAGGGCCACACGGTTGATGAGGTCTTCGAGCGAGGCGACGTCCACCGCCGGCAGGCCTTGGTATCCAAACAGCTTTGTTGCCGCCCGTGGACCGCGTACCAGGTCGGCCACGTCCACCGAGGTCAAGGGCGGGATCCGGTGGGACCAGTCCCCCAGCAGGTTCACTGCGTCGCCCGCCAGCCCGAAGGACACGACCGGCCCCAGCAGCGGATCTTCAATCGCCCGCACCGTGCAGGACTGGCCGGACGGCGCCATTGCCTGGATCTCCAGTCCGATGTCACCAAACGGCTTGAGGGTCTGGCGCATGTGTTCGATGTTGTGCCGGAGCGACTCAGCATTCACGATATTGAGCCGCACGCCACCCAGATCCAGCCGCTGGCGCAGCCGCTCATCAGTGGCTTTCAGCGCCACCGGCCAGCCCAAAGAGTCGGCAGCCGCTACCGCTTCGTCCGTAGTGGTGAAACCCGCCGACGGCAGCACCGATATCCCGTAGCACGCGAGCAGCTCGCCGGCTTGCTCCGCCGTCGTTGTGACTAGCCGCGCCCCCGAGACACCTTCGATGAGGCCGTCAATCAGCGTGGCAGCCTCGTCACGGCGCAGCCCGGTCGGCTCGACAACTTCGCCTTGGTCCCTGGCCAGCCATTCGGTGTAACGGACTACCGCCGACAGCGCAGCGATTGCGGCACCGGGACTTGAGTAGCTGGGGACGGCAGGCTGACGCGCACCGGCTTGCCCCGCAGAATCGGCGGCGAGCAGGCCTTCAACCCGCACCGCCGGGTCAAGAATCCCGGTAAAGGCCGCTACCACCGGTTTGCCTGCGTCCGCCGAGCACTCCTGCAGGACTCTTGCTACATCATCGGTACCCAGTCCGACCGCGGGCAGGAGAGTGACGACGGCGGAATGCACATCAGGTGAGCGCAGTGCCTCCATCAGCTTCCTGCGCAGCAGGTCCAGGGCAACAGACTGGCCGGTGTTCAGGTCCAGGCCCGTTTCCAGGCGGGCGACCTTCAGTACGTGGGTAGCGGCCGCGTCCGCCACAACCTTGCCCAGTGCCAGCGAATTGCTGAAAACCGCCAGCCCGGGCCCTTGTGGCTGCGCCTGGCTCACGAGGATCTGGGCAATGTCCATCAGCTCTTCATTGGTGCCGACCCGGATGACTCCGGACTGGCGCAGCATCGCGTCCAGGGCGCCCTGTGGAGCCTGCGTGGTTCGCACATGGTGTCCGGGCGGCAGTTGCAGGCCCATGAGGTCTGATTTTGCCACAATGACCGGTTTGCTCCGGGAGAGCCTCCGGGCGATGCGCGAGAACTTTCTGGGGTTGCCGAAGGACTCCAGGTACAAGCCGACGGCGCTGGTAGCCGGATCATCTTCCCAGTACTGCATGACGTCGTTGCCGGAAACGTCTGCCCGGTTTCCGGCCGAAAGCGTGGAAGATAGTCCCAGCCCCCGCCTTGCAGCTGCGGCATAAAGCATCACGCCGATCGCGGCGGACTGGCTGAAAAGTCCCAACGGCCCGAGCTTCGGCAGTTTCGGCGCCATCGACGCATTGAGCGACACTTTAGGATCCGTGTTGATGACGCCCAACGATGCCGGTCCGATCACGCGCATGCCGTTGGCGCGGGCGTTGCGGACCAACTCCCGCTGGCGGGACAGTCCCTCAACGCGGTCATCGGCAAATCCGCCGGTGGCAACGATAAGACCCTTCACGCCGGCATCAGCGCATTGCTGCACTACTTTGAGAACCTGCTCATAGGGAACGGCGATGATGGCCAACTGCACCTCGTGGGGCACCTCGGCGATTGTGGCGTATGAAACTAGGCCTCCGAGCTCGAAGGCCTGGGGGTTAATGGCATAAACGGTCCCTTGGAAACCGCCCTCCACGATGTGTTCCAGCAGCGAATAACCCACACTGCCCCACTCGCGGCTGGCCCCGATAACTGCGATTGACGACGGTGCCAGCAGCGCGGCGACACTTCGCGCCTCTGCACGGTGTTCGCGCGATTCCATCACAGCTCTGGAGCGCTCTGTGGGGTCGATGTCGAACTCAAGCATCACCACCCCGTCGTCAAAACGACGCCGGACCTCGTATCCGGCGTCGTTAAAAACGGTGATCATCTTGCGGTTCTCGGGCAGCACTTCGGCCGAGAACTTGCGGATTCCGTTTTCCCGGGCGGCGGCGGCCAGGTGCTCCAGCAGGATAGATCCGAGACCACGACTCTGATGGGTATCAGCTATGTTGAAAGCAACCTCGGCTTCCGCCGGATCATCCAGCCGGTCGTAGCGGCCGATTCCGATTATTTCGCTGGCAATGGTGATGACAAAGGCCACGCGGTTGCTATAGTCCACGTTGGTGAATCGCGCCAGCTCACGTGAACTGAGCTTGGATTTGTAAGTGAAGAAACGCAGGTAAATCGAGCTCTCCGACTGACCCACGTGGAAGGCCTGAAGAGCCTCTGCATCCTCCGGGACGATGGGGCGTAAATGCGCTGTACCGCCGTCTCGAAGGACGACATCAGCTTCCCAGTATTCTGGATAGTCCGGGGTTTGCGCCTCTTCCACCATAGACTCACTGTAACCGTTAATAAGCAGTAAGGACCCGAGCTTTTCACATGGCCCGTCGACAGAAGACCGTTCAGGACGAACCGGACTACACCGAGAACATCGTTGACATAGATGTCACGGCCGAGATGGAAGGCTCGTTCCTGGAGTACGCCTATTCGGTGATTTATTCACGGGCGTTGCCTGACGCCCGCGACGGCCTGAAACCCGTGCAGCGGCGCATTCTGTACATGATGAGTGAGATGGGCCTTCGCCCGGACCGCGGGCACGTTAAGTCGGCACGTGTGGTCGGTGAAGTCATGGGTAAGCTGCACCCTCACGGCGACACAGCCATCTACGACGCAATGGTGCGCATGGCCCAGTCGTTTGCGCTACGTATGCCGCTGATCGACGGCCACGGCAACTTCGGATCGCTCGACGACGGACCTGCGGCACCCCGGTATACCGAGGCCAGGCTCGCCGCCTCGGCGCTGTCGCTGACGGACCATCTTGATGAAGATGTCGTCGACTTCGTGCCCAACTATGACAACCAGATCATGCAGCCGGAAGTCCTCCCGGCGGCATTTCCCAATCTGTTGGTCAACGGCTCCTCCGGCATCGCCGTCGGTATGGCCACAAACATGGCCCCGCACAACCTCGGCGAGGTTATTGGCGCAGCCCAGCACCTGATCCAGAATCCGGACGCGCAGCTAGACGACATCATGCGCTTCGTGCCGGGGCCCGATCTCCCCACAGGCGGCAAGATCGTCGGCCTCGACGGTATCCGTGACGCCTACGCCACGGGCAGGGGCTCCTTCAAGACCCGGGCCACCGTCCAGGTCGAACAACTCACCGCCCGACGGACCGGCCTCGTCGTGACCGAACTGCCCTATATGGTTGGTCCGGAAAAGGTCATCGAAAAGATCAAAGACGCGGTGACGTCCAAGAAACTTCAAGGCATCAGCGACATCGTTGACCTCACCGACCGCAACCATGGCCTGCGCTTGGTCATTGAACTCAAGAACGGCTTCAACCCGAACGCCGTCCTGCAGCAGCTGTACCGCTATTCGCCGATGGAAGATTCCTTCGGCATCAACAACGTCACGCTGGTAGAGGGCCAGCCCCGGACACTGGGGCTCCTCGAGTTGCTGCAGGTGTACGTGGATCACCGCATCGATGTGGTCCGCAGGCGCACCGCCTTCCGGCTAGGCAAGAAGAAGGACCGCCTGCATCTAGTTGAGGGCCTCCTCATTGCAATCGTCGATATCGACGAAGTCATCCAGATCATCCGTGCCTCGGAAGAAACTGCCGAAGCACGGCAGCGCCTCATCGCGGTCTTCGACCTCACGGAAATCCAGGCCAACCACATCCTCGAACTGAGGCTGCGGCAGCTGACCAAGTTCTCCCGGATCGAGCTGGAGAAGGAGCAGGAGCAGCTGCGCCAGGAGATTGAGGCGCTGGAAGAAATACTGAACTCCGAGTCCAAACTGCGCCAGCTGGTTTCGGATGAACTCGGCGAAGTCGCGGCGAAATACGCCACTCCCCGCCGAACAATCCTGCTTGAATCGGAAGCCACGGGCGCTCTTACCAGTGCCACCGCGGCACCTGCAGGCAAAAAAGGAACCAAAGTACCCGTCCAGCTGGAAATCGCCGACGATCCCTGCTGGGCGATCCTCTCAGCCTCGGGACAATTAGCACGGACTGCTAACCAGGATGAATTGCTCGACGGCGGCCAACGTGTCAAGCACGATGTGTTCACGTCAGTGGTCAAAACCTCGGCGCGGGCCGAGATTGCCGCCGTCACGTCCTTGGGACGTATGCTCCGGCTGCAGGTAGTGGATATGCCGGCCCTCGCTCCATCCGCGGGAATTCCGAATTTGACCGGCGGTGTCCCTGCTCGCGAATTCATCACGCTGGCCAAGGGGGAAACCTTGGTGGCCTTAGCGCCGCTGAATGCTGTTCTCGCCATTGGCACGGCTCGGGGCATAGTCAAACGGATCAGCCCGGACTACCCACTCAACCGCGAGGATTGGGACATCATTTCGCTCAAGCCCAAGGACTATATCGTGGGCGTAACAGCAGCTACCGAAGGCGATGACTTGGTCTTCATGACCAGGCAGGCACGGTTCTTGCGCTTCCCGGCAGCCACAGTCCGACCTCAGGGTCGCACGGCTGGCGGCATGGCTGGCATCAAACTCACTGAAGACGACGAGGTAGTGTTCTTCGGTGCCGTGGATCCTAACGATGACGCCGCCGTCGTCGTCACTATTGCTACGACGGCGCAAGCCTTGCCCGGGACATCTCCGGGATCTGTGAAGGTCACCGCACTCGAGGAGTTCCCGGCCAAGGGCAGGGCCACGGCCGGAGTGAGGGCGCATCGCTTCCTCAAGGGCGAAGACCAGCTCAGCTTGGGCTGGGCAGGCCACGGTCCGGCTAAGGCCTCCGCGGCCAGCGGTGTGACTCGTTCCCTCCCCACGGAACATGGACGCCGGGACGGCTCCGGCATTCCGTTGTCACAGACAGTCGAAGCTGTCGGCCCGAGCCTGTCCTAACGGGACAGGCGGCCCTTTGTCGGTCACGCCGCGCGGTAGTAAATGAAATCAACGGGACCTGTAATAGCTCGATGTACCGGGGCTTGGAGCAGCCCCTCTGCGGCCGGCTCTTCCACCGCCTCGAGGGGCGGCGCTTCTTGGGGCACAGGCACGGATTCTTCTTCGGGCGACAGCGCCCTCAAGTGTGGATTGAGGGCCGGCTCCGGAAGCTCGTCCGGTTGTTCTGTTGCCGGTGGTGTCCCGGGCAGTGCCGGTGCGGTGGATTGGTAGGTGTGCCCGGTCGGCGTGGTGGTTTCCACAGTGTGCCGCGGTCCGGGGATGGTTCGGGCGTGCCAGCCGTCGGCTTCTTTCGCGAGGTTACACGCTTCACACAGGCCTTGCCCATTGATCTCGCTGGTCCCTCCGGCGTCACGCCAGGGCACGACGTGGTCGTGGTGGCGGATCGGCGCGTCGCACCACGGGGTACGGCAGAGCTGGTCCCGTGCCTGGATAACCCGTTGCATCCCGGCGGGCATCAACCGCGCACGCGAATCCATTCCGAGCAGCTGCCCGGTGCCCGGCGCGGTGTAGAGCCGGCGGACCCACACTTCCACCTCTTCCGAATCGCCGGAGGCGTTTCGCTTGAAGCCAGGGGGCCCGGCCGCCGTGCCGGCGTCTCCTGTCTTGCCGGCGTCGCTGTCTCCTGCCTTTCCAGTGTCTCCGGTGCCAGCATCGGAGCCTTTGGCCGGTACTGGTTCGTCGGTCGCTTTGCGCTTCTTTGCGGTGCCGTTAGTGGGGCCGCCGTCGATGCCGGTCTCGTCTGCGTTGCCGGCCGTTCCCTCAACCTCGGTGTCGGTGTCGCCGGTACGGAGCAGGTTGCGGGCCCATTGGGCGGGGACGATGCCGTACCCGGTCAGGTGGGCCGGTTCGGCGTCGCCCTGGAACAGGGTGCGGTCGGTCATGACCAGCTGGACTTCGATTTTCGCGGGGGCCTCGGCGGGCTGGCCGGTGACGCGTTCCACGAAGATGTCGGCCATGAGCTGTCCCCGGGAGCGTTCATCGCCCTGCGCCTTCAACCGGTCGGCTTCCTTCGTCAGGGCGGCGAGGACGGCCACGCCCTGCCCCGCCGGCACAAGGCAGGACACCTGGGCCATGGTGTCCGGCGCCGGACGGCAGGAGACGTGGCGTTCGGTTTCGGCTTTCGCGGCCCGGCGGACCACCGACAGGGGATCCAGCCGCAGCGCGGCCTGCTTCGCCATCGCCCCGATCTGTTTGTCCCCGCAGCCGTGCAGCGTCTTCGGATCAGAACACAGTTCCTTATCGATGCGGGCGCGGTCTTCCACGGTCAGGCAGGCGGTTTCGCGGACCAGGATGGTCGCCCGCCACTCGTTCAGCCGGCCCTCTGCCAGCGCCGTATAGGTGTGCGGCATTTCCGTGATCAGCGTGGTGGCCAAGCCCAGGTGCTTCCCGCCCCGATTCGGGGAGTCCTTCCTGGCGAGGCCGATCTCCTTGGCCAGGCCCCGGCCCCGCCTCTCCGCCGGAACCCCTGCCGCGGCCCTGGCCTCCCGGCGGGAAGCCACAAACGCCTCGGTCTCCCGCGCCTGCGCGGCAGCGAGGGCGCCCTTGAGTTCCTCCATGGCGGTGATCCGGTCAATCCGCACCCCCTCGGAGACGTCCTGATCCATGTCCGCCAATGCCAGGATCGCAGCACGGACCAGCGCAGCACCCGGATCGCCGGGGACCGGCTTCACCGGGTCCATCTCTGCTGGAACGATTGACTCGAACATACGTTCGATTCTATCGTGGTGTGGTGGAGGGCACAAGCGTTTAGTCCGGCGGTGGATAACCAGAAAGGTGGTGCTGGATAAGAGGAAAAGCTCGCCCGATTCCAGCGCGAAGCAGGAGTCATGCCCGTCGTCGTCGGCTCGTCCCCACGGGCCTCCGCCACGATAGTGCCTGCTGGATAGACTAGCCGCATGGCGATCATTCCTGACACAAAAGACTGGACGTGGGTTACCGAGCGGGCATGCCGGGACTGTGGTTTTGACCCCACGGGCGTTACACCGGATCAGGTAGGTCCTGCTGTCCGGGAAACCATCCCTCGTTGGCAATCCGTCCTCGCCCGTCCACAAGTCGCTGAGCGGGGAAACGAGTCGGTATGGTCCGGCTTGGAGTACGGCGCCCATGTCCGCGATGTCTGCAGGGTCTTCGAAAATCGCTTGGCCTTGATGCTGTCGCGCAACAATCCAAGCTTCGCTGACTGGGACCAGGATGCCGCGGCCGTTGAGGACGGCTACGGCATGCAGGATCCGAGCGAGGTGTCACAAGAGCTTGAAGACGCCGCGCTGTCCGTTTCGGCTGCCTTCGACGCCGTCGTAGTCGATCAGTGGGAACGCCAGGGCGTGCGCAGTAACGGCTCGATCTTCACCGTTACCAGTCTGGGCGCGTATTTTCTGCACGATGTGCTCCATCACCTGCATGACGTCAACGGCTGACTCCGGGCCGACGCTTCCATCCGGCAATTCATACCAAGGCAATTCACACCTAGCCAGCCCAGATCGGGTCAGGTGAGCTGTTTGTCGTAGGCTAGGTCCCTCTTGGTCGGCACGTAACCCATCCGGCTGTAAAGACCCAGGGCGCCGCTCGGATTGTCGGTGTCTACGCCCAGCCCGGCATTCGCCATGCCGCCGGCTTTGAAACGGCGCATGGCCTCAGCCAGCAGGGCCGGGGCCAATTTCCGGCCGCGCCAGGCCCGCCGTACGCCGAGCAGGTCGGTGAATCCTTCGTCATGCCCGGCCTGCAGGCGGTAGTCCGGATCAAAACTGGCCAACTGGTATGCGACTGTTTCCCCGGTAGCAGTCTCGATGATGGACATGCTCCATTCAGGCTTGAGCTGCGGGTGGCTCACCACAAACTTCCATCTCTGCTCGTCCTTTGGCTCGCTGCCCCAGTGGTCGGCAAAGGCCTCGTTGTGGGCGGATCGTACCGCTTCGCTCTGGTCCGGTTCGAGAGTGGCGAAGACATAGCCGTCCGGCAGCGGCAGATCCGGTATGGGATCGGCAAGCGAGCGTGTCATCTCCGTGAAATAGCGGACAACCTTCGCGCCAACGGACCCCATCAACGCGTTGTGCGCCAAATCCCGCTCCTCCGTGTAGGTGCGCAGAACTCCGCCGCTTATACCGGCGTCCAAGAACCGACGGCGCTGGCATTCTTCCTGCCAGCGGTAGACCGCCCGCCCGATTCCGCGTCGGCGCCACTGCGGATCCACGCCGCCCCATGTGTATGCCGTGGCCGAGCCGGCGTTGGCCCTGACCTTCCCGACGGCGCGGGCTGTCCCGTCGGCGTCGGCCCCCATCAGGGTGGTCGCGGCCGGGTCATTCGCGGCGGATTCAAAAGCCTCTTCAAGGTCCGCGCGCGTTTCGACCCATACAGGTTTATCTACGTCGGCCATGCGCCGGATCAGGGCATGCCAGTTGTCGATGTCGGCGGGTGTCATTGGCCGCCAGTCCAGGCGGACGTCAAGGTAGTCAGGAAGCGCCGGGCTGCTCATGCCTTTAGGCTAAAGCAGGCAGCGGCGCCGGGGAACCCAGTTCCAGCCGCAGCTCGCAGGACTCCGCCTCGGAGGGCCGGTGCGTGACCATGACTACCGCCTTGCCTGCAAGCGCCCGGCGGAGGTCGGCAAGCAGCGCCTCCGCAGCTTCGCGGTCCAGATGCGCCGTCGGCTCGTCCAGCAGGAGCACCTCCGCGTGGGTCAGCAGCGCACGGGCCACCGCGACACGCTGGCGCTGGCCACCGGAGAGGAAATGTCCGTTCGGCCCAATACGGGTATCAAGTCCATCAGGCAGACCTGCCACGAAACTGCCAAGGCCGACGTCGTCAATCGCCTTGAGCTGCTCGGCCTCCGATGGAGGATCGGCTTTACTCCGCGCCAGCATCAGGTTTGCGCGCAAAGTCGAGTTGAACAGGTGCGACTCCTGCGGCGTCCAAGCAATGCCTCTGCCGGCGCCCGGTGTAGCGGAGTCCACCGTCTGGCCGTTCACCAGATACCGGCCTTGCTGCGGCTCAAGGAATCCGAGCAGCACGCCCAGCAGGGTGGACTTCCCGCTGCCGGACGGGCCAGTCACCGCCAGCCACTGCCCCGGCCGCAGCTCCAGGTCCAGTCCGCTGAACACGGGACGGGACTGCCCAGGATAGGCGTAAGTGACCTGCTCAAGGCGTAGCGAGGTGAACTCCCCGCGCGCCTGCGAATCCTCGGTGCTGCTGGAGGGGATGTCCTCGGTTCCCAATTCCGGCAGCACGCGCTCCCCCAGCCCACGCCAGGCACCCCATTGCTGGACGGCGGTATTGACTGCGGCATAGGGCTCGACCAGCGCCAACTGCATCAAAATCACGACGGCAGCAGCTCCGGGCACTGTTCCAGCAGACTGGGCGATCATCACCACGGCGCTGACCGAACAAGCCAGGACGGTCACGCACTGGCCGAGTCCCTGCGCCCACGCACTGTGCTGCAGCGCCGCCGTCGTGCTGGAGTCCAGGTCCTGGGTCCGTTTCAACAGCGAGGCATCCGCGGCATTGGCCCGCAGATCCGCGGCGGCGCCCAGCAGCCGTGCAAAAGCGTTCAGCGACTGTCCTTTCAAGCCCACCGTCGCGGCTTGCGCCGAACGGTCGGCCAGGCGGGTCAGGGCGGGCGCCATCAGGATCCCGACGACGGCGAGCAGAATCTGCCACACCAGGCCTGACGGCATCAGCAGTGCGGTAGCCACGCACGACGCCAGGGCAGTCAAGACTCCCACCAACGGCGCGAACACTGCGCGCGGGGCGATGTCGCGCAGTTCATCGACGTCGCCGATCAGCCGTTCCAGGGCTCCCCCGCCCCGGGCAAGTTTCCGCCAGCCCGCCGGACGCTGCAGCAGCCCGTTCCACAAGCGCGTCCGCAGCCGGTCCGTGCTTTCGAAGACGGCATCATGCAGGCGCAGGCGCTCGTGATAGCGCAGCACGGAACGGCCCAGGCCGAAGAACCGCACCCCGACAATGGAGGTCATCAGGTACAGGATCGGCGGCTGCTCACTGGCGTAGACGATGAGCCAGCCGGACAGACCGCTGAGCGAGACCGCGAACAGCGTAGCGCCGAGTCCGAAGAACAGGGCGGCCACAAACTGGCTGCTCCAGGGCCGGAGCATGACGAGGTTCCGCCACAGGGACGGCCGCTGGGCATGCTGGCCCTCATTGACGGCGTCACAGACAGCGACAGCCGCTTTGGTTTCCGGTCCGGATGCCGGGGCCGGATGCTTTACTCCGCTCACCGGACTCGTGCCGGCACCGATCTGGATCAACTGGTCCGCAAGTCTTGCGGTCGCAGGATCGTGTGCCACCAGGACTACGGTGATGCGTCCGCGCAGCCGCTTCAGGGCGTCTTCGATGGCACGGGCACTGGCCGCGTCGACATGGGCGGTCGGTTCGTCTGCCAGCAGCATCCGAACCCCAGGTACGTTTTCTACCCGGGCCAGGGCGCGGGCCACGGCGACCCGCCGCAGTTCGCCCGGGCTGAGGTCGCCGGTGGCCGCGTCGATCAGAGCGGTCCCGTTGACCTCTGACAGCGCACGCTCGGCAGCCCGTCGCCCCGCCGAAGACGCCGGCAGGCCGGCATACAGTGCGATCTCGTCCGCCACCGTCAGCTCCGCCGGCACCGGATGCTGCGGAATCCAGGCAATCTGGTCCCGGCCGACTCCGGCCACGGAGCCGGCGACCGCGGCGCCCGCCCCGTCCCGCCGCACACCGGCGAGGACTTCCAGGACAGAGGTTTTGCCGCAGCCGCTGGGGCCGGCCAACGCCGCAATTCCGCCGGCAGGCACGGTGAAGTCCAGCCCGTCGACCACCGCCTCAGCACGCCCCGGGTACCGGATGCTCAAGTTCGACACCGCAATGGCCCCCTCTTGCGCATCGGCGGACACCAGCGGCCGGCCCGCAGGCGAATCGAGCACCGCGTTGCTGCGTTTGAGCGCTTCGAGTCCGTCCTCGCTGGAATGGTGCGCGCTGCCCAGATCGCGAAGCGGCTGGTAGCATTCGGGAGCCAGAATCAGGGCGAGCAGGCCGGCTTCGAGCGGCATCTCGCCGTGCACCAGCCGCACGCCGATGAACACGGCGACCACGGCCACCGAGATCGTGGCAATCAGTTCCAGGGCCAGCGAAGACAGGAAGGCGACGCGCAGGGTGGCCAGGGTGCGGCTGCGGTATTCGGCGGCAACGTCGCTCAGCGCGCGCGTCTGGGCAGCGGCACGGCCGAGCCCCACGAGTACCGGCAGCCCGCGGGCCAGTTCCAGCAGGTGGTCCGAGAGCCGGTCCAGCGCCGCGGCGGCTTCCTGGGCCTTGTCCTCGGTGTGCTGGCCGATCAGAATCATGAATACCGGCACCAGCGGGATAGTCAGCACCACTACCAGCGCGCTGACCCAGTCCGCACCAAGAATGCGCAGGCCAACCAGCAGAGGCACGACGGCGCAGGTCACCAGGGCGGGAAGGTACTTGCTGTAGTAGTTATCCAGCGAATCCAGGCCGCGCGTCACCAGGACGGTCAGGGCGCCGCTCCCGGCGACGGCGCTGGCCCCGCCGTCGTCGATAATCCGCCGGGTCAGGTCCGCGCGCAACTCCTGCTTGACGCCGGCAGCGGCGCGTTGGGCCACAGTTTCCTGAGCCCAGACAGCCAGCGCGCGCAGCAGTGCGCCGGCCGCTCCCAGCACCATAACGTGCTCCCAGTCGTGGCTACCGGCCGCCAGTCCGGCAATTCCGGTGGCAACGGCCTCGGCCAGCAAAATGAGACCCAGCGCCTTGCATGCGGCCAGCAGGCCCAGGAGATAGAGCGCCCGCCTGCTCGTGGCGCTGACCGGAAGCAGCGGCTTCACTGCGGGACGACGGCGTGGGCGGCCGGGATCGAGGAGGCACTGACACGTTTCCGGAAGACCCAGTAGGTGTAGCCCTGGTACACCAGTACTGCGGGAATCCCGAAGGCCGCAATAACGCTCATCACGCCCAACGTGTAATCCGACGAGGACGCAGAGGTGACAGTCAGGTTGTAGGCGGAGTCGATGGTGGACGGCAGCACGTTCGGGAACACCGCAGTGAAAATGGTTGCGGTACCCGCCAGCAGGAAGATGCCCAGGCCCCCGAAACTCCAGCCGTCCCGTTCCCGCCGGGCCATCATCCACGCGAACACGGCACCGAGGACGGCCAGCAGCAAGGTCACATAGGTCACGGATTTGCCGCCGGCCGCCACCACGGCGACGGCCCACAACGCCAGCGGCAGCAGGGCGACGGGCAGCCAGCGAAGCAACAGTTTGCGGGCGCGGGCCCGGATGTCGCCGTCGGTCTTGAGCGCTAGGAACGCCGCCGCGTGCACGATGCAGAAAAAGACGACCGCCAGACCGCCGAGGACCGCATAGCCGTTGAACCAGGCAAAGGGTCCACCCACCCGGTCCCCGTTCTCGTTCAGCGGCAGCCCTGTGGTGGTCAGTGCCACCATGGCTCCGACGCCGAAAGCGGCCACGAGGGAGCCCAGGACTATGGCCCAGTCCCAGACGCTGCGCCAGCGGTCGGAGTCCATCTTGCCGCGGTACTCGAAGGCAACCGCGCGGAAGATCAAGGCGAGCAGCACGAAAACCAGCGGCAGGTACAGGGCCGAGAACAGTGAGGCGTACCAGTGCGGGAAGGCCGCGAAGGTGGCGGCACCGGCGGTGACCAGCCAGACCTCGTTGCCGTCCCAGACCGGTCCCACGGTGTTCAGCAGCACCCGGCGCTCGGTGTTGTTACGGGCGAAGCCGCGCATGAGCATGCCGACGCCCAGATCGAAGCCCTCCAGGAACAGGTAACCGGTCCAGAAGAAGGCGATGATGATGAACCAAAGAGTAGGCAGGGTTTCCATTCAGATCTCCAGACTTTCCGGATCGGATACGGCCGGGCGGTTGTCCTCAGTAAGCAAAGGCGAGCACATCGTCGGCGTCCTTCCGCTTGCCGCTGCCTTCGCCGCCGTCGTCATCTTTGTCCTCGTGCAGCAGCTCGGGCATGGCGGACGGCACCCCGCCGCGGCAGTAGGCGAAGAGCAGCTTCACTTCCACCACCAGCAGCACGCCGTACACCAGGGCGAAAGCCGACAGCGAGAAAACGAGCTCGGCCAGCGAGACGCCCGGCGAGACCGCGGCGGCCGTGAACATGAACACGTTGTCGATGCCGTCCGGATCAGGGTTGGGCGCGACGACGAACGGCTGGCGACCCATTTCCGTGAAGATCCAGCCAGCCGAGTTGGCGCCGAACGGGGCCAGGATCCCGAACACAGCCAGCCGCATCAGCCACTTGGATTCCGGCACGGTGCCACGGCGGACAATCCACAGCGCAACCAGGGCGGCGCCAGCGGCCAGCATGCCGAAGGTAATCATCATCCGGAATCCCCAGTAGGTGACCTCCATGACCGGGACATAGTCGATTTCGGCTCCGGCGCGCTCGCCGTAGATCGGATTGTCCGGCAAATGTGTGCCGAATTTCTCCTTGTACTCGGGCAGCAGCGAATTGATCCCGCGGATTTCGGTGGTGAAATCACCGTTGGCCAGGAAGGACAGCAGTCCCGGCAGTTCGACCACTGCGACCAGGTCATCGCAGCTGTTGGAGCCCAGGTCGCCCACGGAAAGGATCGAGAAACCCGTCCCGTCGTGGCACGCCGCCTCGGCCGCAGCCATCTTCATTGGCTGCTGCTCGAACATGAGCTTGGACTGCAGGTCGCCGGTCAGGGCAACCCCGCCGAACGAAACCATAGCGACGACGGCGCCGATCCGCAGGGAGCGCAACCAGACTTTATGGTCCGCGGCGTCGCGGCCGATGGCAGGCCTTGAACCGACGATGACCTTGCCGTCGGCGCTCACGGTATCGATCCCGTCACGGCGGCGCTTCCACAGGTGGTACCAGCTGATGCCGAGCAGGAAGCCGCCCGCCACGGAGAACGCTCCGAAAAGGGTGTGCGGGTAGGCCACCAGCAGCGTGTTGTTGGTAAGGACGGCCCAAATATCGACCATCACCGGACGTCCGTCGATCATTTCGACGCCGACTGGGTGCTGCATCCAGGAGTTGGCAGCGAGGATGAAGTAGGCCGAGCCCATGGTGGCAAGCGATGCAGCCCAGATGCTCAGCAGGTGGATGGCTTTAGGCAGCCGGCCCCAGCCGAAGATCCACAGGCCCAGGAAGATCGACTCGACGAAGAAGGCCAGCAGCGATTCCAGCGCCAGCGGCGCACCGAAGACGTCTCCGACGAAGCGGCTGTACTCGCTCCACGCCATGCCGAACTGGAATTCCTGCACCAGGCCGGTAGCCACACCCATAATAAAGTTGATCAGGAAAAGTTTGCCCCAGAACTTGGTCATCCGCAGGTACTGGTTCTTGCCGGTCCCGTACCAGGCCGTCTGCATGACCGCGACAACCAGGCCGAGGCCGATAGTCAACGGCACCATCAGGAAGTGGTAGACGGTGGTGATGCCGAATTGCCAGCGGGCGATTTCCAGGGCTTCCACGATAAATACCCCTTCGGGACGAGCCGGCACAGGCTAAGGCGTCGGCGGGAAACATTTCTACAGGCCGTAGAAGTACAACTTTCTACGTAGTGTAGAACAATTTCCGCAAACGCGGTAAATTAGAGAGTGAGACCACATCCCGGCAGCCTGAGCCGCCGGGGCGAGCAGCTAGTTTGGTAGGACGAAGGAAATACATGGCAACTCTTGGGGAGCTGGAACGCGCGGTTATGGACCTGCTGTGGCAGGCCGACTCGGAAGATCCAGCGGAGATCGCTTTTACCGCAAACGCCCTGCGCGACCGTCTGGCACGGAAAACGGATACAAGCCCGGATGGCAAGGAACTGGCAGTAACGACTGTGCTCACTGTGTTGTCCCGGTTGGAAAAGAAGGGCCTGGTACAGCGTGAACGGGACATCCGTCCGCACCGCTACCGGGCAGTGACCAGCCGTGAGGAACACACTGTTGAGTTGATGAACGAGGTCCTTGGATCGGCACCGGACCGCGAGGCCGTGCTCGCCAAATTCATCGGCAGCGTTTCCGAACAGGAAGCCGAAACCCTGCGTAAGCTGCTGACTGCATAGCCCTTAGTGTTCTGGGCCTCGTACCTCTTGGCCGCCATGGCGGTCATTTTGGCGTGGCCCGTGCCGGTTTTGCTCGCCCGGGCAAAGTGGACCGCACGGGCACCGGTCACGGCCTTGGTACTGTGGCAAGCCATCGCGCTGGCAGGCGGGCTCTCCATGATCGGCGCCATGCTGACGTGGGGGCTGGAACCACTGGGCGAGAACCTCCTTGCGGGGCTTCAAGGTTTGGCCGGGCTGCTGGCCAGTTACGCGCCCGCACCCGGCCTGGACCTGGTCCATGTGTTCGCGCTCAGTGCTGCTCTGCTGCTGGGCGTACATCTGGTCTTCACTCTGCTGTTGACCTATTACCGGATCCGCAAGCAACGCAACAAGCACCGTGACCTGCTGAACCTGCTCAGTTCTCCGGTCAAAAACTCTCCCAAGACCCTGGTGATCAGCCATCCCGCACCGGTGGCGTATTGCCTCCCCGGCGGAGCTGGCTCCGTTACAGTACTCTCGGAAGGTCTACTGGAGCTGCTCCGGCCCGAAGAGCTCGAGGCGGTTCTGAACCATGAGCGCGCCCATCTGAACCAGCGCCACGACCTGCTGCTGTGGGCCTTTGCTGCCTGGCGCTCCGCGCTCCCCTGGCTGCCGACATCACAGCTCGCGCAGCGTGCCGTGAACGAACTGATCGAGATGCTCGCGGATGACGGGGCTCTCAGAACCGCGAACAGGGAAACCTTGATCCGTGCCGTTGCCGTGGTGGCTAGCGGCGAACGGCCAACCGGCGTCGGCCCTCCAGCCAGAGAGTTGCTGACCCCGGAGGAGTCTGAGGCCCTGAGCACCGCCCACAGGCTGCACCGGCTACTGTCGCCGTCGCCGCCTCTGGGCAAGCCCGCGCAAGCACTGGTGCTGGGCTGCTCGGCCTTGCTGCTGGCCGTGCCGACCGTCCTGCTCCTGGCCCCGGGGCTGGCCGGGTAGCAACAGAACGGTGGCACCCGCTCCAGGCTGCCCGCAGGCGGCTTCCCCCGCTGCAGGCCTGACTTTCGTTAGGCGTCGATCCGCTCACGGTCCAGCATGGCTGCACCGGCAACAATGAACTCCTTGCGCGGTGCCACGTCCGACCCCATCAGCAGGTCAAAAGCACGCTCGGCAGCCTCGGCATGTTCGATGCCGACGCGTCGCAGGGTCCGGTGCCGCGGGTCCATGGTCGTTTCAGCCAACTGGTCGGCATCCATTTCGCCCAGGCCCTTGTACCGCTGGATCGGCTCCTTGTAGTTCCGGCCGCTCTTCTCCAGTTCCGCCAGCAGGCGCAGCAGTTCATTCTCCGAATAGGTATAGATGAGTTCGTTGGCTTTTGATCCGTGATTGATTACTTCCACCCGGTGCAACGGTGGTACCGCGGCGTACACCCGGCCGGCTTCAACCAGCGGGCGCATGTAGCGGAAGAAAAGCGTCAGCAGCAGCGTACGGATATGCGCACCGTCGACGTCTGCGTCGGTCATCAGGATGACCTTGCCGTAACGGGCGGCATCAAGCTGGAAACTTCGGCCCGAACCGGCGCCCACTACCTGGATCAACGCGGCGCACTCGGCGTTGGCAAGCATGTCTCCCACCGAGGCCTTCTGGACATTAAGGATCTTGCCGCGGATCGGCAGCAGCGCTTGATGGTCTGAGGAACGGGCCAGCCGCGCCGTCCCCAGTGCGCTGTCACCTTCGACAATGAACAGCTCGGAGCGCGCCACATCATCCGTACGGCAATCCAGCAGTTTCGCCGGCATCGAGGAAGTTTCCAGGGCGTTCTTGCGCCGCTGCGTTTCCTTGTGCACGCGCGCGGAAATCCGCGACTTCATCTCGCTGACAACCTTTTCCAGCAGCAGCGCAGACTGGGCCTTGTCTCCCCTGGCCGTGGAGGTGAGCTTCGCTTGGATTTCCTTTTCCACCACCCGCGAGACGATATTGCGGACGGCGGAGGTACCGAGGATTTCCTTGGTCTGCCCCTCGAACTGCGGTTCGGCCAGCCGCACGGTCAGCACAGCAGTCAGGCCTGCGAAGACGTCGTCCTTTTCGATCTTGTCATTGCCGGCCTTGAGCTTGCGCGAATTAGCTTCAATGACCTTGCGGAAGGTTTTCAGCAGTGCCTGTTCGAAACCGGCCTGGTGGGTGCCGCCCTTCGGTGTAGCGATGATGTTGACGAAGCTGCGGACGCTTGTGTCATAGCCAATCCCCCAGCGAAGGGCGATGTCCACCTCGCAGTCCCGTTCCACCTCCGTCATCCGGCTGTGGCCCTTTTCGTCCAGCACCGGCACGTTTTCCTTGAATTTGCCGGAGCCGTGGACACGCCAAACATCGGTGACCGCGCTGTCGTTGGAGAGATACTCGACGAACTCAGCAATCCCGCCGTCGTGCTGGAAGACCTCTTCAATCGGCCCGTTTTCTCCGGGCGTACCGGGCAACTGGCGTTCGTCGCGCAGAGTGACCCGAAGCCCTGGCACCAGGAAGGACGTCTGCCGCACCCGGGCCTGCAGTTCCTCATAGGAGAACTTGGCATCGGGGGTGAATATCTGGCGGTCGGCCCAGTAGCGGATCCGAGTACCGGTGACACCCCGCTTGGCTTTGCCCACCACTTCAAGAGTGGAACTCTGCAGGAAAGGCTCGAACTTCGAATCGGGGCTGAGGCGTTTGCCCGTGTCCGCGAAATGTCCGGGCTCGCCCCGGCGGAAGGACATCTGGTACGTCTTGCCGCCGCGGTCCACCTGGACATCCAAACGGGAGGAGAGGGCGTTGACCACGCTGGCGCCGACGCCATGCAGACCGCCGGATGCTGTGTACGAACCTCCGCCGAACTTTCCGCCGGCGTGCAATTTGGTGAAAACGACTTCGACGCCGGTCAGGCCGGTCCGCGGTTCAACGTCAACGGGAACCCCACGGCCGTCATCGTGGATTTCCACGGACCCGTCCGGATGCAGGATGACAGTGATGCTCTGGCCGAATCCGGCCAAAGCCTCATCCACAGAGTTGTCGATAATTTCCCAGAGGCAGTGCATGAGCCCACGCGAATCCGTGGACCCGATGTACATGCCTGGGCGCTTGCGGACCGCTTCCAGTCCCTCGAGGACGGAAAGATGGCGGGCTGTGTAATCGGAACTCGGTGGCGCCACTGAACTAGGAACTCCTTGGCCATACGAAAAGTGAACTCAAACATCCCGGGGCTCCCCGGGCGGCCGCTTGCAAAATAAAGGACCGATACTAGGCTAGTCCCCTTTAGCAGCACGGATGTGCACCTCTCGGCCAGCGCGTCGGGGATCACAGCAGATCCTGCCCGTTACGTACATGTGATACGCGGTCAGCGAAAGTGATCCAAAGGTGCGCAGAAAACAGCCAAAGCAGTGGTTGTATGGACATACACATTTGTAAGGAGGTCGTCATGACAACAGCAGTAGCTACCCGAGAACTGACCGCAATGGACCGTTGTGATCGCTGCGGGGCCCAGGCCTACGTCCGAGTTGTGTTGGAGTCCTCCGGGGGAGAATTGCTTTTCTGCGGACACCACGCCCGCCAGCACGAACCGCAGTTGCGTTCCAAAGCTGCCGAGTGGCAGGACGAAACCGGCCGGCTTCGCGAGACGCCTGCCATGGCTGCGGAATAGACTTCAGGAATTCCTCTGTCACACAGTCGATAACTGCATAAATAATGATGGCGCCGTCCCCTTTCGAGGGACGGCGCCATCATTATTGGCCGTGGAGATTAGTCCAGGTAGTCGCGCAGCACCTGGGAACGAGACGGGTGGCGCAGCTTGGACATTGTCTTGGATTCAATCTGGCGGATCCGTTCCCGCGTCACGCCGTAGACCTTGCCGATTTCGTCTAAAGTCTTAGGCTGGCCATCGGTTAGGCCGAAGCGCATGGCAACGACGCCGGCCTCACGCTCAGACAAGGTATCCAGGACGGAGTGCAGCTGCTCCTGCAGCAGGGTGAAGCTGACTGCGTCCGCCGGGACAACAGCCTCGGAGTCCTCGATCAGGTCACCGAACTCGGAGTCGCCGTCCTCGCCCAGCGGCGTGTGAAGGGAAATCGGCTCGCGGCCGTACTTCTGGACCTCGACAACCTTTTCGGGCGTCATGTCCAGCTCCAGCGCCAGTTCCTCCGGCGTAGGCTCGCGGCCCAAGTCCTGCAACATCTGCCGCTGTACACGGGCAAGCTTGTTGATGACTTCGACCATGTGCACGGGAATACGGATGGTGCGGGCCTGGTCGGCCATGGCACGGGTAATGGCCTGGCGGATCCACCAGGTGGCGTAGGTCGAGAACTTGAAGCCCTTGGTGTAGTCAAACTTCTCCACAGCACGGATCAGGCCCAGGTTGCCTTCCTGGATCAGGTCCAGGAAAAGCATGCCGCGGCCGGTATAACGCTTGGCCAGCGAAACGACCAGACGAAGGTTGGCCTCGAGCAGGTGGTTCTTCGCACGCTTGCCGTCGTGGACAATCTGCTCCAGATCACGGCGAAGGCGCGTTTCCATGCTGCCATCGTCCTTGGCCAGCTTCTCTTCGGCGAAAAGTCCGGCCTCGATGCGCAGCGCGAGATCGACTTCCTGCTCTGCGTTCAGCAGGGCGACCTTACCGATCTGCTTCAGGTAGTCCTTGACCGGATCTGCAGTGGCTCCGGCCGAAACTACCTGCTGGGCGGGAGCATCATCGTCGTCCGCGTCGGAGTAGACGAAGCCGCCTTCTTTGCCGGCAGGCTTTGCGGTTTCGTCAGCTTCATCGGCTTCGTCAATAACGTCCGGCTCGGCGTCCTCATCCTCGACGTCAACGTCAGTCTGGTCCTCAGCGGCTTTTGTGGTCTTCTTGGCTGCGGGGCCCTTCTTGGCTGCGGCTGCACCTGGCTTGCGACCGCGGCGCTTGGGCGCGGCGGGAGAGGCAGAAGTTGTCGTGGCGGTAGCAGTCTCCTCCACGGGAACTGCAGCAGTCTTCTTCTCAGGTGACACAGAGAACCTTTCATACGGGCGGTCTGTGATGATACCTGTGGGTAACACCACTATGACCCTGTCAAGTCCGTGTTTGATTTCAAGCAAAAGCCACAGATGCAGGGTCTGCGATACATAACCTGCTCTGCGCCGCGGGTATTCCCATACTGGTCATACCCACTTGCAACACGAACCCGACCGGGTCTCGGTTCCCATTGTCTCACGTTTTCACCCCGCTGGTGAACGGACATTTGCCTTCCTCGCCTGTGTTGCCGCGACTGTATGGAGATGGCGGGCGGCAGGGCTCGGCTGGCTTTCACCGAGGCTCGCGATGCCGGTCAGGCAGCTCGGTCGGCTGACCCGGACCACGATGAGTCCCGGTTCGTAGCCCAAACAGGCAGGGTGCCGGTCGCGACGAAGTCACTGAGCAGCCGGGCGAGGCTGTAGTCCGGGAACTCCTGCAGAACCATTTCCAGTGCTTCGTGCGCCATGGATCCGCGGCCGCGGGCCCATTCAATCCACGCCAGCAGAGTTCCCGCTGCCGCCTTGGACGACCCCTCCGACCCGTAATAAAGGCCGACCAGAAGATTCGCAGCACGGTCCACCCTGGCCCATTGCGGGGCCTGCGGGGAATCCCCGAGCAGCACGGCATCGAAGATGCGCCGGTATGCATCCAAAGTCATACCCGGTTTCCATGTCGCGCAGGGAAACGGCCCCACCGGAGGGACATCGATGCCGGTCGGTTCGGCACCGGTCAACACTCCGCTGCTGACTGCGCCTCCGTAAGCAGCATCCAGTCCGCGGCAAATCAGCACGATCACGGCGTCGCGGACATGAAACGAAGTCAGGCTCGCGAGCAGGAAAGGGATCCGCTCCGGTCCGGGCGCAGCGCGGATGGCTGCGTCCCAGCAGAGCAGGGTCCGTCGGAACACCTCAGGTGCATCCCAGCGCCCCTCAAGCTTCCGCACGATTTCGCTGCTCTTACTGAACATGGCAGCTGCAGACTTCGCGACGGCGGATTCGGAGCGTCGGAGAGCGAGGGCTTGGCTCACGGACGGGGCGACGCTGCTCCCCCGGAAAATCATCTCCGCGTTGATAGTGCTTTCGGCGATACGCTCCACCGGATGGCCGCCCGCCGGGCAACAACCCGGCCCCTTGCAGTGGAGGCAGCGGAATCGCTCGGAACCCACAACCCACCCGTCCCGGACGGGCAGGCCGGCACCATCGAGAGCGGTCAGGAGCAAGTCCAAAAGGGTCTCATAAGGGGGAAACTGCATGCACCCTTCCAACGCATCGGTGTACAACACCAGCAGCGAGCTGTCCGCCCGGCTGTCCTTGCGGAGGTAAGCGGTGGCAGCGTCGGCAAAACGGGCCAATTCCTCCTCACCACTGTCCTTCGGCAGGTCAACGCGAAGGGTAGCCCCTAGCCGTTTGCCGTTCAGGGACAGCAGCACCAGGCTTTGCCGGGGTTGGAACTCCAGAGCGTGGGGTATGTAGCCAAGGATGTCTTCTGGCCGGGACACATGAATTGTTTGTTTGTTCATTCCCCCAATCTGGCCGGGCCTGATGCCGTCGGACAGAGCCCCACGGCGCAATGTGGAGCAGTCGACACCGCGGCACGTTTGTGGAGGAAGAGCCGTGCGAATCGCATGCAGGTCGCACAGGAGTTGTTGAATCACATCCGGCAGTGTGTGTCCTGCTTTAATGCCGGCCGGCGCCCGCATCACGGCGGCGGTCCCGGCGTTGTTTGCGCAACCGGCGCTGTCGGGCCAATGCCACCCGCAGCGGCGGCACATCCTGGCCCTCCGCAGCCATGTTGGCCCTGACCCTCCTGCGGATGACCAGGATGGCAGCCGTGCCGCCGCCCAGGAACAGGAACTGGACGCTCAAGGCGATGCGGAACGAGTCCAGGGCGTAGAGCTCCCCCTGCGAGTAACCGCTGGCATAAAGAGCATCCAGCGCCACCCCGACGCAGAACATCACGAGCAGCGCGGAGACAAACCCGCCGACGTTGACAATTCCGGTTGCTGTGCCGGCCCGGCTCACCGGGTTGAAGGTCCGGGCGAAGTCGAACGCGATCATTGACCCCGGGCCGCCGACCGCCAGGACGAGAACCAGCACCACCAGCAGCCAGAAAGGTGCCCTCCCGGGATACAGCAACACGGCTAGCCAGACGGCTGCGGTCGCGGCAATGATCAGCAATACGAGCGAGGAACGACGGAGCGGATGGCGGGCAACCCACCGGCCGAAAAACGGACCGCTGCACAGTGCCACCGCCACGAAAACAGTCATCAGTGCCGACGCTGCAGCCGGTTCCAGTCCCTGACCGGAAACCAGGAAGGGAAATCCCCAGGTCAGAATAAAGACGTTCCCGGCAAACTGCACCGTGAAATGCGACCAAAGCCCTAGCTGCGTTCCCGGTTGTTTCCACGCCTGCGCCAGAGAGACACCCGTCTGCCGAAGCGTGGGGGGCAGGTCCTGCTCCACCCCGGAGGGGACATTGCGGATGACAGTCGCCGCGAGGATGACGGACAGAACCGACAGAGCGGCCACGGAGAGGAACGCTGTCTGCCAGCCTTGCAGATTCAGCAGCGCCACGAATGGAATAACGCTGAGCAGCTGGCCCAGCTGACCCAGCTGCCCAGTCAGCTGGGTCAGCAAAGGGATACGTTTTCCGCTGAACCAGATCGGCAGCAGCCGCAGCACCGAGACAAAGGTCATCGCGTCACCGGCGCCCACCAGCAGACGGCCGGTCAGCCCTTCCGGAATGGAGGAAGCAAATGCGAGCTGGACCTGGCCGGCACACATCAGAACTGCACCCCCGGTAATCATGAACCGGGGCCCAAACCTGTCCACCATAAGACCTACGGGGATCTGCAGACCCGCGTAGACGAGGAGCTGCACGACTGTAAACGTGGACAGAGCCGCGGCAGTGGCATCAAAGCGTTCGGTAGCGTGCAGGCCGGCCACCCCGAAGGAGGTGCGCTGGGTGATGGCGACGAGGTAGGCGAAGACGCCTGTTCCCCATATCCACCAGGCGCGCCGTGTATCCATGCCTCTTATTATTGGCGCGACCCGGGCAGAAGACTAATTACCGGACGAGTCTCAGTCGGTGGAGTCCCCGCCCGTTTCAGGGCCACGGTGGGTATCCGCAAGGCCGGCAAGGAAGGCTTCCACTTCGGCCCCCAACTCTTCGGCGTCCGGAAGCTCGTCATTGTCCTTGGTCAGCAGGGATCGACGCGTCTCGTGTTCGGCGTACTTGTCATAGCGCTTTTCAAGTTTGCTAACCACATGCTGGACTTCGACAGATTCGTCAACCTGCCGCGCTATTTGAGCCTCCACATCACGGCCGGTCTCGCGCAACCGGTCGGTCGGCAGGACCAACGAGGCAGCTGCACCCAGATACTCCATCGCCGTCACGGCAGCCTGCGGATACTCCGCCTCGGCCAGATAGTGCGGGACGTGGACGGAATAACCCGTGACATCATGTCCGGCTTCGATCAACCGCACCTCCAGCAGGGGGCCGATGGCTGCCTGCAGCTGGACGGTTGGTTTCCAAGCCGTAATACCGTCAATGAGCTCCGGCCGGTTTCCATGGACCGTCACGCCGAGCGGACGGGTGTGCGGCACGGGCATCGGAAGCGCCTGCACCCACGTCACCAGCCGGACCTCAAGCCTTTCCACCAGGGAAATCACTGCCCGGGTGAAGCGTTCCCACTGCAAATCCGGCTCGGCGCCCGTCAGGAGGAGGAACGGCTGGCCCATTCCGTCGTGCAGCCGGTACAGCTCGATTTTCGGGCGCTCGTAGTCCGTGAAGTGGTCGCCCACGAAGGAAATCTGCGGCCGCTGGCTGCGGTAGTCGATGAGCTGGTCCGCATCAAAGGACGCAATGAGTTCTGAATCCAACTGCTCCAGCAGTTCTTCCGCGAGTTGGGAAACGACATGGCCGGCTTCGGCAATTCCGGTAAACCCCATGACCAGGTTGAGACCACGCAATTCCGGTGAACCAATCAGTTCGGCATTTGTGCTGAACAATGAATTAGCATCGAGCATCCTGTCCTCCGTTCTGATGGTGGGCTTGGGCGCACACTGCGCAACTATCTTTTGTATCAGCGCACCCGCTGGCGAAATAATTCCGTGGCTCTGCGGTAGCGGCCGGAACCGGAGCTACCCGCATTGGAATATGCGCCGTTCCGTCAGGTTCCGGCGCATTAAAGCCCCTACGGACTACTGTAGACACAACGCTACGAATGGACGCATCGGCCGGGGGCGGCCCGGCGGACTCCTACTCAAGACAAGTGAGGTCAGCACTTCGTGATCAGAACCACCGAGCCCAGGATCAACGCCACGGCCAAGGACGTCCGGAAGATCCAGTGCGATGCACTGGTGGTGGGGGTGGCCCAAGACACGTCCGGGCCGGTCCTGGTGGGCAGCCCGCTCCGCGGCAAAGCGGCCCAGGCGCTGAACGACTCCCTAACGGTACTGGGCATCACCGGCGCCACCGATGAAGTCCGAAGGCTGCCTGGCCTGCCCGAGCTCAATGCCGAGGTCCTGGTCCTTACCGGGTTGGGGAAGATGGAGCAGGGTGTCCCCCTGTCCGAGGAAACCCTGCGCCGGGCCGCCGGGTCGGCGGTGCGCCAGCTGGGCGGGATCTCAAGTGTCGCCCTTGCCCTGCCCGCCGAAACACCGGCCGCCGCGGCCGCCGTGGCAGAAGGCGCGGCGCTGGGCGCGTACTCATACAACGAACACCGCAGTGCCTCCGCGTCCGGGAAGCGGCCCGAACATGTCGAAACGGTTACCGTGCTGAGCCCGGCGGCCGGCGAAAAGAGCGTGATTGCAGCCGTCAAACGTGCGCAGATCATCGGCCGTGCGGTCAATGCCACGCGCACCCTGGTCAACCAGCCGCCGAGCCACCTCTACCCGGAAACGTTCGCCGATGCAGCCGCGGCGCTGGCTAAGGATCTGCCGGTCAAGGTGACCGTACTGGATGAGAAAAAGCTGGAAAGCGAGGGCTTCGGCGGGCTCGTGGGCGTCGGCAAGGGCTCTGCCCGTCCGCCGCGGATGGTCAAGGTGGAGTACTCCCCTGCCCGGGCCAAGATTAAACTCGCCTTCGTCGGCAAGGGCATCACCTTCGACTCGGGCGGTCTGTCGCTCAAGCCGGCCAACGGCATGGTGACGATGAAGTGCGATATGGCGGGCGCCGCCGTCGTACTTAACGCTTTGCTGGCCATTGCCGAACTGGGCTTGCCGGTCAAGGTCACCGCCTGGCTGTGCCTGGCGGAAAATATGCCGTCGGGGCATGCCCAGCGGCCCTCGGACGTCATGACGGTGTACGGCGGCAAGACGGTCGAGATCCTCAACACCGACGCCGAAGGCCGGCTCGTGATGGCCGATGGCCTCGCTGCAGCGAGCGAGGAGGCGCCGGATGCACTGATCGACGTTGCCACACTGACCGGTGCACAGATGGTTGCACTCGGCAGCCGTGTTTCCGCCGTGATGGGCGAGGACGGCGTGCGGGACGCGGTCAAGGCTGCGGCGGACCGTGCGGGCGAGCTGTTCTGGCCGATGCCCCTGCCCGAGGAACTGCGTTCCAGCCTGGATTCGCCGGTAGCCGACCTGGCCAATATGGGCGAAAAATTCGGCGGCATGCTCACGGCGGCAATCTTCCTGCGCGAATTCGTCGGCGAGGTCAATGGGGAAAAGATTCCGTGGGCACACCTGGACATCGCCGGCCCGGCATTCAATGAGGGCGCGGCCTACGGCTACACGCCGAGGGAAGGTACCGGTGTCGCGGTCCGGACGCTGGTAGCTTATGCGGAAGACGTGGTGTCAAGAGCCCGCTAAACGGGTCACCTTTAGACAGGCGTCACCCTGCCGCTATCCGTCAATCACATGGTGAAGTGAATCCGCGCACATTGCGGTCCGGATTCACCTTCACCGAGTAGATGATGGTAGCTGGGTGACGCTAAGGTGATCAGAAAACACCTAGAAGTTCACTTCACCCAATCAAAGTCGACGTGCGGACGCACGTCCTGACACCCCGAGGGAGCGTTCACGTGGCCGATTCGGCAACTGCGCAAGAATTCGACATCCTGGTACTCGGCGGCGGCAGCGGTGGATATGCCGCCGCTTTGCGTGCCGTACAGCTGGGTTTCACGGTAGGCCTGGTCGAAAAGGGCAAGCTGGGTGGCACCTGCCTGCACAACGGCTGCATCCCCACCAAGGCGCTGCTGCACTCCGCTGAACTGGCCGACCACGCGCGCGATTCCGCCAAGTACGGCGTGAACGTGACCTTGGATTCGATCGACATGAACGCGGTAAAGGCCTACAAGGACGGCATCGTCGCCGGCAAGTTCAAGGGTCTGAGCGGTCTGATCAAGATGAAGGGCATTACCGTCATCGAGGGTGAGGGCAAGCTCACCGGTAAAGACACGGTCGAGGTCAACGGCACCACCTACACGGGCAAGAACATCATCCTCGCCACCGGCTCCTACTCGAAGACCCTTCCCGGCCTGGAAATCGGGGGCAAGGTCATCACTTCCGACGAAGCGCTGGAAATGACCGAGCTGCCGAAGAAGGCAGTCATCCTCGGCGGCGGCGTCATCGGCGTCGAATTCGCGTCCGTCTGGAAGTCGTTCGGCGTGGATGTCACGATCGTCGAAGGCCTGCCCTCGCTGGTTCCGAACGAGGACCCGTCGATCATCAAGGTCCTGGAGCGTTCCTTCAAGAAGCGCGGCATCAAGTCCAACACCGGCGTCTTCTTCGAAAAGGTAGAGCAGAACGACGACGGCGTCGTCGTCACCCTCGCCGACGGCAAGACTTTCGACGGCGACCTGCTGCTCGTGGCGGTTGGCCGCGGTGCCAGCACCTCGGGCCTGGGCTTCGAGGAAACCGGCCTGACTGTGGACCGCGGATTCGTCATCACCGATGAGCGCTGCCACACCGGCGTCGGCAACATCTATGCCGTTGGCGACATCGTTCCCGGTGTGCAGCTGGCCCACCGCGGGTTCCAGCAGGGCATCTTCGTGGCCGAGGAAATCGCCGGCAACAACCCGGCGATCGTTGAAGACATCAACATCCCGAAGGTCACCTTCTGCGAGCCGGAGATCGCTTCCGTCGGGCTCAACCAGCCGCAGGCTGAAGAGAAGTTCGGCAAGGAGAACGTCGAAACCGCCGAGTACAACCTGGCCGGCAACGGCAAGAGCTCCATCCTCGGCACCAGCGGCATCATCAAGATGGTCCGCCAGAAGGATGGCCCCATCGTCGGCATGCACATGATCGGCGGCCGCATCGGCGAGCAGATCGGTGAAGCGCAGCTGATCGTGAGCTGGGAAGCCTACCCGGAAGACGTCGCCGCCCTGATCCACGCCCACCCGACCCAGAACGAGGCCCTCGGCGAGGCCGCCATGTCCCTCGCCGGCCGGCCGCTTCACGGTTAGCCAGACCCCCTGCTTGGTGCACTCCGTCCTGAGGCGGGGTGCACTAAGCTCAAAACAAGATTCCCCAGCCCGACCAGAGCTGGACCGGAGAACACAGATTTAAGGAGAACGGGGACGAAATGTCTGAAACCGTGAACTTGCCCGCCCTCGGTGAGAGTGTCACCGAAGGTACCGTTACCCGCTGGCTGAAGCAGGTCGGTGACCGGGTAGAAGTAGACGAGCCCCTGCTCGAAGTTTCCACCGACAAGGTTGATACCGAGATCCCGTCCCCGGTTGCGGGTGTCATCGAGGAAATCCTCGTCGCCGAAGACGAAACTGCCGACGTCGGCGCCGCGCTGGTCCGCATCGGCGACGGTTCAGGTTCCGGCGATGCTGCCCCGGCCGAGGCTGCTCCGGCACAGGAAGCTCCCGCCGAAGAGGCTCCGAAGCAGGAAGCTCCGGCTGCCGAATCCGGCGCCAAGGGCACGTCCGGCTCGGGCGAGGGCACCGAAGTTACGCTCCCCGCGCTGGGTGAGAGCGTCACCGAAGGCACCGTCACCCGTTGGCTGAAGCAGGTAGGCGAAGAGGTAGCCGTCGACGAACCGCTGCTTGAGGTCTCCACGGACAAGGTCGATACCGAAATTCCCTCCCCGGTAGCCGGTACTCTGCAGGAGATCCGGGTGAACGAGGACGAGACCGCCGAGGTCGGCTCCGTCCTCGCCGTCATCGGCTCCGGCGCAGGTGCCCCGGCCGAGGCAGCTCCGACAGCGGCAGAGCCTGTTGCCGCCGCACCCGCACAGCAGCGCGAAGAGCCGGTCCAACAGCCGGCTCCCGCCAAGGAAGAAGCTCCGGCCCAGCAGGCAGCGCCCCCCGCTCCTGAAAAGGCACCTGCAGCCCCCGCCCAGGCCGAGGCTGCAGAAGGTGCCGGCGGCTCCGACGCCGGTTACGTGACTCCGCTGGTGCGCAAGCTGGCCAACCAGCACAGCATCGACTTGTCCTCCGTGAAGGGCACCGGTGTCGGCGGACGCATCCGCAAGCAGGACGTGCTCTCCGCTGCCGAGGCAGCCAAGGCTCCTGCAGCGCAGGCCGCTCCGTCGGCAGGCAAGGCACCGGCCCCCGCTCCGGCTGCCGCCGGTGCAGGCAAGCGCGGCACGGTGGAGAAGGCCCCGCGCATCCGCCAGGTCATTGCCCGCCGCATGCGCGAGTCTCTGGATGTTTCCACGCAGCTCACACAGGTCCATGAAGTGGACATGACCAAGGTTGCCAAGCTTCGCGCCAAGGCCAAGAACTCCTTCCAGGAGCAGAACGGCGCCAAGCTGACCTTCCTGCCGTTCATCGCCAAGGCGGTCGCGGAAGCGCTCAAGCAGCACCCCAAGCTGAACGCTTCGTACGACGAAGAGAAGCAGGAAATCACCTACCACAACGCCGAGCACCTGGCGATCGCGGTGGACACCGACAAGGGTCTGCTCGTGCCGGTTATTAGCGACGCCGGAAACCTGAACCTGGCCGGCCTTGCCGGCAAGATCGCCGATGTTGCGGACCGCACGCGGACCAACAAGATCGGCCCGGACGAACTGTCCGGCGGCACGTTCAGCATCACCAACATCGGCAGCGTGGGTGCCCTGTTCGACACCCCGATCATCAACCAGCCGCAGGTAGGTATCCTCGGCACCGGTACGATCGTCAAGCGCCCGGTTGTGGTCTCCGACGCGAACGGTGATGACTCGATCGCCATCCGCTCCATGATGTACCTGTCGCTGACCTACGATCACCGCCTGGTCGACGGAGCGGACGCAGGCCGCTTCCTGCAGACGCTCCGCACGCGCCTGGAAGAGGGCGCCTTCGAGGCCGACCTGGGCCTCTAACCAGATCCGGACAACGACGGCGGCGGGTGGCGTTCCAGCGAACGTCACCCGCCGCCGTCGTAGGCTTAACGGCACAGTTCCGACGGATTCTCGTACTACAGATCGTAGAAAAGTTAGCTCCTGCGGCTCCGTGGCGCGGCGTATTCCCTGCTCAGAGCCGATAAGCTAAATGTCATGGAGATCCTTTACAGCATTTTTGTCTTTCTGCACGTCGTAGGTGCGGCCATGATCGTGGGCATCTGGATCGGCAACATGAAGAAGCCGACCGTCCACCCGCGCCAGTTCGACGGCGCCATGCTCCAACTGATCACCGGCGTCATCATGATGGGCCTCATCCCGGCCATGCCCGATGACTTCACTGACCCCAACTACGTCAAGCTCGGCATCAAGCTCGTCATCGCCCTCGTTGTCGGTGTGCTGGCCTTCATCGGCCGCCGCAAGTACAAGGCCAATGAACCCATCTCAACCGGCCTGGCACATGCAGTGGGCGGTCTGGCCCTGCTCAATATCGCCCTCGCAACCCTCTGGAACTGATCCACGGGGTTTATCCAACGGCCGGCATCCCTCAGGGGTGCCGGCCGTTTGCATGCCGGTCGTAACTTTTTCCTTCCCCGTCGCCGCGTTCCAAGCCGGACGCAACGTGGTGGCAAACGATTCTGCCGCACCCTAGGATGAAGACGAAGGCACCGGCTAGTGCCGCTGCCCGCACAGTAGGATCATCCGAATCAGTTCCGACCCAAGGAGTGCACATGGCTACAACCCGCTCGGCCCACACCGTATGGAAGGGCGACCTTTTCACCGGATCCGGCCAGACTTCCCTAGACACCTCCGGCCTCGGCACCTATGACGTGACGTGGGACGCCCGCGCGGAAAAGGCGGAAGGCAAGACCAGCCCGGAGGAACTGCTGGCAGCTGCCCACGCCACCTGCTACTCGATGCAGTTCAGCAACATGCTCAAGGAAAACGGCACTACCGCCGAGAGCATCAAGACGTCGGCCGCCGTTGACTTCGTACCGGGCACCGGGATCACCGAAATCCGCCTGACCGTGGACGCAACCGTCCCGGGCATCAGCAACGAAGACTTCCAGCGCCTGGCCACCGGCGCCAAGGATACCTGCCCGGTTTCGGGTGCACTGGCTTCGGTTCCCAGCATCACCGTCGAAGCTACTTTGGCCAGCTAGCCAGCTGCGACAGCATTAAATGAAGGATCCCGGTGCGCAATCTGCACCGGGGTCCTTCACTGTTTCAGAGCGGCTATCAGCCGGCGTCCTGCGGGCGCCGCGGCAGCTTGCCTGGCCGCAGCGAACGGTATCCGGACAGCGCCGGCGGCCGGTCGGTCGGCAGTTCCTTCAACATCTCCTTGAGGATCCCCACGCCGTGCTCCAACTGCGGGTCCTCCGCCGCTGCGTAGGCGTGCGGCGGATACGGTACCTCGATGTCAGGTTCCACTCCGTAGTTCTCAACGCTCCAGCCCACATCCTGGGTGAACCAGAAGGCATACCGCGGCTGGGTGACACCGGTGCCGTCTGCCAGCGAGAACCGGCCGTCGATTCCCACAACGCCGCCCCACGTCCGTGTGCCGACCACCGGACCGATGCCTCGCAGCTTGGCGACCTGGGTAATGATGTCCCCGTCCGAACCGGCATATTCATCGGTCAGTAGAACGACGGGGCCTCGCGGCGCGTGGGCCGGATACGTTCCCGGCTGCTCGCCCCGGGCAAGGTTCCAGGCGGTCACCTTGCGTCCGATCAGCTCCGCCACGAGCTGGGAGGTATGCCCGCCCCGGTTGCTGCGTACATCGATGATCAGCGCGTCCCTGGTGGTCTCCACATCCAGGTCCCGGTGCAGCTGCGACCAGCCGCGGGCCACCATGTCGGGGATGTGCAGGTAGCCGAAGCCGCCGCCGGAAGCTTCCCGCACGATCCGCCGGTTTCCAGCCACCCAGTTCTGGTACCGCAACCGCTCTTCATCCGCTACCGGCACCACGGCGATCCGGCGTTGTTTGCCCGGTTCCTCCGTCTCGGGTCCGTTGATGATGGTCAGCTCCACCGTCTTGCCCGCGGCTCCCACCAGCAGCGGTCCCGGGCCGCTGCGCCGGTCCACCGGGATGCCGTCCACGGCGGCGATGATGTCGCCGTTCCTGACCCCGGCACCGGGTGCATTCAGCGGGGAACGTGCCAGCGGATCCGAGGACTCCCCGGCCAGGATGTTCTGCACGCTCCACCCAGCGTCCGTGCTGACGATATCCGCGCCGAGGAGCCCTTGCCTCCCGGCCCCGGGCTCGGTCACGGGCGCGGGAGTTACGTAGGCGTGCGACGTGCCCAGTTCGCCATGGAGCTCCCACAGCAGGTCCACTAGATCGTCGTGGGAGCCGAGGCGTTCCACCAACGGACGGTACTGCTGGTAGACCCCGTCCCAGTCGAGACCGGCCATGTCCTCGGCCCAAAAGAAGTCCCGCTGCAGCCGCCAGGCTTCGTCGAAGGCCTGGCCCCACACCTTCAGCGGATCCAACAGCAGGCGGATCCGGCTCAGGTCCACCTGGACGCTGTCCGGCGCGTCGTCTTCGACCTTGGCGGCCACCGGCACGGCCCGGACCTGCTGTTTGTTCAAGTACACCAAATGTTTGCGGTCCCCGGACACGCCGTAGGATTCCAGCGCCGGCACCAAAACGCTGACCTCGCGGCGTGAGATGTCGAACCGCTCCAGCCGGTTCGGCTGGTCCGGCTCTTCCGCCGACGCCCGGCCCTCACCGGTGACGCCCGCAGCCTCCGTGGCCAGCCAGAGCAGCGCTCCGTCAACCGCAGCCAGGCTGCTGTAGCGGCCCTGCGGCACCGGGAGGGGAATGATCCGCTCCGGCAGCTGCAGCGGGTCGACAACAACGGGCGGAACTCCGGCCGGGGCATCGGGCTCTGTGCCGACCTCCGGCGCCGGCTCGGGGACAGTGCCGTGGACCGCCGGGCCGAAAGGCGACGGCGTCGCGGAGTCCAGCGCCACCAGGAAGGGTTTGGTGGACTGCGGAAAGCTCAGGTCGAAGCTGTGCGTGTCGTAAACCGGATCGAAGCTGCGCTCCGAGAGGAACGCCGCAAATTTGCCGTCCGGGCTGAAGGCCGGCCCGTGGTCCCGGAAGCGCCCGTCGGTGATATCCAGAACGCCGTCCCCACCGGATGCGGTGACCTCCGCCACTCTGAGTTTGGTCCGGCTGCCCTCGGACGATACGGGTTCGGTCCACATGAGCCACCGCGAATCGGGCGAAAAAACCACCTCGTTGATCGCACCATGGCCGGTCGAGGCCACTTCGCGCAGCTCGCCGGATTCGGCCTCGAGCACCAGGAGCTGGCCGAATTCCGTCGCCACGGCCGCCAGCTTGCCATCGGGACTGGCGGAAATGGTGCTCACGCGCGTGGGGGCGGCAAAGTCGATTCGTCGGGTGCCGCTGACGCGGCTGGCTGCCTGCTCTGTCGGGGTTCCGCCGTCGTTCGCTGTTTCATCCGTAGAAACGGACGACGACGGCGCCGCCGGCTGGGGGTTCGCCACCACGGCTGAAGCGGAGACCGGCCGGGGCAGGGCTGCGTCCGGTTCAGGCTCCGGCGTTTTGGGCTGCGCGGACTCCCCCATCGTGGCGGCCGGAAGGTCCTCGAAGACGCGGCGGAGGTAGAGCGCCTCGACGCCGTCGTGGTCTGCCGCGTAAATAACTGTGTCCGCACCGAGCGGACGGGCCAGCCTGGCACGGACGCCGGGGGTCGCTTCGACTACGCGCGAGGGGCCATCGCGGTGGGTGAGCCAGTGGATGGTGCCATGGCTTTCCACAACCGAGGCCGTCCCGTCCTGGTTGGGAACAGCGGCGGCCAGGTGCCGGGCAACGTCCAGCGGCCGCGGACGGCGCGAGGTCGAAGCCGAACCAAGGCTGATGTCCAGCTTCTTGGGTTCATCGCCGGGCGATTCCACCAGCCACAGTTCGCCGGCGGATTCATACACAATCCGCTGCCCGTCGGTGGAGGCGTGGCGGACATAGAACTCCTCGTGATCGGTATGCCGGCGCAGGTCGGATCCGTCCGGCGCGACGGAGTAGAGGTTGCCGTAGCCTTCATGGTCGCTGAGGAAGGCGACGCGGCCGCCGATCCACATGGGGTCGGCCAGACTGCCGTCCAGGTCCGCCGCCAGACGCTGGAATTCGCCCGAACCGTCCCGGTCGATCCAGAGTTTGCCGGCGGTTCCGCCGCGGTAGCGCTTCCACCAGGCCGGCTCGCGGGAGAGCACGCTGCCGATCGCCACGGGACGCTCGTCACCGACGACCGGCCCGAAGGCAATCGAATCGACCGGACCGAACTTCAGTACCTTGGCGACGGACCCGTCCAACGGCACCGCGTGCGCCCAGGTATGGCGGGATTCCTCCCGCTGGTGCGCGCTGGTCACGATGACGTCGCCGGTTGCGGTAAAGCCCTTGACCCGGGTGGAGGCATGGCCCCAGTAGGTCAGCTGCCTGAACCCGCCGCCATCCACGGCAGCTACGACAGCCTCGGGCGCGCTGCCCTGCACCACGCTCCACGCAATATGCCCGCCGTCGGGCGAGAAACGCGGGTTCCGGGCAGGAAGCCCCAGCGACGAAATCCGCCAGGCCCGGCCGCCCTGCAGCGGTGCCACCCACACATCGTCCTCGGCCACAAAGGTGACCAGCTCGGCGTGGACGTGCGGATAGCGGAAGTAACTCGATGAGGTCATGCTTCGATCTTAACCATCTCGCTGCGGCAGACAGGTCGGTGACTTGCCGCAGGCCGTTCCCCAACTTGGTATTCGATGATGTGATGGGCAGATGAAGATCCTCATTTCGGGCGCGTCCGGTCTGATCGGCAAGGCGCTGGCCGAACACCTGGTTTCCTCCGGACACCGGGTCAGGCGGCTGGTCCGCCGCCCGCCGCGCGGCGAGGGTGAGTTCGAATGGGATCCGGCGGCCGGCCGTCTGGATCCGCGGGTGGTCGCGGGCCACGATGCCGTAGTCAATCTGTCCGGTTCACCGCTGCGGGCCCGGCCCTGGACCAGGTCATCGCGCGAGCAACTGTATTCCTCCCGTGTTGCCAGCACCCGCACCCTCGCCGGAGCCATTAACCAACTGGAGAACCCTCCGAAGGTCTTTATCAGCCAATCCGGTTCCGGAATCTACGGGGACCGCGGCGATGAGGTCCTTACGGAAGCATCCGCAGCCGGCAGTTCGCCCGTGATGGCGGATGTCTGCCGGCGTTGGGAAGAGGCGGCGTTGCAGGCCTCGTCTCCGACCATCGTTACCCGTACCGGCGTGGTGCTGACACCCCATGGCGGAGCCCTGCCGCGGTTGCTGCTGCCGCTCAGATTGGGCCTGGGCGGCCCGCTCGGCACCGGTCGGCAATGGTGGCCGTGGATCACGCTGGCGGATGAAGTACGAGCCTTGGCCTTCCTGCTCGAATCGGGGCTGTCCGGCCCTGTGAATGTGTGCGCGCCCGTTCCGGCCCAGGTAGACCAACTGGTGTCCGTCCTGGCGGCCGAACTGCACCGGCCTGCGACGTTCCGCGTCCCGCAGGAAGTGTTGACCACGGTTCTGCCCGGCTTGGCTGAGAACATCATCCTGGCGAGCCAACGCATGCTTCCGGAGCGTCTTGAGGCCGCGGGTTTCGAGTTCGGCCAGGCAAACCTGCAAGACGCTGCCCGTTGGATCCACGACGAGTTGGGCCGCCGCAGCTGAACCCGCCCGCACACGCCGCATCAGGCGCCGTCGCGGACTTCGCCAATCAGCCACCTGCCGTCCTGGCGTTCCAGCACCAGCACCAACTGCTGCCTCTTGCCCTCCGTCACAGACAGGACGAGGCCACCGCCGGCGTCGCGCTGCTCAAACGGTGAAGTGCTGATTGTGGCTTCGACCACCGCCGATGTCCCGGTACGGGACACCGTCCGCACCTCCTCGGCCTTGGCTGCGAGTCCGCTGAACCAGTGTTCCAGCGAGGCCAGCGTGGATATAACCTCGGTGTCCGCCGCCATCGGAGCGGACCCGGCGACGTTAACGTCGTCCAGCACGGACAGGTCCCTGCTCCGCAGCGCTTCGGTACGCAACCAGGTCAAGGCGGCAACGGCAGCTGCCGGATCTTCCGCTGTAGCTGCCTGCACCAGCTCTTCGGGCAGCGGCCGAGCCGTAGGCGGTCCGGTTGCATCGGCGGCCGCCCCGCCCGGCACCGCCGCTGCTGCGGCCTGCGCAGCCGCGTCTCCGGGTGTGTCAATTGCCTTGGACCCGACGAGCAGATTACCCGCGAAAACGGCCAATGCAAGGGCAATCGCCAAGGAGGCCGCAACAACGAGGACGCGGCCAAGGGGCGCCTTACCCTGACGGGTTGCGGCGCCGGCAGCACGCCGGACCGCCTGCGGCTTCCGCAGGCGGTCCGGTTTTTTTGCCGGCCGCGGCCCACGCCGCTTGACTCCAAAGGCGGTCCGCTTCTTGCCGTCCCTGACAATCCGTCGGGTCAGCAGCTGCGGGGCCACCGACGGATGTACAGCGGCGGACAGGTCCACCGGTGCCGGGTCCGCGGTCCGGTAAACCCGGCGGGCAAACTCTTCCGCCTCCGGCCGTTGCTCGGCCCCATCCGCCAGTGCCGCTTCCAGCAACTCCACCAAGGGCAGCGGCACGTCCGGCACCATGACATTCAACGGCGGACGCTGGGCGGTGGCGGCCGGTACCCGTCCGGTGAGCATGAACCAGCCAAGGGCGGCCAACGCGTAGATGTCCGCCTCCGGCTCCAGCCGTTGCCCGACGTCGCCCCGCCTTGGCGACGGTGGACGGAATCCCGGCGTCCCGCCGTCGTCGGCCCGGTGGCTGCCGACCGCCCGGCCGATACCGAAGTCCGCCAGCAGCGGTTTGCCCATGGACGTGAAGAGGACGTTGCCGGGCGAAACGTCGCCATGCGTCCTGCCGCCTGCGTGCAGAAACGCCAGCGCCTGCGCGATCGGCGTCAGCACCGTAACCGTTTCGGCCACAGACAAGGGGCCCCGCGCGGCAATGACCGAAGCCACCGATCCACCCGCGGCGTATTCGAGCAGCAATCCCAGCCCGGCGTCCGTGTCCACCTTGCGGAAGACCTGCAACAGATGGTCGTGCCGCAGTCCGTCGGTCAGCAGCCGTTCCCGCTCCGCCTCCAGACGCGCATCGCCGCCGTTGGGATTGAAGACCTTCAACGCATATTCGCGGCCGCCGGCCTCTTCCGCCACCAGCCACACGGCGGCCGAAGACCCGCTGCCGAGCCAGCGTTGTACCCGGAATCCGGGTACCTGCGGCCGGGCCGGCTCATCCGCAGGGCTGCTGTCACCGGCTTGTGTCGGGTGCTGGAGCATCATGCTCCAGATTTACTACAGCCGCCGATCCGCTGCAGAAGTTATCCACAACCATGGCCCTTCACACAAATGGAGCCACTACCGGCTCAAGGCGTAGGCTGTCGCCATGAGCCTTGAGTTTTCCCGGATAGGGTTTGCCCCCGACTTCGTCGACTACCAGGAAGGGTGGGACCTGCAGCGTCGAATCCACACTGATGTGGTTGCCGGCACCGCTGAGGGCAAAGTCCTCCTGCTGGAACACAGCCCTGTTTACACGGCCGGCAAGCGGACCGAAGAACATGAGAAGCCATTCGATGGCACGCCCATCATCAATGTGGACCGCGGCGGCAAGCTGACCTGGCACGGCCCGGGGCAGCTGGTTGGTTATCCGATCCTGGCCCTGCCGGATCCCACCAAGGTTGCCGACTACGTGGACATTCTGGAGCAGGTCCTGATCAACGTGCTCGCCGGCTTCGGCATCAACGGCTCCAGGATCGAAGGCCGCTCCGGTGTCTGGATCAAGGGCGACGGCGATCGGCAGGACCGCAAGATTGCCGCCATCGGCATCCGGGTCAACCGCCGCGTGACCATGCACGGCTTCGCCCTGAACTGCAATAATGATCTGGCACCGTATGCGCAGATCATTGCCTGCGGCATCACCGACGCCGGCACCACCAGCATGAGTGTAGAAGCCGGACGCAACATCTCCCCCGCCGATGTTGCCGGCCGGGTCGAAGAGGAACTGAACAAGTACGAGGCAGCGCTGGTTAAACCGGCCGGCCTGCCCGAGAATACCGCCAACACAGCTGGCACCAGCCAGCCCGAAGGAGCCCTGAAGTGACTCTCGCCCCCGAAGGACGGCGTCTGCTGCGCGTCGAAGCACGAAACGCGGCCACCCCGGTCGAGCGCAAGCCGGACTGGATCAAGGCCAAGGTCAACATCGGCCCCGAATACGTGAGCATGAAAAACCTGGTCAAGAAGGAAGGGCTGCACACGGTCTGTGAGGAAGCCGGCTGCCCGAACATCTTCGAGTGCTGGGAAGACCGCGAGGCCACCTTCCTCATCGGCGGCTCCGAATGCACCCGCCGCTGCGACTTCTGCCAGATCGACACCGGCAAGCCCTCCCCCATCGACATTCTGGAGCCCACCAAGGTGGCCCAGTCGGTCCAGCAGATGAACCTGCGCTACGCCACCGTCACCGGGGTGGCCCGCGACGACCTGGCCGACGAAGGCGTCTGGCTCTACGCGGAAACCATCCGCAAGATCCACGAGCTGAACCCGGGCACCGGCGTCGAAATCCTGATCCCGGACTTCTCCGGCAAGCCCGAGCACATCAGCGCCATCTGCGAGACCAAACCCGAGGTCTTTGCCCACAACGTGGAGACCGTGCCGCGCATCTTCAAGCGCATCCGCCCGGCCTTCCGCTATGAACGCTCCCTGGATGTCATCACCCAGGGCCAGCAGCACGGCATGGTCACCAAGTCCAACCTGATCCTGGGCATGGGCGAGACCCGCGAGGAAATTTCCGAGGCGCTCCGCGATCTGCACCAGGCCGGCTGCGACCTGATCACCATCACCCAGTACCTGCGCCCCACCGAACGCCACCACCCGGTGGAACGCTGGGTCAAGCCCCAGGAATTCGTGGAACTGCAGGAAGAGGCAATCGAGCTCGGCTTCCTCGGCGTTATGAGCGGCCCGCTGGTGCGCTCCTCCTACCGGGCCGGCCGCCTCTGGGCCACCGCGATGCGCAAGAAGGGACGGGAACTGCCCCCGGAACTCGCCCACATCGCCGAAGGCATCGAGGATTCCGGCGCCACCCGGCAGGAAGCCTCCAGCCTTATCTCCCGGTAACGCCACCCGGCTGCAACTTTTCACCCGAGGGGGTCCGGACGCCGCAGCGCCGGGCCCTCTCGCTGTGCCCGCGCCTCGGCCAAAATTCCGGCCGGCTTCACGATAGAATTGAGTCATTATGGCCAATAGCACCGATTCCAACGCAAATACCAAGCGTGGTCTCTTCTCACGCAAGCCCAAAGCCGAGAAGCCTGCCAAGGCGAAAAAAGGCCCCGGGCGCCTGAAGCAGATCGGCCAGGTCTTCCAGATGACCCGGCGCAACGATCCCAACGTAGTCTGGCTCATGCTGCTGGCCTTCCTGGGCATCGTGGCCGTTGGCCTGCTCATCGGGTTCCTGATCAACAACTGGGTCACCCTGTTGATCATCTCCATCCCGCTGGGCCTGCTGGCGGCAACCTTCATCCTCTCCCGCCGTGCCGAACGCGCCGCCTTCGCCCAGATCGAGGGCCAGCCGGGTGCATCCGGTGCCGCCCTGAGCGTGCTGCGCCGCGGCTGGATCCTGCAGGAACAGCCGGTGGCAGTCAACCCGCGAACCCAGGATGCAGTCTTCCGTGCGATCGGCCGCCCCGGCGTCATCCTCGTGACCGAGGGGCCTTCGAACCGCGTCAAGACCTTGGTGGACGCCGAACGCCGGAAGCTGAACCGCATCCTGCCCAACGTGAAGGTCCACGTCATCGAGACCGGCCGCGGCGAGGGCCAGGTTGAACTGAGCAAGGTAGCCAAGAAGGTCCAGAAGCTCAAGAAGGAACTGACCAAGCAGGAGGTGCATGCGGTGGATAAGCGCCTGCAGGCCCTCGGCAGCAATAAACTGCCCATCCCGAAGGGCGTTGATCCGTTCAAGGCCCGCCCGGACCGCAAGGCAATGCGCGGCCGCTGACCATACCAAGCCACTAACGACGGCGGCGCCTCACCTTTCCAAGGTGGGGCGCCGCCGTCGTTGGTAAAGTTTGTGAACTACATGCGTACCAGGACCGTGCCCATTGCGCGGTCGTGCAGGCCGCGCTGATCGGCGTCGAAGACTACCGCGGGAACAACCAGGCAGAGCAGCACGGTACGGACAACGGCGGCAAGCGGCCCGGCGGCGGACCCGTCCAGCTTGCGCACCTGAATGCCAACTGCACGGTGCCCAATGCTGTAGCCGAGCGTGCTGATCAGGAGCAGCTGCTCAACGGCGAAGATCAGCAGAATGCTCAGCTCGTTGCCGTCGAACAGCCATGCGGCTATGAGATAGCAAAGGATCCAGTCGATCATCAGGGCAATGACGCGGCGTCCAAGGCGCGCGATCGAGCCCGGGCCGCGCTGGGGCAGCCCCAACCGCTGGCCGGGCCACTGCTGCTCTTTGGAGGGAGGCGGTCCTTCGAGCCAGGAACCAAGGTCTTTTCTGCTTACCACTCCTCTAGCCTACCGACCTCCGGCAGGAGCCGGTGGTGACGGCCACCGCAAGTGACATGCATAACGCCGTCTGGGTGCTGGCGGTAACACCGCGCTAGGCTTAGGTGCACATCGATTAAGTAACCTGCCGGAAACAATCGCGACACCAAAGGGAAATTCCCTGCTTCTACATTAGTAACTGTTGCTGGCGCCTGTGTTGCAGCCGGCAGGTACCCCCATGAATGCGTAAGGAGCATGACCCGATGTTCAAGAATGCGGACGAGGTCCTCAAGTACATCGCCGACGAAGAAGTAAAGTTCGTCGACATCCGATTCACAGACCTGCCAGGCGTCCAGCAGCACTTCAACGTGCCGGCCAAGACCGTTGACGCGGATTTCTTCATCAACGGCCAGCTGTTCGACGGTTCCTCCATCCGGGGCTTCCAGGGCATCGCCGAGTCCGACATGCAGCTCATCCCCGACGTCACCACCGCATTCATCGATCCCTTCCGCGTGGAGAAGACCCTTGCGCTGAACTTCTCGATCGTGAACCCGCGCACCGGCGACCCGTACCACCGCGACCCCCGCGGCGTTGCCGAGCGCGCCGAGGCCTACCTGGCATCGACCGGCATTGCCGACACCGCTTACTTTGCCTCCGAAGCCGAATTCTTCATTTTCGACGACGTACGGTATCAGTCCAGCCCGGAGCACTCCTTCTACAAGGTGGATTCCGTCGAGGCCCACTGGAACAGCGGCCGCAAGGAAGAGGGGGGCAACCAGGGCTACAAGACCCCGGTCAAGGGCGGCTACTTCCCCGTTGCCCCTACCGACAAGCAGGCCGACCTGCGCGACGCCATCTGTGTCGAGCTGGACGAGGTAGGCATTGAAGTTGAGCGCTCCCACCACGAGGTGGGCGCTGCCGGCCAGGCGGAAATCAACTACAAATTCACCACGCTGACCCACGCTGCCGATGATCTGCTGAAGTTCAAGTACATCGTCAAGAACGTCGCCGACGCCTGGGGCAAGTCCGCCACCTTCATGCCGAAGCCCGTGTTCGGCGACAACGGCTCAGGCATGCACTGCCACCAGTCGCTCTGGAACGGCTCCGAGCCGCTCTTCTACGATGAGAAGGGCTACGCCGGACTGTCCGACACCGCCCGCTGGTACATCGGCGGCCTGCTCAAGCACGCTTCGGCCGTGCTGGCCTTCACCAACCCGACAGTGAACTCCTACCGCCGTCTGGTCAAGGGCTTCGAAGCTCCGGTAAACATGGTCTACTCGCAAGGTAACCGCTCCGCCGGTATCCGCATCCCGATCACCGGTTCCAACCCGAAGGCCAAGCGCCTCGAATTCCGCGCACCGGACCCCAGCTCCAACCCGTACCTGGCCTTCGCAGCCCAGCTGATGGCAGGTCTGGACGGCATCCGCAACCGCATCGAGCCGGCCGACCCGATTGACAAAGACCTCTACGAGCTTCCCGCTGAGGAAGCCAAGGACATCCAGAAGGCTCCGGGTTCCCTTGAGGAAGCGCTGGAGGCACTGGAGGCCGACAACGAGTTCCTGCAGGCCGGCGGTGTCTTCACCCAGGACCTCATCGACACGTGGATTGCCTACAAGCGCGAATACGAAATTGCGCCGCTGGCCTTGCGCCCGAACCCCTACGAGTTCGAGCTCTACTACGGCTGCTAGCCAAATCCCGCAGCAAAACCGCGGTTAGTCTGCAAAGAGTCCGCACGAGCGGCCCACACTTCGGTGACGGCGGCCCGTGCGGACTCTTTTGTTCAGGAATATCCATCCCAAGCCCACCCCAAGCACAGTGAGGCACACTGGAGATTACACACCAGTTGCATCACACCTAGGGAGGGCGAAATGTTGTGTGATCGATGCGGGGTCCCCGCCTACGTTCAGGTAATGCTCGACACCGGCGGCATGCTCTCCTGGTGCGCCCACCACTATCGGGAATACCAAGAAGCGCTCTTTGCCTACGCCATCAGCGTTCAAGACGAACGGTACCTACTTGAAGCGAAGTAGTAGGGCAGGTTACTCCCGGCGGAATTCCAGTTGAAGGTGAGAACGTCGCCGTCGTCGTTAGGCCTTGATGGAACCGGAGTTTAAGTGGGTTTCGGTGACAGCGGTGAGCAGGAAGACGGAGTCCTCGTTGGCTTCGACCGAGTGGCGTTCCTGCGGGATGATTTCGAGCTGGTTCTCGTTAACGACGAGCCGCCCACCGGCCGAGACTACGGTGACCGATCCCTCCAGGACATAGATGCTGGCAGCCAACGGGGCATTGTGCTCGCCCAGGACCGCTCCCGCCCGCAGAGCAAGCACCGTTTGGCGCAGCGGACCGTCCTGGGCCACCATCGCGGCACTGCGGCCGTGCGCTGCGCCGCCCGCCGCACTCAGATGTTCACGTGCGATCACGTCGATATCAGTCATGTCGTTGCGCTCCTTCATCAGTGGTTCTGGCCTCAGCCTAGCCGCAGCGGCGAGCGAGCGGCCACCGCGGTGTTGAAAGAAGCGTACGACGACGGCGCCCGCCTTGAGCGGGCACCGTCGCGACACCATTCCGTCCACCGCATCCAGTGGCCCACGGCAGGATACCGGACCACCCTCCAGACACCCGGAACGCCGGTGCTCCTTAGGTTCCGTAGCCGTAGAAGTAGCGTTCAAAGATGCCACGGGTGCGCCGGGTAATCCGCAGATAGTCTTCCTCGATGGCTCCGGCGTTTCCCGGGCTGTAGCCGCACCAGCGGGCTACGGCTTCCAGGTCCCGCCGCGAGGAGGGCAGCACGTCCGCGTTCTTTCCACTCCAGATCATGTTCGCCGAACGGATCCGGCTCGCCAGTGACCAGCTCTGTCGCAGCGTGAGCACATCTGCATTCGGGAGCAGGTCTGCCTCGCCGATCGCATCCAGGGCCTCCAAAGTGCCGGTTGTCCGTAGCGCAGGCACCCGGTGCGCGTGTTCGAGCTGAAGCAATTGAACCAGCCATTCCACATCGCTCAGCGCGCCACGGCCCAGCTTGAGGTGCCGGGACGGATCGGCGCCGCGGGGCAGGCGTTCGGATTCCACTCTGGCTTTGATCCTGCGGATTTCGCGGACTTCCTCCGGTCCGACCTCGGCCGGATAACGGATGGGGTCGATCAGCGCGGTGAACTCGGCCGCGAGGTCGTCGTCGCCGGCGATGGGCCGCGCCCGAAGCAGGGCCTGTGCCTCCCAGATCAGTGACCACCGCTGGTAGTACTCCCGGTATGAGTCGAGCGAACGCACGATCGGTCCGTTCTTCCCCTCCGGACGCAGCGACACGTCAATTTCAAGGGTGCGCTCGGCAAGCACGGGCGGGCTGCTCGGCTGCTGGAGCAGAGCGGAAATCTGCGAAACGATTCGCATGGCCTGCTGCTGGGCCGCATCGTTGTCGGCGCCGGGCAGCGGCTTGTGCACGTACATGACATCGGCGTCCGAGCCGTAGCCGATCTCCCTGCCGCCTTGGCGTCCCATGGCGACGATGAGGAGGTTGGTGAGCTGGTCCTCCTCGGCGAAGACAGCTGCTTCGGCAACATGCAGAGCACCAAGAATGGCCGCCCGGTCCGTATCGGAGAGAGCAATGCCGACCTGCCGCTGGTCCAGCAGGCCCGAACTGTCCGCGATGGCGGTGCGCAGCGTTTCGCGACGGCGAATCAAACGGATCAGGCGCATGGCCGCCTTGGGGTCCTGGTGGCGGGCCAGTTTGTGCCGGATCTCGTACCATTGCGCGTCGAACGACCACGGAACCAGTTCCTTGTCCGATCCCAACCAGGCCGCAGACTCCGGCGAGACTTCCAGCAGGTCCGTAATGAACCGGCTGCTGGACAGAATGTGGCAGAGCCGCTCAGCCGCGGAGCTGGAGTCACGAAGCATGCCCAGATACCAGTGAGACTCCCCCAGCGCCTCGCTCAGCCGCCGGAATCCGAGCAAGCCGGAATCCGGGTCCACGCCATCGGCGATCCATTCCAGCAGGACGGGGAGCAACTGGCGCTGCAGCTGCGCCCGCCGGCTGATTCCGCTGGTTAAGGCCTCGATATGGCGCATCGCTCCACGCGGATCCACATATCCCAGTGCCGCGAGCCGGGCCCGGGCGGCTTCGGGCGTCAGCCGGACTTCGTCTGTGCTCAGATTGGCCGCGGAGACCAGCAGCGGACGGTAGAAGATCCGTTCATGAAGCTCACGTACCCGGCGCTTGGTCCGCTGCCACTTCTGGAGCAGGGCTTCAGGGCCGGGACGCTGCGTTTCCAGCGAACCGAGAGAGGATTTAGCCAGCGCACGCAAGGCGTTGTCGTCCTGCGGCATCAGATGCGTCCGGCGCAGCTGGACCAGCTGGATGCGGTGTTCGAGCACCCGCAAATAGCGGTAGGCTTCGTCGAACTCCCGAGCATCCGAGCGGCCAATATAGCCGGCGGCGCTCAAGGCCGCGATGGCCGTGGTGGTATCCCGGACCCGGAGCGTTTCATCCACCCGCGCATGAACGAGCTGGAGCAACTGGACAGTGAATTCCACATCACGCAGCCCGCCGCGGCCGAGTTTCAGCTGCCGGCCGCGCTCATGCAACGGAATGTTCTCGGTCACCCGTCCGCGCATGGCCTGCACGGACTCGACGAAGCCGTCCCGCTCCGATGAGTTCCAGATCAACGGTGCAACAGCTTCCTCGTACCGGCGGCCCAAATCAAGGTCGCCGGCAATGGCACGTGCCTTCAGCAGGGCCTGGAACTCCCAGCTCTGGGCCCACCTCTTGTAGTAAGTCAGATGGGATTCAAGCGTGCGGACCAGCCGGCCTTCCTTGCCCTCCGGCCGGAGATTGGCGTCAACCTCCCACAGGCCCGGCTCCGGACCGGCAGAAAAGACGGCCCTGCTCATCCCGGTAGCCAATGCCGTGCCAATGGTGGAGGCATGCGCCTCATCCATACCGTCGGCTTCGATCACATAAACGACGTCGACGTCGGAAATGTAGTTGAGTTCGCGGGCGCCGCATTTGCCCATGCCGATCACGGCCAGGCGTACGGCCGCAATCTCTTCCGGATCGAACCGTGCGGCCAGTTCAGCGCGGGAGACAGCGAGCCCGGCTTCAATCGCCGCAGCCGCAAGATCCGCCAGTTCGCGTCCCACCGAGGGCATATAGTCCACCGGCGAGGCCGCGCCGAGGTCCCGGATAGCCAGTTCGGCCAGGTGCCGCCGGTATGTGGACCGCAGCAGGTTGTAGGCCTCTTTGCCGGTCAGGGCCGCAAGCGGTTGTTCGGCGGCAGGATCAGCTCCGACGGACTTCAGCAGTGAGGCACGGAGCTTTTCTGCCGGGACAGCTCCGGGCTCCGCACTGACCTTGGCTGATAGAACGTCCAGATGCTCCGGCCGCCGCAGCAGGAATTCGGCCAAGGCTTCCGAGGAGCCGAGCAGCCGGAACAGCGCCTCGCTCTCGTCTTCTCCGGCGTTGACCAGCTCGGCCAGCTGAGGATGCCGCTCCAGGAGCCGGACCAGGGAAACGAGGGCCAGGTCCGGATCCGCGGCATAAGCGAACCCGGCAAAAAGCCGCTGCTGGTCCACCCCATCGAGTTCAGACGAATCGAGAAAGCGTGTGCTCTTCTCCAGATCGTTGAAGCCCTTGGAGATCAACCGCCGGTTCAGACTCATGGCCTCAGCTTAGAGGATGTCGATGTTGCGCCTGAGCTCGTGCGGCGTCACCTGGATGCGGTAGTCGTGCCATTCGGCACGCTTGTTGCGCAGGAAGATCTCGTAGACCTGTTCACCGAGGATTTCGGCTACCAGTTCCGACTCTTCCATCGCGCGGATGGCGTCGTGCAGGCTTGAGGGAAGCGGGTCGTGGCCCAGCGCCCTGCGCTCGGCGGAGCTGAGGCTCCAGATGTCTTCCTCCGCTGCAGGCGGCAGCTCATAGCCTTCCTCAATGCCCTTCAATCCCGCACCCAGCAACACGGCGTAAGCCAGGTACGGGTTCGCCGCCGAATCGATCCCGCGGTATTCCATCCGGGCGGACTGGCCCTTGTTCGGCTTGTACAGCGGGATGCGGACCAGGGCCGAGCGGTTGTTGTGGCCCCAGGAAATGTAGCTGGGAGCTTCGCCGCCGCCCCAAAGCCGCTTATAGGAATTTACGAACTGGTTCGTCACCGCGGTGAATTCGGGCGCATGTTTCAGGATGCCCGCCATGAACTGGCGTCCGGTCTTGGAGAGCTGGTATTCGGCACCGGCTTCGAAGAAGGCGTTGGAATCACCTTCGAAGAGGGAAAAGTGCGTGTGCATCCCGGAACCGGGGTGGTCGGAGAAGGGCTTGGGCATGAAGGTTGCGTAGATGCCCTCCATCAGCGCTACTTCTTTAACCACGGTCCGGAACGTCATGATGTTGTCGGCGGTCTGCAGGGCGTCCGCGTACCGAAGGTCGATCTCGTTCTGCCCGGGACCGTCCTCATGGTGGCTGAACTCCACGGAGATGCCGACGTTCTCCAGCATGGTCACCGCGGTGCGGCGGAAATCCTGGGCCACGCCGCCGGGCACATGGTCGAAATAGCCTGCGCGGTCTACCGGCACCGGCACGCCGTCAGGCCCGAGCTCCTGCGACTTAAGCAGATAGAACTCGATTTCCGGATGGGTGTAGCAGGTGAAGCCCATGTCGCCGGCCTTGCGCAGGGTCCGCTTGAGCACGTTGCGCGGATCCGCGACGGATGGTTCGCCGTCGGGCGTGAGAACGTCGCAGAACATCCGCGATGTCTGTTCTTCCTCGCCGCGCCAGGGCAGGATCTGGAAGGTCGAAGGGTCCGGCTGGACCAGCATGTCGGACTCGAAAACCCGGGCCAGCCCCTCGATGGACGAGCCGTCGAAGCCAAGCCCCTCCTCGAAGGCGCCCTCGACTTCCGCAGGAGCCAGCGCCACGGACTTAAGCGAACCGACGACGTCGGTGAACCAGAGACGGACGAAGCGCACGTCCCGCTCTTCGATGGTTCTCAGGACAAATTCCTGCTGACGGTCCATGAATATCCTTCCGCGCCCTGGTCACGGCAAAGCCTCCGGCCTGCCTGCTTACTACTGTACTTACCCTAATGCGCCCGGGCACCTGTGCCGTGCAACAGTGACGGGTGCCGCTGGAGTGAACAAAGGCCGCGGCATTAGGCTCTACCCATGACCTCACAGACTTCTGGCGCCGAACAGCCGGCCCCGTACGGAGCGGGTGCCGGAGCTAACCGGCCGTCCGGCTCCAAACCGGTGTCCCGTGTCCGCACCCATCACCTGCAGCAGGCCAAGGACAACGGCCAGCGCTTTGCCATGCTCACCGCATACGAACAGTACACCGCCGAAATCTTCGATGAAGCAGGTGTCGAAGTCCTGCTTGTCGGCGATTCCGCCTCCAACAATGTGTACGGCAACGAGACGTCCCTGCCGGTTACCGTCGACGAACTGATTCCGCTCTGCCGCGCGGTGAGCCGTTCCGCCAGACGTGCGCTCGTAGTGGTGGACCTGCCGTTCGGCAGCTATGAGGTCTCCCCCGCCCAGGCCATCGAGACCTCAGTACGGTTTATGAAGGAAGCCGGTGCCCACGCCGTCAAGATGGAAGGCGGTGCCTTCTACGCAGAATATGTCCGCGCCATGGTCCAGGCGGGCATCCCCGTCATGGCGCACATCGGCTTCACCCCGCAAAGCGAACATTCGCTGGGCGGCTATCGGGTGCAGGGCCGGGGCGAGGACGCACAGCGGGTCGTCGACGACGCCGTGGCACTCGAAGCTGCCGGCGCGTTTGCGGTCCTGATGGAGATGGTGCCTGCCCAGGCCGCCGCGGAAGTGGACAAGGCCCTACGCGTTCCCACCATCGGCATCGGTGCCGGCGCTTCCACAACGGGCCAGGTGCTGGTGTGGCAGGACATGGCCGGGCTGCGCGGCGGTAAACTCGCCAAATTCGTCAAGCAGTACGCCGACACACGCACGACGCTGTCGGATGCCGCCAAGGCCTACGCCGACGACGTCCGCAGCGGTTCCTTTCCCGGCCCGGAACACTCCTTTTAGCTGCCCCGGACCAGCGGTTCCGCGCGCTGGAAGGCGCTATTCGTCGTCGTCCGCGTCCCAGGCCTCGTTGCGCTTCTGCACTTTTTCGAGCGCCTTTTCCGCTTCCTCGCGGGTTTCATAAGGGCCGATGAGCTGCGTCCAGTCGGACTGTGCCCCCACTTCGACTTCGTGGGTGACGACGTTGTACCAGAACTCCGGCATTTGGCTACTCCCTTGCGTTGCGGTTGCTCGGCCCGTTCGGATTAGCGCCCGATAGCGGACCGGGTTATAAGATCGATGGTATGCCCCACAACGTAGCAACAGCACCCCTGGGCACCCTTGTCCAGGGAACCGTCAGTCCAGTCCGGCCCGTTCCGACGTCGATTCCCCGGCCCGAATACGTTTGGAAGCCCGCGCCGGCCAAGTTCACCGGCTCGGAGATCAAGGATGCCGAGACGATTGAGCGGATCCGGGTGGCAAGCAAGATTGCTGCCCAGGCGATCATCGAGGTGGGCAAGCACATTCGTCCCGGCGTCACCACCGACGAGCTGGACAAAGTGGGACACGAATTCCTGCTGGACCACAAGGCCTACCCGTCATGCCTTGGCTACCGTGGGTTCCCGAAGTCGCTGTGTTCTTCGCTGAATGAAGTCATCTGCCACGGCATACCGGATACCACGGTGCTGCAGGACGGGGACATCATCAATATCGACATCACCGCTTACATCAACGGCGTCCACGGGGACACCAACTACACCTTCCTCGTCGGTGACGTTGACGAGGAGTCCCGGCTCCTGGTCGAACGCACCCACGAATCGCTGAACCGCGCCATCAAAGCGGTTGCCCCGGGCCGGCAGATCAACGTCATCGGCAGGACCATCCAGTCCTATGCCAAGCGCTTCGGCTATGGCGTGGTCCGGGACTTCACCGGGCACGGCGTCGGCGAAGCCTTCCACTCCGGTCTGATCATCCCGCACTATGACGCCGCCCCTGCCTACAGCACGGTCATGGAGCCGGGCATGGTGTTCACCATCGAGCCCATGCTGACGCTGGGCACCATCGAGTGGGACATGTGGAACGACGATTGGACCGTCGTGACCAAGGACCGCAAGCGGACTGCGCAGTTCGAACACACCCTCGTGGTGACCGACTCTGGTGCGGAAGTCCTGACTTTGCCATAAGACGCCAGTAGGCTGTTGGCCAGACGTATTCGAACGACAGTGCGGAGATCCCATGCCCAGCAGCGCCGACGAGAAGGCCGCCAAAAAGGCTGCCCGGTCAGTCATTGGCATTGACATCGGCGGAACCGGCATCAAGGGCGGCATCGTCGACCTGAAAAAGGGCAAACTGCTGGGCGATCGTTTCCGCATCGACACGCCTCGTCCTTCCACCCCTGGGGCAGTTGCCGACGTCGTAGCGAAGATCGTGGATGAACTCTCCTCCCGTCCGGAAGCCCCGGCGGCTGGTAGCCCGGTCGGTGTCACGTTCCCCGCCATCATCCGCCACGGGGTTGCCAAATCCGCCGCAAACGTGGACCCCAGCTGGGTGGACACGGACGTCGACGCGCTGCTCACCCGGAAGCTGGGGCGGGAAGTCCAGGTCATTAACGATGCCGACGCTGCCGGTCTGGCCGAAGCACGCTACGGAGCGGGTGAAGGGATCGGGGGGACAGTACTGGTCATCACCTTGGGGACCGGCATCGGTTCGGCCTTCATCCACGATGGCAAACTCATACCGAATGCGGAACTCGGGCACCTGGAGATCGACGGTTTCGACGCCGAGTCCAAGGCATCAGCTACCGCACGCGAACGCGATGGACTGGACTGGGATGCCTATGCAGTGCGTCTGCAACGCTATTTCTCCCATGTCGAGTTCCTGTTCTCGCCCGAACTGTTCATTGTCGGCGGCGGCATTTCCAAGCGCAGCCAGGACTTCCTGCCCAAGCTCGATCTCAATACCAAGATCATTCCCGCCGAGTTGAAGAACAACGCCGGCATTGTGGGCGGGGCCCTGCAAGCAGCGCTCAGTTTCAAGTACTTCAAGTAAGGAAAAAGGGCCCGCAGCAGCGGACCCTTTCCTTCTGTGGCGCCGGTGGCAGCCGCGGCTTCCCCTCCATGGCCGCCACCGGAAACTGTAGCGTTGTTACTGTGCCGTCAGCGGCCGCTGGTTTCCTGAGGGGCCCTGCTTTTTGGTTGCCTCCGCTTCAACCCGCAGCCGGTCTATCGCGGCTTCGAAATCCTCAAGGGAGTCGAACGCCTGATAGACACTGGCGAATCGCAGGTAGGCGACCACATCCAGGTTCTTCAGGGGCCGAAGAATGGCAAGACCGACTTCATGGGCGTCGATTTCCGCTGCCCCGCTGGACCGGATGGATTCCTCCACCTCCTGGGCCAGCATGGCCAGGTCGTCTTCGGTCACCGGGCGGCCTTGGCAGGCCTTCCGGACGCCGTTGATGACCTTTGCCCGCGAGAACGGTTCCGCCACACCGGAACGCTTAAGAACGCTCAGGCTGGTGGTTTCGAGGGTGGTGAATCGCCTGCCGCATTCAGGACACAGCCGGCGTCTGCGGATCGCCGAGCCATCGTCGGTCAAGCGGCTATCCACGACCCTGGAATCAGGATTACGGCAGAACGGACAGTACATACCGGATCCTTTCGTGGCCAGACAGCAACTGGTCAATCATAAAACTACATCTTGCGAATTACAAACGTGTGACTACTACATCTTGTGTCTTCGTCAGGCTGCCGCGGCGCCAGGAGTTACGACGGGAATCTGACGCTGACGGCATCCCCATGCGCCGGCAGGTCTTCCGCCGCGGCCAGCGAAACAATGTGCCCGCTTACTTCACGCAGCGCACGCTGGTCGTAGTCGATAATCTGGACGGCTTTCAGGAACGTTGTGACGTTGAGGCCGGATGCGAATGTGGCGGTCCCACTGGTCGGCAGGACATGGTTGGAGCCGGCACAGTAATCCCCCAGGCTCACCGGTGAATAGTTGCCGACAAATATGGCGCCCGCGTTGCGGATACGCGCGGCGATCCCCGAAGCATTCTCGGTGTGGATCTCAAGGTGCTCCGCCGCATAGGCGTCACAAACCGAAATGCCGTGCTCGACATCGTCGACCATAATCACGCCGGACTGCGGTCCGGAAAGGGCCTCGCGAACCCTGTCCGCGTGCTTCGTGCTGCCAATTTGGACAGCAAGTTCCCGACGCACGGCCTCAGCCAGTCTCTCCGATGGCGTCACCAACACTGACGCGGCGTGGGGATCATGCTCCGCCTGGCTGATCAAGTCCGCCGCGACGAAAGCCGGCTCCGCACTGTCATCCGCAAGGATTGCAATTTCGGTGGTGCCCGCCTCCGCGTCGATGCCCACCACGCTCTTGACCAGGCGCTTGGCCGTGGCAACAAAGACGTTGCCGGGACCGGTGACCACATCGACCGGGGCCAGCGCGGGACCGAAATCATTGGCGGGAACACCATAGGCAAACGCCGCCACTGCCTGCGCACCGCCGATGGCGTAAACCTCGTCAATACCTAGCAGACGGGCCGCGGCCAGAATGGTGGGATGCGGCAGGCCTCCGAAGTCTTTCTGCGGTGGTGAGGCCAAGGCGATCGAGCCAACGCCGGCGGCCATCGCCGGAACGACGTTCATCACCACAGACGAGGGATAGACCGCCAGCCCGCCCGGGACGTACAGGCCCACCCGCGAAACTGGTACCCACTTGTGCGTGACCGTGGCGCCTGCGGCGATCTCCACCGTGGCATCGGCGGGCTTCTGCGCGTCGGCAAAGACCCGCGCCCTTGCGATGGACTCCTCCAGGGCCGCACGGACCGCCGGATCAAGTGCATCCAGCGCGCGGACCAGTTCCTCCTGCGGCACGAGGGGGTGCTGCTGGTGCACGCCGTCAAACCGCGAAGCCAGTTCGGCCAGCGCCGTGAACCCGTCGCTTCGCACCTTGTTGATAATCTCCTCGACCGCATGCGAGGCAACGTCAAAAGTCGTCTCTGCCCGGGGCATGGCGGCCTTCAGTTCTGCAGTATTTAAATGGCGCCCGCGCAGGTCCAAAAGGGGAAACTGGGAAAAGGATTCAACGTTCGAAGCAGGATTCACGTCTCCATTCTACTGAGCCCGGCCCAGTCGTTTCCTGCCAGGTGCCGCGCTTGAGGAGCAGGCAGGAAAATTAGCACAACTTAACACAATGCCCCGCGCCGCCCGATGCCGAATACGCTGAACAATAATGGGTCAGGCTGTCTTCTGTCCCCGCCGAGTAGTACTGGAGAAACATTGTTGTGAGTGCCGAATCCGTAGCAGCACAGTCTGTCACGCCCGCCGAGCAACTGCTGGGAACCACCTTCCGGGAGGTCTTCCGGCGGCACGCTGCCGGAGTGGCGATTCTCACCGTTGAGTACGAGGGCAAGCCCTTTGGCTTCACGGCGACCTCGGTGGCGTCCCTGTCGGCAGAGCCACCGCGCTTCACTTTCAACATGGCCCGCTCCAGCTCATCCTGGCCCGCCGTCGCGAACTCGAACTATATTGGCGCCCATATTCTCGGCCAAGACAACCGCGGACTCGCCGACCGCTTCGCCCGCACGAAAGACCGCTTCAGCGGAGACCATTGGGAAGCAGGTCCTTACGGGGTTCCTCTTCTGAAGGATGTACATGCCTATCTGGTCGGCAAGATCCAAATGCGAGTGTCGTTCGAAAACAACGCTGTGGTGATCGTCGAGGTAGTGGAAGGCTCGCTCGGCGACGAAGCGACGCCGCTGCTGTACCATGGCGGCTCCTACATGCGCCCCAGCCCGCTCGAATACCAGATCTAAGTCCCGGAGGCGTTAGACGTCGAGGCAGGCGGGGCCCAGCAGCACCTTAAGATCCCCAAAGAGCGACGGCGTGGGGTTGACCCGGAGATCCACGCCAAGTTTCATTACTTCAACTTTCCGTGCGCTGTTCAGCCGTACCTGGACTTCGGTGGTTCCCGGGTGTGTCCGCAGCACATCGCCAAGGGAAGACACCACGGTCTCGGTCGCCTTGAAGCTGGCCATGGAAATCACCACCGGCCCGGAATGGCCATCGCTGAGGTCGGGAACCGTCAGCTCCTGGGCATTCAGCGTTACCGCGCCGTCGTCACGGCGCTGCAACCTGCCGCGGACAACGACGATCAGGTCTTCGGCCAGGATGGTCGAGATCGGTCCGTAGACCTGGCCGAAGAACATCACTTCCATGGAGCCGCCCAGGTCTTCCACTTCGGCACGGGCGTACGCGTTGCCGCTGTTCTTAGCTATCCGGCGCTGCAAGGAAGTGATCATTCCGGCAATGGTGACGATGGCACCGTCCGCCGGACCGTCCTCGCCGATGACGGAGGTAATGGTCAGGTCCGCATGCTGGCTCAGCAGACCTTCCAAGCCCTGAAGCGGATGGTCCGAGACATACAGGCCGAGCATGTCGCGCTCGAACGCCAGTTTGTCCTTCTTGTCCCATTCCGGCAGATCCGGAACTTCCACGGCCAGTCCGCCGGTGGTTTCACCGCCGTCGTCAAAGGCACTGAAGAGGTCGAACTGGTTGGCTGCCTCGTTGCGCTTGAGCACAATGACGGAGTCAACCGCTTCTTCATGGATCATGGCCAGGGCACGGCGCGGATCGCCGAGCGAGTCGAACGCGCCGGCCTTGATCAGCGATTCGATGGTCCGCTTGTTGCAGACAACCGCAGGAACCTTCTGCAGGAAATCGCTGAACGAACTGAAGTGCCCCTTCTCCTCGCGGGCGGCGACCATGGCATGGACCACGTTGGCGCCGACGTTGCGGATGGCGCCCATGCCGAACCGGATGTCCGTGCCGACCGGGGTGAAGTTCAGGCTGGATTCATTGACGTCCGGCGGAAGCACCGTAATGCCCATGTGGCGGCACTCGTTCAAGTACATCGCGAGCTTGTCCTTGTCGTCACCGACGGAGGTCAGCAGCGCAGCCATGTATTCGCCCGGATAGTGCGCCTTGAGGTACGCCGTCCAATAGGACACGACGCCGTACGCGGCCGAGTGTGCCTTGTTGAAAGCGTAGTCCGAGAACGGGAGCAGGATATCCCACAGTGTCTTGATGGCTGCGGCGGAATAGCCGTTGTCCTGCATGCCCTTTTCGAAGCCGGCGTACTGCTTGTCCAGCTCCGACTTCTTCTTCTTGCCCATGGCGCGTCGCAGAATATCTGCCTGGCCGAGCGAGTACCCGGCCAGTTTCTGCGCGATCGCCATAACCTGTTCCTGGTAGACGATCAGGCCGTAGGTACCGCCCAGGATTTCGGCCAGCGGCTCCTCAAGTTCCGGGTGGATAGGAGTGATCTCCTGCAGCCCGTTCTTGCGCAGCGCGTAGTTATTGTGCGCGTTAGCGCCCATCGGACCGGGGCGGTACAGCGCAAGCACCGCGGAAATGTCTTCGAAGTTATCCGGCCGCATGAGCTTGAGCAGGGACCGCATCGGGCCGCCGTCGAGCTGGAAGACTCCCAGGGTGTCGCCGCGTGCCAGCAGGGCGTAGGAGTCCGGATCATCCAGTGTCAGGTCCTCAAGCACCAGCTCGAAGTCCCGGTTCATCTGGATGTTTTCCAGCGCGTCCGTGATGATCGTCAGGTTCCGCAGGCCGAGGAAGTCCATCTTGATCAGGCCGAGGCCCTCACAAGTCGGATAGTCGAACTGCGTAATGACCTGGCCGTCCTGCTCACGGCGCATGATCGGGATGATGTCGATCAGCGGATCCGAGGACATGATCACACCAGCCGCGTGGACGCCCCACTGCCGTTTCAGGCCCTCGAGTCCGAGCGCCGTTTCGAAGACCTTGGCTGAATCCGGATCCGACTTGAGCAGTTCCCGCAGCTCTTCGGCCTCGCTGTAGCGTTTGGCCTCCGGATTGTGCACATCCTGCAGCGAAATGCCCTTGCCCATGACGTCCGGCGGCATCGCTTTGGTCAGCCGCTCACCCGTCGAGAAGGGGTAACCCATGACCCGCGAGGAGTCCTTCAGCGCCTGCTTGCCCTTGATGGTGCCGTAGGTGACGATCATGGCCACCCGCTCGTCGCCGTACTTCTCGGTGACGTACCGGATGACCTCCGAGCGGCGCCGATCATCGAAGTCGACGTCGAAGTCAGGCATGGAAACACGGTCCGGGTTGAGGAACCGTTCGAAGATCAGACCGTGCTTGAGCGGATCGAGGTCCGTGATGCGCATGGCGTATGCCGCCATTGAACCGGCACCCGAACCACGGCCCGGTCCCACCCGGATACCGTTGTTCTTGGCCCAGTTGATGAAGTCGGCCACGACCAGGAAGTACCCGGGGAAGCCCATCTGGGAGATGACGCCGACTTCGTAGTCCGCCTGCTTGCGGACGTCGTCGGGAATACCAGCCGGATAGCGGTAATGAAGGCCCTTCTCGACCTCCTTGATGAACCAGGACTCCTCGTTCTCGCCTTCCGGAACGGGGTACCGCGGCATGTAGTTGGCCTGGGTGTTGAACTCGACGTTGCACCGTTCGGCGATCAGCAGTGTGTTGTCGCACGCCTCCGGGTAGTCGCGGAAAATGGCCCGCATCTCGGCCGGAGATTTCAGGTAGAACTCATCGGCGTCGAACTTGAAGCGTTTGGGATCGGCCATCGTGGAGCCGGACTGGACGCACAGCAGTGCCGCGTGGGCCTTCGCATCCTCGGCATGTGTGTAATGCAGGTCGTTGGTCGCCACCAATGGCAGCTGCAGCTCGCGGGCCAACTTGAGCAGATCCGCCTGGACATTGCGCTCGATGTCCAGGCCGTGGTCCATCAGTTCGCAGTAGAAGTTCTCCGGCCCCAGGATGTCCCGGAAATCCGAGGCGGCCTGCATCGCTTCCTTGTAGAGCCCAAGCCGCAGCTTCGTCTGCACCTCGCCCGACGGGCAGCCCGTGGTGGTGATCAGGCCCTTGCCGTAAGTCTGCAGCAGGTCCCGGTCCATGCGGGGCTTGTACAGGTACCCCTCCAGTGACGCCAGCGATGACATGCGGAACAGGTTATGCATGCCCTCGGTCGTCTCGGCCCACATCGTCATATGCGTATATGCACCGGCGCCCGAGACGTCGCCGCGGCCACCGTCGCCCCAGCGGACACGAGTCTTGTCCGACCTAGCCGTGCCGGGCGTCAAATAGGCTTCCACCCCGACGATCGGCTTAATGCCGGCGTTGTTGGCCTTGTTCCAGAAATCAAAGGCGCCAAAGACAAAACCGTGGTCCGTGGTGGCCACGGAGTCCATGCCGAGTTCATGGGCATGTTCGAAGAGGTCCGTCAGGCGGGCTGCGCCATCGAGCATGGAGTATTCGGTGTGGTTGTGGAGATGTACAAACGAATCAGTACCGGAAATCGAGCTAGTCACAGTTGCCACCACTTCATTCTAGGCGGGCACGTCTCATGCCGCGGTTCCGCCGTCGTACAGATCAGACCCGGTGTTCGGCCAGTGCATCAAGTGCATAGGCCAGATCCTGGGGATATTCGCTTTCATACTCCACCCATTTGCCGGTGACCGGATGGTCGAAACCGAGTTTCTTGGCGTGGAGCCATTGTCTGGTCAGGCCCAGTTCGGCCGCGAGCTTCGGGTCCGCCCCGTACGTCAGGTCCCCGGCGCACGGGTGCCGGAGGGCGGCGAAATGGACGCGGATCTGGTGTGTCCGCCCCGTTTCCAAGTGAACTTCGACCAACGAAGCCTTTCCGAACGCTTCAATCACCTTGTAGTGGGTGACCGAGTTCCGCCCGTCCTCCACGACGGCGAAGCGCCAGTCGTAGCCTGGGTGCCTGCCGATGGGTGCGTCGATGGTTCCTTCGAGCGGGTCAGGCAGGCCCTGCACCAGTGCATGGTAGACCTTATCCACCGTACGTTCCTTGAAGGCCCGCTTGAGCAGCGTGTATGCGTGCTCTGTCTTGGCCACGACCATGACTCCCGACGTGCCGACGTCGAGCCGGTGCACAATGCCCGCACGCTCGGCCGCCCCGGACGTGGAAATCCTGTATCCCAGTGCGGCCAGTGCACCCACCACCGTGGGGCCGACCCAACCGGGCGAGGGGTGGGCGGCCACTCCCACAGGCTTATCAATCACGACGAAGTCATCATCGTCACCGAGAACCTTCAAATCTTCCACCTCTTCGACGACGATCTCCAACGGATCCCGCTCTTCGGGTCTGCGGATTTCAAGTTCTCCGGCCTCCGGCAACCGGTCTGATTTGCCCAGGACTTTGCCGTTAAGCCTGACATTGCCCGCTGTGCACAACGCCGCAGCCGCCGAACGCGATATGTCCAGCAGGCCGGCTATGGCGGCGTCGGCGCGTTTGCCCGAAGTCTCCGGGTCAAGGGAGAACTGGTGAAGCTGATCAGGCACCGCGCTGCTCCGGGCTGCCGTCTTTCGGCGGCTGTTTTCCGGACGGTACGCGTTCGCCGTCGATGCCAATACCCATGAAGGTCAGAATGCACCAGAGAATTACGCCGCCGACCACAGCAGAGTCCGCGATATTGAAGATGGCGAAATTGGGGAAGGCGATGAAATCCACCACATGGCCTACACCGAAAGACGGTTCCCGGAAGAGCCTGTCCGTCAGGTTCCCCAACGCACCGCCCAGAAGCAGGCCGAGGGCGACGGACCACCAGGCCGAACGGACCTTGCGTGCGTAGAAGATGATGGCACCGGACACCAGGACCATCACTATCGTAAAGACCCAGGTGTAGTCCTGGCCGATCGAAAACGCCGCGCCGGAATTGCGGATGAAGTGCCAGTGCAGCAGCGGGGGCAGCACCGGAATGATATCGCCCTCCGTCATGGTGCTGACGACCCACCATTTGGTCAGCTGATCGAAGAGGTAGGCAAACACGGCGCAGCCTGCCAGGATCAGGACAAAACCAGCGCTACGTCGGCTGCGGACACCGGTGTGCTGGCTTTCAATGCTGCTGTCCGCGGGCTGGTCCGCGGAAGATGGTTCAGACATGATTCTTTTCTAACGGCAATAGCGGATGGCGGCACGGAAGCCTGCTAAAGAAATGGCCGGTGTCAGGGAACCCCCGGCACCGGCCATCCTTACCCTTGAACAAAGGGCTCAAAACTGGGTCAAGCTAAGGACTCTAGCTCTCCTTGACGTCCGGAGTCGCAAAGGATCCGCGGGCTTCCAGATCGCGCAGCTGGCCTTCGATGTAGGCCTTGAGGCGTGAACGGTAGTCCCGTTCGAAGCCGCGCAGCTGCTCGAGCTTGCGCTCCAGTACAGCCTTCTGCTGCTCCAGAGAGCCCAGCGTCTTGCGGCTCTTCTCTTGTGCATCGTTGACGAGAGTGCTCGCTTCCATCTGAGCTTCGGCAATGATCTTGTCGCGCTGCTCGACGCCGGCGTTGACATACTCGTCGTGAAGCTTCTGCGCCATAGCCAGAACACCCGCAGCGGACTCGGCAGTGGCTGTGTGGCCGCCACCCGCTGCTGGAGCGGCGGGAGCCGGAGCACTGACCACCGGAGCAGCGGCCGTAGCGGGAACAGCCGCTGCAGGCTTCTCGCGCTTAGGCTCTTCCTTGACCTCCTCCTGCGGCTCCTCTTCCTTGGCCGGTTCGGCCTTCGGAGCGGCTGCAACAGGGGCCGGGACGTTACCAGCGGATGACTGGCCCGAGGTGGCTTCGCCGAGCTTCTTACGGAGCTCGTCGTTTTCCTGGTTCAGCCTGCGCAGTTCTACGACGATTTCATCAAGGAAGTCATCGACCTCGTCCTGGTCGTATCCTTCACGGAACTTCGTCGGTTGGAACCGCTTGTTGACAACGTCTTCTGGCGTCAGAGCCATGTGGTCACCTCATACTGGTTCTTGTGGATCATGATTTCGTGCCAATGCACTCATGACAACGGTAGCGAATAATCGCCATGACGATTTACATTCACTAGGGATATCTGAATCAGAGTATATCTTTTCGATCTTGAAAACTAACCGCGTCTGGAGCAGGTCAGTCCCTAGGCAAGGCCTGCAACGATGAACAACGCAATGCTGGTCAGAATGAAGAGAACCAGGAATGCCAAGTCCAACGCAAAGCCGCCGATGCGCAGCGGCGGAATCATCCGTCGCAGTGCCCTAAGCGGTGGATCAGTCACAGCATAGATGGCCGATGCAGCCACCAAGGCGACGCCACGCGGGCGCCATTGCCGGGCAAATGTCTGGACAACATCAAAAACAATGCGGATAATCAGCGCCAGCTGGAACAGCATGAGCACTAAATACAGCAGAGCAAAAATAATGGACACGCGGGTTCCACGATTCCTAGCGGTAGACGAGCAGTTAAATGAGCATACTGCCGTATGGGCAGGATGCTCCGCTAGCTCTGGTTGAAGAATGTCGCCTGGTGGTCGCTGGCCTGCTTATCCTCGCCAAGCACTTCCATGGTCGACGGCGAGAGCAGGAACACCTTGTTGGTGACCCGTTCAATGCTGCCATGCAGTCCGAAAACCAATCCGGCCGAGAAGTCAACCAAGCGTTTGGCATCGGCCTCGCCCATGTCGGTCACGTTCATGATCACGGGAATGCCGTCACGAAAGCTTTCACCAATGATTTTCGCGTCATTGTAGGAACGGGGATGGACTGTAGTGATCTGGCGCAGCACGGATGACTCCTCACGGGACGACGGGGCACGCTTGATCGGCGTAACGGGAGCACGGTATTCCTCCGCCACCGGTTTCACGGGCGACGGCGCGCTCTCCACCCGGCGCTCCTCACGGCTCTGTTCCACACGCTGGTCCTCGTCCCGATTCTGGGGCTCCCTGTTCAGCGACTCGTTTTCCTCGGACTCGTAGTGCTCGTCACCGTCGGCGAGCCCAAGATAGATCATTGTCTTGCGCAAAGCGCCGGCCATGGTTAGCTCCTATCGTGTCTTCAACACTGCTCTCGCCAAAAACGCTACCTCAAAGCAGGTCTCGGTCCGAGGACATCTGAGCCGACACGCAGGTGTGTCGTACCGGCCGCTATGGCCGCCTCCAGGTCCTGGCTCATGCCCGCCGAGACCATCCAAGCGTCCGGAAAAATTTCGCGCAGCCTGGCCGAATAATCCATTAACCGGTCAAAGGCGGGAACCGGGTCCGTTCCAAGCGGCGCAACGGCCATCAGGCCGCCCAGCCGGAGACCACTTGCTGCATCAATGGCGCGCGCGAGTTCCTCGATCTGTTCGGGTTTGGCGCCTCCCCGAGGACCGGCTGACTCCCCCGCCTCGGGTACATTCGTGCGCTCATCGAGATCGACCTGGATCAGGCACAGCAGTTCCGGCCGCGGAGGTTGGTTGGCGGCACTGCGGCGGTCCTGCTCAACGGCCATCGCTTTGTCCAGAGCACCGATCAAAGAGGAACGGTCCACCGAATGCACGGCGTGCGCATACCGCACCACAGACTTGGCCTTGTTCTTCTGCAGCTGCCCGATGAAGTGCCAGCGAAGGGACTCGCCCGCCGCCGTATCCGCCAGCTCCGCCGCCTTATGCGAAGCTTCCTGGTCCCGGTTCTCCCCCACGTCCCTAACACCGAGTGCCGCTAGTGCGGCCACGTCGGCGGCGGGAAAGAATTTCGTCACCACAATCAATTCGGGGGCAGGACCGGTGCGTCGGGCAGCAGCAGACTCAATCCTCATCCGCACCTTCGTAAGGTTCCGGCGAAGCTCCTCAGTCCTGTCTCTATCAGTCATGTTCCCTCCATACGAGACCGGCGAAGCGGCCTGTCTGCGGATTGCGCCGGTAGGAGAACAGCCGGGAATCCTCGATGGTGCATCCACCCAGCCGCCGCGTTTCCACGTCCAGCGTTTCCAACTGGACCGCCGCGCCGGCCGGCAGGTCCAAAGCCGGCGTTCCCCAAGAAGTTTCAGAATATAGCTGCGGCAGTTGCTCGCAGGATGCTGCCCTCATGTGCCCGGGGACCTCGTAACAGCGTCCGCAGATCGAGGGGCCAATCCACGCCCGGATGTCCGACACTCCCGCGGCCCGCAGTTCGGACACAGTGTTCACCAAGACCCCATCCAGCAATCCCCGCCTGCCCGCATGCGCGACGGCGGACGCTTGTCCTCCACCCGAGGCGGAACCCACGAAGACGACCGGCAGGCAGTCGGCCACCATCACCGCAAGCGGCACGTCCGCCTGGGGTGACACGAGCGCATCAATTTCCGTTTCCCGCGGAGGCGGCGGCTGTGCTGTCGACGCCATGCCCACGTTGGCGGAATGGACCTGGTTCATGAAGCGCAGCGAGCCCGGCACCATACCGAGTTCGCCTTCCAACGTTCTGCGTCTGTTCTGGACAGCCGCCGGCACATCGCCCACGTGCAAAGCAAGATTGCCGGCAGCCTTGTCAGTAAACGCCACCCACAGGCCGTCGCCGACCTGTTCACGCCACCAAAGCACTGCCGGCAATCCTGTCTGTTGTCGCGTTTTCAGTTCTATTTGAGGAAATCCGGGACGTCCAGGTCATCGGTGCGGCCGGCCGTCAGGTCGGGCTCGACCACGGCAGGCAGATCTACATCGAAACCTGCATCCGCCGGAACGTCGTAACGCTGTGGCATCTGCCCCCAGCTGCCGCTGGAAGCTGCAGGCGCCGCTGCCGGGACCTGTGCGTGTTCGGCAGGCTGGGACGGCGGGACGGCCGGCGCTGCCGGGGCGTTCGCGGGCTTCTGCGCAGGCTGCGCTGCGGACGTAACATCCACCTGGTCAAAACCCGCGGCGATCACAGTGACGCGGGCCTCGTCGCCGAGGGCATCGTCGATGACCGCACCGAAGATGATGTTCGCCTCCGGGTGGGCCACTTCCTGCACGAGGCGGGCGGCCTCGTTGATTTCGAACAGACCAAGGTCCGAGCCGCCTTGGATGGACAGCAGGACGCCGTGCGCACCGTCGATGGATGCTTCCAGCAGCGGCGACGCGATGGCCAGTTCGGCTGCCTTGACCGCACGGTCCTCGCCGCGGGCGGAGCCGATACCCATCAGGGCCGAGCCGGCGCCTTGCATGACGGACTTCACGTCAGCGAAGTCCAAGTTGATCAGGCCAGGCGTCGTGATCAGATCGGTGATGCCCTGGACGCCGGACAGCAGGACCTGGTCGGCCGAGCGGAAAGCGTCGAGCATCGACACGTTGCGGTCGCTGATGGAGAGCAACCTGTCATTGGGAATCACGATCAGCGTGTCCACTTCATCGCGGAGCGTCTCGATACCACTTTCGGCCTGGTTCGACCGCCGACGGCCCTCGAAAGTGAAAGGACGGGTAACGACACCGATGGTCAGCGCACCCAAAGAACGCGCGATACGTGCCACCACCGGAGCGCCACCGGTACCGGTGCCACCGCCTTCACCGGCAGTTACGAAAACCATGTCGGCGCCGCGAAGCACCTCTTCGATTTCCTCAGCGTGGTCTTCGGCAGCCTTGCGGCCAACTTCCGGATCAGCGCCTGCGCCCAGTCCACGCGTAAGTTCACGCCCCACATCAAGCTTGACGTCTGCATCGCTCATGAGCAGAGCCTGCGCATCAGTGTTGATGGCAATGAACTCCACGCCGCGGAGCCCTACCTCGATCATTCGGTTGACGGCGTTCACTCCACCGCCGCCGATGCCGACGACTTTAATGACGGCCAAGTAATTTTGCGGTGCTGCCACGTCCTGTGTCCCTTGTTCGAATCTGTGCACTGATCAATTCCGCCAGGCCGGAGCGGACACCGGCCCAATGGTTCACTCGGTAACCTTAACCCTCAACTTGAGGGTTAGAGTTATGTCAAGTAACTTCTATTCCGAGACGCTAGGCGTATCCCCGGCCTCATGCAACGACCGCTGCCGCGTGTCGCTTATCTGTGTGGATTGTTGTCTCAACGCGTCACCGGCATGGTCGGGGTCGAAACATCGTAAACCTCTACTTCAACGTCTGGTTCGGGCGCGTTGAGCAGCGCTTCGAAAACCTTGGCCTTCAACTCAAGCTGGCTGTCGTTGCCCCACAGCACCTTTTGTCCGTTGGTCAACTGCAGCTCAACCGAGTCGATTGACTTGGCCGATGCATGTTCCAACTGCGCCAGAATATCCGCCGGAAGCGCGCTGAGAACAGCCGTGATAGTCCGGAATATCTCCTGGTCCTTGCTGGCCGCGCTTTCGTCAATCAGCGGCAGCTCGGCGGACTTGCGCTCTTTCACCGAGCCGATCCGTTTGCCTTCTGCATCGATCAAGGCGAACGTCTTGCCCGTTTCCAGGACGGCGACAGGAATTCGTTCCGTGATTTCCACGGCAAGTTCCGATGGCGGCCGGGCTTCAACAGTAAAGTCCAAAACGGCCGGCAGCCCCTCGAGCAGCGGCCGCACGTCGTCGTCGCCAACCTGCGGCAACGGTTGCTCTTTCAGCGGCGCAAGCGCCTCGTCGACCGTCTTCTCCGATGTCAGATCGGTGCCGGTGACCGTAATGGTTTTGATCGCCAGGACAGGCGAGAACACCAGTACCAGGATCAGGGCCACCACCAGTACCGCTGCTGCTATGGCGCCGATCCAGATCCGGCGGCGCAGTTTCCTTCCGGGCGGTTCCGGAAAGGCTACAACGGTTGTGCTGCGCGGGGCGGGCCCAACCTTCTTGTCCGGAATGGATCCGGCCGCGCCTGAGGTGGCACGGTTCTTCTTGCGACCCTTCGGACGTACCGGTTTTGCCGCTGGCGCGGTCTTCGTCCCGGTTTCCGCCGGCAGGACACCGACTTTGCCCGAATTCACCCGCACGTTCCCGCGGTCTGCTTGGGTAGCCGCCTGCCGCCCGGCAGAACCGGACGCTGGCCGTTGAACCGCCTCATCCTCGCGGCTGGCGGACTCGTCCGGAGGGGACAGCGGAGCCTGTTTCCGGGAACCAGCAGGAGTCACGGGTCTGCGCGGCTTCCTGCTAACCATCAAGCAGCGCCGTCCGCTGTCCGCTGGGCGAGGCGGTCTACCAACTGTGGGCCAAATTGCGTGATGTCCCCGGCGCCAACGGTCATAATGATGTCGCCCCTCCGGGCCCGGTCGACCACGGATTTCAGCGCCCGGTCCGGGTTTTGCTCGTACCCGCCTGGCCGCTTGAGCCGGGACGTGATCAGCTCACTCGTCACGCCGGGAATGGGATCCTCACGCGCCGGATAGATATCGAGCACGGTCACCGAGTCCGCCAGCGACAAGGCCTCCGCGAACTCTGCGGCAAATTCCCGCGTCCGGGAGAAAAGGTGCGGTTGGAACAGCACATGGACTCCGTGGGCGCCGGCAACCTTTTTCGCCGCTGACAAGGCTGCGTGCACTTCGGTCGGATGGTGGGCATAGTCGTCGAAGACCCGGACCCCGTCCGCCTCGCCCTTCGCCTCAAAACGGCGTGCGGCTCCGGTGAATCCTGCCAGTCCGTCCGCAGCAGCGGCCGGATCAACACCGCTGCAAAGCCCGACGGCGAAGGCTGCCGTCGCATTGCGGATATTATGTGCACCGGGTACCTGGAGCCGGAGCTCGTGCCGCTGCCCGTCGACGACAATCCAGCTGCTGCTGGTCCCCGCGGCAAAACCGCTGTCTTCAATCCGCACGTCCGCCTCGGGCGAATATCCATAGCCGAGGATGCGGTGCCGGGCACCGGATTCCCGGACCCTGTCCGCCAGATCGTGTGCCCCCTGGTCGTCTACGCAGACAATAAGTGTTCCGTCCTCAGGTAGGAGGGCCGCGAACGTGTCGAAGGATGCGTAAACGGATTCGGCGGAACCGTAGTGGTCCAGATGGTCGGCCTCCACGTTCGTGACCACAATGACTTTCGGACGGTAGTTCAGGAACGAACCATCCGATTCGTCGGCTTCGGCCACGAACAGTTCGCCGGCACCGTAGGCGGCATTGACCCCGAGCGCGGCCACGTCCCCGCCGATGGCGAAAGACGGTTCCTTGCCCGCGGCCCGCAGCATGACGGTGACCATCGCCGTCGTCGTTGTTTTGCCGTGCGTACCGGCAATGGCGATCAGCTCCTGCGATCCGATCGAAGCGGCCAGCGCGACGGAACGGTGGATGATGTTCAGCCCCGCGGAAACCGCCGCCTGCAGCTCGGCGTTATCGGGACGGATGGCCGTTGAGACGACTACGGTGTCCGCGTCCGCAACATTGGCAGCGTCATGGCCGATGTAGACCTTCGCCCCCAGCCGCTCCAGCTGGCCCAGAACCTTGGAGTCGCGGCTGTCGGAGCCGGAGACATTGACGCCCCGGGCGAGCAGGATCCGGGCGATCGCGGACATGCCCGCACCTCCGAGCCCGACAAAGTGGACGCTGCCCAGATCCTCAAAGGCAAGCTCCTGGGTTGTATGGAAATCAACCGCTTTCACTGGTGCCTCCCTGTGGCTTGGAAAACCATTGCCGCCATGCGTGTATCCGCGTCCCTGATGCCCAGCCCGGCAGCCGCCGTTGCCATGGCCTGGAGCTTCTTGTGGTCCTGCAGCAGCGCAGGCAGCTCTGCCGTTGCCCAGTCAGGCGTGAAGTCGGCGTCCTTGACCATCACCGCTCCCCCGGCCCCGACGAGGTCCGCGGCGTTCAGCGCCTGCTCGCCGTTGCCATGCGGCAGCGGGACAAGAACTGCCGGCAGTCCGACGGCGGCGATCTCGCAGACAGTAGCTGCGCCGGCCCGGGCCAGCAGCAGATCCGCCGCGGCGTAGACGTTTTCCATACCGTCCACGAATTCGACCTGGTGGTAGCCGGGAACGCTGACCAGGCTGCCATCGGGCTCCCGAAGCTCTTTCCCTTTGCCCGTTATGTGCAGGGTCTGGATGCCGGCCGCCGCAAACTTCTCCAGCGACGTCCGGATGGTGCGGTTGATGCTGGCGGCGCCGGATGATCCGCCCGTCACGATCAACGTAGGCTTATCCTGTTCCAGGCCCAGCCGGTCCCTCGCCGCAGCACGCGCGGCCGAGCGGTCCAGGGTTGAGATTTCCCGACGCATCGGCATTCCGACCCAGGTGGCATCGGGCAGCCTGGTACTCCGGAACGCCACCGCCACGTCGTCGGTCAGGCGGGCACCCACGCGGTTGGCCAACCCCGGGCGTGCATTCGCCTCATGGATCACCAGCGGCACCCTGGCCAGCTTGGCGGCGATATACATGGGAGTGCTGACGTACCCGCCAACACCGACGACGACATCCGCTGCCGCGCCTTCGATGATGCGGCGCGCTTGCTTCACCGCGGTGCCGAACCGGAACGGCAGCTTAAGCAGATCCAGTGAAGGACGCCGCGGGAATGGAACCCGCTCGATCGTGGCCAGCTCGTAGCCGGCAGCGGGAACCAGCCTGGTTTCCATGCCTGCAGCCGTGCCAACGGCCAGAATTGCGGCGTCGGGTGCCTGTTCCCGAATGGCTCCCGCGATGGCCAGCAGAGGGCTGATGTGTCCGGCGGTGCCGCCGCCGGCGAGAACCACGGACGGTTCATGGGTCTTCATAAAGTACTGGTACCTTCTGCCTCGGTCATTACTTGCTGATGTTTCCGGCTGGCTCCGGAGCCTTCCGCTGCGCCAGGTTCCTGGCCCGTTTCCTGGCACGGTTCCTGCCCGCCCGGGCATCAGGCCGGGCAAAAGATAACAGTACCCCGACCGCGGCAAGTGTGATGGTCAGGGCCGACCCGCCGTAGGAAATGAACGGCAGCGGAACACCGACAACGGGCAGCAGTCCGGTCACCACGCCCATGTTCAGGAACGCCTGGCCAATGATCCACACCATGATCGAGCCGCCGAAGATGCGGACGAACGTATCGTTCTGCCGCATGACAGTACGCACTACTGCAACCGCCATCAAACCGAACAAGAGGACGACGACGAAGGTGCCGAGCAGCCCTAGCTCTTCTCCGATGATGGCGAAGATGTAGTCATTGTGTGCCTCCGGAATCCAGTTGTACTTTTGCCGGCTCTGTCCGAGGCCGACACCCCACCAGCCGCCCGACGCCAGCGCGAACAGGCCGTTGCACGACTGCATGTTCAGCCCGGTGGTGACCTCGCAGCTCTGGTCCAGCCACATGGTGATGCGGCCCATCCGGTTGGGGCTCGCCACGACCATGACCAGCACGCCGGCCGCCGCCACCAGCCCAGCCGAAACGAACATCTTCAGCGGAGCCCCGGCGAAAAACATAGCCCCTGCAAGAATAAGCATGAGGATCATTGCAGTACCCAGATCCCTGCCCAGCAGCACTAAGCCGATGATCAAACCGGCGCCCGGTACGACAGGAATGACCAGATGCTTCCAGTCCCGCAGCAGGTGTTCCTTGCGGACCAGAACTGTAGCCATCCACAGCGACATGCCAAGTTTGGCGACCTCGGACGGCTGCCCGGTCATCCCGCCCGGGAGCTTGATCCAGTTGCGGTTGCCACCGACCGACTCGCCTAGCGGAGTGAAGACCAGAAGCAACAACACCACCGAAATGGCCAGTGCCGGCCAGGCAAGCTTCTGGTAAGTCTCCGGGCTGAGCCGGGACAGGATAAGCATCACTGCGATACCGAGACCGGCAAACACGCCCTGTTTCAGGAACAAGCTGAACGGTGATTCGCCGTCGGCAATGGATTCCACGGCGGATGATGAAAGCACCATCAGCAGGCCGATGGCAGTCAGGGCCAGGGCCGAACCCAGGATGAGGTAGTAGCTGAAGCCCGTCGGTTCCTGACCGGTTCCTTCAATCCGGTCGAGCAGTGCTTTGGCTTTGACCCGCAGCCCGGTTTTGCTCCCCTCGGGGCCTTCCCCCGGGCTCCAGAGCTTCCTGTCAGCGGAACCGGCCGGACGGGCAGACGCCTTCGACGCCGGTTTCCGGGGTGTTTCCCGGTTGGGCGTGTTGACCATTACTGCTCCTTACGGGCTCTACGCCTGACCTTCCTGGATGCCACGGACCGCTTCGATGAATGCATCGCCGCGATGGGCGTAGGACGTGAACTGATCCATGGAGGCAGCCGCCGGCGCCATCAGCACGGTGTCCCCGTCTACGGCAATCCCTGCTGCCGCGGCCACAGCTGAAGCCATGATCTTCCCGCCGGTGACTTGTTCGTTTCCGCCCGCGGGCTGTCCTTTATCAGTGTCTCGCGCCGGAACCGTGATCACCGGAACATCCGGAGCGTGTCGCTCCAACGCGGCCAGTAAGCCCGTGCTGTCCTGGCCGATAACGACGACGGCCTTCAACCGTCCGCTGTGGGCAGCGACAAGTTCGCTGTAGTCCACGCCCTTGGACAATCCGCCGGCGATCCACACCACGGAGGAGAACGCCGCCAGCGAGGCCGCGGCCGCGTGTGGGTTGGTTGCTTTGGAGTCGTTGACCCACAGCACTCCATCGATTTCGGCGATTTTCTGGATCCGGTGCGCCCCCGGGTTGTAATTGCGGATGCCGTCGCGGACCGCGGCCGGTTCCACCCCGTAGGCACGGACCAATGCCGCGGCCGCAAGCGCATTGGCAACCAGATGCCGTGGGGCCAGCTCGCCCAGGTCCGACAAGGCCGCCAGCTCGGCTGCAGAGTCCTTGCGTGCTTCGATAAAGGCGCGGTCAACGAGCAGATTTTCCACTACGCCGACCATGCTCACGGCCGGCATACCGGTGGTGAAGCCGATGGCGCGGCAGCCCTCCACGACGTCGGCCTCTTCCACCATCGCCTCGGTCTCACGCTGTTCCGCGTTGTAGACGCAAGCAACCTTGGTGTTCGCGTAGATCTTGGCCTTGTCCGCAAGATAGTTCTCGTACGAGCCGTGCCAGTCGACATGGTCCTGCGCGACGTTGAGGCAGACGCTTGCCAGCGGCGAGAGCGAATGGGACCAGTGCAACTGGAAGCTGGAGAGTTCGACGGCGATCACGTCGTAGCCCAGCGGGTCCCGAATGGCATCCAGAACAGGGGTGCCTACGTTGCCGGCCGCGATGGCCCGCAGTCCGGCCGCCTGCAGCATCGAAGCTGCCAAGCCTACCGTTGTGGTCTTTCCGTTGGTCCCGGTAATGACGAGCCATTCGGCGGTCCGCCGCCCGGCACGCTCGCGTACGCGCCAGGCAAGCTCCACATCGCCCCAGATGGCGATTCCGGCTGCTGCGGCGGCGCCGAGCAGGGGCTGCCGCGGGCTCCAGCCGGGCGAGGTGACCACGAGTTCGGCCGGTTCGCCGTCAACCAGCGGAAGCGACTGGGTGTGCTCAGGCCCCAGCAGCACCTGATGGGCACCGACGATTTTCAGCGTGTCCGCCTTAGCCCGGTTCTCCTCGGTGTCCTGGGCGTCGACCAGAACCACCTTGGCGCCGAGTTCAATCAGTGTGTCTGCCGTGGAGAAGCCGGACAGTCCTATGCCGGTGACTACCACCCGCAGTCCGGACCAGTCTGCGTCCCAGGATGTCAGTGAATCCAGCCGTTCGTTCACGCTCACAGTCCAACAACCCATTCAGCGTAGAAGATGCCCAGTCCTGCAGCCACGCACAGGCCGGCGATGATCCAGAACCGGACCACCACTGTGACCTCGGCCCAGCCTTTGAGCTCGAAATGGTGCTGCAGCGGTGCCATCTTGAAGACTCGTTTGCCGCCGCTGAGTTTGAAGAACGCAACCTGGATGATGACCGAGAGGGCAATCAGGACAAACAGGCCTGCCAGGACGACCAGCAGCAACTGGGTGCGTGACAGGATTGCGAAACCGGCGATGGCGCCGCCGAGGGCCAGCGATCCGGTATCGCCCATGAAGATCTTCGCAGGCGAGGTGTTCCACCACAGGAAGCCGATCAGGGCGCCGCAGAGCGAACCGGCCAGCAGTGCAAGATCCATCGGGTCCCGGACCTCATAGCAGACCTCCCCCGCCACCTTGATGGAACCGCAGGCCTGGTTGAACTGCCAAATACCCATCAGCATGTAGGCGCTGAACACCATGACGGAGGCGCCAGCCGCCAGGCCGTCGAGCCCATCGGTCAGGTTCACGCCGTTGGTAGCTCCGGTCACGATCAGGTTGGACCAGAGAATGAACAGGATGGTGCCGAGCACGGTGCCGCCTGCGGCCAGGTCCAGCCACGGTACGTCCCGGACCACGGAGATGTTCATCGACGCCGGAGTCCGCCCGGCCTCATCCGGGAAGTTCAGTGCCAGGACGGCGAACAGCACGCCGACGATGCCCTGGAGCACAATCTTGGACCAGGCCCGGAGTCCCAGGCTGCGCTGCTTCGAGATTTTCAGGAAGTCATCCAGGAAACCGACCAGGCCCATACCGGCCATCAGCAGCAGAAGCACACCGCCGGACACGGTGGGACCGGGGTGGTTCTGGTTCATCATCCATTCGAGCAAGTGCGTGCCGAAATAGGCGATGACGACGGATCCGACAATGACGGTACCGCCCATGGTCGGTGTGCCCCGCTTGGTGTGGTGCGAGGTCGGACCGTCATCACGGATGAACTGGCCGTAGCCCCTTTTGACGAGCAACCTGATGAACAACGGCGTGCCAACGAGGGCAAGCACCAGAGCCATTGCCGAGCCGATAAGCAGGGAAATCACGACTGGATACCTCCCTCTGCAGGAATCGGTGTTTCTGCCGCGCCGGACGGCGGGGCAGTTGGGGACGGCTCACGGCGCGCTACCCGGTCTCCCAGGTGCCGTAACCCGGCCCCGTTGGAAGACTTGAACAGCACCAGGTCGCCCGGTCGCAGATCCCGCTGGAGCATCTTGTAGGCATCTTCCGGTGTCTCGACGAAGGTGGATTCATCGCCCCAGGAACCCTCCATGACGGCTCCGGTGTGCATGGCCCTGGCCCCGGTGCCCACCACGATCAGCTTGGCGATGTTCAAGCGGACCACAGTCCGCCCGATGGCGTCGTGCTCGTGGATGGAATCCTCTCCCAGCTCCAGCATCTCGCCCAGTACCGCCCAGGTACGCCGTCCCTCGCCGCGGCCAAGTTCGGCCAGGGTCCGCAGGGCGGCACGCATCGATTCGGGGTTCGCGTTGTAGGCGTCGTTAATGACCGTCACACCGTCCGGCCGCTCGGTGCGTTCCATTCGCCAACGGGACGCCGGACCGCGGCCGTTCAGGCCGCTGGCGATCAGCTCGGCGCTGATGCCAAGCGACCAGGCTGCGGAGGCCGCTGCCAGCAGGTTGGTGGCATGGTGGATACCGATCAGCCCGGAAACGATGCGGCTTTCGGTTCCATCAGGGAAGCGGACCGTCAGTTCCGGGTGCCCGGCGGCATTGGTACGCACTTCGGTGGCGCGCAAAACTTCAGCATCGGCAGCATCCGGCGAGAACCCGGCGTCGGCGGTGAAATAGAGCAGCTTCGCCGTCGTGCGGGTATCCATCTGACGTACGCGCGGATCGTCGGCGTTGATGATGGCCGTGCCATCGGCACCGATCGCTTCAACCAGTTCACCCTTTGCGCGGGCGATGTTCTCCACGCCGCCGAACTCGCCGGCGTGGGCTGTACCCACACCCAGTACGACGCCGGTGTCCGGCTTCACCATATCCGTCAGGTAAGTGATGTGTCCCAGCCCGGTGGCTCCCATTTCCACCACCAGGTAACGGGTGTCGAAGTCGGCGTTGAAAATGGTCAGCGGCACGCCGACCTCGCCGTTGTAGGAACCCACCGGGGCCACGGTCGGGCCGGCCTGGGCCAAGATGCCCGCGAGCAGATCCTTCGTGGTGGTCTTGCCCGCGCTGCCGGTGATTCCGACAACCGACAGCGGGCCGTGGGCACGCAGCCGCGCGACGACGTCGGCGGCAATGGCACCCATGGCCTGCACGGCGTCGGGCACGATGATCTGCGGCAGCAGACGGCCGGCGTCGTCGGTTATCTCGCGTTCGGTCAGCGCCAGCACGGCGCCGGAAGCAAAAGCCCGGGGAACGAACAGATGCCCATCCGTCTTCTCGCCGGGCTTCGCCACGAACAGTGACCCGGGAATCACTTCCCGCGAATCCGTCGCCGCGGAATTAACCGTCACAGCGGGGGTATCCTCCGAACCATCTGTCGGTTCCCCAATGATGCGCCCGTGTGTAATTGCCGCAATTTCGGCTGCAGTAAGTTCAATCATGACGATCTAGGACTCTACCGCGTCGGCACCGAGGGCATAGAATCCATGCCGGCGCAACGCCTTCCGCAGCTCCACCCGGTCATCAAGGGCCAGGTTCACGCCTTTGACCTCCTGCCAGACCTCGTGTCCGCGTCCGGCAACCAGGACGGTATCTGCTGCCGTGGCCATTTCCACGGCGTGCTCGATCGCCGCGGCGCGCGGAAAGACCTCCTCGATCACGGTGTCCAGCTGCTCGTCCTGCTTCGCCGCGAAGGCGCCCCTCAGGACGTCCTGCCGGATGGCGGCTTCGTCTTCGCCGTGCGGATCATCGTCGGTGACAATAACGACGTCGGCACCCCGGGCTGCGATGGCTCCCATCAGCGGGCGTTTGGTCTGGTCGCGGTCCCCCGTCGCCCCAAAAACAATGATGACGCGGGAGCCTGCTTCGGGCCGCCGCACGGACGCGAGAGTGCGCTCCAGTGCGTCGGGATTGTGGGCAAAATCAACAATTCCTGCCGGCTGCTCGCTGATCAGCTGCATTCGTCCGGGAACATCTACTGTGAACGGATCCCTCGCATCCAGCGCTGTCTGGAGACGTTGAACGTCAACACCGGAGGCCAGCACCATGACTGCCGCCAGGGCAGCGTTGGACACGTTGAAGTCCCCCGGCAGGCCGGTATGCAGCCGCAGCACCCCGTCCGGGCCGTGCAGCTCGAACCTGTGTCCCAGCCCTGCGCGCTGAATGGACTGAACCCGCCAGTCCGCAGGCGCGCCGGTGGTACTGAGCGAGACGGTGGGTACGTCGGAACTTTCGGCCAGCCGCCGCCCCCAGGGATCATCCACGCAGACTACGGCGCGGCGGACCCGATGGGGGGTGAAAAGCTCGGCCTTCGTCTGGAAATACTCGTCCATGCTGCCGTGCAGATCGAGATGGTCCTGCGTGAGGTTCGTGAATCCTGCCACGTCAAAGCGCACTCCGTCCACCCGCCGGTAGGAGATGGCGTGTGAGGACACTTCCATCGCTGCCGCATCCAGACCCCGTTCGCGCATCAGGCCGAGGATGCCGTGGACTTCCGGGGACTCGGGCGTAGTGAGTGCACTGGGAATCGCTTCACTGCCCACGGTGATTTCGATTGTCCCGATCAGGCCGGTGGATTGGTCCAGTGCCTTCAGCAGGGAGTTCACGAAGTACGTGGTGGTTGTTTTTCCGTTGGTACCGGTGACGGCGAAGAGGCTCGGCCGGGTACCTGCGGGCTGGCTGTTGTAGACCCTGGCCGATAGTGGTCCAACGAGGGCGCGCAGGTCCGGGGCTGCCAACACCGGCACCGTGCCCAGGTCTTGCCCCGCGAGCAACTGGGTTCCGGCGTCGTCCGTAAGAATTGCCGCCGCACCCGCTGCGGCAACTTGCGCAGCGAACTCGGCCCCGTGCCGGTTGGCTCCCGGCAAACCGATGTAGAGGTCCCCCGGCTCCACGGCGCGCGAGTCGATCGAAAGCCCGCTCACGGCAGTGTCCCAGTCTGTTCCTGCAGCCGACGCCATGACCGGCAATCCGGCGTCCGCCAGGACCAGCTGCAGTTCCTGTAGCGTGACGGGCTCGACAAATTCCGGCCGCATAGGCGAGGCAGACCTGTGCGGCTGTCGGGGGGTGGTGCTCACAAAGTTCTCCAGAATCATTACTCGAGCGGAAGTTTAACCGGCTTGGTGGTGGACGGCGGCACATTGTAGGTATTGAGCACCTGGCTCATAACCTTTTTGAAAACCGGACCGGCGGTCAGCGAGAATACGCCGCCCTCCGGCCGCTGGATGGTCGCCACGACAACATACTCAGGGTCCTCCATGGGAGCGATGCCTGCATAGGAAATCGTATAGCCACTGAACCCACCCTCGTCGGACGGCGCCTCGGCCGTACCCGTCTTCACACCGATGCGGTAGTCCTCGATATTACCCGGCAAGCCACTGGCCACGTGCGAGTCGGTCTCCAGCATGTCCTGGACCTGGTCCGCTGTCTCGGAGGAGACGGCCCGCCCAACTTCCTCCTTGGCCACGGGGTGTTCGGTACCGTCGGGGTCGATATAGGCGTCGATCAGCCGCGGTTCCATCCTGACGCCGTCGTTCGCAATGGTGGCGAAGGCGACGGCGGTATGCAGGGCGGTCTGCGCCAGGCCCTGGCCGAAGAGGACTGTGAATTCCTGCCGGCCGTCCCAAGTCTCCGGTGGTGCCAGCAGGCCCGCGGTGGTCCCGTGGAGGCCGATGTCGAACTTGTGGCCGACCCCGAACCTGCGCAGGTAGTCGTAGCGCTGCTGCCTGGTCAGCTGTTCCCCGATCATCACCGTGCCCGTGTTCCAGGAATTCGCGAGGATGCCCGCCGTGGTCATCGTTTTGGCATCGTGCGGCCGGGCATCGATGAACGTCTGTCCGTTGACGGTGTACTCGGGCGGAATCTTATATTTGGTAATCGGCGTCGTGATGCCTTCTTCGATAGCGGCGGCCATCGTGATCATCTTTGTCGTCGAGCCGGGCTCGAAGGCCTTCGTCGCGGCGTAGGATTGGCGCTGGCCGTCCGGTGTCGCCCCGGGATCATTGGGATCCAGCGTGGTGGAATCGGCCAGCGCAATGATGTCACCGGTCTTGGCGTTCATCACAACGATGGTTCCGTACTCGGCGTCGTATTCCTTGACTTGCTCGGCGATGGCCTCCTGGGCATACCACTGCAGGTCCGAGTTCAGGGTGAGCCTGACACTCTGGCCGTCCTGGGCAGGTACTTCTTCGTTGGTGGCCACCGGGATTCGGATTCCGTCCGCCCCGATTTCGAAGGTGCGCTCACCAGGGGTGCCGGCGAGCACTTCCTGCTGCGTGGCTTCAATGCCTTCGAGCGGGGTGCCGTCGGACCCCAGGAAGCCGACTACCGAGCCTGCCACCTCGCCCACCGGATAGGTCCTGGTAGTGGTCTCGCGCGACTGCAGGCCGGGGAAGGCCAAATTCTCGACTTTCTCCTGGATTTCAGGCGTGACCGATTTTGCTACATAGTTGAACGGCTTATCACCGACGACGGCGTCCCGCACCGTGGCGACGTCCTGCCCCAGGATGGCCGCGAGATTCTCAATTTCGCCCTCGATCTGCACATCTTCGACCTGGCGGGTTTCCTGGTTGAACCGTTGGAAATCCTCGACCAGGCGCTGGTCCACGACGATGTCGAAACGTTGCACACTTCGGGCCAGCACGGTCCCTTCGGCGTCAAGGATTTCGCCTCGCAAGGCGGGTATTTCCGAAGTACGCAGGCGCTTGTCGATTGCAGCTTGAGCCATGCCGGCGGTATCGAGGCCCTGCAGCTGGAAAAGACGTCCGCCGAGGATAACCAGCAGGACCAGCACCACGGCGAGTCCTGCGCGGAGCCTTCGGGCCGTCACTTCGGCCCGCCGGTTGCTTTGGACTTGGGCCTTGGTTCTTGCCACTAGGGATCCTCGTTCGTCTCACCGGGCAATTCGTTGTTACTGCCCTGTTTTTTGCTTCGGTGCCGGGATGGTTCCGCCGTTCAGCTCCTCGGGGCTGAATGTCTTCTCACTGCCGCCGGCTGACGGCTGTTCGGCTGCCCGCTTCGGCTCGGCCGGCGGCTGTTCTGCCTCAGCTGCCTTTTCCGCTGCTGCCGGAGCTTCGGCCTCAACCGGAGCCTCGGCTCCCGTTTCAGCTCCCGCCTCGGCTTCAGCGGCTTCAGTGGGCGTCAGCGCCTGCGCCGGAAGTTCCGGACGCTCCACCAACTGTGACGGCGCAGAACCTTCCTTTGCCGCCTGCGGGTCCCCGCTGACCTTCATCGTCTCCAAATCAATGGAACCGACAGAAGGCGAAACCACCATTCCCAATTGTGCAGCCTCCGCTGCCAGATTCTGTGGAGCCTGGCGGTTTTCCAACTGCTGTGTCAGTTTTTCGTTCTGCTGGGCCAAGGCAACCTGTTCGCCGCGCAGCTTCACGATGTCGTACTGTCCCCCGGACACGGAGATATTGAGTACCAGCACACACCCGAGGGCGGCAACGAGCACGACGAAGCAGAACACGGCAAAAGGCACACGTTTGCGGGCCGGTCCGGAAGGTACCACCGACAGCGGCGTGCGGGGCGCCGCGCTCCGTTCAGGCAGCGCGCCGGCATACTGGGCGTCCCGGGCCGTGCTGCCCTCCACCATGGGTTGAACTGCCGGCCTGGTGTTCCGAGCTGTTGCACTCATGAGGAGCTCCTGTTCCGAATCCGTTCTACCGCCCGCAATCTGGCCGAAGCCGCCCGCGGGTTTTCTGCGATCTCTGCTTCAGTCGGCACCTCGGTGCCCTTGGTCAAAGTTTTCAACTGGGCCTTGTGCTCCTCCAGCTCCACTGGGAACCCGACGGGAGCCGACGACCGCGAGCCGGAGGCGAAAAAACCCTTGACGATCTTGTCTTCCAGGGAGTGGTAGGACATGACCACTACCCGGCCGCCCATACCCAGCACGTCCAATGCAGCCGGGATGGCGCGTTCAAGCACCTCCAGCTCTTCGTTGACTTCGATCCGCAGCGCCTGGAAGGTCCTCTTCGCCGGGTGCCCGCCGGTTCGTGCCGCCGAAGCCGGGACCACTTTGCGGATTGCGTCCACCAGTTGTCCCGTCGTTTCGAGAGGAGCTTCATCACGGGCTGCCACAATGGCCGAGGCGATCCTGCCGGCGAACTTCTCTTCGCCCCACTTGCGGATGATGCGGACCAGCTCGTCCTGGCTGTAGGTATTTACTACGTCTGCCGCGGTCCGTCCCCGGCTGGTGTCCATGCGCATGTCCAGCGGCGCGTCGTAGGAATAGGCGAAGCCGCGGTCCCGTTCGTCGAGCTGCATCGAAGAGACGCCCAGGTCAAAGAGCACCCCGTCCACGGTGTCCATGCCAAGATCACGGACGACGTCGGCAATCTCGTCATAGACGGCGTGCACCAAGTCTGTCCTGCTGCCGAATTCAGCCAGCCGCCTGCCCGCGAGTCCCAGAGCCTGCTCGTCCCGGTCGATGCCGATCAGGTGCAGCTGTCCGTACCTCCGGAGCAGCGCCTCGGAATGGCCGCCCATGCCCAGGGTGGCGTCAACGACAACGGCACGTCCGGTGGATTCAATGGCCTTCTCGATTGCCGGAGCTAGGAGGTTGATGCAGCGGTCGCGCAGCACGGGGACGTGACGGTCCTCTGTCGGGCGGTCCTCGCTCATCCAGCCTGCTCCTCCGGTTGTTTTTGTTCCCTGGGTTCTTCTGCTTCCTGCAAGTCCTTTAAACCGATTGATTCTTGGACCAGATCCCCATCCGCGCCTAGCGTCTCGCCTGATTCCGGGGAAGGTGATTCAGGTGGTCGTGCTGGGCGGCTGGAGATCTCATTCAAGAATCCGGCGGTAGTGCTGTATCCAACCAAGGTCAGAAGATTCCAGGTATTGCATCTTCATCTGTTTCGGAGAAAGCGGTTTCCTTCTCCGTCAGGTACTCGTTCCAAGCCTGAGCGTCCCAGATTTCTGCACGCGTTCCGGCGCCGATAACGGCGAGTTCCCGGTCCAGGCCCGCATAAGCACGAAGCGCGGATGGAATCGTAACCCGGCCTTGCTTATCAGGTACCTCATCAGAAGCTCCGGACAGGAAAACCCGAATGTAGTCACGAGCCTGCCGTGACGATATGGGTGCTTTGCGCATTTCTTCATGCACCCGTTCGAATTCCCGCTGACTGAAGACGTAGATACAACGCTCTTGTCCCCGTGTGAGCACGAGTCCATCGGACAGTTCCTCACGGAACTTGGCCGGGAGAATCAACCGCCCCTTTTCATCCAACCGCGGCGTATGTGTTCCAAGGAACATCGCCACCGCCTTGCCGATAAAGGAGTTAGTCAACCTCCTGCGTTCACCACTACCCTCTGATGTCCTCCACTTTACTCCACAATTCACCACAGTCAACACAAAAAGCGCAGATGAGGGTATTTCTCTTGGTCTGTATTCCGCGCCAGTTCAAGGAATGGTGAATGTGGAGGGAATTGGCCCGAGTTGGTGCGCAGGAGCGCCAGAAGCGGTTAAATAAGAAAAGACCCGTCCTGGACGGGTCTTTCTTTTAGCTCTGGTTTCCGCCGCGTGGAGGAAAGTGGAGCAAGGAGGCTGGCTGTTAAGTGGTCCTCATGGCGATGTCGTCATTGACGGTCCTCGCCCTGGCGGCGTTCGTCCCACCGGTTCTCCAGGTTGGACATAAATCCTCCCTTGGATGGCGGGGCAGACTTGCCGGCCGTGGAGGAAGCATCCTTACCCCCTCCTGAGCGCCTGCTGGTCGCCCAATAAACACCGGCCCCCATCACTATGAATCCCAGAACACCCAAGGCAATGATTTGGTTGGAGATACCAATCAACAGCACCAGAATGCCCGCCACCGCGATCAGCGAGCCAACAACAATGTGCCTCGTTGACAGCGACCGCCCCGAGGCCGACTCCATATGGCTGGCAAATTTGGGGTCATCCGCATGCAGTTGCTGCTCCAGCTGATCCAGCAGCCGCTGTTCATGCTCTGAGAGTGGCATCTGAACCTCCTTCTTCCTGTCCCCCGTAGTCCGCGTATCTATGAAACGGACGTGCTGGGAAAAGAGTTCCTCGAACTTCCCGTAAAAACTTCATTTCCTTACTACTAAGGATAGATTGCAAACGGTCCATTCGAAAGCTGCATGTCCTTATTGACGGCTTATCCAGCGCTCATGACGGTTTATCAGGTCCCCTCGTCCTTCCGGCCTGTCTCCGGGTGCTTCCGGCCACTCTTTGCAGACTGCGTTTCGCCGCCTGCATCACCGCTAGAAACTTGATTCCGACCAGGCTTGATACCCCGTTGGGCTGACGGCAACAAGGCGGCCGGCATGACCCCGCCACGGCCGAACTTCAAATTCACCTTGTCCAGTGCCTCCTCAGCGATCCGCCAGTTATCCTCGGTGCCGTCAATGGTCAGCTGCTGCCCCGCGCCGGCCGTTGGTTCCAGCTGTTCTGCACGCAGGCCTATCAGCCGAACAGGCATCGGCCGCTCGCCCAAACCGGCAAGCTGTGCCACAGCCGCCGCATACAGCTGATGGGCGCTGTCGGCGGGCTCCGCGAGGCGCCGGGACCTGCTCAAGGTAGTGAAGTCCGCGTAGCGAAGTTTCAGCGCCACTCCCCTGCATTGCATTCCGGACGCCCTCAGCCGCACTGCGGTACGGTGCGCAAGGCGCAACAGTTCGCGCTGTAGCTGCGCAGTGTCCGAGACATCGTCGGCAAAGGTCTCTTCGGCGCCGACACTCTTCTCCAGCCTTGCCGGTGTCACTTTCCGGTCGTCGATCCCCCAGGCCAGCCGATACACATGATCCCCGGTCGTTCCGAGAACCCGACGCAGTGTCTGCTGGGGTGTGTGGGCCAGATCCGCGACCGTATGGATGCCGAGCCTGGCCAGGATGTCGCCGGTTTTCGCCCCCACGCCCCACAGTGCCCCCACCGGTAGCGTGTGCAGGAACTCGACCGTGCGCTCCTGCGGAATCAGCAGCAAACCATCAGGTTTGGCATGGGTGGACGCGATCTTCGCCACGAACTTGCTCGAGGCAATCCCGACCGTGGCCGTAATACCCAACTCCGACCGGATGGTCTGCCGGATGAGCGCACCGATCTCCAGCGGTTGGCCCAGTCTGCGGATCGAACCGCTGACATCGAGAAATGCTTCGTCGACACTCAGTTGCTCGACTTCGGGGGTGATGTTCCGGAAAATTTCCATCACCTTTTCGGACACCCGGTGGTACTTGTACTGATGCGGTTCGATAATCACGGAATGCGGGCTCAGGCGCTGGGCACGCGACATTGGCATTGCGGACCGAACGCCGTGCTTCCTTGCTTCGTACGAAGCTGAGAGCACAACCGACCTTCCCGACGGCGATCCGACAATCACCGGCCGACCGACCAGCTCGGGACGCTCTAGGAGTTCGACGGCGACGAAAAACGCGTCCATGTCGACATGCATTATGGGGCAGTTCTGTTGCCGTACCTCGCTCACCTCTCTATGGTAAGTTCCGCTGGGCATGACGGCGCTTTACCGTGGCTAGACTGGTCAGGTACCCGCCTGCCCGTCGAGGAGTATGTCTTGCTGCAATATCACCGGCCCGGTTCACCCCTTTCTGAGGAAAGCCGGTGAACATGGAGACGTCCGTCAACAGAAACCGTTCGATAGCCGAGCAGGAGAAATTCCAGAGCAGCCTCGTCACGGGGTTGCAGGAGTTTCTCGGTGAACAACGGGCGCAGTTACAGGAGATCTCCGAGGACGCCGCTGAGCTGATAGATGCCGTCGCGGTTCTGGCGGATGGCGGAAAACGGTTGCGTGCCTTGCTCGCGTATTGGGGATGGCGTGGAGCCGGAGGTGCCGAGTTGGCCGGACAGGCAGTTCAAGCGGGTATCGCCATTGAACTTTTCCAGGCTGCGGCATTGATTCATGACGACATCATCGACCGTTCGGACACTAGAAGGGGAAAACCGAGTGTTCATCGTGGCTTTGAACTCCGGCATCGCCAGCGCGGGTGGTCCCTGGATGCAGAACGTTACGGCGAAGCCGCCGCTATCCTCGCGGGCGACCTTTGTTTGTCCTTCAGCGAAGAAGTCTTCGCCGGAATCGGTTCGGAGGGCGCCTCCGGAACAACTGCCCGGAAGATCTTCAACAGAATGCGAGCCGAGGTGATGGCCGGTCAGTACCTGGATGTACTTGAAGAAGTAGCCGGTCCCGGCCGGCCGCGGGAGCACGCGGTGGACCGGGCGCTGAAGATTCTTCGTTATAAGTCCGCCAAGTATTCAACGGAGCATCCGCTCTGCCTGGGGGGCGCCTTAGCTGGAGGCGACTCGGAACTGATCCGCCGTTATTCTGCATTCGGGCTTCCATTGGGAGAAGCATTCCAGATCCGCGATGACGTCCTGGGCGTCTTTGGCGACCCTGAAACAACAGGCAAGCCCGCCGGCGACGATCTCCGTGAAGGCAAGCGGACCGTATTGATCGGATTGACACTCAACAGATGCAGCGCTTCGGAGCGTGACTACCTCGAAAAGCATCTGGGATCACCGGATCTCACGGGAGCCGAAATCGACGGGCTCCGCGGGATCATCGAACAATCGGGAGCCCTCGGATCAGTTGAAGCGATGATCGCTGAACTCAGCGATGCTGCTTTTGGTGCCCTGGAACTGCTCCCCGTGGACCCCGTTGTCGGCGAGGCACTGCAATACCTCGCCGACCGCGCGGTGCGGCGCACCGCCTAGTAGTTAGAATTACGCCCAGCCGAGCGCGCCGGCCCAGCCGCTGGTCCGGCCAGCATGCCCTACCAAGCGAGAGCTTGGGCGCGGCGCCGGATCTCGGTCTTGCGGCCCTCGCGCAGTGCGTCGATCGGTCGGCCCGGGAGTGATTCATCGACGGTAAAGAGCCAGCGCAGTATGGCCTCGTCGCTAAAGCCTGAATCCCCGAGAACAGCAATCGTGCCCTTAAGGCTGTCAAGGATCTGATCCTCGACAATGAATGCAGCGGGAATGGACCGGATATTCCTCTCCCCTACCCGAACGGCAATCACGGCTCCTTCATCAATAAGGCTGTGGACCTTCTTGATTGACACGTCGAGACGTTCGGCCACATCGGGCAACGGCAACCATTCGGTAATTAATTTTTCGAGTTCACTCACGTAATAAGCGTGCCATGAGCGGGCCATTCAAACCACTTCCGAAGTCGACACGCCGCCTCAGATATCCATGCTCCAAATTTCGCTTTTGTGTTATGCGGAATTAGTGTAGATTCACTCAAGTCACAAGTTTCACATTGATAACAACTGAAACACTCGTAACTCGTTCAACAGCCTACGGGCCTACGGCACATGCCGCTGACCACTGATGAGGAATGTCCATGACTGACCAGCGCCCGTTCTCCAGCAGCCGCGCCCAGGGACGGACTGCAGCCCAGCCTTCCCGCAAGCTGCTGACCGCCGCGGCCACCGCGGCGATTCCCGCCGTCGTACTTTCCTCCGCTGCTTTTGCGCTTCCGGCCCAAGCGGCGGAGCAGGCTCCCCGCATGGCGCTGCAGCCCAAGCTGGCAGGCCCGGACCTCCCCGTGCAGCTGTCCCGGATTGTTCCGGCTTCTGATGTTGCCCTCCAGCTTCCGTCCACATTGCGTCCAGCACTGAAGCCCACGCCGTCAGCCCATACCGTCAAGTCGGGCGAGACGATCAGTGGAATCGCCGCTCGCTACGGCCTGGGCACTTCGAAAGTTCTCAGCCTCAACGGCTTGAAGCCCAGTTCGATCATCTATCCGGGCCAGAAGATCAAACTCTCGGGCAGCGCTTCATCCGGAGCCACCAAGTCATCATCAGGTTCCTCCTCATCCTCCGGTGGGTCCTACACCGTGAAGTCGGGCGATACGTTGTCCGGGATTGCCGCCCGCCACAACATGGGCCTGAGCAAGATCCTCTCGCTCAACGGCCTCAAGGCCAGCTCCATCATTTATCCGGGCCAGAAGATCAAGGTCAGCGGTTCCGCTGCATCCTCGACGACCACCGCCAAGCCTTCGTCGGCAAAGACGTCGTCGGGCTCCGGTGGATCCTACACCGTCAAGTCGGGCGATACGTTGTCCGGGATTGCCGCCCGCCACAACATGGGCCTGAGCAAGATCCTCTCGCTCAACGGCCTCAAGGCCACTTCCACCATTTACCCGGGCCAGAAGATCAAGGTCAGCGGTTCAGCCGCCACCGTGCAGACCGCCAAGACCTCCTCGACGACGGCCTCGGGCTCCGGTTCCTCCTACACGGTCAAGGCCGGCGATACGCTGTACGGCATTGCGATCAAGCACAACATCACGCTGAGCAAGCTTCTGCAGTCGAGCGGGCTGAAATCGACGTCGGTCATCTACCCGGGCCAGAAGATCAAGGTCTCGGGTGCCGGCAGCAGCGGGGCGGATGTGAACGCGGCATCGGCTGAACCATTGGTGCCCAGCACCTTCCTCCATTACTCGTACCCGGAGGCAGTGGTCGCGAAGGCCAACGAGAACAAGCGCCTGCTGCTCTCCACCCCGCAGCCCAGCCAGTCGCAGATGAAGGCCATCATTGCGGACACGGCACGCAGCATGGGCGTTGATCCGGCCCTTGCCTTGGCCCATGCCTACCAGGAGTCCGGTTTCCAGCAGACCGCGGTCTCCCCTGCCAATGCCATCGGCGCCATGCAGGTGATTCCGTCCTCAGGCGATTGGGCCTCGGATCTGGTTGGCCGGAAACTGAACCTCCTGGATCCCTACGACAACGCCACTGCCGGCGTGGCCATCATCCGCTCGCTCGTCCGGACCAGCGATGATCTCGACGACGCGATTGCGTCGTATTACCAGGGCCAGTACTCGGTCAAGACCCATGGCATGTTCGACGACACCAAAACGTATGTGAAAGCCATTAAGGCGCACATGAAGAATTTCTAATAGCAGCACCGCGGGTGCGCCCACGGGGCTGCCCGCGGTAGCGGCGAGGGTCCGGATCCATGTTGATCCGGGCCCTCGCCGTGTTAGGACTTAGGATCGAAGAGTGCAGGAACGGGTTACGGATGCAATGGTCGGCGCAACAGTGGACGGGCGATACCTGATTCTTTCGCGCCTCGCACGAGGGGGCATGTCCACCGTCTATCTGGCCACCGACACCCGCCTGGACCGGCATGTGGCGTTGAAAATCATGTATCCGCACTTGGCCGAGGACACGAGTTTCCTGGAACGATTCGTCCGAGAGGCCAAGTCTGCCGCAAAGCTCTCGCACCCCCACGTGGTCGGTGTCCTGGACCAGGGGTTCGACGGCCACGTTGCCTACCTGGCGATGGAATATGTCCCGGGGCATACGTTGCGCGATGTCCTCAATGACAAGGGTGCTTTGACTCCGCGGCTGGCCCTGGCATTGCTGGATCCGGTCATCGAGGGGCTGGCGGCTGCGCATGAAGCGGACCTTGTCCATCGGGATGTGAAACCCGAGAACGTGCTGATGTCCTCCGATGGCCGGATCAAGATCGGTGACTTCGGGCTTGCACGTGCGGTGTCCACCACCTCGAACACGGGGACCCTGATCGGAACCGTGGCGTACCTGGCGCCGGAACTGGTGACGGGAGCTCCTGCGGATGCGCGCAGCGACATCTATTCGGCAGGCATCATGCTCTTCGAGATGCTCACCGGCCGGCAGCCCTTTACCGGCGAAGTTCCCATTCATGTCGCCTTCCAGCATGTGAACTCCACCGTGCCCGCACCGTCCACGCTGGTGCCCGGCCTGGCCAAGGACCTTGATGAACTGGTGCTATGGTGCACTTCGTCCGACCCCGAACAGCGACCGGTCGATGCCGGCGCTCTCCTAGGGGAGCTGCGACATATCCGTACCACGCTGAGCGACGCCGACCTTGACTCGCCGAAGGCAAGTTCGTCCGGCAGCGCGCCCACGCTGGTTGAACAGAGCATGCCCAACCCGGCAAGCCCGCCGACCGAAGTCATCAGCCAGGACGACAACCGGACCACAGTGATTGCGCCGTCATACCAGCACACACAGGCCTTGACCCGGCCGCAGGCTGCGATGAATGCCGGAAACGGCTACGGGCAAGCGACAGATTCTTCCGATGTCTCCGATACGGCTGCACCGCTGACGAAACGTGAGGCGAAAGCCCGCGCGAAGGAGCTGTCCCGGCAGGCACGGCGACCCGAGCAATCCCTGCGCAGGCATCCCCGCAGACGGGGCCTGCTGTGGGCAATCGTGCTGGGAATCCTCGCGGTACTTGTCGCGACCGCCGGATGGTTCTTCGGCCTGGGGCCGGGAGCACCAGTGGAAATTCCGGGAGTCTCAGGCAAGCCTGTCAGCGAGGCCCAGTCCATACTGCAGGCTCAGGATCTGAACTTCCGGATTGAGGAAGCCTTCAACGAGGAGCTCGAAGCCGGTGTGGCGATCGGAACCGATCCACGGGCCCCGGAGCAGATCCGGCGGTTTGAAATGCTGACGCTGCTCGTCTCCAAAGGTCCCCAGCTATTCCCTGTACCGTCCGTTACCGGAATGACCGTCGAACAGGCCCAGGCTGAACTGGCCAGGGCGAATCTGGCCGCCGGCGATGTCACCGAAGCCTTCGACGAAGAGGTTCCGTCCGGCGAAGTCATCGGACAGCAGCCTGCAGCCGAGGAGCAGCTGCGCCGAAACACCCCGGTGGATCTGACGGTATCCAAGGGACCAGAGCCGTTTGCCGTACCCGACGTCACCCGATTGTCCCGGGACGAGGCCACCGCGGCTCTAGAGGATGCCGGCCTGACTGTCGAATTCGCTCCGGAGGCTCAATTCCATCGGGAGATTCCCGAGGGGAACATTGCCGCACAGAATCCGGCACAAGGCAATGTCATCCGCGGCGACACCGTGACGTTGACGCTGTCAAAGGGCCCCCGCATGGTGCACGTTCCCAACCTCGTTGGCCAGCAGGCAGACGATGCCCGGCGTCAGCTCGAAGAGCTGGGTTTCGAAGTCGAGATCAACGAGATCCTAGGCGGATTCTTCGGCACGGTACGGGTGCAGGATCCCGTGGACGAGTCCGTACCCGAAGGCTCCGTCATCACGCTGACCGTAGTCTGAGCGGACGGCGGAGCCTTACGGCAGGAATCAGGAGCGCTTGGACAACGCTCCCGCTACAAGAAACGCCATTTCCAGGGACTGCATGTGGTTCAGGCGCGGATCGCACACCGATTCGTACCGGTCCAGGAACGCGTCCTGATCGATAGGATCCGCACCTCCCAGGCACTCGGCAACGTCGTCGCCCGTCATCTCCATGTGCATGCCGCCCGGAAAGGTGCCCAGGCCCTTGTGCACCTCGAAGAAGCCACGGACCTCATCGATGACGTCGTCGAAGTTGCGGGTCTTGTAACCGTTCGGCGAAGTCACGGTGTTGCCATGCATAGGATCGGTCACCCACAGAACTTTGGCACCGCTGGCCGTAACTTTTTCCACCAGCGGGGGAAGCTTCTCCCGGATATTACCGGCGCCCATTCTGGTGATGAAGGTCAGCCGGCCCGGTTCACGCTCCGGATCCAGTTTGTCGATCAGCCGCAGGGCGTCATCCGCAGTAGAGGTGGGGCCAAGCTTCACGCCAATGGGGTTGCGGACCCGTGACAGGAAGTCCACGTGGGCGCCGTCGATCTGGCGGGTTCTCTCACCGATCCAGAGGAAGTGGCCGGAGGTGTCGTAGGGCAGGCCGGTGCGGGAATCGATCCGCGTCAGGGCACGTTCGTAATCGAGCACCAGGGCTTCATGGCTGGCAAAGAATTCCACCCGCTTGAGCGCCTCGAAATCTGCACCGCAGGCATCCATGAACCTCACGGCTCGGTCGATTTCGCGGGCCAGGGACTCATACCGCGAATGAGCAGGGTTGGCGGTGAATCCCTTGTTCCAGTGGTGCACCAGCCGAAGGTCGGCAAAGCCGCCCTGGGTGAAGGCGCGGATCAGGTTCAAGGTGGAGGCGGACGTGTGGTACGCACGAACGAGCCGTGACGCGTCGTGGCCGCGGGTCTCGGGGGTAAAGTCGAAGCCGTTGACCATGTCGCCGCGGTAGGCCGGCAGCGTCACACCGTCCCGGGTTTCATCGTTGGAAGACCGTGGCTTTGCGAACTGTCCTGCCATCCGGCCCATCTTGATCACGGGCAGGGAAGCACCGTAGGTCAGGACCACTGCCATCTGCAGGATGGTGCGCACGCGGGCACTGATCTTATCCGCGGTAGCGCCTTCGAATGTTTCGGCACAGTCGCCGCCCTGCAGGAGGAAGGCCCTGCCTTCGGCGGCTTCGGCCAGCCGTCCGCGCAGCACATCCACTTCCCCGGCAAATACCAGCGGCGGAAGGGTGGACAGCTCCGCTAGAGACGACTCGTACACCTTGCTGTCCTGCCACGTTGGCTGTTGGACAACAGGCAGATCACGCCAGGCATCCAGGCCGGGATATTCGGCGGCACCGGGCTGCGGAGTGGATACAGGGGCAGATGCACTAAGTTCAGTCACACATCAATGCTAGACCCCTTGAACTCCCGTTTCTGCCCGGCCGTAATGCGTGCGGCCGAATGAGTCACATTGACGGCATTGTTCTAGCTTGGCCTGCCCCGGCTCAGGACCCGGGCTTGCGCGGTTTCCGGCCCCCGCCGGACTGCCCGGAGTCGTCACTGCCGGCTATGTCCGTTGCGCCAGAGGATGCGGCATCGGTATCTGGCTGCGCACTGGGCGCACGCTCTGTATGTGCGGCATCGGGTGTCTTGGCAAGGGATTCCGGATTACCGATGATCGTGATGGCACCCGGTGCCTTGACTGTGCCCGGCTTCTGCAGAGCCTCGCCGACAGCACCCACGGCTTCAGCCTTACGCTGCTCCTGCCCGGTCTTGGCGGACTTGCGCGCTGCCTGCTGCGCCTTCACCGTGTTGGCATACACGTCAACGTATTCCTGGCCGGAGAGCCGCATGATCTCGTACATGATTTCGTCTGTGACGGAACGCTGAATGAAGCGGTCGTTCTCCAGGCCTTTGTATCTTGAAAAGTCCAGCGGCTTCCCAATAATCGTTCCGACCCGTCGGATGTTCGGGATGCGACGGCCGATTGGCTGGACCTTGTCGGTACCGATCATGGCGACCGGGACCACTGGCACTCCGGTGCTCAGAACCAGTTTGGCGACGCCGGTTTTGCCCCGGTAGAGCCGGCCGTCAGGACTGCGTGTGCCTTCCGGGTAAATGCCGAGCAGTCCGCCCGCGTTCAGGACATCCGCTCCCCCTGACAACGACGACGCCGACGCGGCTCCGCCTGAGCGGTCCATCGGCAACTGGTTGGTAAGCCGGAAGAAGGCAGCTGTCATCCTGCCTTTTAGTCCACGACCGTTGAAGTACTCGGATTTCGCCAGGAACACCACAGGCCTGGGCACGGCCAGCGGCAGGAAGATCGAGTCGGAAAAGGACATGTGGTTGCTGGCCAGGATTGCCGGACCATCTGGAATGTTATCGAGGCCCTTGATCCATGGGCGGAACAGGAGCCGGACCACCGGTCCAATGAAGATTGTCTTCATCACCCAATAGAACACGTGAGCCCTTCCGGTTGAGCCGAGCGCAGCGCCGGTCTCTTCGATTTCCGTTTGTGACTCTACTCTAGGTAATCCGCAGCCCGCGTCGACTCCCCCGTCCCGGCGAGGGCGGATAGAAGATTATAGGTACCAGATGACAACATAGTGTCATGACCACCTTGGAGCCGCCCCGGCCCTTTGCGAGCAATGGCCACGGTCCTAATTCACGGATCGGCGTGGTGCTCAGCCACGGGTTCACCGGGTCTCCCCGCAGCTTGCAGAACTGGGGCGAATATCTGGCCGAGGCGGGATTCGCCGTTCGGCTGCCGCTGCTCCCCGGGCACGGCACGACCTGGCAGGAATTGGCCAAGACCCCATGGGAGCGCTGGTACGGCGCGGTCGAGCAGGCATACGACGAACTCGCGCGCGAACGCAGCACGGTCTTCGCCGCAGGTCTTTCCATGGGCGGCGCGCTGGCCCTGCGGTTGGCGGCGTACCGTCCGGTCGCCGGTGTCGTTGCGGTCAACCCGGGGCTCACGTTTGCCAACCCTGTGGCCCGGTTTGCCGGCGTACTCAAGTACATCGTCAGGTCCACCCCCGCCATCGCAAACGACATCAGCAAGCCCGGGCAGGATGAACAGGCGTATGCCCGTACGCCTTTGGCCGCTGTGCACCAGTTGAGCCGGCTCTTTGCCAATACCACCGCCTCGCTGCCACGAGTGGACGCTCCGGCGCTGATTTTCCGCTCTACCGTAGACCATGTAGTCCCGGAGTCCAGCACCGCGCTGATCCGCAGGCAGATCGGCTCCCGGCGCCTGACGATCGTGGAGCTTGGCAACAGCTACCACGTGGCGACCATGGATAATGATGCTGAACAGATCTTTGATCACTCGGCCCGGTTCATCCTGGAAAATGCCGGCGAAAGGAACGCCACGAATGTCTGACCGCGAACCGTCGCAGGACGATGCTGTCTGGCAGGATCTTGTCGCCCGGCTCGAGTCAGCCGAAGCAGCGCCGGATCCGCAGGACAAGAACATTCCAGGTCAGGACAATCCAGAGCCTGCTGACGCCGGTAATCAACCCTCAACGGGCTTGTCCGGCCCCAACTTTCCGGCAGAAAACCTGCCTGAAGGCGCCATGCCCGCCACGGGCCCCAGGGACTACTACACGCCCGAGCCTGAGGACGACGAGTTTGTACCGCCCGAGCCTGCGCCCCTGGGCACGGGCGAACCTCTGCTGGTGCTGGCTTGGTGCGGAGCCGTCGGCGGACCCTTGGCCTTGCTGCTCATGGCCATGTTCTGGCGCAGCGCGCCCTTTGCCGCCGTCGTCGGTTTGATCGTCATGATCATTGCTGCCGGCGCGTACCTCGTCTCGAGGCTGCCCGGCGAGAGGGACAGCGGCGACGACGGTGCGCAGGTCTGAAAAGCCCCAGGCACCGCAGGTAGGGTGACCGAAGGCGCTGGAATCGTTGCAGCACCCAGCCGGGCGGCGCTCCGTTATCGATTCGTAGGTTACCAGCGAGTACAGCAATGTGATTTAGGTTATAGGCTAAAGGGAAACCCGTTGGGGTGGTTTGCTGACAATAAAGGAGTCGATGTGCGCGAATACAGCGTCCCTGCCATGGTGGATGTTCCCCGAAACTCGAACATCACGGATCTCGTGGTCAAGCAGGCTGGGAAAGCCTCCAACCCCGCATTGTTTTCCCGCAAGGATGCTTCCGGCACATGGCAGGATATCCGCGCCACCGAATTCCTCGCCGACGTTGTGTTGCTGGCCAAGGGAATGGCTGCCAGCGGGATAGCTCCCGGGGACCGCGTGGGGATTATGGCGCGTACCCGCTATGAATGGTCGCTGGTGGACTTTGCCATCTGGTTTGCGGGCTGCGTTTCCGTGCCCATCTATGAGACATCATCCCCCAGCCAGGTTGCCTGGATTCTGGGCGATTCCGGTGCCGTCGGTGCTTTTGTCGAAAGCGCTTCGCACGAGAACGTCGTCCGCCAAGCGGTTTCGAATGAGTCACTGGATGCCGTCAAGCACGTCTGGCAGCTGGACGGCACGGGTCTGGATGCCCTGCGCGCTGCCGGTGCGGATCTCGACGACAGCGTCATCGAGGAGCGGCGCGGACTTGCTGGGCTGGATGACCTGGCGACCATTATCTATACTTCCGGCACCACGGGCCGGCCCAAGGGATGCGAACTGACCCATGGCAACTTCGTGGAGCTTTCAGCAAGCGGGGCTGCAGCGCTGCCGGCCGTTGCCCATGAGGGGGCCCGGACCATCATGTTCCTGCCGCTGGCCCACGTCTTCGCGCGCTTCATCTCGGTCCTCTGCGTTACTTGCGGTGCCACCGTAGCCCACACGCCGGACGTCAAGAACCTGCTGCCGGATCTGCAGAGCTACCGCCCCACCTTCATCCTCGCGGTGCCCAGGGTTTTCGAAAAGGTTTACAACAGTTCCATGCTCAAGGCCGAGGACGGCGGCAAGGGCAAGATTTTCCACGCCGCCGCGGACACGGCGATCGCCTGGTCCAAGGCGGAGCAGGCCGGCAAAGTTCCCTTAATGCTGAGCTTGAAGCACAAGCTCTTCGACAAGCTCGTGTTCCATAAAATCCGTGAGGCCATGGGCGGGCGCGTCGAGTACGCGGTTTCCGGCGGCGGTCCACTGGGCGAACGGCTCGGCCACTTTTTCCACGGCATCGGGCTCCTGGTCCTGGAAGGATATGGTTTGACGGAAACCACGGCGCCCATATCCGTCAACACTCCCAGCCTCGTGAAGATCGGTACGGTAGGGGCTCCCCTGCCGGGCAACGCGGTCAAGATTGCCGACGACGGCGAGATCCTCACCAAGGGTATTTGCGTCATGCGCGGCTACTTCAACCGTCCGGACCTGACCGAAGAAACCTTCGACGACGGCTGGCTGCGCACCGGTGATATCGGTGAACTGGATGACGACGGCTTCCTCAAAATCACCGGCCGCAAAAAGGAAATTATCGTTACCGCCGGCGGGAAGAACGTCATCCCGGCACTGCTGGAAGACCAGATCCGCGCCGATGCCCTGGTGTCCCAGTGCGTGGTGGTCGGCGACCAAAGGCCGTTCATTGCGGCGCTCATCACCTTGGATGAAGAGGCTCTTCCCGGCTGGCTGGAGCGCCACGGGCTGCCGGCCGGTACTACGGTCGCCGAAGCGGCTGAACACGAAAAGGTCCGGGCCGAAATCCAGTCGCTGATTGACCATGCCAACCAGTCGGTGTCCCAAGCCGAAGCGATCAAAGCCTTCAGGGTAGTTCCCACGGACTTTACCGAAGCTTCGGGACACCTGACACCGTCAATGAAGATCAAGCGCGCACAGGTGATGCAGGACTATGCAGCCATAGTAGAAGAAATCTACGCGCCAGCGGGTTCCCGGCGCTAGCCAGGGCCGAAGCCGGCCTGCTGGCGCTAGGTGGACGGTGCGTCCGTCCCCAGCGCCAGCAGAGCATTTTCAACGACTTCAGTCAGGGCCGGGTGGATCCAGTACTGCCCGCGCGCCATGGTGTACGCGTCCAGGCCGAACGACATCGCCTGGATCAGGGGCTGGATCAGGATAGAGGCCTCATGGCCCATGATGTGGGCGCCGAGCAACCGTCCTGTGGCCTTGTCGGCGATGAGCTTGACGAATCCGGTTGAGTCTTCCATCGCCCACCCGTAGGCCGTGGTTCCATACTCCTGGATGACGGTGACAATTTGGGCGCCGCTTACCTCGGCATCCTGCCGCGCCTGTTCCTCAGTCAAACCGACGCTGGCAATCTGCGGACGGGTGAAGACTGCAGATGGTACGAACCGGTGGTCGCTGCGGCGCAGGCCTTCGGGATGCTCAAGGTTATGAGCAACCACCCGTGCTTCGTAGTTCGCGACGTGCTTGAGTTGGTAAGAACTGCTGACATCCCCCAAGGCCCAGATGCCCTCGGCGGGACTGCCGTCGGCGAGCACGCGTCGGAATTCATCGACGGCAAGCCGACCGTCTTCCTCCAGGTCGAAACCGGCAGCCTGAACATCCAGGGAATCGGCATTGGTCAGCCTTCCGGTCGCCACCAGGACAATGTCAGCGTCCACAACAGCTTCACCGCCGTCGGTGCCAGCGATGGTGGCACGTACCCTTGGCCCCGCCTCCTCGATCCGCGAAAGCGTCCAGCCGAGTTTCAGATTCCATTGCGCAGCAGCCGCGGCGGTGAAGCGCTCCGAAACAATCCGGTCCTCGGACTTCAGCAAGGGAGCCGACCGGTTGATTTGCGTTACCTCAGAACCAAAGCCAGAGAAAACTGCGGCGAATTCGGCTGCAATGAAACCGCCGCCGACGATGAGTACTCGCGCCGGCAATTGATCGATCCGCATGACAGTGTCGGAGGTATGCACTTGCGGCAGATCAATACCGGGAACATCCGGCAGGTGGGCACGCGAACCGGCCGCGATAACGATGTGCTCGGCCTCGATGCTTTGACCGCTTGCCGTCACCAGGGTTTTCGGCCCGGTGAACTTCGCGTATTCCGGATACAGCGTGACATTGTCCAGTTCCTCGTCACGGTAGCGCCGCCCGCCTTCGGAGATGGCATCGATCCGGCCGAAGACACGGTCCCGGACCTCCTGCCAACGCACGTCCTTGACCGCCATGTCCACGCCCAGCGCAGCCGCTTCCTTTGCCGCGGAAGCCAGCTGCGCCGGGTAGACGAACATCTTGGTCGGAATGCAACCGACATTCAGGCACGTTCCGCCGAACGTGCCGCCATCGATTATGGCCACCTTCTTGTCGTCCCAGTAAGGAGTTATCAGGGAGTTGCCGGAACCGGAGCCGATGATGGCCAAATCGAAGTAAGTCACGAACAACCACTTTAGACGACATAGAGGGCCGGGCGCCGTAAGCGGCATCGGCTCCCGGCCCGTCCGGGCGGCCATTATCGCCGGGAAGTCCCGTGCGCCCGCTCCATCCGACCAGCAAAGAGCGGCTCCCGGAACCAAAAGCCGGGAGCCGCCTCTTGACGGAACCTACATATCAGCTACTACTCAATGACGAGCAGCAGGTCACCGCCCTGGACCTGCTCCACGGAGGAGATCGCCAGCCGCTTCACCGTTCCGGCAACCGGGCTGGTGATGCCTGCTTCCATCTTCATGGCTTCAATGGTGGCAATGGTGTCGCCCACCGCGATTGCGTCGCCCACCTTGGCTGTCACAGTGACAGCACCGGCGAAGGGCGCGGCAACCTGGCCCGGAACGTTCGGATCCGCCTTTTCGGCAACCTTTGCCTGGGATTCGACACTCCGGTCCCGCACAGCAACGTTACGTTGCTGGCCATTGAGCGTGCAGTGAACCGTTCGCATGCCCTTCTCATCCGGCTCGGAAATTGCACCGAGCGTCGCGATGAGGCGCACGCCCTTCTCGAGTTCGATAACGTGCTCGGTGCCGCGCTGCAGTCCGTAGAGGTAGTCGCGGGTATCGAGCACAGATACGTCACCGTATGTCTCGCGGGTCGATTCGAAGTCCTTTGCGGGACCGGCGAAGAGCAGCCTGTTCAAAGTGCTGCGCCGGGTCGCGGAATCGGCTTGGAGCGCGGCCGAGTCCTCGGCACTGAGTTCGACGTCGCGGACCTTGATCTTCCGGCCCTGCAGTGCCTTGGTCCGGAACGGCTCCGGCCAGCCGCCGGGAGGATCGCCGAGCTCGCCGGAGAGGAACCCAATAACAGAGTCCGGAATGTCGTAGTTCTGCGGATTCTCGGCAAAATCGGCCGGGTCCACGCCGGAGCCCACAAGCTGGAGAGCCAGGTCACCGACGACCTTCGATGACGGAGTGACCTTGACCAGTCGACCGAGGATACGGTCCGCCGCCGAGTACATGTCCTCAATGTCTTCGAACTGCTCACCCAGTCCAAGCGCGATGGCCTGCTGGCGCAGATTGGAAAGCTGTCCCCCCGGAATCTCATGCTGGTAAACCCGGCCCGTGGGGCCGGGCAGCCCGGATTCGAAGGGGGCGTATACGCGTCGGACCGCTTCCCAGTACGGTTCAAGCGAGCCTACGGCCCCAAGGTCCAGACCGGTGTCTCGTTCCGTGTTCGCCAGGGCGGCGACCAGTGCGGAGGCCGAGGGCTGGCTGGTGGTGCCGGCCATGGCTGCACTGGCGACGTCGACGGCATCCACGCCCGCTTCCACGGCCGCGAGCAGGGTAGCCAGTTGGCCGCCTGCCGTATCGTGCGTGTGCAGGTGAACAGGCAGATCGAAACGCTCGCGCAGTGCCGTCACCAGTTTCCTGGCTGCCGCAGGACGCAACAGTCCGGCCATGTCCTTAATGGCGAGGATGTGCGCGCCGGCATCGACGATGCGCTGGGCAAGATCCAGATAGTAGTCGAGTGTGTAGAGGTCCTCCGCCGGGTCCATCAGGTCTCCGGTGTAGCAGAGGGCCACCTCAGCCACGGCGGTCCCCGTCTCGCGTACCGCGCGGATGGCCGGTTCCATTTGCGAGACGTCGTTCAGGGCGTCGAAGATCCGGAAAATGTCGATGCCGGTTGCTGCTGCTTCCTTCACGAAGGCGGCGGTGACTTCCTCCGGGTAGGGCGTGTAGCCGACGGTGTTGCGTCCGCGCAGCAGCATCTGCAGGCAGATGTTCGGAATAGCCTTGCGCAGGGCGGCCAGCCGTTCCCACGGGTCCTCGCCGAGGAAGCGCAGGGCCACGTCGTACGTTGCGCCGCCCCAAGCCTCCACGGAGAACAGCTCTGGGGTCAGTGTGGAGATCGCCGGCCCGGCCGAGACCAGGTCCCGGGTACGCACGCGGGTAGCCAGCAGCGACTGGTGGGCGTCGCGGAAAGTGGTGTCGGTGACCGCAACAGCTTGCTGCGCGCGCAGGGCCGCGGCGAACTTCTCCGGACCGAGTTCTTGGAGCGACTGCCGGGTTCCCTTGGCCGGGATCACCGGCAGCGCGGAAGTGGATTCGAGAGCTTCGCGGGCGACCTGGGGAAGCTTGTCCACCGGGGCGGTCTTCGCCGTCAGCGCACCATTGGGCTGGTTGACTGTCACATCGGCCAGCCAGGTCAGCAGCTTCGTTCCGCGGTCTGCGGAGACCCGTGCCTGAAGCAGTTCCGGGCGTTCGTCGATAAAGGAGGTCGCAACATTCCCGGCGACGAACTCCGGGTCACTGAGGACGGCCTGCAGGAACGGAATGTTCGTGGAGACGCCGCGGATGCGGAACTCCGCCAGTGCCCGTCGCGAGCGGGCGACAGCCGTGGCGTAGTCGCGGCCGCGGCAAGTCAGCTTGACCAGCATGGAGTCGAAGTGGGGGCTGATTTCGGCACCCGCATAAACGGTGCCGCCGTCGAGCCGTACGCCGGCGCCGCCCGCAGAGCGGTAACCGGTGATTTTTCCGACGTCGGGCCTGAAGCCGTTCGACGGATCTTCCGTGGTGATACGGGACTGCAGTGCGGCGCCCTTGATCGTCACCGTATCCTGGCTCAGACCGATGTCCGCGAGCGTCTCACCGGAGGCAATGCGCAGCTGTGCCTGGACCAGGTCCACATCCGTGATTTCTTCTGTAACAGTGTGCTCAACCTGGATCCGCGGGTTCATCTCGATAAACACATGCTGGCCCGCACGCTCGCCCACGGTATCCACGAGGAACTCGACCGTACCGGCATTGGTGTAATTCAGCGCCGTAGCAAACTTCACCGCATCCCGGTAGAGAGCCTGGCGGATATTCTCGTCCAGGTTCGGCGCCGGAGCGATCTCCACAACCTTCTGGTGGCGGCGCTGCAGTGAGCAGTCCCGCTCGAACAAGTGCATGACGTTGCCCTCGCCGTCGGCGAGGATCTGTACCTCAATGTGCCGAGGGCGCAGCACAGCCTGTTCCAGGAACATGGTCGGATCGCCGAAGGCCGTGTCAGCCTCGCGCATGGCGGCCGAGAGGGCCTCCGGCAGTGCGTCACGGGTGTCGACACGGCGCATGCCACGGCCGCCACCACCGGCGACGGCCTTAACGAAAATGGGGAAGCCGATTTCATCGGCCGCTGCCAGCAGCTGATCTTTATCCGCAGTCGGCGCAGAGGACTTCAGCACCGGAATCCCTGCCTTCCGGGCAGCGTCCAGGGCGTGGACCTTGTGACCGGCAAGCTCGAGGACATCGGCCTTCGGACCGACAAAGGTGATTCCAGCGCCGGCGGCCGCACGGGCCAGATCCGGGTTCTCGGACAGGAAGCCGTAGCCGGGGTAGATCGCGTCGCAACCGGATTCCTTTGCAACACGGATAAGCTCGTTGACGTCAAGGTATGCCCGTACCGGGTGTCCCTGCTGGCCGATCAGATATGCCTCATCGGCCTTCTGGCGGTGGATCGAATTCCGGTCCTCGTAAGGGAAAACCGCCACAGTCTTTGCGCCCAGCTCATAGGCAGCGCGGAAGGCACGGATGGCGATTTCACCACGGTTGGCCACCAGGATTTTTGAGAACATGTCGCTCCTGCGTCATTGCGATCGATCGGGGTTGTGGTGCAAGTCTCAAGTACTGCTATTGCGCATGGCAAGTAAGTGTTGCGCACATCACGAAATGCACCCACTTGGAACGTAATGATAGCGGGAACCCGGCGAACCCGGACCATCTCCGGCGGAGCCGACAGGCGGGACAGGTGCCGGAATCCTTTATCGACGGGCAGGCAACATATGATGGTGGAGGGATTTTTGGTTCTCGGCCGGTCCCGACTGGTTCACCAGCAGCGGGCAGCCGTCATGACAAGACATGTTAGGTATTGGTTTAACACGTGCAAGTAGTGAGCATCAGTAGTCTCAAGGGCGGCGTCGGAAAAACGTCGGTTACTTTGGGCCTGGCATCCGCGGCACTGGCGGCAGGAATTCCCACACTGGTCGTAGATCTGGATCCGCACGCCGACGCGACCACGGGTCTCGGCGTCCGGCCTTCGCGCCAGACGGATATCGGCAGCCTGCTAAAAAACGCTCGCAAGGCGGATCTGGCGGCGAACGTTGCCCCCAGCGGCTGGGTCGCCACCGCTGCCGCCAACGGCCAGCATGCGGTGGGCCGGCGAATTCTCGACGTCGCCGTCGGCTCTGCATTCACCGGAATTTACGACCGGCCCGACCTCGGCCGCCGGGACCTGCGCCGGCTCTCCACGGTCCTCTCCCGGGTTGAAGGGTACTCGCTGGTGCTCATTGACTGCCCGCCCTCCCTCAACGGCCTCACGCGCATGGCATGGACGGCAAGCAACCGCGTGCTGCTGGTTGCCGAACCGAGCCTCTTCTCCGTTGCCGGAACGGAACGCACTATGCGGGCCATTGAATTATTCCGCGACGAATACGCGCCCAATCTCACGACGGCGGGAGTGGTCGCCAACCGCGTACGCTCCGGTTCGAATGAACACACGTTCCGTCTGGCCGAGATGAAATCCATGTTCGGCGAGTTGCTACTGGCTCCTACCATTGCTGAGCAGGCCAACTGGCAGCAGATCCAGGGTGCCGCTCACGCCATTCACCACTGGCCCGGGGAGTCAGCGCGCCAAGCCGCGGGCCTATTCGACGAGCTGCTGAAGAACCTGACGGACTCCGGTCGCATGCGCAACCGCGTCCTGCGCCGGACTCCCAGCTGACCGGCCCTTCCCACGCACACGAAAGAAGGGCACCCGGACGGGTGCCCTTCTTTCGTAGTCTTCCGAGCACACCGTGTGCGTGCCGCCCGGCTTGTCGGCGTTAACTGATTTTGCGGACCCGGCGCCGGCTCAGTTCGTCCTCGGGGAAATCCTGTTCTGCAACGTGTTCGCTGGGCAGTTCGGCAAGGCTGCCCTCGACTTCGCGCCACACACGTCCGACCGCTATGCCGAACACACCCTGGCCGCCCTGCACCAGATCTATAACCTCGTCCGCAGACGTGCATTCGTATACGCTCGCACCGTCACTCATCAACGTGATCTGGGCCAGGTCTTCCACGCCGCGCTCCCGCAGGTGTTCCACGGCGGTACGGATCTGTTGCAGAGAAACCCCTGTGTCCAACAGACGCTTGACTACCTTCAGTACCAGAATGTCCCGAAAGCTATAGAGCCGCTGCGAGCCGGAGCCCGAAGCCCCGCGTACCGCCGGCTCCACCAAGCCGGTGCGGGCCCAGTAGTCCAGCTGCCGGTAAGTGATTCCTGCGGCCTTACAGGCCGTTGGGCCACGGTAGCCGGCGTCTTCATCCAGAACCGGCAGGTCCTCGGTGAACAGCAAACCCTGTGCACTAGCGGGAATCGCGGCACCCGGCGTTACGGCGTGCGACAACTCGCCCGCATCACCTTTAGGACTCACGTGAACCCTCCTTGTCGAAAGTTCCCTAGGGGGAAGTCGGCACCGCCGACACTCTCAGGGTTTGGTCTAAGTCTGCCCTGAGTTATCCGGCCATGCAATGGGAACTGTATGCTTCGACGTTAGAACGGCTGGGCGCTTCGGTCAAAGACGTTGGCTTTTTAGAATCCGGCGTGTCGGTTGGAATCGCGGAATTCCGCGTCCTGCCGTGGCATGCCCCGGCATTATTTCTCGAAATCCTCCGGCTCGACATCGGCCAGGAACTCACGGAACTCGCGCAACTGCGATTCAGCATTTTCCTCAGCGGGTCCGGCTTCGCCTTCTTCCTCCTCGGAAGCCTCGGCAATCTGTACGCCGGCTTCCTCCATGACCTCTTCCGCACAGTAGATCGGGCAGGGAACGCGCAGAGCCACAGCGATGGCGTCCGACGCCCTGGAGCTGACTGTTTTGCCGCCGTCGAACACCAACTCCGCGTAGAAAACGGTGTCCTGAACGGAGACAAGCCGCACCTCGGTGATCGTCCTGTCGAGCTCCTGGACAACACTGCACAGCAGATCGTGCGTCATGGGGCGCGGAGGCTTAATGCCCTGCTGGGCAAAAGCTATGGCGCTGGCCTCGGGCGCCCCGATCCAAATCGGGATGTGGCGTTCGCCCTCGGTTTCCTTGAGCAGGACCAGCGGCTGATTGGAGGGCAGTTCAATCCGCACCCCGACAACCTCGACTTCGAGCATGGCTCCTCCGATCAGCGGTCCATTCGCGCGATATGTCCATTGACCAAGGCGCTGTGCAGGTTCAGGCAAAGATCGCTGATTTCCTTGGCGGTTTCGGCCGCCCGTGCTTTTGAGGCCACATCCCGCCGTGACGAGATGGGAGCCACGGCACGCTCCACGAGACCGAGTTCGCGGTCCGCCGCAGTCCGAAAGGGCCTCAGGTGCCGCGGCTCTATGCCGTGGGCTTCGAGTTGCACGCAGGCCTTGACAACCTTAAGGGCGTGCTCGTCATAACGGGAATCCGCGGCCTGGATAAGTCCGAAGCTGACCAGCTCCTGGACCAGTGCCGTCGAAGCACCGGCCGCATCGCGCAGCTCCGCCAAGGTCAAGGACCGCGCCCGCCCGTTGAGCTCTTCGGCCAGCCGGCCGGAAACCATGCGCGGGGTCAGCGACATGCCGCCAGGCAATGCCTCGGGCCGCTCCCCCCGGTCGATCGCGTCAACGTAGTCCTTGATGACCTTGAGCGGGAGATACTGGTCCCGCTGCAGAGCCAGCACGAAGCGAAGACGCTCCACATCCTGGCTCGTGTACTTGCGGTATCCCGCCGGCGTCCGTTGCGGGGAAATGAGGCCCTTTTCTTCCAGGAACCTGATTTTGGAGGCGCTGATCTGGGGAAATTCCGCATTCAGTTCCTGCAGCACTTCCCCGATGTTGAGGACGCTGCTGCGGAACGTGTCCCTCCCGGTGCCGAGCGGACGCCGTATAGGTTGCGATGCGGGCACCGCCTAGTCCTGGCCCTTCCCAGCGGCCCCGCTGCCGGCGTAGTAGGTCAACCGGAACTTTCCGATCTGCACCTCGTTACCGGTCCGCAGCGCCAAGCTGTCGACGCGGTCATTGTTGACGTACGTGCCGTTCAGGCTGCCGGAGTCCACCACGGTGAATCCTTCACCGGTGCGGCGGAACTCGACATGCTTGCGGGATACGGTCACGTCGTCGAGAAAGATGTCCGCGTCCGGGTGCCGGCCAGCGGTCGTTACGTCCTGATCGAGCAGGAAGCGGGCGCCGTGGTTGGGGCCGCTATGGGCGATCAGCAGGGCCGAACCGGCCGGCAGTGCCAAAACTGCAGCTTCCTCTTCCGTGGTCAGTTGTGGTGTCGGCAGGTAAGTCTTTGCCTGCGGGGGCAGACTGATGGAAGTGGTCTCGGCAGAAGCCTCCGAAGCACCTTGGTCATGTCCGGTGCCTCTTGCATTGTGCTCTTCGCCCACCATTAAAACGTCCTCCCCTGCAAAAAATAGCGGTCAACCGGTCAGTGACCGGTTGACCGTTCAAAAAACTACGGTACCGGTAGCTCTAGCCTACCTGCTGTTCGTACTCCGAAGCACTGAGCAGCGATTCGGTTGCCGAGGCATCAGCGAGCCGTATTTCCATCAGCCAACCTTCACCGTAGGGATCGGAGTTGATCAGGGCCGGATCTGATTCCAGCGCGTCATTGGAAGCCACTACTTCGCCGGTGACAGGAGCATAGATGTCACTGACGCTCTTCGTGGATTCGACCTCGCCCACAACGTCGTTGGCGGTGATCGTGGTTCCGGTTTCCGGAACCTGCACGTAGACGACGTCACCCAGTGCGTCCTGGGCAAAATCCGTAATGCCGATACGGACAACACCGTCGGTGCCGGCAGCGGTCACCCACTCGTGTTCGGCGGTGTAGTGAAGGTCTGCTGGGACATTGCTCATGTAAATGCCTTTCTTGCGCCGCTGGATCCTCTGGGCCGGTGCTGCCGACGGCAACGGGCCACAGCTGAAAGTATAGGCACAGAAATTCGCCCTCCGACAGCCAGAGGCGACACATGTCGGCACGCACCGCCGCTCACCACCGGAGCCTGCGCACGGATGAAAAAAGTCCCGGTGATCATCGATCACCGGGACTTTTACTTACTGTCGGGTTGACAGGATTTGAACCTGCGACCCCTTGACCCCCAGTCAAGTGCGCTACCAAGCTGCGCCACAACCCGTCGTCCCGCCGGGGCCTGCCCGGCTGAACTACCTCAAATACCTTACAGCATATTTTGGCCTGCGATTACCACCCGTGGCCCTCGTTACTTAACGCTGACGGCTGCGCTTTTCGCGCACACGCATGGCGACGTCGATCGGCGTGCCTTCGAAGCCGAACGTCTCGCGCAGGCGGCGGGTGATGAAGCGGCGGTAGCCGGGATCCAGGAACCCAGTGGTGAACAGCACAAACTTCGGCGGGCGGCTCGAGGCCTGGGTACCGAAGAGGATCCGGGGCTGCTTGCCGCCGCGCACAGGGTGCGGATGGGCGGCGACCAGCTCGCCGAGGAACGCATTGAGCCGTCCGGTCGGGATGCGCCTGTCCCACGATTCCAAAGCCGTGTCGAGGGCTGGAACCAAGCGGTCCTTGTGCCATCCGGTCTTGGCGGAGATATTGACGCGCGGCGCCCAGTCGACGTGCGCCAGGTCCTGCTCGATTTCGCGTTCCAGGTAGCGGCGTCGTTCGTCGTCGAGCAGATCCCATTTGTTGAACGCCAACACCAAGGCCCGGCCTGAGTCGATGGCCAACTGCAGGATGCGGACGTCCTGCTCGCTGAGCACCTCGTCCACCGCCAGAAGAACGACGGCGACCTCCGCCTTCTCCAACGCGGACTGCGTCCGCAGCGAGGCGTAGAAGTCCGCGCCTTGCTGCATGTGGACGCGGCGCCGGATGCCCGCGGTGTCCACGAACCGCCAGGTCCGTCCGCCGAGCTCGATCATCTCGTCTACTGGGTCGCGGGTGGTGCCGGCCTGCGGATCCACCACAACGCGTTCGCTGCCGGCCAGCTTGTTCAGCAACGAAGACTTGCCCACATTCGGCCGGCCGATCAGGGCCACGCGGCGCGGGCCACCGGTGCGTTCCAGTCCACCATATGCGGAGAACTCAGGCAGGACTTTCATGACGGCATCGAGCATGTCGGCGGTGCCGCGGCCGTGCAGTGCCGACACCGGGTACGGCTCCCCGAAGCCCAGTCCCCACAGAGTGGAGGCGTCGGCTTCCTGGGCCATGTCGTCGACCTTGTTGGCGACCAGGATGACGGGCTTCTTCTTGCGCCGGAGCATGCGGACCACGGACTCATCCGTGGCCGTTGCGCCGACGTTGGCATCTACGACCAGCAGCACGGCGTCGGCCATGTCTGCGGCAACCTCGGCCTGCTCGGCCACCCGGGCATGGATGCCCCTGGCATCGTGCTCCCAACCGCCGGTGTCGACGAGGGTGAAATTGCGGCCGCTCCACTGTGCGGCGTAGGTCACGCGGTCGCGAGTAACACCGGGGGTGTCCTCCACGACGGCCTCGCGGCGGCCCAAAATACGGTTGACCAGGGTCGATTTACCCACATTCGGGCGGCCGAGGATGGCGAGGACGGGATCTACGCGCTTTGGCGCATCCTCGTCGACGTCCTGGTCCATTCCGGCCAGCAGGGCGGCGTCCTCTTCGTCCAGCTCATAGTCCGCCAACCCGGCACGCAGCGACTGCGCGCGTTGCTCGGCCTCGGCGTCGTCGATTGCCTCGAGACGCTCGGCGATGTTGTCTTCGCCGGCGGGCTCGTACTCGCTGCCGGTGTATCCGTCTCCGGTGGGCCCGTTGCCGGATTGTGTGGCGCTCATGGTCGCTGTCCTTCTGTTAATGCATGTAGATCGGTTCTGCCGCAGTGTCCATTGAAACATGCTGGCAGATTCAACCGTGACGGTGTATGTCCACAGGGCCGCCGTGAGGACCGGATTTCGTGCAGATCAGTGCGCGGCGCTGCGGACCGCGGCGAGAACGGCTTCGACGGTTTCCTCGAAGTCCAGGTCGGAGGAATCCACGGTGAACACGCCGTCGGCGGCTTCGTGGAAGTTGACTACCGTTGAATCCTTTGCGTCCCGGGTCAGGACCTGTTCCTGCAGCTGCGCATCGCTCTGGGTTCCGCCAAGCTGGATACCGCGGCGGCGCAGCCGGGCTTCTTCACTGGCGGTGAGCAGGATGCGGGCCTCGGCGTCAGGGGCCACCACGGTGGTAATGTCGCGGCCTTCGGCGACGATCCGCCTTCCTGAGTCCGCGATGATCTGCTGCTGGCGGCGGATGAGCTCGGCCCGGGCACCCAGAGTGGTGGCCACGGCGCTGACCGCCGAGGAGATGCTGGGTTCGCGGATGGCCAAGGTCACATCGGTGCCACCGACGCTGACCAGTTCATGGTCGGGATCCGTGCTGATCTCCAGGTCCACTTCGCGGCTGGCCTTCTCGACGGAAGCGGCTTCCTGCAGGTCCACACCGGTATCCAGGCAATGCCAGGTCACCGCCCGGTACATGGCGCCGGTGTCCAGGTACGCCGCATGCAGCCGGCGGGCAGTTTCCCGGCTGACGCTGGATTTGCCCGAACCGGACGGCCCGTCGATGGCCACCACCAGTGGTTTCCCCAACCGGTAGTGCCTCATATCCGTAGCAGCCGAACTCATTGCAGTACCTTCCATCCGTGCGAATCCAAGTAGTCGATCAGTTCCTGCCGTCTGCTGGGCAGGACGGAAATTTCCACCATGCCCACGTCCTGTCCGGAGGAGTGGTCCAGCCGCAGATCCTCCAGGTTGATGCCCACCTCGCCGATCTCCGTCAGCAGCTGTGCGATCTGCCCGGGCCGGTCATCAACCAGCACGGTCAGCCAGGCGAACGACTGCGGCGGCGCGCCGTGCTTGCCCGGAATCCGGGACTGGCCGGCGTTGCCTTCGCTGATCAACTGCGCGAGATCCAGCCGCGCGCCGGTAGCCTCCGGATGCTCCAAGGTGCCGATCAGCCGGTTCAGGTCCTCACGCACGCCGTAGAGGATCTTGACCAGCTTCGCGGCGTTGGCGCCCAGGATCTGTACCCAGAGGGCGGGGTCGCTGGCGGCGATGCGCGTGACGTCACGCAGCCCTTGCCCGGCAAGGGAGAGGGCATGCGGTTCCGTGTCCTGCAGCCGGCTGGCCAGCAGCGAGGACATCACCTGCGGCAGGTGGGAGATTAGCGCCACCGAGGCATCATGTTCATCCACGGACATCTTCGAGACCACGGCGCCAAGATCGATGGCCAGCGCCTGCGCCGTCTTCAATGCTGCGGCACTGGTCTGCTCGTTGGGGCACAGCACCCACGGCATTGAGGTGAACAGTTCGCCGCGCGCCGCCACCGGGCCGGACTTCTCCCGTCCGGCCATCGGATGCGTGCCAATATAGCGCGCAAGATCCGCGGCTCCGAGTGCCGGGTCCTGCTGCAGTTCGGTGAGTACGGAGGCCTTCACGCTGGCAATATCAACAACGACGGCGGACGGATAGTCCCGCAACGCCTGCGAAACCACGCGGGCGGTCACGTCCGGAGGGGACGCCACGACGACAAGCTGCGGGGACAACTCCTCCCCCGGATCCAAAGCCCGTCCGGCGCCGATGTCCTGGGCCACGGCCTGCGCCGAGGGCGAGGGATCCGAGAGCACGACGTCGACGGAGCGGGCGCGCAGTCCGAGTCCGATGCTGGCGCCGAGCAGACCGGTGCCGATGACCAGAACCGGACCCGAGAGATGGGTGGCCTGTAGGTGTGCAGGATTCAAGCTCTACATCCCTACCGTTGCCAGCAGGTGACCGATTTCCGTCCTGCCTAGGGCGCGGATGCTGCCCTGCCGCTGGTCGTTCAGCCTGATCGGACCCACCTGGGTGCGGACCAGCCGCACCACCGGATGTCCAACGGCGTCGAAAAGCCGGCGCACAACCCGGTTCTTGCCCGAGTGCAGCACAACCTCCACCAGAACGTGCCCCGGGGTCGAATCCACCAGCCGGAAGGAATCAACCTTGGCTACGCCGTCTTCGAGCTCGATGCCGTCCTTCATCTGGGCACCGATGCCGTGGGCCATCGGGCCGCGCACCTGGACCAGGTAGGTCTTGGGCACCTCGTAGGACGGGTGCGTCAGGCGGTTGGCCAGTTCGCCGTCGTTGGTCAGCAGCAGTAGACCCTCGGTGGCCTGGTCCAGCCGGCCTACGTGGAACAGGCGCTGGTCCTTGTTCTTCTTCAAGTAGTCGCTGACGCAGGGGCGGCCTTCCGGATCCTCCATGGTCGAGACAACACCCTTGGGCTTGTTGAAGACGTAGTACACCAGTGACTCGTCCGTCTGGATCCGCATGCCGTCCACGTGGATGACCGCCGTGGCCGGGTCTACACGCACACCCAGCTCGGTGACGACAACGCCGTCGACCTCCACGCGGCCGGCTTCGATCATGTCTTCGCAGACGCGGCGCGAGGCAACGCCGGCACCGGCGAGCACCTTCTGCAGCCGCACGCCCTGCGGATCATGCTGATCGGAGGTCTCGCCGTGTCCGGTTCTGGGCGTCTTGGCCTTCTTCGGGCGGTTGTTCACTGGACCGAGGTTCTGGCCGAAACGCTCCTTGCCGTAGGGGCGCGGCCCGGCGGACGCGGCGTTGGGGCCGGGCTTGCGGCCCGCGGGTGCACCGGGCTTGCGGCCTGCGGCTGAGCCCGGCTTGGCGCCGGCGGACTGGCCCGGGCGCGGTTTGCCGGCCTGGGGTCCGTCCTGCGGCTTGCCGAAGGACTTCCCGGAGCGGCCCTTGCCGGCGCCGCCGGAGAAACCGCCACCGGGTTTGCCTGACTGCCGGGGGCCCTTGCCGCCGCCGCGTGGGTTGTTGCGGCCGGAACCGGATCGGGGCGCCTGTGTCATGGTCTGTCCTTAGAACTAGCGAGAGTCAGTCTTAGATATCGGAGTCGTCGATGTCTGCCAAATTTTCCAGCCCCGGCAGATGCGGTGCCAGTTTGGGCAGCTCGGAAACATTTCCTATACCCAATCTTTCCAGAAAATACGAGGTGGTCTTGTACAGAAGGCTTCCTGTCTCCGGATCCGTGCCCGCATCCTCAATCAGACCACGCTGGACGAGGGTCCGCACCACCGAGTCCACATTCACTCCGCGGATCGCCGAAACCCGTGCCCTGGACACTGGCTGGCGGTAGGCAATCACGGCCAGCGTCTCCAGCGCGGCCTGGGTCAAACGGGCAGTCTGTCCCTCCAGAATGAAGCCGGATACGATGTCGGCAAAATCACTGCGTGAGAAGATCCGCCAGCCGCCGGCAATGCTGCGCAGTTCGAATCCCCGGGGTGCCCCGTCAGGCGAGCCCCCGCCGTCGTAATCCCTTTGGAGCTCCTCCAGCAGCGTCCGGACTGCGGCCACCGGCAGGCCCAGGGCGGTGGCAAGTTCAACGTCGGTGGCCGGCTCGTCGATGACCATCAGTACCGCTTCGAGGGCAGCACGAGGTCCGCCGGGGAGGGACTGCAGGTCGGCGCCGGATTCGTCGGCGGCCAGCGGCGCGGGGTCGGCTCCGTTAGTCATCCTGCCCTTCCTCTCCGGCCGCGGCGGGCTCGGGTCCGTCCCCGGGGACGGCCGGGGACGCCGGCATGTCTTCGTATTCTTCGCTGAGCCGTTCGGTACTCCAGTCCCTGTCGGGTCCGGTCCAGCGGACCGTCAGATCTCCCAGCGGCGACGGCTGGTCAAAGGCGATGACTGCGTCGCGGAACATTTCCAGCAGGGCCAGGAAGCGGGCGACCACCACCATTGTGTCGGCAGCATCCGCGGTCAGCGCCCGGAAGGACAGCGGCCCGCCATCTTGGAGCCGGTCCGCGATGATCGCCGCCTGCTCCTTCACGCTGACGGCAGGAGCATGCAGGTGCGCCAGCCCCACCTCCGTGGGCTTCGGTGCTTTCGGCTCCAGCGCCTTGGCCGCCAGTTTGGCGAAATCCGCCAGCGACGTCCGCCAGATCAACTCCGGCAGCAGCGCCGCGAACTGCGGTTCTAGGCTGACCTGACGCGGGTAGCGGGCGGCTTCTTCCTCGAGCCGGCGGCCCATCAGCGCGGCAATCTGTTTGAACGCCTTGTACTGCAGCAGGCGGGCAAAGAGCAGGTCCCTGGCTTCGAGCAGGGCGATGTCCTCGTCGTCTTCCACTTCGCCAGTGGGCAGCAACCGTGCTGCCTTGAGATCCAGCAGCGTCGCGGCGATGACGAGGAATTCGCTGGCTTCGTCCAGCGCCCAGTCCTGGCCGCACTCTTGCGCGCGCCGGAGGTAGGAAATGAACTCATCCGTGACGCGGGCCAGCGCGACCTCGGTGATATCCATCTCATGTTTGGAGATCAGCCCCAGCAGCAGGTCGAAGGGGCCGCTGAAATTGTCCAACCGGACTTCGAAACCGGGGCGGCCCTCGGCCTGCGGTTCCGCCAGCGTTTCCGCCGCCGGTCCCGCATCGGTCATCAGGGTGCGCCGCCGCGGGCGATCAGCTCCCTGGCCAGCTGGCGGTAGGCGCCGGCGCCCGCGTGGTTGCCTGCATAGGTGGTGATCGGCTCCGCGGCCACCGTGGCGTCGGCAAATTTGATGGTGCGCTTGATGACGGTCTCAAAGACCTTGTCGCCGAAAGCCTCCAGCAACCGGCCGATGACCTCGCGGCTATGCAGGGTGCGGGCGTCGTACATGGTGGCGAGTACGCCGTCGATCTGCAGGCGCGGGTTCAGCCGGTCCTGAACCTTCTCGATGGTCTCCACCAGCAGTGCCACGGCCCGCAGGGCGAAAAACTCGCAGATCAGCGGGATGATCACGCCGTGGGCGGCGGTGAGGGCGTTGACGGTGAGCAGGCCCAGCGAGGGCTGGCAATCGATCAGGATCACGTCGTAATCGTCTTCGACCTTGCGCAGCGCCCGGTCCAGCACCTGCTCACGGGCGACCTCGTTGACCAACTGGACTTCCGCCGCGGAGAGGTCGATGTTGGCCGGCAGGAGATCGATGTTTTCGAATTCGGTGCTCTGGATGGCTTCCTGGATGTCCGCCTTGCGGTCCATCAGCACGTTGTAAACGGTGAGGTCCAACTCGTGCGGATTTGTGCCCAGCCCGGCGGAAAGGGCTCCCTGGGGATCGAAATCCACCAGCAGGACACGCCGCCCCGCCTCGGCCAGCGCGGCACCCAGATTAATGGTCGACGTGGTCTTGCCGACGCCGCCCTTCTGGTTGACCATGGCGATGATCCGGGCAGGTCCGTGTGAAGTCAGCACGGGTGGCTCGGGAAATTCAGTGAGCGGCCGGCCGGTGGGGCCCATGACCGCGTCTTCCGCTTCCTGCAGAGTCGTCGAACCCTGTTCGCTACTCACGTATCTATCCCAGCTTCCATCGTTTCGCGGCTGTTCTTCTTCCAGACAAGGTTACAGTCACGATGCTGTCATTTCCCGAATATGCCACGCGTCACCGGCGAGCCTTTAGCTTCAAGTAGAGGTCTAAGGTTTACACTCCCCGACCCTTGTGGAAACGGCTGGATCCGCCAGAGACCGACGGCGAAACACCGACGGCGGCACGCGCCGGGAAGGCACGTACCGCCGTCGTTATGGAACCCGGACTCGCAGGTTCCGTGGGACTGCTACTGGCGGGAGGTCGCCAGTTCTGAGTCGCGTGCAGGTGCAACGGCCTCGCGGACGGGCTCCGGAAGGTCCTCGGCATTTTCTTCCGACATGTGGTCGGCATTCATCGTCTCTTCATCGAAGGGAAGCCGTCCGCCCAGGACCTCGTCCACCCGGGGGCGGTCGATTTCCTTGGTCCAGGTGCCGATTAGCACGGTGGCCACGGCGTTGCCGGTGAAGTTGGTCAGGGCGCGGGCTTCGGACATAAAGCGGTCGATGCCGACGATGAGGCCGACGCCGTCGACCAGGTCCGGCCGGTGGCTCTGCAGCCCGCCGGCCAGGGTGGCCAGGCCGGCGCCGGTGACGCCGGCAGCACCCTTGGAAGCGATGATCATGAAGACCAGCAGCGAGATCTGCTCCCCGAGCTCAAGCGGCTTGCCCATTGCCGTGGCAACAAAGAGCGCTGCCATGGTCAGGTAGATGGCGGTGCCGTCCAGGTTGAAGGAGTAGCCGGTCGGAACCGTCACGCCGACCACGGGCTTGGAAACGCCCAGGTGTTCCATCTTTGCGATCAAGCGGGGCAGCGCGGCCTCGGAAGACGAAGTGGAGAAGATCAGCAGGTACTCGCGGCCCAGGTACTTCATCAGCTTGAAGATATTGACCCCGGTGCACAGCTTCAGGATCAGGCCCAGCACCACGGCAATGAAGAGGACACAGGTGATGTAGAAGCCGATCATGAGGGTGGCCATGCTGATGATGGCTTGGACGCCGGTGGCGCCGACCACGGCTGCAATGGCGCCGAAAGCACCAATGGGAGCCAGCCACATGACCATGATGAGGATACGGAACACGAGCGTCTGGATGTGTCCGATGCCGCGCAGGATCGGTTTGCCTGTGGGACCCATCTTCTGCAGCGCGAAACCGACGATCAGCGCGACGAACAGGGTCTGCAGGATGTTGCCCGCCGTCAGCGAGGACAGCAGCGTGGTGGGGATGATCCCCAGCAGGAAGTCCACGGTGCCATGGCTCTCGGTGGCTTCCACCTCGTAGCCGGTGCCCGAAATGTCCAGGCCCTCGCCCGGGTGGATCAGGTTGCCGACGACCAGGCCCAGGCCCAGGGCAAAGGTGGACATGAGCATGAAGTAGCCCAGGGCCATGCCGCCGACTTTGCCGACCGTCGCGGCTTTGGCGATCGAACCAACGCCGAGCACAATGGTGCAGAAGATGACCGGGGCGATCATCATCTTGATCAACCCGATGAATGCGGTGCCGATGGGCTTGAGCGACTGGGCGAAGTCAGGGGCGACCAACCCGATCACGGCACCGAGCACAACGGCTACGATAACCGCGATGTAGAGAAAGTGCGTCTTGTCCTTCTTCTCCTTCTTGGGCTTTGGCTTAGTCTGGGGAACCTTCAGCGTCGATGCCATGGGTTGCTCCTTTTGGAAGGTGAGGTGCCGCCGGGGCTGGCGGAGCGTTCGAAACCATGTTGCCGGTCACAGTGACTCCCATCACCATTACGTTCATACTGTTCGCAGACTGAAAGGAAAACGCATGAAGAGCTGGAGCCTCGCGGCCCGGATATTCGCCGGCCAGCTCATTTTCCTGACGGTGCTGACGGCAGTGGTGGCCACGGTTTTGTTCCTCGACGCACGGGACCAGAATTACAGCCGCGCCGAGCAGCGCATGCGGTCCGTCGCCGTGACCATCGCGGCCAGCCCCTTTGTCCTGGAAGCGGTCCAGTCACCCAATCCGACCTCGGCCCTGCAGCCGTATGCGCGCGACATCATGCACGACGCCTCGGTGGACTTCATCACGATCATGGCCCCCGACGGCACCCGCTTCACCCATCCGGATCCCGCCGAGATAGGCAGAACGTACATCGGCAGCACCGAACAGGCGCTGCGAGGCGAGATCTGGACCGAAACCGTTGCCGGCACGCTGGGCCCTTCCGTCCGGGCGATTGTGCCGATCCAGGACGAGGACGGCACCATCCATGGGATGGTGGCCACCGGTGTCACGGTCACCAATGTCTCGGTGGCCATTGCTGCCCGGCTCCCCTTCGTGATCCTCACTGCCGTGGCCGTCATGGCGGCGTCGTCGGTGGCTTCGTGGCTCCTCAGCCGCTACCTGAACCGAGCCACCTTGGGCTGGGGCCCGGAACAGCTGTCCAGAATTTTCATCTTCTACGATTCGGTCCTGCATTCGGTCCGCGAAGGCGTGGTTCTGGTCGATCCCGGCGGACAGCTGGTGCTCTACAACGACCAGGCGGCCCGGCTGCTGAACCTGCCGCCCAGGCCGCCGGGAGGCCCGGCCCTGGACATCGCCGTCCTGAAGATCCCGGGGCCGCTGAAAGAGCTGCTGCTCAGCGGCCGTGTTGCGCGGGAGGAGGTGCTTGTGACCGATGACCAGGTACTGGTCGTCAGCCAGGACCCTGCCGTGCGCCCGCCGCAACGGACTCGGGCAGCCGGCGCCGCGGCGGGAAGCCGTGCCGCAAAGCCGGCCGCGCCGCTGGGAACCGTGGCGACCTTGCGCGACCGGACCGAGGTCCAGTCCCTGGCCGGCGAGCTGGAGTCCATGCACACCCTCACCGACGCGCTCCGGGCCCAGACGCACGAGCACTCCAACAGGCTGCACACCATCGTGTCGCTGATCGAACTGGGCAGGGACAGCGATGCGATCGAGTTCGCGGCCCGCGACCTGCAGCAGTCGCAGCAGCTGACGGACAAGGTGGTCTCCGCCGTCGACGAACCCTTCATTTCGGCGTTGCTGGTGGGCAAGGCAGCCCAGGCCAATGAGCGCGGTATCGAGCTCAACATCACGGCGGACACAGCCTTCGGCGCCGAGACAGTTCCCGCCGGCGCCCGTGCCGGGCTCGATCCGGCCGCGCTCGTGACCATCGTGGGCAACCTGCTGGATAACGCATTTGACGCAGTCTCAGGGTCGGAGCACCGGGAAGTCTCGATAGACTTCCTCAGCACTGCCGAAGAATTATGGATCGAGGTTCACGACAGCGGACCGGGGATTCCGGAATCGGAGTTGGAGAGCATTTTCAGCCTTGGCTTCAGCTCCAAGGCCGACGGCGGCAGGCGCCGCGGCGTGGGCCTGGCCCTCGTGCGCCAAGCCGTTAGGAGATTGGGCGGGCAACTGACCGTGGACAATGAGGATGGAGCCGTGTTCACCGTGTCGCTGCCACTGCATCCGGTCCAGCCGGCCGCGGGAGAGGAAACAGGAGGCACCCATGCCTGATCCGATCCGCGTCCTCGTGGTCGAAGACGAATCCGTGGCAGCTGCCGCCCATGCGGAGTATGTCCGGCGGATCGACGGTTTCCAGCTCGCGGGTGTGGCGCACACGGGTTCCGAGGCTTTGGCCTTTTTGGGGCTGTCCCCCGGAAGGCAGCAGGAGTCCGCCGTCGCCGTCGATCTGGTGCTGCTGGACATGAACCTGCCGGATCTGCACGGACTGGATATCCTGCGCAGAATCCGCGGTTCCGGCCTGCCCGTGGAAATCATCGCCGTAACTGCGGTCCGGGAGCTGCCGATTGTCCGCAAGGCCATTGCCTCCGGCATTGCGCAGTACCTGATCAAGCCGTTCACCTTCGCGGCCTTCAGCGACAAACTCCATCACTACCGGCAGTTCCGGGACAGCCTTGCCCAGCACGGCAGCGCAACAACCCAGGAAGCTGTGGACCGCGCCTTCGCCGCACTGCGCACCCCGGCCGCGGCCACACTGCCCAAAGGTTTTTCCGAAGAGACCCTGCAAAGCGTCATCACGCTGCTGAAAGGCAGCCAGTCCCCCATCTCGGCGGTTGAAGTCACCGAACAGCTCGGCATGTCCCGGGTGACCGCACGCCGGTACCTGGAGCACCTTGCCGAGCAGAACGCTGCCGTCCGGTCTCCCCGCTACGGCACGCGGGGACGGCCGGAATTCGAGTACACCTGGCGCCGGGTGTGATGCCGGCGAGCGCCGGGCTAGGACCGCAGCAGGCGCACAAGGTCGTCGATCACCAGCGGATCCTCGATGGTGGAAGGCACAGTATACGCTTCGCCGTCGGCGATCTGCCGCATGGTCTTGCGCAGGATCTTGCCTGACCGCGTCTTCGGCAGTGCGGCCACGATCCGTATCTCCTTGAAGTCCGCGACCGGCCCGATCTGCGAGCGCACCAGGTCCACCAGTTCCCGCTGAAGCTGGTCCTGCGCCATTTCGCTGCCGGCCTTGAGCACCACAAATCCGCTGGGTCGCTGTCCCTTGAGGTCATCGGCAATACCGACGACGGCGCATTCGGCCACGACCGGGTGCCGTGCCACGGCCTGTTCCATTGCGCCGGTGGAGAGCCGGTGGCCCGAGACGTTGATGACGTCGTCGGTGCGGCCCATAACGAACAGATAGCCGTCCTCGTCCAGGTAGCCGGAGTCCCCCGTGGTGTAATAACCGTCGAAGATGTCCAGGTAGGACCGGATGTACCGCTCGTCGTTGCCCCACAGCGTTGTCAGGGTTCCCGGCGGCAGCGGCAGCCGCAGCACGATGTTGCCTTCGGTGCCGGGCGGCACGGGCTGCCCGCCTGCGTCGACGATTTCCAGCCGGTACCCCGGCACCGGCACGGTGGGCGATCCGGCCTTGACCGGAAGCTGCTCCACGCCGAGCGGATTGGCTGCGATGGCCCAGCCGGTCTCCGTCTGCCACCAATGGTCGATGACCGGCACCTGCAGGGCAGCCGAAATCCACTCATAGGTCTCCGGGTCAAGCCGCTCCCCCGCCGCAAACAGTGTCCGCAGGGAAGAGATGTCATAGTCCTTGACCAGCCCCGCGGCCGGATCGGCCTTGCGGATGGCCCGCAGCGCAGTGGGGGCGGTAAAGAGAACATCCACACGATGGTCCTGGACTACCCGCCAGAATGCGCCGGCATCCGGGGTCCCTACCGGCTTGCCTTCGTAAAGCACGGTGGTGGCTCCGGCAATCAGGGGTCCATAAACAATGTAGGAGTGCCCCACTACCCAGCCGACGTCGGAAGCGGTCCACATGACATTGCCCGGGCCAACGTTGTAAATGTTCTTCATCGACCACGCCATCGCCACCGCATGGGAGCCGTTGTCCCGCACCACGCCCTTCGGAGCGCCGGTGGTACCGGAGGTATAGAGAATGTAGAGCGGGTCGGTTGCCTTGACTGAAACCGGCCCGGCCGGCTCGGCTGTTGCCGCCAGCGCATCCCAGTCATGCCATACCGTGCCGGCGGCCGCGAAGTCCTCGACGCTGTGCTGGAAATCCTCCCGCGCCTTGACGATCACATCGGCAACGGCGTGGCCTGCGAGCTCGATGGCTTCGGCGACCGCCGGCAGGTACTCGATCCGGCGCGACGGTTCGATTCCGCCGCTGGTGGTCACAATGGCGGAGGGGCGTGCATCATCAATCCGGGCGGCGAGTTCCTGTGCCGCAAACCCACCGAACACCACCGAATGGATCGCTCCGAGCCGGGCTACCGCCAACATGGCCACGGCGGCCTCGGGAATCATGGGCATATAGATGATGACCCGGTCGCCATGCCCCACTCCCCGGCCGCGCAGCACCCCCGCAAAGCGCTCAACCTCGGACAGCAACTCCTGGTAGGTGTAGCTGCGCTGCCGCCCCAGCATCGCCGAATCATAGATCAGCGCGGTATCCCCGCCACGGCCGGCACCAACATGGCGGTCCAGGGCGTTGACGCTGGTGTTGAGCTCGCCGTCCGGAAACCAGCGGTAGATCGGCGGGTTGCCGTCGTCGAGCGCCTGGGCAGGCGCCTGGTCCCACTGGATGGCCGAGGCTGCATCGAGCCAGAACTTCTCCGGCTCATCGCAACTGGCCTCGTACATAGTGCGGTAGCTGTCCACGCTGATCCCTTTCGAAGCTTCGATGTGATGCTCGCCATACTATCGGCCCAAACCTGCAGCAAACAAGAGCGGTGTATACATTTTCGCGCGGTTCTCCCAAGAAATCCGCGCTTACCCTTGATTTCCGCCCTGCTGTGTATACACTGGTGCTGTATTCAAATTCACCAGAACCTGCAGAACGGGAGGTGCCAATGCGTGCCAGCGAACGTGCCTATTGGGCCTTGCGGGAGGACATCGTCGAGTGGCGGTTGCCGCCGGGGACCGTCCTCGGGGAAGTGGAACAGGCCGAGCGGCTCGGGGTCTCCCGCACTCCCCTGCGTGAAGCGCTGGGACGGCTGACTGCCGAAGGCCTGGCTGCCCCGCACAGCGGCCGCGGCGTCGTCGTCACGGCCATCTCGCTGGATACCGCTGCCGAACTCTTCGAACTGCGCACCGCGCTGGAGTGCCAGGCCGCGTCCCTGGCGGCACGGCGCGGGGACCCGGCAGTCTTCAAGCGCCTGCAGCAGGAGTTCGCCTCGGCGGCCCAGCTGCTGCGCGGAGATGATCCGGCCCGCCATGACTACTACGCTCTCGTGGGCCGGCTGGACCGGGCCATCGACGAGGCCATCGACAACGCCTACCTGCTGCAGGCGCTGAAGAACCTGCGGGTGCATCTGGTCCGGATCCGCCGGTTGGCCAAAGACAATCCCGAACGCCTGCTGGCAGCAGCCACGGAGCACGCCAACATCGCCGGGGCCATCGCCGCCGGGGACGGCCAGCTCGCTGCGGCGGCCACCGCAGTACATCTTTACCAAAGCCTTGAACATCTCAAAACCACCCAACCGTCAGCCGAGAGGACAGCCTCATGACCGTCAACCACAAAGTCCGTGTCTACCGCAGTGAAGAGAACCTTCCGCGGCAGGACCAGCTTGCCTACAAGATCGCCAAGGTCGCCGTCGACCCGGTGGAAGTCAGCGACGACGTGACCGATATGGTCATCAACCGCATTATCGACAACGCCTCCGTGGCGGTTGCGTCGCTGAACCGCGGCCCGATCGTGGCGGCCCGTTCACAGGCGATGAGCCACCCGGTCTCGGCGAACGGCAACGGGGCAGGGATCTACGGCGTTGCCGGCAAGACCTCGCCGGAGTGGGCTGCCTGGGCCAACGGTGTCGCCGTGCGCGAATTGGACTACCACGACACCTTCCTCGCCGCCGAGTACTCCCACCCGGGCGATAACATTCCGCCCATTCTCGCCGTCGCACAGCACACCGGCGCCAACGGCCGCGACCTCGTGCGCGGGATCGCCACCGGCTACGAAATCCAGGTGGATCTGGTGAAGGCGATCTGCCTGCACAAGCACAAGATCGACCACGTCGCCCACCTCGGCCCGTCCGCCGCGGCCGGCATCGGCACCCTGCTGGGTCTCGACGTCGAAACCATCTTCCAGGCCGTGGGCCAGGCACTGCATACGACGACGGCGACCCGCCAGTCCCGCAAGGGCGAGATCTCCACGTGGAAGGCCCATGCACCGGCGTTCGCCGGCAAGATGGCCGTGGAAGCCGTTGACCGGGCCATGCGCGGGCAGACCTCGCCGGTGCCCATCTACGAAGGCGAAGACGGCGTCATCGCCTGGATGCTGGACGGACCCGAGGCCGCCTACGAGGTGCCGCTGCCCGCCGACGGGGAAGCCAAGCGAGCCATCCTCGATACCTACACCAAGGAGCACTCCGCCGAATATCAGGCCCAGGCCCTGATCGATCTGGCCCGCAAGCTGCACGGCGAGCACCCGGAAGCCACCGACCCGGCGAACGTGGACAAGATCGTCATCCACACCTCGCACCACACGCACTATGTCATTGGCTCCGGTGCGAACGACCCGCAGAAGTACGATCCGAAGGCCTCGCGGGAAACGCTGGACCACTCCATCCCGTACATCTTCACTGTTGCGCTGCAGGACGGAAAGTGGCACCACGTCGATTCCTACAGCCCGGAGCGAGCCGGACGTGCCGATACCGTGGACCTCTGGCACAAGGTGGCCACGGAAGAAGACCAGGAATGGACCCGCCGCTACCATTCGCTGGACATCAGCGAAAAAGCCTTCGGCGGCCGCGTGGAGATTACGCTCAAGGACGGCAGCACCATTGTGGATGAGATTGCCGTTGCCGACGCCCACCCGCTGGGTGGGCGCCCGTTTGCCCGCGAGCAGTACATCAACAAACTGCGCACGCTGGCTGCCGGCCAGAACGGCAACCGCCTGGTGGAGGAGGCCGAAATCGACAGGTTCCTCGCCGCCGTCGAACGTCTGCCCAAACTTGGCGCGGGCGAACTGGACCAGCTCAACATTGCAGCGGCAGACGGCGTCATCGACCTGAGCGCCGGACCGAAGGGGATTTTCTAATGCTGTACGCGAAAACCACCCCCGAGCAGAAGCGCGTAGCGCTGCGCGAAGGCCTGGCCTCGGGCACCATCCAGCAGTTCCCCGGTGCGTTCAACCCGCTTTCGGCACGGCTGATCGAGGAGAAGGGCTTCAACGGCGTCTACATTTCCGGCGCCGTTCTGGCCAACGACCTGGGCTTGCCCGATATCGGGCTGACCACGCTTACCGAGGTGGCTACCAGGGCAGGACAGATCGCGCGGATGACCGAGCTGCCGGCGATCGTCGACGCCGACACCGGCTTCGGCGAGCCCATGAACGTGGCCCGCAGCATCCAGGAACTCGAAAACGCCGGGCTGGCCGGCTGCCATATCGAGGACCAGTTCAATCCGAAGCGCTGCGGCCACCTGGACGGCAAGAACGTGGTGGATCTGGAGACCGCCACCAAACGCATCCGCGCCGCGGCCGATGCACGCCGCGACCCGAACTTCCTGATCATGGCCCGGACCGATATCCGGGCCGTGGACGGCATCGAGGCAGCGCAGGACCGTGCCAAGGCCCTGGTCGACGCCGGTGCCGACGCCATCTTCCCGGAAGCAATGCGCAACCTGGAGGAGTTCCAGGCCATCCGCGACGCGGTGGATGTACCGGTGCTGGCAAACATGACGGAGTTCGGCAAGAGCGAGCTTTTCACCACCGAGCAGCTGGCCTCAGCCGGCGTCAACATTGTCATCTATCCGGTCACGCTGCTACGCAGTGCCATGGGCGCCGCGGAACGCACCTTGGACACCATTAAGGCCAAGGGTTCGCAGCAAACGGACGTGGAAAACATGTTGACCCGTGCACGTTTGTACGAATTGGTGGATTATGAAGCTTATAACCACTTCGACACTTCGGTCTTCAACTTCCAGGTACCCGGACAACACTGACGGCATCGCTGTCTTGATAAAGGAGTCGCTATGACCAGCGAAGCAACCACAGAAGCACCGCAGATCCACAAGGGACTTGCCGGCGTCGTCGCCGATACTACCCGCATTTCCAAAGTCAACGCGGACACCAATTCCCTGCTCTACCGCGGTTACCCGGTCCAGGATCTGGCCGCCCAGTGCAGTTTCGAGCAGGTCGCCTACCTGCTTTGGCACGGCGAACTTCCGACCAATGCGGAGCTGGCGGAATTCACCGCACACGAGCGCTCGGGGCGGTCACTGGACCCGGTGGTCAAGTCCGTCATCGATATGCTGCCCACGTCGTCCCACCCCATGGACGTGTGCCGGACTGCGGCGAGCGTCATCGGGGCACGGCATCCGCGCTCGGAGGACTCGTCGCCCGAAGCCAACCTGGCCAAGGCCAAGGACCTCTTCGCCGCATTCCCCGCCGTGGTTGCCTATGACCAGCGCCGACGGCGCGGCCAGGACGTCGTGGAGCCCCGCGAAGACCTGGACTACTCGGCCAACTTCCTCTACATGACCTTCGGCGAGGAAGCTGCACCTGAGGTGATCGAGGCCTTCAACGTCTCGATGATCCTCTACGCCGAGCACTCGTTCAACGCCTCGACCTTCACGGCGCGCGTCATCACCTCGACCCTGGCGGATCTTCATTCCGCGGTCACCGGGGCCATCGGCGCGCTCAAGGGCCCGCTCCACGGCGGCGCCAATGAGGCCGTCATGGACACCTTCGAAGAGATCGGCACCGAAGGCGGCGACATCACCCGGCGCGCGCAGGCGTGGCTGGAGGATGCCCTGGCCACCAAGAAGAAGATCATGGGGTTCGGGCACCGTGTCTACAAGAAGGGCGACTCGCGCGTCCCGACCATGAAGGCCGCCCTGGACAAGATGATCGCGTACTACAACCGCCCGGACCTTGCCGAGCTGTACACGGCGTTGGAATCGGCCATGGCCGAGAAGAAGAACATCAAGCCGAACCTGGACTATCCGGCCGGCCCGACGTACCACCTGATGGGCTTCGACACCCAGACGTTCACTCCGCTGTTCGTCGCCGCCCGCATCACCGGCTGGACGGCACACATCATGGAGCAGCGTGAAGCCAACTCCCTGATCCGCCCGCTGAGCGAGTACAACGGACCGGACCAGCGTTCGCTCTGACCGAGAACAGCCGCAACGCAGGATGCCCGCCGTACTTCCGGCGGGCATCCTGCGTTGCGGGCAGTTCCATGGCTTGCGGCAGAGCGCCGGCTTTACGAAAGCGGCTCCAGCGGATCGAACCTGGCCGCGGTTTCATTGTCGTCGTTGAGCACGATGCGGAAGTTGGGCATCGCCCCGGTGAGTGCCAGGGGCAGCCACGTGCCGGCGTCGTGCCACATGAGCGCCAGCGGCAGCGCGTCCAGCCCGAACCATTCCGGGACAATTTCCTCGGATTCTGCCGGTTCGCCGGACCAGCGGCGCGCGACAAAAAGCGCGGCATCCATGTTCCACAGCGGCTGTGACGGAAAGTCGAACAGGATCCGTCCCGCAGGTTCCAGGTCCTCCTGCCGGACCGTCACGCCCGTCTCTTCCATGACCTCGCGGCAGGCAGCCTCCGGTGCGGTCTCCCCCGGCTCAAGCTTTCCGCCGACCCCGACGACCTTGCCGGTACCGAAACCGGATTTCTTGTGGCCCAGCAGTACCGCAAGTCCGCCGTCCTTTTCCTGTACCAGGAAGCACAAAGCCACGGCCACTTCAGTCATGAGCCGAGTCTATCCTTCCTGACCTGCCGGCAAGGCGTGCTAACCCAGCGCCCGGGGATGGGCCGCGGCGTAAACCTCGCGCAACGTGTCTGCGTTGACCAGCGTGTACACCTGCGTGGTGGTGACCGACGCGTGGCCCAGCAGCTCCTGCACCACCCGCACGTCCGCGCCGCCTTCAAGCAGGTGGGTCGCAAATGAATGCCGCAGCGTGTGCGGCGAGACGTCCCGGCCAATGGCGGCCTTCTCTGCCGCCGTTTTCAGGATGGTCCATGCGCTCTGCCGGCTCAGCCGTCCGCCACGGGCGTTCAGGAAAAGCGCGGGTGTGCCGCGGCCTTTGACAGCGATGCCCGGACGGGCGCGGACCAGATAGTCGTCCACGGCCTTGGCCGCATAGGATCCCAGCGGCACCAGCCGCTCCTTGGAACCCTTGCCCAGCAGACGTACGACGGCGGGCCCCTCGTCGATTGTTTCGACGCTCACGTCATCGACGTCGAGACCGACGGCCTCGCTGATCCGCGCGCCGGTTGAGTAGAGGAATTCGAGCAGCGCACGGTCACGCTGGCCGGTAGGCGTTTCGGTACTGACCGCTTCCAGAATCCGGGTAACTTCGCCGACCGAGATGGCTTTGGGCAGTCGTTTGCCCGGCATCGGCGGGTGGACGTCGGTGGCCGGATCCGTGGCGGTGATCCCCTCCAGGCTCCAGAACTTGTGCAGGCCGCGCACCGCCACGACGGTCCGTGCCGCGGAACGGATGCTCAGGGCCGACGCGCCGTCCGATCCATCGGAGAGAACCTGCGCGAACGCAGTGACGTCATGCCGGCTGATTTTCGCCGGGTCATCGACCGACCGCTGTTCCAGGAAGTGCAAGTACCGCTTCAGGTCCCGGCGGTAGGCGGCCACCGTATTGGCCGCCAGTCCGCGTTCAACGGCCATGTGCTGCAGGTAGTCCGATATGGCGCAGCCCAGCGCCGTCGTTCCTAGATCACCGGCCGTGGTGGCGGCCTGCACGCTTCCGGCCATGCAACGTCACTGCCCCGTCCCGGCGGCCGGCGCCGGGTGGTGCCGCTGCGAGGGATGCTCCGGCCAAGGTGCGTCGGCCGGACGCAGCCCTTCAAAGCCGCGCCGTGATGCTTCGGCGGCAGCCAGGACGCCGGCCACGGCCGACGGATTGTGCAGACGGCCTGCCATCACGGCTTGCACGGCGTCGTCGAGATCCACCCACAGGTGCTCGATTTCCGCTTCTTCGTCCGTCCGGGTGTGCAGGTCAGCTTCGGGAACTTCAGTCAGGTTTCTGGCCAGGTAGATGCGGATGGCTTCGCTCGACGAGCCCGGTGAATTGAAGAAGTCCACCAGCACGTCCCAGCGGCCAGCCGCGAGGTCCGCTTCCTCGGCCAGCTCCCGGGCAGCCGCAACCACAAAGTCCTCGCCCTCAACATCCAGCAGGCCGGCCGGGATCTCCCACAGGGACATCCGGACCGGCTGCCGGTACTGCTTCAGGAGCAGGATGCGGCCGTTGTCGTCCATGGCCACGACGGCTACCGCACCCGGGTGGGCGATGTAGTCGCGGACCAGAACGTCCTCGGCGTCGCCGGAGAGACTGAAGGTATCGCTGACGACGTTCCAGATCCGGCCCTCGTACAGCGTCTCGGAAGCAACAAGCGTGCGCGGATCAGGCTGATCGGCAAACACCTTCGGACCGGCGTCGGACATGGCTAGGCTCCGGCTTTCGAGACCGGCTTGCCGTGGTTGAGCGCCGCGGCGACCAGGCCGGCGAACAGCGGATGCGGCCGCGTCGGACGGGAGCTCAGTTCCGGGTGCGCCTGGGTCGACACGTAGTACGGGTGCACCTTCTTGGGCAGCTCGACGAATTCCACCAGCTTGCCGTCAGGCGACGTTCCGGAAAACACGAGGCCCGCCGCTTCCAGCTGCTCCCGGTACTTGTTGTTCACCTCATAGCGGTGGCGGTGGCGTTCGCTGACCTTGGTGGAGCCGTAGGTCTCGGCAACCACGGAGCCGCCCTTGAGCGCGGCCTCGTAAAGCCCCAGCCGCATCGTGCCGCCAAGATCGCCCTTGCCCTCGACGATCTCCAGCTGTTCTTCCATCGTGGCGATCACCGGGTGCTTGGTATCGGGGTCGAATTCGGTGGACGAGGCGTCCTCCAGACCGACCACGTTGCGCGCGTATTCCATCACCATGGACTGCAGGCCCAGGCACAGGCCCAGCGTCGGCAGCTTGCGTTCGCGGGCGTATTTCAGCGCGCCCAGTTTCCCTTCCAGACCGCGGATGCCGAAGCCTCCCGGCACGCAGATGGCGTGGACGCCGGCCAGCGACCTGGCCGCACCTTCTGCTGTGGCACAGTCATCGGAAGGCACCCAGCGGATCTTGACCTTGGTTTGATTGGCGAAGCCGCCCGCGCGCAGCGCTTCCGTCACAGAAAGGTAGGCGTCCGGCAGGTCGATGTACTTTCCGACCAGGGCGATCTCGATCTCGTGCTTGGGATTGTGGACGGCCTCCAGCAGCCGATCCCACTTTGTCCAGTTCACGTCCTTGAACTTCAGATCCAGGTGCTGGACGATGTAGGCGTCGAGCATCTGGGCATGCAGGGTCTTCGGGATGTCGTAAATGCTCGGGGCGTCCGGGCAGCCGATCACGGCATCCGCGTCCACGTCGCACATGCGGCCGATCTTCTCCCGCATGGCCTCCGGGACTTCGCGGTCCGAGCGGATGACTATGGCATCCGGCTGGATGCCGATGGAGCGCAACGCCGCCACAGAGTGCTGCGTCGGCTTGGTCTTCAGTTCCTGGGACGGACCAATGTAGGGCACCAGCGAGACATGCAGGAAGAAGACGTTATTGCGCCCGACATCCTGCCGCACCTGGCGGGCGGACTCGAGGAACGGCTGGGACTCAATGTCGCCGACGGTGCCGCCAATTTCAGTGATGATGACGTCCGGCGCCTTCTTGCCCTCGGCGGGCAGGCGCATCCGGCGCTTGATTTCATCGGTGATATGGGGAATGACCTGTACGGTGTCCCCGAGGTACTCGCCGCGGCGCTCTTTCGCGATGACCGTGGAGTAGATCTGGCCCGTTGTTACGTTGGCCAGCCCGTCCAGGTTCTCGTCCAGGAAACGCTCATAGTGTCCGATGTCCAGATCCGTTTCGGCGCCGTCGTCGGTGACAAAGACTTCGCCGTGCTGGAAGGGGTTCATCGTGCCAGGATCCACGTTCAGATAGGGATCCAGTTTCTGCATGGTCACGGAGAGTCCACGCGCCCGGAGCAGGTGTCCGAGGCTGGAAGCTGTCAGACCCTTCCCGAGAGAAGACGCCACGCCACCGGTGACGAAGATATGTTTGGTCGTCTTGGACGACTTGGAAAACCGGGAATTTGTTCGCTGCACCACGGAATTCGAGCCTATCACCTTTCCAGCGGCTCCGACTGCCAGAACCGCTACGGCCACCCGTTCGTGTTGGATGACACAGCCTCAGCTGCCCGCCGCCAATATCGCGGCGGCGGGAGTCTGTTCCTCCAGCCGATCGTACAGCTTAGCGGCTTCCTTTGGCCCCTTCGATCAGTTCCTGTGCATGGGCACGGGCCAGCTCGGATTCCTCCTGGCCGGCCAGCATCCGGGCGAGCTCCGTCACCCGCTCTTCATCCGAGAGCAAGGTGACGTCGCTGGCCGTCACGCCTTCGGAATTCTTGGCTGCGGCGCCGGAGGTTTTGTAGACGCGGATGTGCTGGTCGGCGAAGGCTGCAACCTGCGGCAGATGGGTAACCACGATGACCTGGACGTACTTGGCCAGCATGGCCAGCCGCCGCCCGATCTCCACCGCGGCTTTACCGCCGACGCCGGAATCAACCTCGTCGAAGACAAACGTCGGCACCGGATCCACCGCAGCCAACACTACTTCGATGGCGAGCATGACTCGGGAGAGCTCGCCGCCGGAGGCACCCTTGCCCAGCGGACGCGGCGGTGCTCCCGGGTGCGGCTTCAGCAGGAACGCGATGTTGTCCGCCCCGTGCGGTCCCAGCTCCTCGGCAGGCTCGAGCTGGATATGCAGTTCGGCGTCCGGCATGGCCAGTGCCGCCAGCTCCTTGCCCACCTTGCGGCCGAGTTCGCCGCCGGCCTTGCCGCGCATGGCGGTGATCTTGCCGGCGGTTTCGGTGAGTTCGGTCTCGAGCGCGGCGATTTCCGCTTCCAGCGCCTCGATCCGGCTGGAATCGTCGGTCAGCTCTTCCAGGCGCTGGCGGGCGATTGCGCTCCAGTCCAGCACCTCGTCGATACTCGGCGCATACTTGCGCACCAGACCGGCAAGACTGGCCCGGCGCGCCTCCAGCTCCGCCAGCCGTTCCGGCCCTTCGTTGTCCAGCGAAGCAGAGTAGCTGGCCAGATCGGCCGCAACGTCGGCCAGGATGTAGCCGACTTCTGCGAGCCGGCCTGCGGCCTTGCCCAGTTCCGGGTCATCCGCCTGGACCTGCTCCAAGGATCGTTTCGCCGCGTCCACCAGCGATGTGGCATCGCCGGAGTCGGCGAATTCCTCCGCGATCAGCGCCTGGTGCGCCAGCTGTGCGGCAGCGCGCAGCTGCTCCACGTTGGCCAGCTTGGTGGCCTCCGCCTTGAGCACCAGGTCCTCACCAGGCTGCGGGTCGATACCGTCGATTTCCTCCAGTGCCAGTTGCAAGGACTCCGCTTCGCGCAGCCGTTCACGGGCCTCGGTCCGCAGCGACTGCAGCTCCGCCGTCGCCTGCCGCCAGCGCTCGTAGGACTGGCGGAACGCCGTCAGCGCCTTGGCCAGCTTGGGCCCGCCGAACTTGTCCAGGGCCTCCCGCTGGGCGCTCTGGCTCTTCAGCCGCAGCTGTTCCGACTGGCCATGGACCGCCACCAGCTGTTCGCCGATCTCAGCCAGCGTACCCACCGGAGCCGAACGGCCGCCGACATGCGCCCTGCTGCGGCCGTCCGCGTTAACGGTACGGGCGAGCATCAGCTCCGCTTCGCCGTCGTACTCTTCAATGTCCGCGCCGGCATCCTGCGCGCGGGCGATGGCGGGACTGTCCGGAGCAAGCCGGACCACGGCTTCGGCGACGGCGGAGGAAGCACCGGTGCGCACCGCCCCGGCGTCCGAACGGGCGCCAAGCAGCAGACCCAGCGCGGTCACCACCATGGTCTTTCCGGCGCCGGTTTCACCCGTGACTACGGATAGCCCGGGGCCCAGCGGCAACACGGCCTCGGTAATGACACCGAGGTTGCTGATTCGGATTTCCTCAATCATCGACGCTCCTCCTCGGGCGGGATGTGGTGCGGTTCGACCGTCCGGATGGTATCCAGCGGCGTTGTCTGCGGCTGCGCCTCGTCCGCACTGACCGGACCGCGCCAGCCCTTGGTCGGCAACTCGAACTTGCGTACCAGCCGTTCGGCAAAAGGAGTGCGCCTGGTCCGGGCCAGCCGCACCGGCTTGTCCGAGCGCGTTACCTCGACACGGGAACCGGGCGGCAGGTCGAGGCTGCGCCTGCCGTCGCACCAGAGCACCCCATTGGCATCCGTGCGGTTCAGCAATTCCACGGCCATGACCGAGTCCGGGGCCACCACCAGCGGTTTGGCAAACAGCGCGTGCGCACTGATCGGGACCATCAGCAGGGCCTCCACCTCGGGCCAGACCACCGGTCCCCCGGCCGAGAAACCATACGCCGTCGAACCGGTGGGCGTGGCCATCACCACCCCGTCACAGCCGAAAGAGCTGATGGGCAGCGCGTCGACTTCGACGACGACCTCGACCATCCGCTGGCGGTCCCCCTTTTCCACGGTGGCCTCGTTCAGCGCCCAGGTGTGGCCGATCTTGCGCTTGTCCAGCCAGACCTGCACGTCGATGGTCATCCGTTCCTCAACGGTGTACTGGCGCTCCACCACCCAATGGACGGTCTGGGCAAGGTCCGCACGTTCGCTTTCAGCCAGGAAGCCCACGTGGCCCAGGTTGACACCCAGCAGGGGCACATCGGAGTCCCGGACCAGTTCGGCGGAGCGCAGTATGGTGCCGTCCCCGCCGAGCACCATGCCCAGGTCCACGTCCTTGAGCTTCACATCTTCGTCCAGGATCTCGAGGGGAGCTGCCAGGTGGGAATAAACCTGGCGGATATGCTCCGCTTCTTTGCGCCGCATCACCGGAACCAGCCCGGAGGCATGGAGCTGGGCACACGTTTCCTGGGCGGCGGCCAGAGCGTCGTGGCGCCCGGTGTGGGCCAGAACCAGAATCCGTCTGCTCATGCGTTTACTCCCGGTAGTTTGTTGGGCTGTTCCGCATCCGGCGGTTCCGGATACTGTTCCATGGCATTGCGGACGGCGGCATCAAGCTCAGTTCCGATCCTAGCCGGGGCCCGGATAGCGGGCACCTTCATCCACAGGAAGAACTCAACATTACCGTCCTGGCCGGGCAGCGGACTGCGGGCCAGCCCCTTGATGTGCAGTCCGTGCTCCAGCCCGCTGCGTACCACCTTTTCCACCGCCCTTCGCCGTTCGGCTTCCGAACTGACGACGCCGGTGCTCGCCAATGACTCACGTCCCACCTCGAATTGGGGCTTCACCATCAGCACCATGTCGCCGTCGGGCTCTGTGGCCGCGCTGAGGGCCGCCATCACCAAGGTCAGCGAGATGAAGGACAGATCCGCAACCGTCAGCGAGACCGGACCGCCGATATCGGCACTGTTGAGGTACCGGGCGTTCATGCCCTCGAAGAGATGAACCCGCTCATCGGCGCTCAGTTGCGGCACCATCTGGCCATGGCCGACGTCGACGGCGGCTACCTCCCGCGCGCCGGCTTCAAGGAGCACCTGGGTGAAGCCGCCGGTGGACGCCCCGGCGTCCAGGCAGCGGCGGCCCTCGGGGTCTACGGCCGGGAAGGCACGGAGCGCGCCGGCCAGTTTGTGCCCGGCCCGGCTGACATATTCAGGCTCGCCCGCTGCCGCCACCTCCAGCTGGTCGTCGGCTGCCACAACGGCGGAGGCCTTCCGTACGATGTTCCCCCCGCGGCTCACCAAGCCGGCGGAGATAAGCTTTGCGGCATGGGTCCGGGATCTTGCCAGTCCGCGGGCTACCAGTTCCTGATCCAGTCTCGTCATTCCTGCCTCAGTCTGCTCCAGCATCCAGATCAGCCAGCAGGCCATCATGCATGTAGGTAAAGACGGCAGCATGTCCGGTTATCGGGACTTGCGGCAGCGAAGTCAACGGCTCGATGATTTCGTCCACGCTCTCGTCCTCGGTGGACGCAACCGAGACCGGCCACTGCGTAGCGGCTGATTCCGGCGAAGGCTGTCCAGCGGAAGTGATCGGGTCAGTCATCGGATCCATCGGTCAGTTCCTTCCACCATCAGGGGCTGTTCGCCCGGCCTGCTTCAGTCTATCGACGTGTGTGCGGCCAGTTCCGGCAAGAACGCGGCTGGCGTTTCAGGGTGGGCGTTCCACCATGCGGCGCAGGCGGCCCGCCAGGTGTCGAGCTCGTTGCGGTCACCGCTATAACGGACCACGCCGTTCTCGACCGTAGCGCTCGAGCGGCCACAGGTGAAAATTCCAGCGGCAGAAATTACCTGCGGATACGGCTGGTACAGATCGCCCAGGTTGGCCAGCAGGTAGCGCGGCCGTTCGGCTGTCCGGGCGGCGAGGATCGTTTCCACCGTATCGACGCCGGTCAGCACGGCCGCCGTATGCATGCCCGCGTTGTTGCCGCCAAGGATGTCGGTGTCCAGACGGTCTCCGACGACAAGCGGTGTCTTCGCCTGGAGGCTTTCCGCCGCCGTCGTAAAGAGAGCCGCCTCAGGCTTACCCGCCACCAGCGGCGTCGCCCCAGTGGCTGTCTGGACGGCAGCCACCAGCGACCCGTTTCCCGGTGCTATCCCCTCGGCGCGGGGAATCGTCAGGTCCGTATTGGTGGCTACCCAGAATGCACCGGCTGCTATGGCATACGATGCCTCGGCCAGATCCAGCCAGCTCACCGCAGGATCAAAGCCCTGGATGACAGCGTCGGGCCGCTGGGCAGCGGAGTCCACGGGGATAAAACCCAAGGCTTCAATCTCGTGGACCAAGGTCCGGCTGCCGGTCACCAGAACTTTGGCTCGCGGCGCCACATGCTTTGCCAGCAGTGCGGCGCCGGCACGGGCGGAACCAAACACTTGGTCGGCCCGTGCCGGCGCGCCCAGTTCGCGAAGATGGGCCGCAACCTGCTCGGAGGACCGGGACGCGTTGTTGGTGATATAGCCCAGTCTGACGCCGGCCGCCGGCAACCTGTCGAGTGCCTCAGTGGCTCCTGCTATGGCACCGGCACCGGCGTAAACCACCCCGTCCAGATCGCAGAGCAGAGCGTCATACCCATCAATCAACATCGGTTCAGTCTTCGTCACCGGGTCGCTTGACGTCCTGTTCGCCTGTAGCCGGGTCCGCGATTTCATGGAGGTCTTCGTCCTCAAGCGCTGCCTCGGAAAGACGCGGTTGACCGTCGTTGCCCGCGGTGTCGCCTTCCGCGAGACCTGATGGCACTTCATCTGGTTCGGCGCTGCCTGCTGCCTCACCCGGAGCCGCTTCGTCTCCACTGGACACGTCGCGTGGACGCCGGGCTTCCGGCTCCTCATCTTCATCAACGAGGTCGAAGATTTCAGGCTCGGCAAACTCTCCTACGCCCAACGCGCTCTCTGCCAGTCGCGCCTGGCGACGCCACTGCTCGGCTTCTTCGGCACGGCTCACGGCCTCAAGGGCGTCCGCGTAGGCCCGGAACAACCTGGGGCTGTATGAGAATGCCCGGTTCTTGTCGAGCTGCGGAATCTCAAGCGCGGCCACGGCAGCGTCATACTGCTCCAGATCCATCCGGGCACCAGACGCCACAATCGCCAGTTCCACTTTGCCGGCAGCGTCCAGGTCCGTAGCTTCCTCGGAACGGATCATCTCGAGGGCACGGTCAGGGCGCCCAAGTCCGCGCTCACAGTCTGCCATTACGGGCAGGTGTGCATTGGAGCCGCTGATACGACGGTAGGTACGGAATTCCCGCAGCGCCTCACCGTAGTGGCCGGCAGCATAGGCAGTCAGTCCAACAGCCTCGCGGACCGGAGCCATCCGGCCGCCACGGCGGCTGGCAGCCAGGGCATGCTGGAACGCGAGCTCGGGCTCCTCGTCCATCAGCCGCGCGGCCATCACCAGGTGCTTGGCAACCCACTCCGCGCTCTTTGATTCCAGCGTTCGCAGCTGTGCACGGATAACCCGGTCCAGTTCCTGCCCGGTAACGTCATCGTCGATCTGGGGAGAGCGCGGACGATCAGCCCGGTTGGAGCTGCGCAGATCCTGTGCATTCTTCAGAGGAGGCTGACCAGCGCCTCTGTCAGCCCCATACTTCCGTTCGCCGAAGCGCTCTTCTCCGTCGCGGCGCGGCTTGAATCCCGCCGCGCCACGGTCGGAGCCACGGGGGCCGCCGCGTTCCTGGCGCGGACGGTCGCTGTACTCGCGGCGAGGACCATCGGTGCGGTCCTGACGCGGACGGTCCCCGTACTCACGGCGGGGCTTGTAACCTTCAGCCCCACGAGAGTCATCGCGATCTTGGCGCGGACGATCGGTGTACTCGCGGCGAGGACCATCGGTGCGGTCCTGACGCGGACGGTCCCCGTACTCACGGCGGGGCTTGTAACCTTCAGCCCCACGAGAGTCATCGCGATCTTGGCGCGGACGATCGGTGTACTCGCGGCGAGGACCATCGGTGCGGTCCTGACGCGGACGATCGCCGTACTCACGGCGAGGCTTATACCCCTCGGCGCCACGGTCTTGGCGTGGACGATCGGTGTATTCACGGCGAGGACCATCGGTGCGGTCCTGGCGCGGACGGTCCCCGTACTCACGGCGAGGCTTATACCCCTCGCCTCCCTGGCCGGAGCCGCGAGGGGCGCCGCGGTCCTGACGCGGACGATCGGTGTACTCCCGCCGCGGACCGTCAGTGCGGTCCTGACGCGGACGATCGGTGTACTCCCGCCGCGGACCGTCAGTGCGGTCCTGACGCGGACGGTCCCCGTACTCACGGCGGGGCTTGTAACCTTCAGCCCCACGAGAGTCATCGCGATCTTGGCGTGGACGATCGGTGTACTCGCGGCGAGGACCATCGGTACGGTCCTGACGCGGACGGTCGCCATACTCACGGCGAGGACCGGATCGTTCCCGGCCTGCTGCACCTTCACCGCTGCCGCCGCGGCGATCGTCGCGTGCCCGGAAGCCGCGGGGGTCTCCACCCGAATTGCTTGTGCCGCGATAGGCGCCGCTTTGCCGGCGTGCTTCACTGTCCCGACGCGGACCCTCGCCACGTCCAGCAGGTTTGTCAGATCCTGAGCGGCCGCCGAAGTTGCCCCGTCCGGCACCGCCCTTGTCGTCTCGTTCCCCACGACCACGGAAATCAGCCATGCCGGAGCTCCTCTCAGTGCGGGCCTGGCACCCCTCAAAGGAGCCTTCAGCCGCCATCTCTATTTATCTGGTGATTTGTGTTGATCTATTGATCAGAACGCAGCACGACATGTGCCACCAGACCAGTCTAGTGCAGACCATGGACACGGCAGGCTGACTGGGCTGTGATACCACTTACGACGGCGGGCCATGGCTTCAGCGACCGGGCATGGTTTCCGTCAACGGCCTTAAATGGGTGAAGGGCTCCACCGTCATGGTGGAGCCCTTCACGCTCAAAAGATGTCCGGCGGTGACCTACTCTCC
>NZ_JBDGKM010000010.1:0-180805 GCF_057656375.1 Arthrobacter sp. Soil_C_60 | reverse complement strand
ACGACAATAATTCAACCAATAAAATAATTGGTATCAACAAACTTGGCACACTATTGAGTTCTCAAACAACAGGAGCAAACGAATACTCTTTGAAACTAGAATTCTTTTCGAATTCTTTTGTGTTTCGCATTTCTTCGCTGCGGTGTTCATAAATTTATTTCATTCGATATCTCTTGTCAAATCGGTGTTTTCCGCGATTTTCCATTCGATTAAGAATGCACCCGCAACAATTTTTAGCGCCCCCGGCTTTGCATCAAGTGCATGCCGGAATTGCTTCCGATTTGTCTTGGGATTTTGTCCTCCTGCTCGCTTTGTCTTTTTCAACTCAGCGGCGGCGACTCAGAAAACAATACACAAGGTTTCTGACTCCTGCAAATCCGCCTGAATTACCCGCTCCAAACCACAACGGACCCGTCCCCTGCCCGCCGCCTTGCCGGCAGCTGCAGGGACCGGGCCCGCGTTGTTGGCTCTGCCGGGATTGTTCCCGACGCGCAGCCTTTGGCTATGCAGGTACTTCGACCATTGCCAGGGTGCGCTTGCCCCTGCGCATCAGCAGGTACTTGCCGTGCAGCAGCTTCGTAGCGTCGATGACTGCATCCGGATCCGTGATTTTTTCGTTGTTCACGTACGCGCCGCCTTCGGCTACGGTGCGACGCGCGCCGGAATTGCTCGGCACGAGGCCGGAGGCAACGAGCAAACCGATGATGTTCAGGGAGCCACGCGCCACAGTGGCGCTGGGCAGCTGCGAAGTGGCCGAAACCAACGTGGCTTCGTCCAGCGCTTCCAGTTCTCCCTGCCCGAACAACGCCGCCGAAGCAGCGATCACCTTGTCGGTTGCTTCCTCGCCATGCACCAGCGAGGTCACATCGTAGGCCAGCACGCGCTGGGCCTCGCGGGTATGGGCGCGTTCGGCTACTGCCTTTTCGAGCTCTTCGATTTCCGTTCTGCTCCGGAAAGTGAAGACCTTCAGCCGCTCGACAACGTCGGCATCCGCCGTATTCAGCCAGAACTGGTACATGGCGTACGGGCTGCACATCGCGGCGTCGAGCCAGATGGCGTTGCCTTCGCTCTTGCCGAACTTCGTTCCATCCGAGTTGGTGATCAGCGGAGTGCCGATGGCGTGAACGGACTTGCCCTCGACCTTGCGGATCAGCTCGGTACCGCTGGTCAGATTGCCCCATTGGTCCGACCCGCCGGTCTGCAGCACACAGCCGTACTGCCGGAACAGTTCCAGGTAATCCATGCCCTGCAGGATCTGGTAGCTGAATTCCGCGTAACTGATCCCTTCCTCGGAGTTCAGCCGGGAAGCGACGATGTCTTTTTTGATCATGGTGCCGACCCGGAAGTGCTTGCCGATCTCGCGCAGGAAGTCCAGCGCGCTCATCGGCGCAGTCCAGTCCAGGTTGTTCACCATCCGGGCCGCGTTCTCGCCCTCGAAGCTGAGGAACCGCTGCACCTGGCCCTGCAGGTAGCCGACCCATTCGGCAACGGTTTCCTTGGTGTTCATCGTCCGCTCCGCGGTGGGGCGCGGATCCCCCACCAGGCCGGTGGAACCGCCGACCAGACCGAGCGGCTTGTGGCCGGCCAGCTGCAGGCGGCGCATGGTCAACAGCTGGACGAGGTTGCCCAGATGCAGGCTTGGCGCCGTTGGGTCGAAGCCGCAGTAATACGTGATCGGTTCACCGGCCAGCAGCTTTTCCAGCTCCGCCTCATCGGTGGAGACGTGGACCAATCCGCGCCACTTCAGTTCCTGCCATACATTGGCGAAACTGGGGTCATTGCTTTGGGAACTCAGAAACGTATTAGTTGACACGGACTCTAAAATATCAGCCTTCGATGCCCGGTGGGATATCGCCCTCCGCCAGAAGACGCAGACGCTGGGTGGGACGCGTCATTGCGACATACAGATCGCCCACCTTGCCGCTGACACCGTCAAGCAGTTCCGCCGGTTCAAGCAGGACAACGCCGTCGAATTCCAGCCCCTTGGCTTCCTTCGGTCCGATGACCGTGATGTCCTGGTCCAACCCGCCGGCTCCCGCGCCCACGCGGCTGCCATAGACAGCCTCCAACACCTTGCGTGCTTCTTCCACGCGATGATCCGCGGCGATGACCGCCAACAGGCCGCCATCGATGGCGTCGAGCTCCTCAGGCATGACCTCGCGCAGTCTGCCGAGGAGTCCGCCGTCGTCCACCTTGTCAATGATCGGATCCCAGATACCGTCCCGGACAGCCTTGGGCGCCGAGACCACAAGTCCGGCCGCATTGGCCATGCGCACCGCAGCTTCCGCAATTTGCGACGGCGTGCGGTAGTTCACCGTCAGCTCTTCCAGCCGCCAGCGGTCCTGGGCAAAGGGCTCAAGGACCTGCTGCCACGAGTGCGCGCCGGCAGCGGAGCTGGTCTGGGCGATGTCGCCCACAACCGTGAAGGACTTCAGCGGGCAGCGGCGCATCAACAGCCGCCACTGCATGGCCGAGAGTTCCTGCGCTTCATCGACCACGATGTGGCCGAAGGCCCAGGTCCGGTCCGATGCCGCCCGTTCTGCCGCAGTGAAGCGCGTCTCCTGGATCTGGTTGTGGGCCGCCAAGTCCTCGGCGCTGACGAGACCGTCGATCCCGCTGGCCTTCAACGCCTCGTCCAGGTTCACGAGGGACTGCTCTGCATTCGCGACGTCGCGCGCACGCTGATGCTCCCGCTGGGACTTGTCCCGGGCGCTGGAAACATCCATCGGGCCGAGGAGTTCGGCAGCCTCGTCGAGGAGCGGCACGTCGGCCTCGGTCCATGGCGCAGACGGATCACGCAAGAGCAGTGCCCGTTCCGCGTCGCTCAGCTGGGGCGTAGCGCCTTCCAGATGCGCGGGCTTGCTCAGCAGTTCGCCGATCAGCTGCTCCGGCGTCAGCGGCATCCAGCACAGGTTCAGCGCCACGCGCACGTCACGGGAAGTACGGACATCTTCCGTCAGGTAACTGCGGTCCGCGTTGTTGCCCGGTCCGGAGGACTCTTCCAGCGCCTGGGTCAACTGCTCGGTCAGCTCGCGCAGCAGGATCTTCACGAACGTCGTGCGCGCCTCATTGTGTGGCTTGCCGGTGGACCGTGCCCTGTCCCGGGCCCGGATCACCTGCTTCGGAGTCAGCGTAAGGATGGTGCCCTCGACATTGAGCTTGCGCGGGCCTGCCGGGATGCGCTGGCGGTTAGCCACCGCGCGCGCCACCACCTTGGCCATGGACGCGCGGCCCTTGAGCTCGGCGACGGCCTGGTTGGTTTCCGGCACGGCGTTGATGCCCGGCATCAGCTTGCCCAGAGTGGACATCACCACACCGGTCTCGCCGAGCGACGGCAGGACACGTTCGATGTACTTCATGAAGGAGTTCGACGGCCCGACCAGCAGGACGCCGGCGGACTTCAGCCGCTCCCGGTGCATGTACAGCAGGTATGCCGCGCGGTGCAGGGCAACGGCGGTCTTGCCCGTGCCCGGCCCGCCCTGGACCACCAGCACGCCCGGCATGGGGCTGCGGATGATCCGGTCCTGCTCGGCCTGGATGGTGCCGACGATGTCCGACATCTGGCCGGTGCGTTTCGAGTTCAGCGCTGCCAGCAGGGCGCCTTCTCCTTGCAGGTTGCCCGAATCGAGCATCGACGCGTCCAGCACGTCGTCCTCGACGGCTTTAACGTCGCGGCCCTTCAGGATCAGGTGACGCCGCCGTCGTACGCCTTGGCGTTCGAAAGCCGTGGCCTGGTAGAAGACTCCGGCCTCCGGCGCGCGCCAGTCCACCATGAGCCGCTGCAGATCAGCCGTGCTCAGGCCGATGCGGCCGATGTAGCGGGATTCCCCGCTGTCCAGATCCAGGCGGCCGAAGACCAGGCGGTCATCGACGGCGTTGAGCTGGGCGAGCCGGTCCTCGTACATGGTGGCGAAGGCGTCACGTTCAGAAATATTCTGCATCGTGCCCACGGCACCGCCGCTGCGGACCCGGTCCAGCTGCTGCTGCTTTTCGGCGCGCAACTCATCCAGACGCTGGTACAAACCCGCGACATAGTCCCGCTCGTGTTCAAGTTCCGCGTGTGCCGAAACCGCTTCCTGCATTATTTGTTCCTCCCGCAAAGGCAGAGCGTCAATCTTACAGTGCCCGGCATGAAAATACATGAACGCGCACGTCAGGGCCCCAGCGCGGCGACTGTACCGGAGGCGATCCGGAGAAGATCCGGACGTAATTACTCGCGGACCAGCGACCGGATCCGGTGGCCTGCCAGCGCCGCACGTCCGCGCAGGCCGGTCAGTTCCAGTACGACGCCGAAACCGGACACCTGCACTCCGGCCCGTTCGAACAGCCGGCAGGCCGCCCCGAGCGTACCGCCGGTGGCCAGCACGTCGTCCAGAATGAGCACGCGCATGCCGGGCTTGAGATCGTCGGCATGCAGTTCCAGCGTCGCCGTGCCGTATTCGAGGGTGTAGTCCTCCGAGTAAACCTTGCGCGGCAGTTTGCCCTTCTTCCGGACCGTCACCACGCCTTTGCCCGACGCGTATGCTCCGGCGGCCGCCAGCAGGAAGCCGCGCGCTTCGATGCCGGCCACCGCATCGAACTGCCCTTCGAAGGGGTCGATGAGGGCGTGCACAATAGTGCGCAGTGCGGGACCGTCCGCGAAAACGGGCGTCAGGTCCCGGAAGACAATGCCTGGTTTCGGGTAGTCGGAGACGGTTGCCGAAAGCCGGCTGATGACTGACTCAGCGGACTCAGAAGCTCGTTCACTCACCCCACTACCCTACCGGCCACTGGCCTACAGGAATGACGGCATGACGGGAAAACCTGCGGTGTGCCGAGACCTGCCGGCACCGTGGCTCAGGATTTGCCGGCGTGACAATTAGCCGGCCGAGCGGCGGCGGGGTTTGGCCGCGCGGTAGGGCGAGACTGTTTTCTCCCCCTCCAGCCAGAACCGCCAGGGGTAGCTATCGGTCCCGCCTTCACCGCTGACGCCCACCCGGGGCCCGCTGCGCACATGGGCCGCCGGAGCGGGCGTGGCCGGCAGCCGGAGCTCGAGTTCGCCGGGGACGAAGGCCCGCCCGTTATCCGCCAGCGTCAGCCCCAAAGCCTGCGCAAGACGGCCGGGTCCGCGGGCCAGCTCGGTATCGTTTTTCGCCGACGTACGACGGCGGTACGCCAGTTCGCGTCCGTGGGTCACGTCGCCGGCGCGGATCAGGACACCGGTGGCTATTCCGGCATGGCCGCAGACGATGTTGACGCAGTGGTGCATCCCGTAGGTGAAGTAGACGTAGATGTGGCCGGCCGGGCCGAACATGGCCTTGTTGCGGTTGGTCTGTCCGCGGAAGGCATGCGATCCCGGGTCGCTTTCGCCAAGGTAGGCCTCCACCTCGGTGATCCGCACGCCCACGGCGCCCTCCGCCGTCGTCCGCAGCAGTTGCGCGCCGAGCAGTCCCGGGGCCACCTCATCGGCTGGACGTGCAAGCCATTTCAGCAGTGCTCCCGGGATGGCGGGGACAGTCTCCACTACGATCCGGCGCTGCCGGCCATCCGGCGGTAAAAGTGCGTCAAGGCTTCCCGGTGGTGCGCGGAAGGGTGGACTTCGGCCCCGGCGAGGTACAGGTCCAGTGCGTCGAGCCGCTCGTGCCACAGTGCCATGAGTTCGGCGGCGCGGGCCTTCGAGCGCAGCCCGTGGTGGAGTTTCAGGAGCGTCTTGCCGTCGGAGTTCTCCAGCAGCCAGTGCACCGAACTTTGCTCCACTTCCGGGCTGCACCAGCTGTACTCCAGCCCCTGCTCGTTCACCAAGTAGGTCACGTCACCGCGCATGGTGAATTTCTCGAAGTCCAGCCGGACGTCTCCGCCGACCTGCAGCTGTAGCGTCCCCGGTGCGAGCCATTTTCCGAACATGTCCGGCTCCGTCAGGGCCTGCCAGATGGTTGCCCGGTCCGCGCCCAGCAGCCGGTCAAAGTGGACGCAGTCGTGGCCGGAGTCCTTGCCGAGGGTGCCCATGGTGTGGGACAGCGAGTATTCGCGGGAGTAGGCTTCGCGCAGCTTGGCCCAGCGGTCCGGCTGCGGCTGCGGCTTATGTCCGGCCGCGACATCCTCGAACGCGTCCAGGATGGTTTCCCAGCCCGCGGCGCCTTCGGTCAGGAACGCCCGGCTCTCGGACCGCGCCCGCAGCTGCACCAGTGTGCCGCCGTTGCTGTCGAGCATCCGCCACTCGAGCACGGACTCGTTGTCCAGCTCGTCTTCCCAGGTGATCTGCAGGCTCAGCGGTGCGTTCAGCTGCAGCACAGTGCCGGTGACGGTGCCGCCGACCTCCAGTTCGTAGGGCTGGCCCAATTCCCAGCCGGTGATCAGGTTCCCCAGCCACTTGGCCACGTGTTCCGGCTCGGCCAGCAGGCTCCAGAGGTAGCTGTGCGGATAGTCGAGCTGGCGGTCAAAAGCCAGCACATAGTCGGACGCGATCCGTTCGATCCGTCCGGACGGAACTACTTTCTCATCCTGCGGGCTCAGCGTCGTCATCGTCACTTCCTCGGCTCGGCGCTCCGGCTGCATCTCTGTTTCACAAACTACCCCAAAGACCGAAGTTACCGGTCGGTAACTTGGCTTTTCAGGGGAGACTCGGAGGGCAGAGCAAGAGTGTCGAAGGGCAGAGAACGACGGCGGATCCGCACCTGCTCGCTGCAGGTGCGGATCCGCCGTGGTTAGCTGGTTTTTTCGCCGTGGTCAGGCGCCCGCGGCGTACGCGCGCACCGGCTCCAGCTGCACCTTCAGCGCCTCCAGCTGGCTGGCCACGGCCGAAGGGGCGGTGCCGCCCTGGGAGCTGCGGCTGTTCAGCGAGCCTTCCACGCTCAGGACCTCGCGCACCTGCGGGGTCAGGTGCGCCGAGATGCCGGCGTAGTCCTCATCGCTCAGGTCCCACAGCTCGACGCCGCGGCTTTCGGCCAGCTTCACGGCCGCCCCGGAGAGTTCGTGCGCCTCGCGGAACGGCACGCCTTGGCGGACCAGCCACTCGGCGATGTCCGTGGCGAGGGCAAAGCCCTGCGGAGCCAGCGACTCGAGCCGCTCGGTGTTGAACTTCAGCGTGGCGATCATGCCGGAGACTGCCGGGAGCAGCAGTTCCAGGGTGTCCGCCGCGTCGAACACGGGTTCCTTGTCTTCCTGCAGGTCCCGGTTGTAGGCCAGCGGCAGACCCTTGAGCGTGGCCAGCAGCCCGGTCAGGTTCCCGATCAGGCGTCCGGCCTTGCCCCGGGCCAGTTCGGCCACATCCGGGTTCTTCTTCTGCGGCATGATGGAGGATCCGGTGGAGTAGGAGTCATCCAGCGTGACGAAGGAGAATTCCTTGGTCGCCCAGAAAATGACTTCCTCCGAGATCCTGGACAGGTCCACGCCTATCATGGCGGAGACCCAGGCAAACTCGGCGAAGACGTCGCGGGAGGCGGTGCCGTCGATGGAGTTCCAGGCCGCGGAGTCGAAGCCCAGGTCGGCCGCGACGGCGTTCGGGTCCAGTCCCAGCGAGGACCCGGCGAGGGCGCCGGAGCCGTAGGGCGAAACGGCGGCGCGCTTGTCCCAGTCGGCCAGCCGCTGCACATCGCGCAGCAGCGCCCAGGCATGGGCCAGCAGATGGTGGCTCAGCAGCACCGGCTGCGCATGCTGCAGGTGCGTGCGCCCTGGCATGGCCACACCGTGGTGCGCCTCGGCCTGCCCGATCAGGGCGTCCACCGTGGCAAGGACGCCGCCGGCGATAATGCGGGCGTGGTCGCGCAGGTACATCCGGCCCAGCGTGGCGATCTGGTCGTTGCGGGACCGGCCGGCGCGGAGCTTGCCGCCGAGCTGCGTGCCGGCCCGCTCGATCAGGCCACGCTCCAGCGAGCCGTGCACATCCTCGTCCGATTCGGCGGCGACGTAGGCACCGGAGCGGACATCGGCGTCGAGCTCATCCAGGGCGGCCAGCATGCCGGCCAGTTCGCCGTCGTCAAGCAGACCGGCCTTGTGCAGCACCCGGGCGTGGGCGCGCGAGCCGTTGATGTCGTAGAGCGCCAGCCGCCAGTCGAAGTGCGTGGACTTGCTCAGTGCTGCCAGCGCATCCGCGGGGCCGCCGGCAAAGCGTCCGCCCCAGAGTGCGCCTTCATTGGTTCCGTGTGCCATTCTTAGTTGCCTTCCGCTGCGCGCTGGTCGCGTCCGGACGCGACCTTGGAGGAGAGACCGAAGATCTCGATGAAGCCCCGGGCCATGGACTGGTCGAACGTATCGCCGGTGTCGTAGGTGGCCAGGTTGAAGTCGTACAGCGCGGTTTCCGAGCGGCGTCCGGTCACGGTGGCGCGGCCGCCGTGCAGTTCCAGCCGAATTTCGCCGCTGACGTGCTGTTGTGTGTCGTCGATGAACGCATCCAGGGATCGCTTCAGCGGCGAGAACCACTGACCGTCGTAGACCAGTTCGGTCCAGCGCTGGCCCACGGTCTTCTTGAAGCGGGCCTGCTCACGCTCGATGGTGACGTTTTCGAGTTCCTTGTGCGCCGCGATCAGTGCCATGGCGCCGGGGGCCTCGTAGATTTCTCGGGACTTGATGCCCACCAGACGGTCTTCGACGATGTCGATCCGGCCCACGCCCTGGGCGCCGGCGCGGTGGTTCAGCTGTTCGATGGCCTGCAGCGGGGTTACGGCGTGTCCGTCGATGGCCACCGGGATGCCTGCCTTGAACGTAATGACCACCTCATCGGCCACCGGGGGGAATTCCGGCGAGGCGGTGTAGTCGTACACGTCCTTGGTGGGCGCGTTCCAGATGTCCTCGAAAAAGCCTGTCTCCACGGCCCGGCCCCAGACATTCTGGTCAATGGAGAACGGGTTCTTCTTGGTAGTGGCGATCGGCAGGTTCTTGGCTTCCGCGTAGGCAATGGCCTTGTCGCGCGTCAGCGCCAGGTCGCGGACCGGGGCGATGCACTTGAGCTCCGGGCCCAGGGTCTGGATGCCCACTTCGAAGCGGACCTGGTCATTGCCCTTGCCCGTGCAGCCGTGGGAAACGGTGGTGGCGCCGAACTTCTGGGCCGCTGCCACGAGGTGCTTGACGATCACCGGGCGGGAGACGGCTGAGACCAGCGGGTAGGCGTCCATGTACAGGGCGTTCGCCTTCAGCGCCGGCATGCAGTATTCGGTGGCGAACTCGTCCCGGGCATCGGCCACGTAGGCCTCGACGGCACCGCAGTCCAGGGCCCGCTGCCGGATGGTTTCCAGCGACTCGCCGCCCTGCCCCACATCCACCGCGACGGCGATTACTTCGGCCCCGGTTGCCTCGGCGATCCAGCCGATGGCAACGGAGGTGTCGAGGCCACCGGAGTAGGCCAGAACAATGCGGTCAGTCACTTGGGGTGTGCTCCTATTGGTTTGCAGGGTTGGTAGGTTTTCAGGTCTGGCTGTTGCGGGCGGGTTCGTCCGCGAACTGCAGGAAGCGGGCGGCCAGGTCGGCGCCCCCGTTGGGGTCCCTGGTTACCAGCAGGACGGTGTCATCGCCGGCGATGGTGCCCAGCACAGAGGGCATGACGGAGTGGTCGATGGCCAGGGCTAGGAAGTTGGCGGCTCCGGGTGGTGTCCGCAAGACCACCAGGTTGCCGGAGGCCTCGGCGGTGACCAGCAGGTCCGCGCACAGCTTGGCCAGGCGGGCATCCAGGATCTCCTGGGTAATGCCGGCCTGCGGGGCGCGTTCTCCGCCCTCGGACCTGACGGCGTAAACCAGCGCGCCGTCCTGGCTGCGCACGCGCACGGCACCGAGTTCCACCAGGTCGCGGGACAGGGTTGCCTGCGTCACCTGGACGCCTTCGGCGCCGAGCAGTGCCGCGAGCTCCGCCTGCGAACGCACGGACTGCCCGGTCAGGATCGCTGTGATGCGGGCCTGGCGGGCGGTCTTGGTGGTGGGCATGCTGGTCACGGCCTGTTGTTCCTTCAGCGCCTTCAAGAAATCTTCTGCAGCGGTGCCAGACCGGCCTTGTCCATCAGCCAGACCATCAGGGCCTTCTGCGCGTGCAGCCGGTTCTCTGCCTCATCCCACACCACGGACTGGTCGCCGTCGATCACGTCCGCCGCGATCTCGTAGCCGCGGTAGGCCGGCAGGCAGTGCAGCACGATGGCGTCCGGCGCGGCCAGCTTCATCGCGGCTGCGTCCACGGCGTAGTCCCTGAACAGTTCCAGCCGCTGGGCCTTTTCCTCTTCCTGGCCCATGCTGACCCAGGTGTCGGTGGCGACGACGTCGGTCCCTGCCAGTGCCTCGGCCGCATCGGAGGTAATGAGCACCGAGCCGCCGGTTTCCGCGGCGCGCGCCTCGGCTTCGGCGACGACGTCGGCAGCGGGCAGGTAGCCAACGGGTCCGCCGACGCGGACATGCATGCCCGCCGTGACGCCGGCCAGCAGGTAGGAGTTGGCCATGTTGTTGGCCGCATCCCCCAGGTAGGTCATGGTCAGGCCGGCGAGTTCGCCCTTGTGCTCCCTGATGGTGAGCAGGTCCGCCAGCAGCTGGCACGGGTGGTAGTCGTCGGAGAGCGAGTTGATCACCGGCACCCGTGAGATGGCGGCCATTTCCTCAAGTCCGGAGTGGGCGTAGGTCCGCCAGACCACGGTCGAGACCATGCGCTCGAGGACCTTGACGGTGTCCGAAATGGACTCCTTGTGGCCCATCTGGGATTCGCCCGGATTGATGATCAGCGGCACGCCGCCCAGGTCCGCCACGCCGGTGGCGAAGGACAGCCGGGTCCGGGTGGAGGTCTTGTCGAAGATCACTGCCACGGTCTTGCGCCCGGCACCGTCCGCGGCATACGGCTGATACAGGTACGGCGACTCCTTCATCTGCGCCGCCAGGTCCAGCACCGAGAGCTGTTCGGCCGGGCTCAGGTCGGTGTCTTTGAGGAAGTGGCGGATCATGGCGTGTCCTTCGGGGCATCGGCGTTGGGCGCGGCGGGATTGGCCGCGGCAGTGGTTTCGGCGGCAGCGGTTTCAGCTGCGGCCGCCAAGATGGCGGGCAGCGCCTGGATAAAAGTCTCGGCCTGCGTGCCGGTGAGGATCAGCGGCGGAGCGAGGCGAAGCGTGCGCGGACCGGGGTTGTTGATGATGAATCCGGTCTCCAGCGCGGCACGGACGGCCGGGGCGGCAATCCCCTCGGCCAGGTCGAAGCCGATCAGCAGGCCCTCGCCGCGGACCTCGGTGACGCCGTCGATACCGGCCAACGCGGCACGAAGCTGCGCGCCGACGTCGTTCGCATGCTGCAGCAACTGCCGGGCCTCAATCGAGTGCAGCGTGGCCAGCGCGGCGGCGGTCGCCACGGGGTTGCCGCCGAACGTAGTGCCGTGCTGTCCGGCGGTCAGCAGGGTGGAAACCGGCTCGCCGAACGTCACCATGGCGCCGATGGGGAACCCGCCGCCCAGCCCCTTGGCCAGGGTGATGGCGTCCGGCAGGATGTCCTCGCCGCCGGCCACGCTGCCCTGATAGGCGAACCAGTTGCCGGTGCGTCCGACGCCGGTCTGGACTTCATCCAGGATCAGCAGCGCGCCGGCCTCGCGGGTGATTTCGCGGGCGGCCTTAAGGTAACCCGGCGGCAGCGGCCGTACACCCACTTCGCCCTGGATCGGCTCAAGAACGACGGCGGCAACCGTCCCGTCGACCGCGGCCCGCAGCGCGTCCACATCGCCGAAGGGGATGTGCTCCACGCCGCCGGGCAGGGGCTCGAACGGTTCCCGGTAGGCCTGCTTGGCCGTCAGCGCCAGCGCGCCCATGGTCCGGCCGTGGAAGGCACCGTCCAGGGCGATGATCCTGTTCCGCGTGGCGGTGGAGTTGCGGCGGGCCAGTTTGAAGGCCGCCTCGTTGGCCTCGGTGCCGGAATTGGCGAAGAAGACCTTGGAACCGGCCGGGGCCTGCGCCAGCTCCAGCAGCTTTTCGGCCAGCGCGATCTGCGTCGGGCTGGTGAAGAAGTTGGAAATATGGCCCAGCGTGGACAGCTGGCTGGAGATGATGCTGGTGATGAACGGGTCCGCGTGGCCCAGAGCGTTTACGGCGATGCCGCCGAGCAGATCCAGGTATTCCTTGCCGTCGGCGTCCCAGACAGTGCATCCGTTGCCCCTGACCAGCACGCGCTGCGGGGTGCCGAACACGCCCATCAGCGACTGGTTGTAGCGGGCCAGCAGTTCCTGGTTGTGCAGCCCGTCGAGGCTGGCCAGCTCCGACGCCGAGCCGGCCGCCGGCTGTGGTGCTGCCTGTTGTATTGCCTCGCTCATTTCTCGTCTCCGTCCGGAACAACCTGGGTGCCGATGCCGGCAGCGGTAAATATTTCAAGCAGGATCGAGTGCGCCATACGGCCGTCGACCACCGCGGCGCGCTCCACTCCCCCGTCGACTGCCTTGAGGCAGGCTTCCATCTTGGGGATCATGCCGGACTCGAGCTTGGGCAGCAGGTCCCGCAGCTCGGAGGCGGTCAGCGAGGATATCAGCGAGGACTTGTCCGGCCAGTTGGCGTACAGCCCCTCGACGTCGGTCAGGATCACCAGGCGCGAGGCATGCAGCGCATCGGCCACGGCAGCCGCGGCGGTGTCCGCGTTGACGTTCAGCACCTGGTTGGTGCCTTCGCCGTCGTTGTTGATCTCCGGGGCCACGGTGGAGATCACCGGGATCCGGCCGGCCTCGAGCAGGTCCAGGATGGCGGAAGGATTCACACCGACTACTTCGCCGACGAGGCCCAGATCCACTTCTTCGCCGTCCACGACCGTGCCGGTGCGCACGGCCTGCAGCAATCCGCCGTCTTCCCCCGAAAGCCCGACGGCGTACGGGCCGTGGGAGTTGATCAGGCCGACCAGTTCCCGGCCCACCTGGCCGGTGAGCACCATCCGGACCACGTCCATGGCCTCCGGCGTAGTCACGCGCAGGCCGCCCTTGAACTCGGATTCAATGCCGAGCTTGGAGAGCATGGCGTTGATCTGCGGGCCGCCGCCGTGCACCACCACTGGCTTGATGCCCACGTGGTGCAGGAAGACGATGTCCTCGGCGAAAGCCCGGCGCAGCTCGTCGTTGACCATGGCGTTGCCGCCGTACTTGATGACCATGGTGGTCCCGGCGAAGCGCTGGATCCATGGCAGCGCTTCAATCAGCGTGCCCGCCTTGTCCTGGGCTACAAGCATCGTGTTCATCGGTTCCTCAGCTCGAGTACGCGGAGTTCTCGTGCACGTAGTCGTGCGTGAGGTCGTTGGTCCAGATGGTGGCGGACTCGTTGCCGGCGTTCAGGTCGATCATCACGATGACTTCGCGGGCTTCCAGATCCACCTGGTCTCGGGAGTCCCCCACGCCGCCGTTGCGGCAGACCTGCACTCCGTTCATGGTGACGTTCAGCTGGTCCGGCTCAAAGACTGCGTCGGTGGTGCCGACGGCGGAGAGCACCCGGCCCCAGTTGGGGTCCTTGCCGAAGATGGCGGTCTTGAAGAGGTTGGACCGGGCCACCGCACGGCTGACAACCTCCGCATCCCGTTCGGAGGCGGCGTTGATGGTGGTGACGGCGATGTCATGGCTTGCGCCCTCGGCGTCGGTGATCAGCTGGCGGGCCAGGTCCGCGCACACGGTGGTAAGTCCGGCACTGAATTGAGCCAGGTCCGGCACCGCCCCGGAGGCACCGGAGGCCAGCAGGACCACGGTGTCATTGGTGGACATGCAGCCGTCCGAATCCGTCCGGTCGAAGGTCAGCCGGGTGGCCTCGCGCAGCGCCATGTCCAGGGCAGGGGCTTCGACATGGGCGTCGGTGGTGATGACCACCAGCATGGTGGCCAGGCCGGGGGCCAGCATGCCGGCGCCCTTCGCCATGCCGCCGATCACGTAGCCCGAGCCGTCGAACCGCGACTGTTTGGCCACGCTGTCGGTGGTCATGATCGCGGTGGCGGCGTCAGCGCCGCCGTCGTTGTTCAGGGCCGCCGCGGCCGCCTCGACGCCGGGGAGCAGCTTGTCCATGGGCAGCTGTTCGCCGATCAGCCCGGTGGAGCACACCACCACATCGGAAGCGGAAATTCCGAGCAGCGCGGCGGTTTTCTCTGCGGTGCTGTGGGTGTTCTGGAAACCCTCGGGGCCGGTGCACGCGTTGGCCCCGCCGGAGTTCAGGATCACGGCGTCTGCGCGGCCGTCGCTGATCGCCTGCCGGGACCAGTGGACGGGGGCGGCGGCCACGCGATTGGACGTGAAAACCGCGGCGGCCGATTTGGCGGGACCGTCGTTGACCACCAGGGCCACGTCCGGATTGCCGGAGGCCTTCAGCCCGGCGGTCACGCCTGCGGCGCGGAAACCTTGTGCAGCGGTGACGCTCACGGTGCTACTCCCTGGTGGGTCAGGCCCGCGGTCTCCTCAAGACCGAGGGCGATGTTCATGGACTGGACGGCGCCGCCGGCGGTGCCCTTGGTCAGGTTGTCGATGGCGCAGCTGACGATCACGCGGCCGGCATGCTCATCGAAGGCGAGCTGCATGGCGACGTGGTTGGAGCCCTGGACCGACTTGGTGTGCGGCCACTGGCCCTCGGGCAGCAGGTGCACAAAAGCCTCGTCCGCGTAGGCCTCGGCCCAGGCGCGGCGCAGCGTTGCGGCGTCGGTCCCCGGCTTCACCCTGGCCGTGGCCGTAGCCAGGATGCCGCGGCTCATCGGCGCGAGCGTGGGAGTGAAGGAAACCCGGACGTTTTCGCCGGCGGCAGCGGAAAGCCCCTGTTCGATTTCGGGCGTGTGGCGGTGGCCGCCGCCGACGCCGTACGGACTCATGCCGCCCATGACCTCGGAGCCAAGCAGATTGACCTTCACGGATTTACCCGCACCGGAAGTCCCCGACGCGGCAACGATGACCACGTCCTGAGTCTCCAGCAGGCCCGCGCTGAAGCCCGGCGTCAGGGCAAGCAGCGAGCTGGTGGGATAGCAGCCCGGCACGGCGATCCGTTTGGCCTCGCGCAGGCGTTCGCGGTGGCCCGGCAGCTCGGGCAGGCCGTAGGGCCAGGTGCCGGCATGGACCGTGCCGTAGAACTTTTCCCACACGAGCGGGTCTTCCAGCCGGTGGTCCGCTCCGGCGTCGATCACCAGGGTCTCTTCCGGCAGCTTGGCCGCGATCTCCGCGCTGGCACCGTGCGGCAGGGCCAGGAAGACCACGTCGTGCCCGGCCAGGTTTTCCACGGTGGTTTCCGTCAGCTCACGCTCGGCCAGGGTGTGCAGATGCGGCTGGAGCGCGCCCAATCGCGAGCCGGCATTGCTGTGCGCCGTAATGGCCCCGATGGAGACCTCGGGATGGCTGGCCAGCAGGCGGAGCACTTCTCCGCCGGCGTAGCCACTGGCACCGGAAACAGCTACCGAAAAAGTCATAAGGTCACTATACAGGAAAAGTTATTCACGGGAGGTCATAATTATGCACGATACGATGAAGCCAGCGCCTGCAGCAGAGACTGCGGTGCACGAAAACGCCAGTCTAGCTGCCGCCGCACGCGCGTGCGCGGTTGATTACAGGAGGACCACACGCCATGGCCCAAGCAATAGTTGCCGAAGCGCCCGGAGGACCCGAGGTTATGCAGCTGCAGGAGGTCCGGATCCCCACCCCGGGCCCGGGCCAACTGCTGGTCAAGGTTGCGGCTGCGGGCGTGAACTTCATCGACACCTATCAGCGCAGCGGCGTGTACAAGGTCCGGTTCCCCTTCACCCCGGGCAGCGAGATCGCCGGAACCGTCGAAGCCTGTGGGGAGGGCGTCACGGGTTTTGCCGCCGGCGACCGGGTGGCCACCTCCGAGGCAAGCGCCGGTTACGCACAATATGCACTCGTCGACGCGGACGGCGCCCTGCCTGTCCCGGACGGGGTCAGCAACGAGACGGCCGCGGCCATTCCGCTCCAGGGCATGACGGCACACTATCTGGTCAATTCGAGCTTCAAGGTCCAGTCCGGCCAGACCGTGCTGACGCACGCTGGTGCGGGCGGCGTGGGCCTGGTCCTGACCCAGTTGCTCAAGGCCAAGGGTGCCCGGGTCATCACCACGGTCTCCAGCGATGAAAAGGAAAAGCTGGCACGGGAAGCAGGAGCGGACGAAGTGCTGCGCTACGACGGCTTCGCGGAGCAGGTGCGCGAGCTGACCAATGGCACCGGTGTGGACGTGGTGTACGACGGCGTGGGCAAGGATACGTTCGAAGGCTCGCTTGCCAGCCTGCGGACCCGCGGCACGTTGGTGCTCTTCGGGGGCGCATCCGGGCAGGTTCCGCCGTTCGACCTGCAGCGGCTGAACGCGGCCGGCTCGCTGTTCGTGACCCGGCCCAAGCTGGCCGACCACCTGCTCACCGCGGAAGAACGCCGCTGGCGCTCGGAGGAGCTTTTCGCCGCGGTCCTGGACGGTTCGCTCAAGATCAGGGTGGGCGCGAGCTACCCGCTGGCCGAGGCGGGACAGGCGCACTCCGACCTCGAGTCCCGCCGTACCACGGGCAAGCTCCTGCTGATCCCGTAACCTTCGCCACTTTCGGTCCGGTACCGGCCGGTAGGCCACCTCTTGTTCACCTTCATTGGCGATGCTGTTCAAGTGATTGTGCATGAACCCCAGCTGCCCGGTGCCGGCAGCACTCCCCCGCCCCGGACCCTGATGGACATCCTGACGGCGAGCGCGGAGGCCTATCCGCACGCTTCGGCACTGGACGATGGGCAGCAGCCCCTGAGCTACGCCGAACTGCTGGAGGCCGTCCGCCGGCAGGCGAAGCTGCTGCATGAGGCCGGGCTCGGGGCGGGCGACAAGGTGGGCATTCGGATTCCCTCCGGCACCCGCGAATTGTATGTCAGCATTCTCGCGACGCTGTACATCGGCGCGGCCTACGTTCCGGTAGACGCGGATGACCCCGATGAACGCGCCCGGCTGGTTTTCGGCGAGGCCAAAGTGGCCGGCATCCTGAAAGCCGACGGCGAAATCGTGACGTCGCCGGAGCGGCCGGCACCGTTCCCGAATCCCCGGCCGGCCGAGCTGACGGACGATGCCTGGGTGATTTTTACCTCCGGCTCCACGGGCACACCGAAGGGCGTCGCCGTCACCCACCGGTCCGCCGCCGCGTTTGTGGACGCCGAGGCCCGGATCTTCCTGCCGGCGGAGCCGCTGGGTCCGCAGGACCGGGTGCTGGCCGGGCTCTCGGTGGCCTTCGATGCCTCCTGCGAGGAAATGTGGCTCGCCTGGCGCCATGGCTCCTGCCTGGTGCCAGCGCCGCGTTCCTTGGTCCGCAGCGGCATGGACCTGGGTCCCTGGCTGCTCAGCCGCGGGATTACGGCGGTTTCCACGGTGCCGACGCTGGCCGCGCTGTGGCCGGCCGAGGCGCTGGAAAATGTCCGCCTGCTCATCTTCGGCGGCGAAGCCTGTCCGCCGGAGCTGGCCCGCCGGCTGGCTGTGGAGGACCGCGAAGTCTGGAACACCTATGGCCCCACGGAGGCAACCGTTGTGGCCTGCGCCGCGCCGCTGGGTGGGGACGGACCGGTGCGGATCGGCCTGCCGCTGGACGGCTGGGACCTGGCTGTGGTGGATTCCGACGGCGTTCCGGTCGCCGAGGGCGGCACGGGCGAACTGATCATCGGCGGCGTGGGCCTGGCCCGCTACCTCGATCCGGCCAAGGACGAGGAGAAGTACGCGCCGATGCCGTCCCTTGGCTGGGAGCGTGCCTACCGCAGCGGCGATCTGGTCACCTATGATCCGGCCGGCCTGCTCTTTGTCGGCCGGGCGGATGAGCAGGTCAAGCTCGGCGGCCGGCGGATTGAACTGGGCGAAGTGGACAGCGCCCTTCAGGCCCTGCCCGGCGTCTCAGGCGCCGCCGCCGCGGTGAAGACCACTGCTGCGGGCAACCAGATCCTGGTCGGCTATCTGGCTGCGCCCGATGATTACGACGTCGACAGCGCCCGCGGGCTGTTGGCCGGCCAGTTGCCGGCTCCGTTGATCCCGCTGCTGGCCGTCGTCGACACCCTGCCCACCAAGACCAGCGGCAAGGTGGACCGCAACGCCCTGCCTTGGCCGCTGCCGGGCTCCGAGCCGGCCGACGGCGCAGGCGAGCTCCGGCTGGAGGCGGATGCCGCCTGGATCGCGGAGCAGTGGAGCTCGGTGCTCGGCCTGCCGGTCGCCTCCCTGGATGCAGACTTTTTCGCCAGCGGCGGGGGGTCGCTGGGTGCAGCCCAGCTCGTGTCGGCCCTGCGGGTCCGGTACCCCACCATTGCCGTGTCGGAGATCTACGCCCACCCCCGCATCGGCGCCCTCATCGAGGCGGCGCGCCAGTCGGTTCCGGACGGAGTGCAGGCCGAGCCGAAGGAACGGCAGGTCCGGCGCACCCAGCGCAAGAGCCAGATCTTCCAGACTTTGATGGGCATCCCGCTGATTGTCCTGGTCGGCATGCGCTGGCTGACGTACCTGAAGATCCTCAATAACTCGCTGTCCCTCCTGGGCGTGCTGACCGCGGCGCCGACCTTGTCCTGGTGGTGGGTCCTTGCCAGCTGGGCCGTCTTCGTCAGCCCGCCGGGACGGATGGCCATTTCCGTGCTCGCCGCCCGGCTGCTGCTGCGGGGGCTCCGGCCCGGCACCTACCCGCGCTCGGGCCGGGTACATCTGCGGTTGTGGCTGGCCGAACAGATCGCGGACATGGCATCGGCCGTCTCCCTCGCCAGTGCCCCGTTCGTCCCGTACTACGCACGGGCCCTCGGCGCCGACATCGGCCGGGACGTCGATCTGCACTCGGTACCGCCGGTGACCGGCCTGCTCACGCTGGGCCGCGGAGCGTCCGTTGAACCCGAGGTAGACCTCTCCGGCTGGTGGCTCGACGGCGACAGGGTCCATATCGGTGCCATCAGCGTGGGGGCCGGGGCCACCATCGGCGCGCGCAGTACGCTCATGCCCGGCACCAGCATCGGCGCCGGCGCCACGGTGGAGCCCGGCTCCGCTGTTACCGGCAAGGTCAAGGCCGGCCTGAATTTCTCCGGCTCGCCCGCCGAGCGCACCGGCAAGTCAAAGCACGCCTGGCCGGAACCGCCGGCAAAATCGAGCCCGTTGTGGAGCATTTTCTACCCGTTGGCTTCCTCGGCCCTGGCGCTGATCCCGTTTGCCGCAGCGGCGGCCGCGGTCGCCGTCGTGATTTTCCTGGTGCCCGGCAACACCAGCTTGTCGGCAGCTTTTCTGCCGTTGCTTGCCGCCGTGCCGGCGGCGGCGTTGGTCTGGTTCCTGACCAACCTGGTGCTGGTCCTCGTTACGGTCCGCCTGCTGGGGCTCGGCGTGAAGGAGGGCTACCACCGGGTACGCAGCCGGGTGGGCTGGCAGGTCTGGGCCACCGAACGTGTGCTGGACATGGCGCGCGACATCCTCTTTCCCATCTACGCGAGCCTGTTTACCCCGGTATGGCTGCGACTGCTGGGTGCCAAGGTCGGGCGCAACGTAGAGGCTTCCACCGTGCTGCTGGTACCCAAAATGACCACCATCGGCGAGGGCGCTTTCCTGGCGGACGACACGATGGTTGCCTCCTATGAACTTGGCGGCGGGTGGATGAAAATCGCCCCGGCCAAGATCGGCAAGCGTTCCTTCCTCGGCAACTCGGGCATGACAGCGGCCGGACGGCGCGTGCCGAAGAACTCGCTGGTTGCCGTCCTGTCGGCAACGCCGTCGAAAGCCAAGGCCGGGTCGTCCTGGCTGGGCAGCCCGCCGGTACGCCTGCGCCGTACTTCCATCGAAGCGGATTCCAGCCGCACCTTCGCTCCACCGGCGAGGCTGAAGCTGGCGCGCACACTCTGGGAATTGTGCCGTTTTGTTCCGGTGGCCGTCACCGTGGCGCTGGCCCTGGTGGTTCTCGCGGTCTTTGACTGGCTGGCCGGAACCTACGGCTACCTCGTGGCCGCCCTCGCCGGCGGCCTGGTCCTCATGCTGGCCGGAGCCGCCGCGGCCGGCAGCTCGGTACTGGCCAAGTGGCTCCTGGTGGGGCGGATCAAGCCCGGCGAGCATCCGCTGTGGAGCTCGTTCATCTGGCGGAACGAAGTGGTGGACACCTTTGTGGAACTGGTCAGCGCGCCTTGGTTCGGCCGCGCCGCTGCCGGCACCCCGGCACTGGTCTGGTGGCTGCGGGCGCTGGGTGCGAAGATCGGCCACGGTGTCTGGTGCGAGAGCTACTGGCTGCCCGAGGCGGACTTGGTCAGCCTCGGCGATGGCTCCACAGTCAACCGCGGCTGCGTGGTCCAGACCCACCTGTTCCATGACCGGATCATGAGCATTGATACGGTGGAACTCGCAGCCGGCGCCACGATGGGTCCGCACGGAGTCATCCTGCCGGCCGCTTCCCTTGCCGACGGCGCCACCGTTGGCCCGGCTTCCCTGGTGATGCGGGGAGAGACCGTGCCCGCGGCGAGCTACTGGATGGGCAATCCCGTACGACCTTGGACGTTTACCGCCTCATGACCTGCCTATCATCAAGCCCAACCGATCGCTCAGCCGATGGTCCGGCTGCTGCATTGCCGGCAGCGGTGTCTACCCCACTGCCGGACCCCTATATACCCGGCCGCGGTACCGGCGACCTGCTCGTCATGCACTATGACCTGGATCTGGAGTGCAAGCTGGCGTCCAACCGGCTGGCCGGACGCGCCGTGCTCACCGGCCGCACGCTCAGGGCCACCAGTCGCCTGGAACTTGACCTGACCGGGCTGCAGGCCGGCCGTGTCCAGGTCAACGGGCAACGCCCCCGGAAAACGTCGCAGCGCAATGGCAAACTGGTTCTGTCGCTGAAGGAACCGCTGCCGGCAGACACCGGACTGGTGCTGGAAATCCGCTACGAAGGCACTCCCGCGCCGATCAACGGCGACTGGGGCGAAGTGGGGTGGGAGGAACTGACCGACGGCGTGTTGGTCGCCGGGCAGCCCGACGGCGCCTCCTCGTGGTTCCCCTGCAACGACCACCCCAGCCAGAAAGCCACCTTCCGCATCAGCACCACCACGGACGCCGGTTACCGTGCCGTGGCCAACGGCGAACTGGTAAGCCACCATAAAAAGGCCTCCCGGGAAACCTGGGTCTATGAGATGAACGAGCCCATGGCAACCTACCTAGCCACGCTCCAGATAGGCCGCTACGTCCTGCAGGATCTTGTGCCTCCCGGGTCAGCCGGCCCGGAAGGCGATGCCGCCGTGGCCCAGCAGGTCGCAGCACCCGCGCCGCTGCTCCCGGACGCCGTCGCGGCCCTGTCCCGGCAGGAAGACATGATGGCGGTCTTCGTCCGGTCTTTCGGCCCGTACCCCTTCGCCCGGTACACCGTGGTGGTGGCCGAGGACGAACTGGAAATCCCGCTGGAGGCCCAGTCGCTGTCCATCATCGGCCGCAACCATCTGGACAACGGGTGGGAGGCGCAGCGCTTGATCGCGCATGAGCTCTCGCACCAGTGGTTCGGCAATTCGCTGACTGCTGCGAGCTGGAAAGATATCTGGCTGCATGAAGGCTTCGCCTGCTATTCCGAGTGGATCTGGTCCGAGGCCTCCGGCTCGCTACCTGCGGCTGGCCGTGCCAAAGCCGCCTGGGAAATGCTAGCCGCCCTGGAACAGGACATCACCGTGGGCGATCCCGGTCCGCAGCTGATGTTCGATGACCGGGTCTACAAGCGCGGTGCCCTGGCCCTGCACGCCCTGCGGACCGAACTCGGCGACGAGCCGTTTTTCCGCATTCTGCGCCGCTGGTGCGCCGACTACCGGCACGGCTCCGTCTCAACAAGCCAGTTCATCGGGCTTGCTGACGCGGAAGCAGGACGGCCGGACTTTTCCGCCGCCACACTCCTGGAGCCGTGGCTGTTCAGCGCGGGACTGCCAGTGTTTCCCGGAAAATAACACCCGGATCGGCCGAACCGCCGATGGCCAGGGCCGCGGTCAGCGTTGGCGGGACGGCTGTTCCATCGGCCATGGCCGGCGTGAGCTGAAGGTCCACGAGTTGCACACCCGGCCGTTCCCCGGCAGAACCGGGCCAGATGGTCAGCAGTGCGCTTCCTTCCGCATCCGCCACCCCTACCTCGTCGGGGGCAAGGCGAAGGCCGTGGCCGGTGGATTTCAGCACGGCTTCTTTGCGTGTCCAGAGCTGCGCGCGGAGCCGCCGGCGGTCAACGGCCCGGGCGAGCAGGGCGCGTTCGTCGAGAGTGAGCATCACGGCGTCGATGTTGTCGTCCTCGCCGAAGGCCGCCGATCCGGTGTCTTCCAGGTCCACGCCCAGGAGCACCGGCCGGAAGGACAGCGCGGCCAGCAACCAGTCCCCGCTGCGGCTGTAGCTGACCCGGACGGGCGCCGGATTACCGTCCAGCAGCAGGTACGGCTGGCCATGGCTGCCATCGTTGCCGCGCAGGCAGTCACGGCAGTCGAACGCCAACTGCACGCGTTCGGTCCCGACGTCGAGCTCATCCGCCGCCAGGCGCCGCACCGCGTCACGCGACAGGTTGCGGATGGCACCCCGGCGGAAGCCGCGGCTGGACATGCCGGAACCGGAATCGGCCAGGCGGACCAGCCGCAGGATGACCTCACCCCTCATACACTTACCTCCAAGACCGCCAACGACGGCGGGGCCTACCAAGGCGCGCCCCGCCGTCGTTGTTCAGTTCGCTTTTTGCTTAACGCTGGACGGCGCCGAACCGTTCGGCGGCCAGAGCCACCGCGGCGGCCCGGGCCTCCGAGGCCTCATCGGCCGTCAGCGTGCGGTCATCGGCGCGGAAGCGCAGCCCGAAGGCCAGGGACTTCTTGCCGTCTTCAATGCCTGTGCCGGCGTACACGTCGAAGAGCGCGATGTCCTCCAGCAGTTCGCCGGCGCCCTCGCGCAGGGTCTCCCGCACCGCCTCGGCCGCCGTGTCCGCATCCACCACCAGCGCCACGTCCTGCGTGGCCACCGGGTAGGTGGAAAGGTGCTTGGCGACAATGACGTCCGGGGCGGCCTCGAAGAGCGCATCCGCGTTGAGCTCCAGCGCGACCGTGCGTTCCGGCAGGTCCTGCGCGGCGAGCAGCTTGGGGTGCAGTTCACCCGCGTAGCCCACGCTCTGGCCGTTGCGCAGCGAGATCCTCGCCGTACGACCTGGGTGGAAGGCCTGGTGCGAACCTTGCTCCACCACCAGTTCGACGCCGAGCACGTCGCCCACCAGTCGCGCAGCATCCAGCGCGTCTGCCCAGTCCCAGGGGCGCGGGGTGTGGTTGGCACCGGCGGGCGAATCGTGACCCATGAAGACAGCCGCCAGGTGCAGCGGCTGCTCGGGAATGCCCGAGTACAGCTCGTCCAGCACGTCTTCCGACGGGCGTACGCCCAGCGGCGGGATCTCCGCCGAGCCGAGGCGGCCGTTGGGCAGGAAGACCAGCCCGGCCTCGTACAGGGCCAGGTCGCGGAAGCCGCGGGAGTGGTTCCGGCGCGCCGTTTCCAGCAGCCCCGGCAGCACGGAGGTCCGCAGGTAGCCATGCTCATCGCTGAGCGGGTTGGCCAGCTTGAGCGCGCTGCGTTCCTCGCCGTCCGCCGCGGCACCGAAGCTGTCGTTCGCCGCCTTGGTGACAAACGGGTAGGAAAGCACCTCGGTCAGGCCCGCGTCCGCGAGCGCCTGCATGACGCGCCGGCGCTGCTGCTGCACGCGGGTCAGGCCGCGCCCGGGAGGCGCCACCGGCAGGGTCGCCGGGATCTGGTCGTAGCCGACCAGACGCGCGATCTCTTCAGCCAGGTCTTCCTTGATCTCCAGGTCCTGGCGCCAACTCGGCGCCGTCACCTTGTACCCGCCGTCGTACTTTTCAACGTCCGCGCCCAGGTCCGTGAGCGCCACGGTGATCTGCTCCTCGGTGAAGTCGATGCCGATCCGTTCGGCGGCAAAGCCCGCCGGCAAATCAATAACGACGGCGGCCGGTTCCTGCCCGGCGTCGGTCACCGTGGTGTCAGCGGTACCGCCGGCCAGCTCGGTCAGCAGGTCCACGGCGCGCTGCGCGGCCTCGTCGGCAACCTGCCAGTCCACGCCCCGCTCGAAGCGCTTGGACGCCTCGGAGGGGAGCTTGTGGCGGCGGCGGGAGCGGGAGATGCTGACCTCTTCGAAGTGGGCCGCTTCGATGAGCACGTTGACCGTGCTGTCCGATACTTCGGTGGCCGCTCCGCCCATCACGCCGGCGATGCCGATGGCGCCGGACGCGTCGGTGATCAGCAGGTCCTCGGGATCCAGCTTGCGCACCTTGTCGTCGAGCGTCCGCAGCGTCTCCCCCGCGTTGGCGCGGCGCACCACAATATCGCCCTGGAGCCGGTCCAGATCGTAGAAGTGCAGCGGCTGGCCCAGCTCGAGCATCACGTAGTTTGAGATGTCCACCACTAGCGAGATGGAACGGATGCCGGCCAGGCGCAGGCGCGAAGCCATCCAGGTCGGCGTCGGCCGGGTGGGGTCCACGCCGCGCACCGTGCGGGCGACAAACCTGTCGCAGCCGGGCTTGCCGTAGATGGGTGCCTGGTCTTCCAGTCGCACCGGGTAGCCGGGACCGCTGGAAGGATCGACGACGACGGCGGCTGCCGGGTCCTTGAACTCGGTACCCGTAGCATGGGCGAATTCGCGGGCCACACCACGGATGGAGAAGCAGTAGCTGCGGTCCGGGGTCACGTTGATCTCGGCTGCCTCGTCATAGAGGCTGAGCACCTCGAGGGCGTCCGCCCCGATTTCGGGATCCAGGCCCAAGGTGCCGAGCACCAGGATGCCGTCATGGTCATCGCCGATGCCGAGCTCGCGCACGGAAGCGATCATGCCGGCGGAAACGTGGCCATAGGTCTTGCGCGGGGTGATCCTGAAGTCACCGGGCAGCACGGCGCCGGGCAGGGTGACGACAACCTTGTCCCCCGGCTCGAAGTTGTGCGCGCCGCAGACAACGCCCTGCACGCCGGAGGGGTCAATGCCGTCTCCGGTCAGGGTCTGCTCCTGGCCCTCCGGCACCACGCGGACCTGGCACCAGTTGATGGTCTTGCCGTTGGACTGCGGTTCCTTTTCGGCCGAGAGCACCTGCCCGACGACCACCGGGCCCTTCAGTTCGTCGAGCGGACGGTGGACGTCCTCCTCTTCGAGACCGACCTTGACCAGCTCGGCCATGACATCTTCAGCGGTTGCTTCCGCCGGTACCTGGGCATACTCGCGCAACCAGGAAAGTGGGATACGCATTACTTAGATCTCCATCCCGAAGTGTTCGCTGAACCGTACATCGCCTTCAATCATGTCGTGCATGTCGCCGACCTCGTTGCGGAACATCAGCGTGCGTTCGATGCCCATACCGAAGGCGAAGCCCGAATAGACCTCCGGATCGATTCCGGCCGCGCGCAGCACGTTGGGGTGCACCATGCCGCAGCCGCCCCACTCGATCCACTGCGGGCCGCCCTTGGCACCCGGATGCCAGATGTCCAGCTCCGCGGAAGGCTCGGTGAAGGGGAAGAAGTTCGGGCGCAGCCGGATGCTGGCGTCGGCGCCGAACATCTGCCGGGCGAAATGCTCCAGCGTCCCGCGCAGGTCAGCCATGCTCAGGCCCTTGTCGATGGCCAGGCCTTCGAACTGGTGGAACACGGGTGTATGGGTGGCGTCCAGTTCGTCGGTCCGGAACACCTTCCCCGGGCACAGCACGTAAATCGGCACCTCGCGCTCCAGCATGGAGCGGACCTGGACCGGAGAGGTATGCGTGCGCATCAGCAGGTGGGCTTCCGGCGGCTCCACGAAGAAGGTGTCCTGCATTTCCCGCGCGGGGTGGTCCGGCTTGAAGTTCAGCGCGTCGAAATTGAACCACTCGGACTCCACCTCGGGACCTTCGGCGATTTCCCAGCCCATCCCGACGAAGATGTCGCTCACGCGTTCCTGCAGGATGGACAACGGGTGCCTGGCACCAGCACGACGACGGCGCGGGGCGGCCGTAACGTCCACGGCCTCATCCACGAGGATCTGTGCATCCCGCTCCGCTTCGAGCTCCTCGGTGCGGGTAGCCAGCGCCTTGTTCAGCCGTCCTCGCGCCGGGCCCACGAGCTTGCCGGCCGCAGCCTTTTCTTCCTTGACGAGCTTGCCGATCTCGCGGTTGGCCAGGCTCAGCGGCGACTTCTCACCGGTGTGGGCGATGCGGGCAGCCTTCAGCTCTTCAAGGTTGGCGGCAGCGGCAATCGCGGCCAGCGCCTGCTCGACGGCGGCGCCAATGGCAGCCTCGTCCAGCGGATGCGGCACAGCGGCGGCCTGCGGGGTCTCAGTCCCCAATGTGGTTTCAGACATGTATGTTCTTACCTATTGATTCTGTATGCAGGTGTGTCTTCGGCTCATGAACAGGTGCCTCGAATACGCTATTGCAGCGCTTCAGGTGCCCGGCACTTCGGTCATGTCTCAGCACAAACAGTCTAGTGGACAGTGCCCACACCTCCGGCATCGAGGGAGCGCATGCCAGTTGCCAGCTATGAGCAGACGCGCCCTCCGGGAGGCGCTGCACGTGCAGAACCTATGATGTTGGCATGACCGCCGGTGAGCGCCTGCGCCGCTTCCTGAACCTGATCAACCTCTCCACCCTGGTGGGGCTCGCCGTCGCCAAGGCCGCGGACTGTTCCCTTCAGCATGGCCCCCGCGGCCTGCTTGTTGCGCAGGGTTACACCTGGCCGGCGCCGAAAGCAGCGGCCTTCACGCTGGGAAACGTAGTGCTGCTCCGCCCGACGGCCGCGCATCTGGCGGCCAATCCGGTCCTGATGGGCCACGAGGCACGCCACAGCACCCAGTACGCGTGCTGCCTGGGACTGCCCTTCCTGCCGCTGTACGGCGCGGCCGCGCTCTGGTCGCTGCTGCGGACTGGCGATCCGGCCTCGCGCAATATCTTCGAACGGTGGGCAGGCCTGCGTGAAGGCGGTTATTCCGAGCGGCCACTACGGCGCCGACGCACGAGGGACTAGGACGGATCCGGGCAGCCCTTGCAGAATACCTCGAACGTGTGTTCGAATTGCTTTATGCGTTGGGACGGGCAAGCTTTGGATTCTGTTGATGATCTGGCTTTGCCGGGCCTTGCGAAGATGGCAGGCCTGGTGCGCTCCACGCAAACCCCCGAGTTCAGCGGGGTCACCTTCCACGAAATTGTTTGCAAATCCGCACTCAGCAAAGTTCCCGCGCAGTCGGCCATGCCGTTCGAATGGACCATCAATCCCACCCGCGGCTGCCTGCACCAATGCACCTACTGCTTTGCGCGCAAGACCCATGAGTACTTGGATCTGGATGCCGGGCGGGACTTTGACACCCAGATCATCGTCAAGACAAACATCGTGGAAGTGCTTCGCCGCGAGCTGGCCCGGCCATCGTGGAAACGGCAACCAGTTGCGCTGGGAACAAACTCGGATCCCTACATGCGTGCCGAGGGCCGCTACAAACTCATGCCCGGCATTATCGAAGCTCTTGCCGAATCCGGAACGCCGTTCTCCGTCCTCACCAAGGGGCCCCTGCTCAAGCGGGACCTGCCGCTCCTGGCCAAGGCCGCCGAAAGCGTGGACATTGGAATCGGCGTGTCTCTTGCTTTTGCGGATACACGGCTTCAGCAGCAGGTCGAGCCAGGGACACCCACGCCCAAGGCCCGGCTGGACCTCATCAAGGCGGTTGCGGACGCAGGCTTTAATTGCAACGTCATGGCCATGCCAATCCTGCCGTGGCTAACCGACGGGGACGAGCATCTGGACCGATTGTTCTCCCAGCTGGCTGCCGCTGGAGCGTCGGGCGTCACAGCGGGCGCCCTGCACCTGCGCCCAGGTGCGCGGGAGTGGTATCTGCAGTGGCTGGGTAGGGAATACCCGCAGCTTGTAGGCAGGTACGACGGACTTTACAACGGCGGCACTTACGCGTCCAAGGACTACCGCCAGTGGCTGGCAGGACGGGTGGCAAAGCTCAAAACCCGGTACGCACTATCCGGCGGCGCCGCCCATCTGCGCGTCCGCACGGCCGCCCCGGCAGCCGAGGAGCAGGCTCCGGCCGCTGGAGCGACAACGCCGGAGGCGTCGCCGGCCCTGCAGCCCACGCTTTTCTGACCGTCGGGCACCCTCCCGGAAAGTCGTAGAGGCAAATTTGTGGTGGCTCAGTCAGCGGCCGTCTCCATCCTCTAGCGGGCCGGGAGCCTGTAACCCCACTGGGTGTCCGGTACGGCCGTGCGTATGCGAGCTTCGCCTTCGGCCCGCTTCTGCCCTCTCAACCATGTCGGCAGCACGGCGGCGGGCAGCCAGAACCATACTGTGATCCCTGCCACCAGCAGGGCGGCGAGCAGCAGTCCGTAAACGACCGTCAGCACTGCGGCGTCGATCTCCTGTACGGTCCGGTAAGCGGTCAGGAGCAGGAGTAAGAGTCCGACGAAGAAGCCTGCGAACGTCGGATAGCCGGTTGTCATGTGGATCCGCGTCCACCAATTGCGCCAGACTCCGAAATGTGCCAGCAGCCCGAGGAGAACTACCAGCAGCCCGAACAGCAAAATGCCTACCCAGACACTGGCCCCATCTTCCCCCGGCTCCTTCGTTCAGTTCACCGTACCCATTCGTTCAGGATCGAGCGATGTCCGCCTGATCAACCGACTCCAGGACAGCCATGATGATCGGAAGATCGGCTGGAATCCAAGGCAGGGCATTGAGTTCCGCGTGCCGCAAGGGCACCCACCGCAGCTCGTCATGGTCCTCAAGCGGGCGAGGTTCGCCGTCGAGAATTCGCGCGTTCCAGACCCGCATCGTGGCAGCATCGTTGAGCTGCCAGCCCTGTTCCAGCGGACCTAGGACCTCCGTGCCGAGCTCGACGTCGACACCTAACTCTTCGCGGATTTCACGCAGTAGTGCATCTTCGCAGCTCTCTCCCGGCTCCACCTTGCCTCCCGGAAATTCCCATAGGCCGGCCAAGGATTCCGGTGCCGTTCTCCGGGCGACCAGGAGCTCGGAAGGCTTCGAAAGAGAGTCCAGAATCGCGGCTCCGACGATCTGTTTTAGAGGCTGTTCCACGGAACCGAGTCTACCGACTGTGCAACGACTCCCCGGAGACGGCCCGCCGCCTCGGTTAGAGTGGAAATGGACAACGACGTCGGCGCGTTGCATTCCCACCATCTGCCGGCAGAAGCCTTGCGCCTATACCTCCGCCTGCTGGCTGCCTGACTTCGACCGAGAGCTTCTGCATTCATGACTTCCAAATCCGTCCGACCCGTCAGACAACCCGGTGACAGCACCCATGTTGTCTGGGCGATCATTGCCCTGGCCGCGGGCGGATTTGGTATTGGAACAACGGAATTCGCCATCATGGGCCTGCTGCAGGACGTGGCTGAAGGTCTGCAAATCAGCATTCCCCAGAGCGGCCAGCTGATCTCGGCCTACGCCCTGGGCGTGGTCGTGGGTGCGCCCATCCTGGCCGCACTCGGTGCCAGAGTTCCGCACAAATACATGGTTCTGGGACTCATGGGGTTGTTCACCATCGGCAACCTCTCGTCGGTGGTGGCGGCGGATTACACAACCATGCTCCTGACCCGCTTCCTGTCCGGTCTCCCCCACGGCGCCTATTTCGGCGTCGCTGCCGTCATCGCGGCCTCCCTTGTTGCCCCGGCCAAGCGCGCCCAGGCCGTGGCCGCCGTCATGCTGGGGCTTTCTGTGGCTAACGTGGTCGGAGTTCCGCTGGTTACTTGGCTTGGCCAGCAATACGGCTGGCGGCTCATGTTCGTGGCCGTGGGCATCATGGGCGTCATTACCCTGCTCCTCCTCCAGCGTTTCGTCCCATTCACTCCTACTCATGCGGAAGCGAGCATCCGCAAGGAGCTCAGCGCACTCAAACGCATCCAGGTCTGGCTGGCTTTGCTCATCGGCATCGTCGGCTTCGGCGGTTTTTTCGCGGTGTATTCGTATATCAGCCCAACCATGACGGATGTCACGGGCGTACCCGAATCCGCACTGCCGCTGATCGTGGGACTGTACGGCCTCGGCATGGTCGCCGGAAACCTTATTGGTGGCCGGCTTGCCGACCGCTCGGTTATGGGCAGCATCTACATAGTCATGACGGCGATCATTATCGTGCTGGTGCTGTTCTGGGCCGCTGCCGGCATCCCCTGGCTGGCGATCCCGCTCGTCTTCCTGCTTGGCGCCGCAGGCTCCAGTCTGATCCCGGGGCTGCAGACCCGCCTGATGGATGCCTCACCCGATGCACAGACACTGGCTGCCTCGCTGAACCATTCGGCCCTCAACATGGCGAACGCACTGGGTGCCTTCCTCGGCGGGGCCGTCATCGCCGCCGGCTGGGGATTCAAAGCCCCTGCCCTCGTCGGCGCCGGATTGGCGTTCCTCGGACTGGCGGTTGCCGCTATTTCCGGCCTCCTTGATCGCCGCGGTCAGGCTCCTGTTGCTTCCGAAGCCGCTGATGCTCTCTCCGCCCGGAAGATATCCGGCTCCAAGTAGATCACGCGGGCAATCGGCACAGCCTCACGGATCCGCTGCTCCGCGGCATCGATCGTTTCGGCGATCTCGCGGCCTGATTCGCTGTGTGCGATAGTGACCTTCGCAGCCACCAGCAACTCCTCGGGGCCCAAGTGCATCGTCTTCAGGTGAATGATTCTGGTCTCGTTGTCGGCGCCGATTGCCTCTTCAATCAGCCTGATGTGTTCCTTGGTCGCAGACTCCCCCAGAAGCAGCGACTTTGTTTCGATCGCCAGGACGACAGCGATTACCACCAGCAGCAGGCCGATCATTGCCGTGCCAACAGCGTCCCAGACCCCGTCGCCGGTCAGCAGAGTCAGGCTGACGCCAAAGAGTGCGAAGACCAGCCCCAGCAATGCCCCTATGTCCTCGAGCAGGATGACCGGAAGCTCCGGCGACTTGGCGTTGCGGACGAACTGGACCCAACTCTTCTTTCCACGGACGTGGTTCGACTCGACGATGGCGGTGCGGAGGGAAAACGATTCCGCGATGATCGCACCGATCAGGACAGCGAGCGGAACCCACCACCAGACGCCTTCAATAGGATGCGGGTCCTGCCACTTGTGGTATGCCTCGTACAGCGCAAAGAGCCCGCCGACGCTGAAGAGTACGATCGAGACAATGAAAGCGTAAATGTAACGGTCCCGGCCGTATCCGAACGGATGCTGCGGGCTGGCCTGCCGGGCGGCACGTTTACCGCCGACGAGGAGCAGTACCTGGTTCCCCGAGTCGGCCACGGAGTGTATCGCCTCTGCCAGCATCGAGGATGAAGCGGTGAGAACATAGGCCACGAATTTCAGAACCGCGATGGTCAGGTTCGCCGTCAAGGCCGCAATAATCGCCTTGGTACCTCCGCCGGCTGCCATGGCTACTCCGTTTCTAGACGCTGGGTTTCTAGATTCTCAGTTTCCTCAAAGCTATACCGATCCCGCTGCGCCCGGGCCGAGGCATACAAACAAACTGTCGCTGCGGTTCCAACATTGAGACTTTCGGCTTCCCCGTAAATCGGTACGGCGACACGCCATTGCGCCGCATCCAGTTCAGCGGTCGATAGCCCCTTTGCCTCATTGCCAAAGAACCATGCGGTCGCTTCCTCGAGGCGCGGCATCTTCAATTCTGCACCCACGACGTCGACATCACCTCCGCCCTTGAGCCGGCGCCCGGCGCTTTGGTCCTGCAGCCGATCGAGATCTACGTTTCCGTACCCATCGGCAGCCAGCAGAGCAAGGCCGTGCTTGCGGAGCTCATCGGTGAGCGGGATGAAATCCTGACCCGTGACGATGGGCAGGTGGAAGAGCGATCCGGCGGTCGAGCGGACAGCTTTCGGATTGTAGATGTCAACGCTTCCCTCAGTGAGGATCACCGCATCGGCCCCGGCGGAATCGGCCGCGCGGAGAACCGTCCCTGCGTTGCCAGGATCCTGGACACGGCACATGACTGCCAGCAGCTTCGGGCCTGCCGCCAATACGTCCCTCAGGGGCCGGTCCAGGAAATTGCAGACGGCGACGATGCCCTGCGGGCTGACTGTATCTGCCATGGCAGATACAACTTCCTCGGTGGCGTACCTCAGAGGGACCCCGGCTGCGAGGTCGGCCAATTCGGGCAGCCGTTCGAGACACGGTTCGGTCGCGAATACTTCAACTACGACGCCCCTTCCACCGGGGACGGCAGCGGCACGGTGCGCAGCCAATGCTTCGCGGACTGCCTGCGGACCTTCGGCCAGGAACTGCCTGCGCTTTAAACGCACTGAGCGCCCGGCAAGCTTGGCTACGTCTTTGACCCGATCTGCTCGGGGGTTCGACATAACGGCTTGCGGGCGCCCAGTAGTGCTCATAAAGCGACTATAGCGTCACCGCAGATGCTGCTTGAAACGGCAGTCTTACTCGGCGATCTTCTGGCGTGCCTCGCCACCTGCAGGCTCGTAGCCGGCAGCCTTGGCGGACGCAACAGAGTCAAACCAGTACTGCGCAGCAGTCTGCTCGTACCAGGTGGAGCCCGGAACGTGGTACTTGTTGGACTCAGCGTTGCCCTTGATGGTGAATCCCTCGGGGGCGGGCTGACCGTCAACCACAAGAACAGCACCGGCGGGAGCTTCGGTGTTCTCAGCGGCAGCAGCTTCGCTCTTTTCGGCCTTTGCGGGGGCCGTCTCGGCCTTCTTCGCAGCCTTGGCAGCTTCAGCCTTCTTAACGGCCGGCTTTGCCTCAGCAACTGCAGGAGCGGAGGTGTCAGCGGGGAGGGAATTCTTGGCGATCTGAACCAGGGCAGCGAATGCGTTGGCATCCGAAACAGCCAGCTCGGCAAGCATGCGACGGTCAACCTGGACCTCGGCGGCCTTCAGGCCCTGGATAAGGCGGTTGTAGGTCAGGCCGTTGGCGCGGGAGGCAGCGTTGATGCGCTGGATCCAGAGACGGCGGAAGTCACCCTTGCGCTTGCGACGGTCGCCATAGCTGTACACGAACGAGTGCAGCAGCTGTTCCTTGGCCTTGCGGTAGAGACGGGACCGCTGTCCGCGGTATCCCTTTGCGCGTTCCAGGATTACCCGGCGCTTCTTATGGGCATTAACCGCCCGCTTCACACGTGCCACGTGCGTACTCCTTAAGTGTTGATACCCAGAAGCCGGAGTTGTTGTTCCTCAGGCTTGGGAGCTAGTTGAAAAGATGTGGCGGACCGGATGATCCCACCGTGAATCAGAAGGAAGAGCTAGATGCCCAGCATCTTCTTGATGTTCTTCACATCAGCCGGAGCCACGATCTTGTCGCTGGCCAAACGGCGCGTGAGAGTGGAAGCCTTGTGCTCCAGGTAGTGACGGCGGTTAGCCTGCTGCCGCTTGAGCTTGCCCGTACCGGTGAGCTTGAAGCGCTTCTTGGCGCCACTGTGGGTCTTCTGCTTCGGCATAGCTGCCGTTCTCCTTACGTCTTCCTCCGGCCATAAGGCCATCGGTTCATGCGGTACCCGATTCGGGTACCGGCGGTGTACATGTCTGCCGGACACCGGATGCAAGCTGCAACCGGTACCAGATGAAACCCGGCGTGGTTCAGCTCTTGGAGCTGCTCCGGCCGGAAGGCTTGGGTGCTGCAGGTTTGGCAGGCGCCTTGGCCGCGGCAGGTTTCGGCTTGGCCATGGGCTTCGGCATCGGAGCCGGAGCCTTAGCTGCGGGCTTCGGTGCCGGAGCTTCCGCCTGAGCCGGCGCAACCTTCGCTGCCGGAGCTTCCGCCTGAGCCGGCAGAACCTTCGCTGCCGGAGCTTCAGTCTTAGGCGCCGGAGTCTCAGCCTTAGCCGGGGCAGCCTTCGCTGCCGGAGCTTCCGCCTCGGCCGGTGCAACCTTCGCTGCCGGAGCTTCAGTCTTAGGCGCCGGAGTCTCGGCCTTAGCCGGGGCAGCCTTCGGTTCCGGAGCCTCGACCTCGAGAGCCTGCGCCTCTTCCTCGGGCGCCTCCTGCACGGGTGCAGCTTCTGCCGTCGCCTCAGAAGGAGTCGGCTCTGCGGCGGCCTTGGTCAGCTCTTCGGGCAACAGATCGCCCAAGCTCTGGGTCATCGGAGCCTGATCCGAGGAAACGTCTACGCGCTCCTTCTTGGCTTCGTTGGCTGCCTTTGCTTCGGCTTTCTGGGCTGCCCGACGCGCTTCTGCCTTGGCCTCAGCCTTGTTCTTAAGCGGTCCGATAACCATCACCATGTTGCGGCCGTCAATGCGAGGGCTGGATTCGACCACGCCGACCTCGGCGACATCATCAGCGAACTTCTGGAGCAGGCGAATACCCATCTCCGGGCGCTGCTGCTCACGGCCACGGAACTGGATCATGGCCTTGACCTTGTCCCCGGCACCGAGGAAACGCATAGCGTGACCACGCTTGGTTTCGTAGTCGTGCTTGTCAATCTTCAGTCGGAAACGGATCTCCTTGAGGACCGTATTCGTCTGGTTCTTGCGCGCTTCACGGGCCTTGACTGCAGCTTCGTACTTATACTTGCCAAAATCCATGAGCTTGCACACCGGAGGCTTGGCCTGCGGTGCGACCTCAACAAGATCCAGATCCGACTCGGAGGCCAGACGCAGGGCGTCCTCAATACGGACAATACCGACTTGTTCTCCAGCCGGTCCTACCAACCGCACCTCAGGGACGCGGATCCGATCATTGATTCGTGGCTCGCTAATGTGTTGCTCCTGTTGTTCTGGTAACGAGTACCGCCTGCAATAAAAGAAGGCCTCCGATTGCACGCGCAATCGAAGGCCTCGAACGTCGGCTGGGAAACGACACCGCACGACGGGCGCTTCCTGTTCATCCTCGCTGTCCGACAAGACTGCGACAATGAACATGCCGACCAGGAACCCGGCAGCTCTGGAATATCCATGCCAACAGGTGGGAGAGGTCTCCGCTTGCATATTGATTCGGGTTGCTTCCGCCGGCCTGTAATGCCGTGTGCTTTTGGGCACGAAAATAACTTGAATCAATCGGTCTGTGACAAGCTTACCAGTATGAGCACGCCAGATAACAATCCTGCCCCAGAAACAGACCACCGCCACAGTTTCGAATCCGCCGCGGGTTCCGAGCCCGGAGCCAGCACTCAGGAGCAGGAAGTCCTGACCCAGATGCGCGACATCGCCGAAGTTCCGGCGGTAGAGGTCATCACCACCGCCGCTGTCCACCTTATGAGCGCCGCGGCCGTCAAATGCGGCTTGGCCGCCGGCGACGATGCCGAAGAGCTCAAAGATCTGGACGAGGCGCGGAAACTGATTACGGCCTTGGCAGGCTTCGTGACCGCTGCCGCACCGGAAATTGGCAGTCAGCATGCCGGTCCGTTGCGGGATGGACTGCGTTCCCTGCAGCTGGCATTCCGGGAAGCATCGACGATTCAGGACGAACCGGGCAAGGGCCCGGGCGAAAAATACACCGGCCCGGTCAGCTGAGTCTGGCTCGTCTATATCAAGTTCGACGCCGGAGTCTCGCTCCGGCGTCGAACTTTTATTATCGGGTGAAGCTGATCTCCAGGGAGTCCACCCGCTCCATAAAGTCCGGGTCGCCCCCCAGCCTCCGCTGCAAACGTGCCGCCAAGGCCTGCAGTTCCGCCCGCCCAAGGCCCTCACGAACCTTGAGCACGAGCCGCAGTTCAGGACCGGCTCCGCCACCGGCAACAATCTTGCCGGTGGCGGTTTTTGCCCCGATTCCTCCGCCGGGCGCCAGACCGACACTGCTGATATCGGACTCCACCGCGACTGCCTGCGAAACGATCCCCGTCAACCATTCGTCTTCGTAGGACGGCACCCATTCCTGCTGTTTGGCCAGCGCCCACATGGCCGGCCGACGAACGACGAAAGTAAGTTCAGCACCAGGATCAACAACAAGCAGTTCCGCCTTCTCGGCGACCGCGGAAAGTGCGGCACGTGCGGCGTAGACAGCCACAGGCCGCGCCTCCGAATGCCAGGCTTCCAAGGCGGCGATGGAGGTAAACACGGGTAGCGCGCGTCGACCATCCGGAGCCTGCACCGTCACGAGCGCCATGTCCGCCTGTTTGTCCGCAGACAGTCCGTGGACACCGGCTTCTTCCTCTGCCAACTGCGTGACAATCGGTACAAAGACACGCGCCGTCGCCAGAGCGCGGACAACATCCGCTTCGCCACCGCTGCCGTCGATGAGCGCGGACAATGCTTCAGTGTAAGCAGCGTCGGCGGTGCCGTCGTCCTGGCCGAAATTATGCAGCGGATTGCCCTGGCCGCTCAGGTCCCGTCCTTCCCAGGACCGTCCAGCGGAGTCGGTGCTTCCGCCGGCACCTGCCAGCGCCGCCGCTATGTGTCCGGGAAGCTCTCGCTTTTCCACTTCGGTCAGCGACGGCCGGCGGTATCCAGAGCCTGCGGCAAGGTAAAGGCACCAGCGTAGAGTGCTTTACCCACAATCGCGCCTTCAACACCGTGCGGCACCAGAGCACGCAGGGCGACAAGATCATCGAGACTTGAAATTCCACCGGAGGCAACGACCGGCTTTTCCGTTCGCGCGGCTACTTCCTGCAGCAGCTCGATGTTCGGGCCCTTGAGGGTACCGTCTTTGGTCACGTCGGTAACAACATAGCGTGCGCAGCCGGCATCCTCGAGACGAGCCAGCACCTCCCACAGATCGCCGCCCTCCTTGGTCCACCCGCGCGCTGCCAACGTCGTGCCGCGTACATCAAGCCCGACGGCGATGGCGTCGCCGAATCGGTCGATCGCCCGGGCGGTCCATTCAGGATTCTCCAGCGCAGCAGTGCCGAGATTCACGCGAGCTGCGCCGAGTTCCAGCGCTCGCTCCAAGGAGGCGTCATCCCGGATACCTCCCGAAAGCTCAACCTTGATGGAGAGTTCCTTGACGACGCGCTGGAGTAATTCGGAGTTCGAACCGCGGCCGAAGGCGGCGTCCAGATCTACCAGGTGGACCCACTCAGCGCCGTCGTTCTGCCAAGCCATCGCAGCGTCCAATGGATCGCCGTAGCTGGTTTCGCTGCCGGCCTCGCCCTGAACGAGGCGGACGGCCTGGCCATCGGCAACGTCCACTGCGGGTAACAGTTCCAGAATCGGGGCGTTGTCTGTAGTCATTCGGTATATCTGCTTTCTGGGTTGGTTGAACAGTTCTACTCGGACGGGCCGAGTGTGAGCAGGTAAGCGGCTAGCAGTGACATTCCGGCTAAGACCCAGAAGCTAATGACAATAGCCTTCGGAGCTTTCTGGCTGCGGAAGGATATGGCGCCGCCGATAAGCAGTCCGGCGACACCCATGAGCACGATGCTCCACATGTCTAGCCCAGCGTCCGGAGCCAGTTGCGCAGCAGTTCAGCTCCGGCATCGCCTGACTTTTCCGGGTGGAACTGCGTGGCGCAAAGGGGGCCGTTTTCGACAGCGGAGATGAACCTTCCTCCGTGTTCGGACCAGGTCACCTGCGGCGGGGTCATGGCCGGCTGGGACACATCGAAGTCCCAGCGCTGCACTCCATAGGAGTGGACGAAATAGAAGCGCTCATCCTCGATACCTGCAAATAGGCGGCTGCCTTCTGGGGGCTCAACGGTGTTCCACCCCATGTGCGGTACAACATCGGCAGCAAGACGCTCCACCGTTCCGGGCCACTCCCCCATACCCGGGGTACTGACGCCGTGTTCAACACCCTCCTCGAACAACACCTGGAGACCGACGCAGATGCCCAGGACTGGCCTGCCTCCGGCAACGCGGCGCCCAATCCAGCGCAAAGCATCCACCTTCTTCAGCTGCTCCATGACAGCGGCGAAAGCGCCGACGCCGGGAACCAGCAGGCCGTCCGCATTGAGAACATCCTCGGAGGCATGACTCAGCGTTACTTCCGCGCCGACATGCTCAAGCGCGCGCACGGCGGACCGGACGTTGCCGGATCCATAGTCGAGGACGGTGATTTTTGGGGCTGATTTCACAAGGCCCCCTTCGTGGAGGGAATACCTTCCACCCGCGGGTCAGGTTCGATAGCAGCACGTAACGCCCGCGCAAAAGCCTTGAACTGCGCCTCAACAATGTGGTGCGGGTCCCTGCCGCCCAAGACCCGCATATGCAGGCAAATCTGTGCATGCAGGGTGACGGCCTCGAAGACGTGGCGCGTCAGCGAACCCGTGAAGTGACCGCCAATCAGGTGGTACTCCTGGCCGGCAGGTTCCCCGTCGTGCACCAGATAAGGGCGTCCGGAAATGTCTACCACTGCGTTGGCAATGGCTTCATCCAGCGGGACCGTGGCCTCGCCGAACCGCCTGATTCCTGCCTTGTTGCCGAGGGCGCTCTTAAGGACCTCCCCCAGGGTGATCGCGACGTCTTCAACGGTGTGGTGGACGTCGATATGGGTATCGCCGGATGCCTTTACCGTCAGATCTATCAGCGAGTGCTTAGCCAGCGCCGTGAGCATGTGGTCATAGAACGGCACGGTCGTGCTGATATCGGATTGGCCCGTGCCATCGAGGTTCAGTTCCACCAGGACGGAGGATTCACTTGTAGTGCGTTCAAGGCGCGCGGTGCGTCCGGTGGCAATGTCCACGGTCATTGGAGTCCTTTGAAGAAAATCGATTTTGGCTGTCCACGAAGACGTGCGCCTCTTATATCAGTCTAGGAGAAATCGCTCAGACAAGCTCGCGCAGGCGGTTCAGGAACGCAGTGGTCTCCGCCTCAGTGCCGGCAGTAACCCGAAGATGGCCCGGAATCCCCACGTCACGGATGAGCACCCCGGCGTCGAGCAAACCCTGCCACACTGCGTGCGGATTGGCTACTCCCCCGAAGAATACGAAATTCGAATCCGAGGGCGCGGGACGCAGACCCATATCCGTGAGTTCGGCCACGATCCTGTCACGCTGGCCCTTGATGTCTTCAACGTTGGCCAACAGCGCATCCGCATGGTCTAGGGCTGCAACGGCAGTTGCCTGGGTGATGGCGGACAGGTGGTACGGCAGGCGGACCAAGCGCAAGGCATCCGTCACTTCGGGTGCAGCGGCCAGATAGCCGACACGTGCCCCTGCTAAAGCGAACGCCTTACTCATGGTTCGCGAAACGATCAGACGCTCCCTGCCCTGAAGCAATTCCAAAGCGCTGGGGGTGCCGGTGTGGGAAAACTCGGCATATGCCTCGTCCACAATCACCATGGTGTTGTATTCGGCCCCCGCCTCGTACACAGCTTCTACAACATCCAGGCCCAGAGCTGTCCCGGTGGGGTTATTGGGGGAACAAAGAATGACGACACTTGCGGCTGATTCCCTGACTGCCCGCGCGGCTGCCTCGGCCGTCAAACTGAAGTCGGCGGAGCGAGCGCCGGTTACATATTCAGTGTCTGTGCCGCTTGCCAGCAACGGATACATCGAATATGTAGGGGGGAAGCTGAGTAGGCGTCGTCCCGGACCGCCAAAAGCCTGCAGAATCTGCTGGAGGACTTCGTTCGAACCGTTGGCAGCCCAAACGTTTTCTTCCGTTAGCCCATGGCCCAGATAACGAGCCAACGATTGCCGCAGCTGTGTAAATTCGCGGTCCGGGTAACGGTTCAGCCCCGTGGCTGCCGCATCGACGGCGGCCGCAATGGCCTTGTGAACACTATCGGGAAGTGGATGAGTGTTCTCGTTAACATTCAGCAGCACCGGCACATGTAGCTGGGGTGCGCCATATGGTTCTAACCCTCTAAGGTTTTCCCTGAGAGGCAGGCGATTCAGTCGTTCTAGCTGGTCACTCACCGATCAAGCTTAAGCTCCGGCCGGCCCGGGGCAGGAATCGGGCCAGCCGGAGGGTCTCATATTACGGCCGCTGGCCGGTGCCGCTGACGGGAACATGAAGTTGCTGTCCGGCTTGCACGATGGATCCCGGAAGGTTGTTCAATTGGGAAATCTCGGCAATCACATCATGCGGATTCCGCTCAGGAGCAACGGCACTGGCGACTTCCCACAAGGTCTGACCGGAGCCGACCGTGACAGTAATCGTCTCGCCAGCTCCTAGGCCGTCGCTGTTGGAGGCCATTGCGGGAGCAGTAAAGAAGCCAATCAGCGTCAACAGAGCAGCAGCCGACAGGATGAGCGGAAGGCCGATCAACAGCAGACGGCCACGACGTGTGAGCTGGAGTGGTTGAGCGTGGCGCGGTACTGCAGGCGACTGCGGTGCGAGCTGTGCAGACATGTTGACACCTTTCCCGATCTTCGAACGCTGATGTCCGAGATCTTCCTATTCGAATTTACGTTCGAATCCTTCTTCCACAGTTTTAGCACTTATGATCGAACATTGTCGAGACTCACTAGAACAAATGTTTGAAAGTTCCTCGTGACTCCCCTAGCGTTAAACCAAAGGTGGCCGTACATGCAGTCCATCAGCTGCCACTGACAAAATAAGATTCCGGTTCGAATTCAGGCACGGCACTGCTGAATCGGACTGGACAGAGAAACCGGAGTCCGGGCCATGTCGAAGAACGTTTCCAAAGCAGCTGCCACAGCAGACAGCAAACAGACAAAGCCGACTCGGGCTGCAGGGCAGTCCAAGGGCCTGACTGCGCGCCAAAAGAAAATCCTTGAAACCATCCAGAGATCCGTAAGTGCTAACGGCTATCCGCCATCGATGAGGGAAATCGGTGACACCGTCGGACTGGCGAGCCTGTCCAGCGTGACCCACCAACTGATCCAACTCGAAAAGATGGGATACATCCGTCGTGACCCCAAACGTCCCCGCGCCATGGAGGTACTGACTCCGCTCACGATGGAGGACGGCGCTGTCCAGATGGCCGGGATGGAACAAGCGGACAATGTCCGAAGTATCAACGGTTCCAACGTTTCAGATCTCGGCAGTGCGTCGGATACCGCCATGGTTCCTCTCGTCGGTCGCATCGCCGCCGGCGGCCCCATCCTGGCGGATCAGGTCGTCGAGGACGTTATGCCCCTTCCGAGACAGTTGGTTGGCCATGGCGAGCTGTTCATGCTCAGGGTCTCCGGCGATTCCATGATCGACGCAGCCATCTGTGATGGCGATTGGGTTGTTGTGCGACGGCAGCAAAGCGCCAACAACGGAGATATTGTTGCGGCCCTGCTCAACGACGAGGCAACTGTGAAGACATTCCGGCAGCGGGACGGCCACACATGGTTGCTGCCACAAAATACCCAATACGAACCAATCCTCGGCGACCACGCAACGGTCATGGGCAAAGTGGTTTCAGTGATGCGCACTTTGTAGACGGATACATTTCGCCGAGGCGGGCTCGCCGTGCCGGCATGCCAGGACTTTCCCGCTGGATGCTGCGCCGCGCCCTTACGATCCTTGCGCTGATGTCTATCTCTTCGGCCGGGCCGGAGCATAAGGGCCGGGGTCTTCTGCGATTACTGTGGGCGCCCGTCGTCGCACTCCCATGGCCTTCCCGGGTAGGGGTGCGATGGCAGGGCCACCCGTGAAGCTTGGGACCTCCCCGCTATGATCCAGTATGCCTTTCGGAGTCTGTAGTCTCGCAGTAATATCATCGGCCTCATATGGCGGGAAGTGCGGATCAGCCCGGCTGACGGGCTGAGAGCCGTTCCAAGATCTGCAGCGCTACGCTCCGGTCCTTAGTCGACCAGAATGGTGGCAAAGCAGACCGGAGGAAACTGCCATAACGGGCGTTCGCCAAGCGGGAATCCAGCACTGCGACCATGCCACGATCGCCCGCGGCGCGAATAAGGCGCCCGGCTCCCTGAGCCAGGCGGACTGCGGCGTGGGTAGCAGAGACTGCCATAAAACCGTTGCCGCCGGCTTGCGCCACCGAGCGGGTCCTCGCTGTCATGAGAGGGTCATCCGGACGTGGAAACGGAATCCGATCAATAACGACCAACCTACAGGCGTCTCCGGGTACGTCCACACCCTGCCAAAGTGTCATCGTCCCGAACAAGCAGGTATCCGGCTCCGCCGCAAACTGTTTGACCAAGGCAGCGATCGACGACTCACCCTGGCACAGGATTTCGTTACTGATCCGCCGTCGCATTTCGGCTGCCGCTTCCTCGGCCGCCCGCCGGGAAGAGAACAGACACAATGCCCCGCCTCCTGAGGCCTTCAGCAGTGCCTCCAGCTCGTCCAGTTGTTCCGCGCTGGTTCCGCGTTCAGGCTTCGGCAAGTGCGAAGCCACATACAGCACTCCCTGCTTCGGATAGTCGAACGGACTTCCAACGTCTGCGCTCGAGTATGCAGGTGCACCGGCCCCCATCAGTCCCAGCGATCCGGCCACCGCATCGAAAGCGTTTCCGATGGCCAACGTCGCCGATGTCAAAACCACTGTGTGGCCGTCAAATAAACCTTCGCGCAGCCTTGAAGCCACGGACAGGGGTGCCACGTTGACCGTTGCGGGCTGCGTATCGTCTTCTGACCCGTAATCGGTTCCGGACGCGAAATTGCTAGGCCTGGTAATCCACACGACTTCCCGAGCCTGGGCCGCCGAGAGAATCCGGTCGCATACCTCTAGCACGACCGTCAGCCTGGAGCGGGCCAGCTGCCGCCCACCGTCCACACTGTTCGATGTGTCCGATTTGGAGTCGGAAAGTGCGACCCGACAGGCCTCACGCAACTGCGTCAGAGCCATCTCATGATCGTCACGGAGCCCGGAGGCCATCAGGCCCGTGGCGGTGGCTGCCAAGGCCGCTTCAAGGCTCTTCGCTGCGCTGTTGATCGACTCGACGCTGGCCGCAGTATGCTTGCGGGCCATGGACGCCGCTGTATGCACCATCGCCACTGAGAGTTGCCCGGCGACCGCGCTGGTGACGCGGTCCTGCAGTTCATGTGCTTCGTCGATGACTACGACGTCGTATTCCGGGAGTACCGACAGGCCTTCAAAGGCGTTGATAGCCAGCAGGGCATGGTTGGTGATCACCACGTCCGCTTCACCGGCCCTCGTGCGGGCTTGCTCGCTGAAACACTCTGCCGCCATCGGGCACTTCTGCGCTCCGAGGCACTCCATAGAACTCACCGAAACCTGACGCCAGGCACGATCGCTGACGCCGGGCACGATCTCATCCCGATCGCCGGTGTCAGTCTCGTCCGCCCATTCCCGCAGCCGTACCACTTCTTTTCCCAGCCCGTAGGCCGGGCCAGCGGTTGCCGGGGCAGGATGCGGTACAGCATCCTCGCCAAGAGCGAAGAGAGCGTCGGGAGCATCTTCCTCGGGGAAGCCACCGGCAAGTTTGTGCCGGCAGAGGTAGTTGTTGCGACCCTTCAGGAGGGCTACATCCACCGGGCGTGGCAGCTCGTCCGAGATAGCCTCGAGCAGCCGCGGCAGGTCGCGTTTGACGATCTGTGACTGCAAGGCCAGTGTCGCGGTGGAAACAACCGCAGGCTTCTCGCTCTCAAGGGCATGGACGATCAGGGGAATGAGATACGCCAATGATTTGCCGGTGCCCGTACCCGCTTGAACAAGCAGATGTTCTTCGTTACTGAATGCCTCAGCAACGCGGTCAGCCATCTCATGCTGCCCAGCGCGGTTCTGCCCGCCCATGGCACGTACCGCAACGTCAAGCAGACGCAACGCTTCCTTCTCGGTCAACGATGCCTCAACCACGATAGAGGAAGGGTCCGAGCTCTGCAGCCAGCCCTTCGCGGACCTTCACTTCCAGCTTCGTTCCGTTTTCGACATGTTCGACGGAGAGAATCTCCGCATCCGGGCTGTGTAGCCGGCTCACGACTTCGCCACGGTCATACGGAATCAACAATTCAAGCTTGACCGTTGGACGTGGAATTCCGTCGTTGATGGCCTCAAGCAGTTCTGGAATTCCTTGACCTGTGCGCGCCGAAACCACCACGTGCCGCGGTTCACGCTGGCGAAGACGCTCGACGACAAACGGGTCGGCTGCGTCCGCCTTGTTCAGGACTACGATTTCCGGGAGCTTTCGCGCGTCGACTTCAGTAAGTACCTCCCGGACGGCGGCAATCTGCCCTTCGGGATCCGGATGGGAAGCGTCGACAACGTGGAGGATGAGATCCGCATCCGCTGCCTCTTCCAAGGTCGAGCGGAATGCCTCAACCAGTTGGGTAGGCAGCGAGCGGACGAAGCCAACCGTGTCGGCCAGGGTATAGCCAAGACCATCCGCGGTTTCAGCTTTCCGCACGGTGGGATCGAGCGTGGCGAATAGCGCGTTTTCCACCAGGACGCCCGCATTGGTCAGACGGTTCAGCAACGACGACTTGCCCGCATTGGTGTAGCCGACTATGGCAACGGACGGAACAGCATTGCGTTTTCGATTGGCCCGCTTCGTATCTCGGGCCGGTTTCATCCCTGCGATTTCCCGACGCAGCTTCGCCATACGGGTACGAATCCGGCGGCGGTCCAGCTCGATCTTAGTTTCACCGGGACCGCGAGAACCGATACCGCCGCCGGCGGCACCGACCCGGCCACCGGCCTGCCGGGACATTGATTCGCCCCAGCCGCGCAATCTCGGAAGCAGGTATTCGAGCTGGGCCAGTTCCACCTGCGCTTTGCCTTCGCGGCTCTTGGCATGCTGGGCGAAGATATCAAGGATCAGTGCCGTACGGTCGATCACCTTGACCTTGACGATGTCTTCCAGGCCGCGACGCTGAGATGGAGAAAGTTCGCCGTCAACAATGACGGTATCCGCGCCAGTGCTCATCACGATGTCCCGCAGTTCCTGCGCCTTGCCAGATCCAAGGTACGTGCCGGGGTCCGGCTTGAGCCGCCGCTGCACTATACCGTCAAGCACCTCGGAACCGGCGGTCTCTGCCAGCGCCGCAAGCTCACGCAACGAATTATCGGCGTCGTCGGCGGTACCTTCGGTCCAGAGACCGGCAAGGACGACTCGTTCGAGCCGCAGCTGCCGGTATTCGACCTCGGTAACGTCTTCGAGTTCAGTAGAAAGACCTGCAACACGGCGCAAGGCACGCCGTTCGGCCAAGTCCTGTTGCTCGCCGTCGAATTCCGAGTGTTCCTCGTCCAACGTCGAGATGGCCTGTGCCCTGCCTCTGACACCGCCGGACTTCGTCCGTGCCGCAGTATCCTTGGCCAGAATCCGGTCGATGACCGCCTGGATTTCCTCCGGGCTCAGCTCCGGTTCCGGCGAGGGCTGGCTGTTGCTAGTGGTGGACATGCTCTCCTTTGAAAAGTCTGTAGTTCTATCGTAGACCTCAGCGGCCTCGGGCACCGAGGGGCCAGCCGGTCTATGTTGATGAGGGGCCAAGAAATCCTCCTGACAACGGGCAGCGCTCGGCCGCCGGCAATTAATCTGGTGGGAGCCGCCGCCTTTGGCTTCGGCTAATGAAGTACGGAAAACTGCGGCACACACCGCCACAGGTTCAAGGAAGAAGGAACTGGCTTACGTTTCCGGATGGACCGTGCGCCATCTTCCCTCGGAGCTGGGCTCAACGGCAGAGAAGATTCGGTGCGGGCCGGGGCTGCCGCAACGGCACAATCACTTATTCCACATGCAGCTACCATACCAGCACGTCGGCCCGCCTTAGGACTGCCTAGATACACATTCCACTCCCGGCGCACTACTCTGGCGGATTATGGCCACAGATCATTACTTCAGTGCGGAGCCCGAAAAACCCGAGATTCGCAAGCCTCTGACCGTGGTGTTGGACGGACAGTCCCGCCGGCTAACGACGTCCAACGGCATTTTCAGTCCGGACGGCATCGATAAAGGGACGGCGGTTCTCCTGGCCGACGTGCCCGCACCGCCTGCCGGCGGGAACCTTCTGGATATTGGCTGCGGCTGGGGACCGATCGCTCTCACTCTTGCCTTGAAGTCGCCCGGGGCAGCGGTGACCGCCGTCGATGTCAATACCCGCTGCATCGCCTTGACCAACGACAACGCCCGCGCCCTCGGATTGGCGAACGTCCGCGCTTGCCTGCCTGAAGAAGTGGACCCTGAACTGCGCTTTGATGCGATCTGGTCCAATCCGCCGATCCGGATCGGTAAGAGCGAGCTACACTCGCTGCTCATGCTGTGGCTGCCGCGGCTGGCGCCCGGCGGAAACGCATGGTTGGTGGTGCAGAAGAATCTCGGGGCCGATTCGCTTCAGCGCTGGTTGGCCGCCGAGCTTCCCGGGGAGTTTTCTGTACGCCGCGAAAGCACGGCGAAGGCCTTCAGAATCCTGCGGGTCACCCGGGCTGCCTGAAGCTAGGCGATGGTCCCGTTGGCCACCAGAACCGCCGGCCCGCTGAGCCGTACATGTTCCTTGCCGTCGATGCCGGGCAGGAAGCTGACATGTACCGTGCCGCCAGGTACCTGCACCTGCCATTCGTTCGGTGCTCCTGCGCCAGCCCAATGCCTGATGGCCACGGCCGAGGCGCAGGCCCCGGTTCCGCATGATTGTGTTTCGCCGACGCCGCGCTCGTGTACCCGCATGGTGATGTGTCCGGCGCCGTCGTGAACCAGTGGCTCGGCCGGAACAACGAATTCGACATTGGTGCCGTTGGCGGGCAGCGGATCGACTTCGGGTGATTCGAACAGCTTGGTGGCCGCCAGCTCGTCGAGTTCAGCCAATGCAACTACGGTATGCGGATTTCCCATGCTGATGCTCAGCGCCGGCCGCGGCACCTCCAATCCCTCCGCATTGACCAGGGAATCCATGGCTTTGGCGACGGCCTGGTCGGGAAAGATGAATTCCCACGGCCCCATATCCACTGCGTAGCCGTCTATGGAGCGGGTAATGACCTTGAGTCCGGCGCGCGTGCCGATGGTCAGGGACTGGCCCTCGCTCAATGTGACAAGGCCCTGCTCAATCAGGAAGTGCACGAACACACGGACGCCGTTGCCGCACATTTCCGAGAGGGAGCCGTCCCCGTTGCGGTAGTCCATGAACCATTCGGCTTCGGGCGCGATCGCGAGCAGGTCGCGGCCCTCGGCCAGATGCCTGGAGCGCACAGCGCGGATCAGGCCGTCAGCGCCGATGCCCTGGTGTCGGTCGCAGAGGACAGCCACTGCTTCCGGACCGATCTCTTGTGTCCCATCGGGATCGGCGATCAGGACAAAGTCATTGCCGGTGCCATGACCTTTCGAGAATGCGGTCCCGGAGAGAGAAGTCAGAATTGCTGCACTGGAAGAATCGGTCACTGTCCAAGCTTAGCGACCTCAGCCACCGCCTTGTCCACGAGGAGCTCGTCCTTCCATGGCAGCCACTGGATGCGTGGGTCGGCACGGAACCAGGTCAGTTGGCGGCGGGCAAACTTGCGCGTGGCCACAATCGTTTCCTCAACCGCCCCTTGGATGGAAAGCTGCCCATCGAGGACCTGCAGGAACTGTGAGTAACCTAACGCGCGCGGTGCCGTCTTCCCGTCCCGTAACCCGTGCCCTTCCAGCCTACGGACCTCGTCCAACAGGCCCTGCTCGACCATTCGATGGACGCGCAGCGCCAAGCGTTCCTTGAGCTCGTCCCGCTCTACCTCCAAACCAATCTGTACGGCCGGTTGCCAGTATCGGCGGTCAGGCATGTATGAGCTGAAGGGCCGTCCGGTCAGAGCATGGACTTCAAGGGCGCGCACTACCCGTCGCGCATCCCCGAGACGGGCCGCCGACATCGGATCGACAGCTGCCAGCCGTTCCCGCATGGCCTGCAGGCCTTGCACGTCCAACTGTGCTTCGAGTTGCCCGCGCAGCCCGGGATCGGTTCCGGGGAAATCGATGACATCCAGGGCCGCCCTGACATACAGTCCGGATCCCCCGACGAGAATGGCCCGCCGGGCTCTGCCATGTATGTCGGCGATTGCCGCACGGGCCTGCTGCTGGAACGCCGAGACGCTGGCTTCCTGGTGGACATCAAGAATGTCGAGCAGGTGGTGGGGTATGCCCTGGCGTTCGGCCAAGGTGATCTTCGCCGTGCCGATATCCATGCCGCGGTAGAACTGCATGGCATCGGCGTTGATGATTTCGGCGTCAAGCCGATGCGCCAGCGCGACAGCCAGATCCGATTTCCCCGACCCGGTCGGTCCGACGACCGCGATGACCGGCGGCGCCGCCGCGGACCCGTTGCCCATATGCGTCGACGGGTTAGTTGCTGCGGACAGGCAGCACCGGCATCCCCAGGGACACTGCGGCCTTGGCCCCGCTGGCGGCCCCTGCCGAAGGCACACCACAGGAATCAGCCTGGGAGCGGTCCCAAGCATCTCCCGCACGGGAGCGGCGCAGTGAGTAATCCGCGGCGCTGCCCGGATCGGCAACGAGATGGAACGGTGCAGCCTCCGTAATGGCCACTGTTACCAGGTCCCCGGGGCGCGGTGGCTCTGCGCCTGCCGGCACCGAGAAGTGGACCAGCCGCTGGTCGCGGGACCGGCCCGACAGCCGATGGGTCTCGCTGGCTTTGCGTCCCTGCTGAGCGGTGACCATGACTTCGACCCGGCGTCCTACCTGCTTGGCGTTCTCCTCCGCGGAGATCCTGTCCTGCAAGGCCGTGAGGCGCTCATAGCGTTCCTGGACCGTTGATTTGGGAAGTTGGTCGGGCAGCTCCGCAGCCGGTGTCCCCGGACGCTTCGAGTATTGGAACGTGAATGCGGTCGCGAAGCGGGACTTCTCCACCACATCCAGCGTTGCCTGGAAGTCTTCCTCGGTTTCCCCGGGGAATCCGACGATGATGTCAGTTGAAATGGCTGCGTGCGGAATACGGTCCCGGACTTTGTCCAGGATGCCCAGGAACTTGGCTGACCGGTAGGAACGGCGCATGTCCTTGAGCACTTTGTCCGAACCGGATTGCAACGGCATGTGCAGCTGGGGCATGACATTGGGCGTTTCCGCCATCGCCTCGATGACGTCGTCGGTAAACGCGGCAGGATGCGGACTGGTGAACCGCACCCGCTCGAGACCTTCGATATCACCGCAAGCGCGCAGCAGCTTGGCGAACGCACCGCGGTCGCCGAATTCGACGCCGTAGGAGTTCACGTTCTGCCCCAGCAGCGTGACTTCGATGGCGCCGTCGTCGACCAGTGCCTGGATTTCGGACAGGATGTCCCCGGGTCTGCGGTCCCGCTCTTTGCCTCGAAGCGAGGGAACGATGCAGAACGTGCAGGTGTTGTTGCAACCCACTGAAATGGAGACCCAGCCCGAGTAGACCGCATCCCGCTTGGTCGGCAGCGTGGAGGGGAAAACGTCCAGGGATTCGAGGATCTCCAGCTGTGCCTCGTTATTGTGCCGCGCCCGTTCCAACAGCGTGGGCAGCGAGCCCACGTTATGCGTGCCGAAGACCACATCAACCCACGGCGCCTTCTTGAGGATCGTCTCCCGGTCCTTCTGCGCCAAACATCCGCCGACGGCGATCTGCATACCGGGGTTCTGCTCCTTGACAGGAGCCAACTGGCCGAGGTTTCCGTACAGCTTGTTGTCCGCGTTTTCGCGTACTGCGCAGGTATTGAAAACAACGACGTCGGCCTGGCCGCCTTGCGCTTCAACCAGACCTGCATTCTCCAACAGGCCGGACAGGCGTTCGGAGTCATGCACGTTCATTTGGCAGCCAAAGGTCCGTACCTGATACGTACGCTGGATGCCTTCGGGCAGGATCGATTCGGGGGCAGGGATGGTCACGCTCACCTCTTAAGGGTAAGACCTGCGCAGCAGGTCGCCACAATCGGCGCCGGAGGAGCCAGGGCAAACGGCCGGCATGTCAGTCCCAGGGCTCCTGCGGAGCATCAAGTTCCTCGTTCACGACGCGATACGCCATCGACGGCGGATAGCCCTTCCTGGCCAGCATCGCCACCAGACGCCGAACGTGCTTGTCCCTAACGAGGCGGTCGCCCAGATTCCAGTCAGGTCGGATTTTCCGGCGGATCAGCTCTCTGGCGCTGTCCAGCTCGTCCTCGGGCGTCAGCTGGTCGAGCGCTTCTTCCGCTATCTCTCCGTCGATGCCTTTGTCCGACAACTCCCGCTTGAGTGCCGCACGGGCCAGCGCCCGTGTCTGGGAACGGCTGCGCACCCACATTCGGGCGAACTCAGCGTCATCAATGAGCTGCACCTCTTCGAACCTGTCCAGCACGGCAGTCGCGACGTCAGCGGGCACGTCGCGCTCGGCCAGCTTCTCCGCCAGTTGCTTCCTGCTGCGGGGAGCCATCGTAAGCTGGCGCAGGACTATTGAGCGCGCCACCTCATGCGGGTCCGCTTCGGAAGTCTGATCCGCAGGGCTGCCGGGAGTCGGCCCAGCAGCCCTGCCTCGTTTGCCGGTCACGGCAGGCTAGAAGCCGTCGACGGCCTTGAGCTTGGGCTCCCCGCCTTCGCCCTCGTCCGGCACAACCCCAATGCCCAGCTTCTCCCTGATCCGGCGTTCGATCTCGTCTGCCAGGTCCGGGTTGTCTACCAGGAACCTACGCGCATTTTCTTTACCCTGGCCCAGCTGGTCACCGTCGTAGGTAAACCAGGCTCCGGACTTCCTAACCAGGGAATGCTCAACACCCATATCGATCAGGCCGCCCTCGCGGGAGATGCCGATGCCGTACAGTATGTCGAATTCCGCTTGCTTGAAGGGCGGTGCCATCTTGTTCTTGACGATCTTGGCCCGCGTGCGGTTACCCACGGGGTTGGAGCCTTCCTTCAAGGTCTCGATCCGCCGAACGTCTATACGCACCGAGGCGTAGAACTTCAGGGCCTTACCACCGGTGGTCGTCTCCGGGCTGCCGAAGAAGACGCCGATCTTTTCGCGCAGCTGGTTGATGAAGATCGCGGTCGTCTTGCTCTGATGCAACCGGCCGGCGATCTTACGCAGAGCCTGGCTCATCAGCCGTGCCTGGAGCCCGACGTGGGTGTCGCCCATTTCGCCTTCAATTTCGGCACGCGGAACGAGCGCCGCAACCGAGTCGATGACGACGATGTCCAACGACCCCGAGCCAATGAGCATGTCCATGATTTCCAACGCCTGCTCGCCGGTATCCGGTTGTGACACGAGCAAAGCGTCGGTATCCACGCCAAGCTTTTTGGCATATTCGGGATCCAGGGCATGTTCCGCATCGATGAACGCGGCGATGCCGCCATTGCGCTGCGCATTGGCAACAGCGTGCAGTGCCAATGTGGTCTTACCGGAAGACTCCGGACCATAAATTTCCACCACGCGTCCCCGCGGCAGTCCGCCGATGCCCAGGGCGACGTCCAGTGCAATGGAACTGGTGGAAATGGTTTCGATCGGTGCCCGAGTGTCATCGCCGAGGCGCATGATCGAACCCTTGCCAAACTGCTTATCAATTTGTGCAAGCGCTGCTTCCAAAGCCTTCTCGCGGTCAGCTGGTGCGGCCATTCTTCACCTCGGTATCTTGGGGCCCGGCAGGGCCATGTTCATTGCTCACTCTGACCGTAGCTTTCCGCACTGACAGAATCTGATCAGGGATGTCATTTGTGGATAATTCGCGCATCAGGCGCGGATTCCAGCCTCTGTGTAGGAGCATATCCGTTCAAAAGCGCTGGTTCGAACACATCTGCGAATTTCTCCTAGGCGTGTCGGAATTAGCGGGAGGGTTTAATGTCGCGGCCCAGACGCCGTTCGGCCGGCACATCCTGCATCTCGCACACAGCCAGCCAGACTGACTTTGGCGGTATGCCCGCTTCGAGAGCAGCCGCGGCGGTCCTCCCGCCGAGGCTTGTCAGGACCAAATCCGAAGCAAGGACGCGCGAATAGCCCGGCCCGAATTCATCATCCATTAGTCGCCAAAAGTCACTTATGCGCACCCTTCCATCCTCTCACGGCGGCGGCTGCGACGGGAGTTCCGCCGCCTCACTACAATGGCTTCATGACCCGACAGGATCCCGCACCGGACGAGACTGGCTTCGACGTCGCAATCGACGCCCTGGAACAACAGCTCAGTCTTCTGTGGCGCCGCGCCCGAGCCAACTCCCATCGCGTGGCACGCCAGGTGCATCCGGACATGGAGCCGGCCGCGTACGGCCTGCTGATGCTGCTGCAGCGGGAAGACTCGATGCGCCTGACCGAGCTGGCAGCCAGCATCGGGGTGGGTAAGCCTTCCGTCAGCCGTCAGGTCGCACTGCTCGAGCAGCTCGGTTTGGTCCAGAAGGAAACGGATCCGTTGGACGCCCGCGCCCAGGCCATTACCTTGACCGAAGCCGGACGGGAGAAGTTGCATTCCGCCCAGACCGCCAGGAAGGCAGCCTTCCATGACCGGCTGGGCGACTGGAGCGTGGATGATCTGACGTCCCTTGCCCAGTTGCTTGACCGCCTCAACGAGTCCTATGCCCATGAACAGCCGGTGGCGCACGACCAACCATGATTCAGGCTGCGCGCCGCGCCGCAGACACAACAATGCGCGCAGCAAAGAACGGGCCGGTTACCTGATCCCAGGTAACCGGCCCGCTTATTGGCTTGTTAGGACCGCGCGGAAGCGAGCCCGCGGCTCAGGCCGTCCGGCAGTTCGTCCGGAATGTCGGCGACAAACTCGCGGGAAAGTTCCTGCGGCACGGTATCCGGTATGACGACACCCTCTGCATCGGCGACACGATCACTGACTTCGCGGAGCATCAGGGAAAGCGGAACATCAAGTGCCGAGCAGATGGACGAGAGAAGCTCTGAAGATGCTTCCTTCTGGCCACGCTCCACTTCGCTAAGGTAACCGAGGGAAACACGGGCGCTGTGTGAAACTTCGCGCAGGGTGCGGCCCTGCCGCTGCCGGACGTCGCGCAAGACGTCACCGATCTCGTGGCGTAGCACTACCATTTTGCGCTCCTTCTGCTCCCGGTGGGATTCTTCCGTCAGACCCACATCACGCCAACGGACGACGCCGTTTACGGACACGGGTTGCTTGACCATCTGTATCGCCTTACTCCCTCAATGCTTGGCGGCTGCTGCCGCTTGTCTCCAGCTTAGGCCAACTACCGTAACAGTTGCTGACACCTTTGATAACTACTGGGCCAATTATTTTGTTCCCGTGACATGAAAGGTGCGGGATAGGTCACCTTTGACCACGCGCCGCCGTGGTCCGCTGGATGGCCTCCAGCAACTGCTCCAAGGCGGCTTCTTCCGCCTGGGCACGGATTTCCGCCCGCCCGCCGCTGAAGGTAAAGGCGACGGCGTCCGAACCGTCGGCGTCGGCAGTTCCAATGAACACGGTGCCTACCGGCTTGCCCCCGTGCGGTTCCGGACCCGCCACACCGGTGGTCGAAACAGCAATGTCGGCGCCAAGGACCCGCCGGGCTCCTTCAGCCATTTGCCTGGCCACATCGGCGTGGACCGCACCCTCTGTGGCCAGCAGGTCCTGATCAACACCGAGCACGCCGGACTTCACCTCGCTCTGGTAGGACACGATGCCGCCCTGCAAGGCAGCCGAGGCGCCTGGAACGGTAGCCAGCGCGGAAGCGATCATTCCGGCGGTCAGCGATTCGGCCGTGCCGATTCTCACGCCGTCCGCCACCGCTGCCAGGACAACCTGCTGCGCCAGCGTATGCTCGTTCACTTTCCGGCCTCTCGCCGAGCCCCGGACCGCAGCCGGACGGCTTTGAGAACATAGTCGACGCCGGTCACCACCGTGACCAGCACCGCCACCAACATGACAATAAAGGCGATCCAGACCGCCCACTCCCCCAGCCAGGTTCCCAGTGGCAGCAGATACAGGAAGATGGCAAGGGTCTGGAGCACGGTCTTCAGCTTGCCGCCGCGCGACGCCGGCATGACGCCGTACTTGATCACCACGAACCGCAGCAAAGTGATGCCGAGTTCGCGCACCAGGATGACCACGGTGATCCACCAAGGCAACTCGCCGAGGACCGACAGGAGGATCAGGGCGGACCCGATCAGTAGCTTGTCGGCGATCGGATCGGCAATCTTGCCGAAGTTGGTGATCAGCCCCCTGCTGCGGGCCAGGTCGCCGTCCAGTTTGTCCGTGTAGATAGCAACGGCGAAAACGACGACGGCGAGCCACCGGAACAGCCCATGCTCGGCGTTGTCCGCGAGCAGAAGCCAGATGAAGACCGGCACCAGGAGGATGCGCAGCGTCGTCAGGACGTTGGCGATGTTGAGCGTGGGCACCGGATGGGCAGGTGAATCAGTCACGACGCTAAGGTTACCCGTCTATCTGCCGGTCAGGCTCCAGGCATCTTCCGATCCCTGGTCGTCATCGTCGTCGTAATACTCCGTGGCTTGGGCCCTGGCGTCCAGATCTGCCTGGACAAGATCCTCGGGCCCGTCCTGGTCGAAGTTGTGGTTGGCATTGGCGTTGTCGGCGAGAGCATCCGTCATCGGATCCGCGCCCGGTGCGGCGGCTGCCGGAACATCGTCGCCGCGGATCGCAGCCAGCGTCACGGCGAGGTCGTCCGGCTTCACCAGCACGTCGCGGGCCTTCGAGCCTTCGGACGGTCCCACCACGCCGCGGGACTCGAGCAGGTCCATTAATCGCCCGGCCTTGGCGAAACCGACCCGGAGCTTACGCTGGAGCATCGAGGTGGAGCCGAACTGCGTGGTCACGACCAGCTCGGTGGCCTGCAGCAGCACCTCCAGGTCATCCCCGATGTCGTCGTCGATCTGCTTCTTGGGCGCCTCGACGGCGACATCCTCGCGGTACACCGCCTGCAGCTGGCTCTTGACGTGTTCGACAACCTTGTGGATCTCGGTCTCGCTGACCCAGGCGCCCTGGACGCGCATGGGCTTGTTTGCTCCCATCGGCAGGAAGAGCGCGTCGCCCTGGCCAATCAGCTTTTCGGCGCCCGGCTGGTCCAGCACCACGCGGGAGTCGGTGACCGACGACGTGGCAAACGCCATGCGGGAGGGCACGTTGGCCTTGATCAGGCCGGTCACGACATCGACCGAAGGGCGCTGCGTGGCGAGCACCAAGTGGATGCCGGCAGCGCGGGCCAGCTGGGTGATCCGGACGATGGAATCTTCCACGTCACGGGGGGCGACCATCATCAGGTCGGCAAGCTCGTCCACGATCACCAGCAGGTACGGGTACGGCTTGACGATCCGCTTGGAGCCTTCCGGCGGGATCACCTTGCCGTTGCGCACGGCCTTGTTGAAGTCGTCGATGTGTTTGTAGCCGAAATTGGCCAGGTCGTCGTAGCGGGTGTCCATTTCGCGGACCACCCACTGCAGCGCTTCGGCGGCCTTTTTCGGGTTGGTGATGATGGGCGTGATCAGGTGCGGGACGCCTTCGTAGGCGGTCAGTTCCACGCGCTTCGGATCCACCATGACCATGCGGACCTCGTCCGGCGTCGAGCGCATCAGGATCGAGGTGACCATGGAGTTCACGAACGCGGATTTACCGGCGCCGGTCGCGCCGGCCACGAGCAGGTGGGGCATTTTCGCGAGGTTGGCCACCACGTAGCCGCCCTCGACGTCCTTGCCCACGCCCATGACCATCGGATGGTCCGTCTTGCGCGCGTTGTTGGACCGCAGCACGTCACCGAGCGACACCGTCTCACGGTCCGTGTTCGGGATTTCGATGCCGATGGCGGACTTGCCCGGGATGGGGCTCAGGATCCGGACGTCCGAGCTGGCCACCGCGTAGGAGATGTTCTTGGACAGCGCCGTCACGCGCTCCACCTTGGTGCCCGGCGAGAGTGCGATTTCGTACCGGGTCACGGTCGGGCCGCGGGAGAACCCGGTCACGCGGGCCTCCACCTTGAACTGGTCCAGCGTCTGGGTCAGCGCGGCAACGACCGCGTCGTTGGCCTCGGAGCGTTCCTTGGACGGCGGTCCCGCCGGCAGGTAATCCGAGGGCGGCAGCGTGTACGCCACGTCGCCCGAAAGCTGAAGCTGCTCGGTCCGCTGCGGGATGGGGGTCGCCGGCGGCTGCGGCTGGACCGGGTTGGCCGGGACTGCCGCCACGCTCACGGTCGAGGCAGGGAGCACAACGGGGAGGGCCTCGGTGGCACCCTCCGGCATGAGGCCCTGATCGCGCTTGAGCTTCTCGGCGGCGAGTTCGGACTGGGTGGGACGGCGCACGCCCGGCGGCACCTTAGGGGCGGCCGGTCCCGGCGCTGCAGCACTCGGAGCGTCTTCGTCTTCGATGACGGGAGTCTCGAAGGCCTCGTCGCCGTAGTAGCCCTCGTCATGCTCTTCCTCTTCGGGTGCATGCTTGTCCCGGCCGAACCGGCGCTTCCGGGGCTTCTTGGCCTTCGGCTCGCTCCGGTCCGATTCATAGAGGTAGCTCTGGTCATGGCCGTTGGCCGTGACCTCGTTGAGGTCCTGGCCCATGAGGCCCTCGTAAAGGGCGCGAAGCCGGGCCGGGATATGCCGGAACGGCGTGGCGGTAACGATGAGCAGGCTGACGAAGGCCAGCAAAGAGTAGACCGCAACCGCGAGCCACATGTTGATGGTGGCGAGCGGCGAAGAGATGAGGAAACCGACCATGCCGCCGGCCGCCCACAGCGCATCCAGTCCGTCGGCGAGGCCGGGCTCGCCGCCGATGACGTGTGCCAGGGCTGATCCGGACAGCGTCATCAGAGTCAGCCCGATGGCGATCCGGTTGTTTCCGCGGGCATCCTCCGGGGAGCGCATCAGGCGCACGGTGAAGATCAGCAGGAAAACGGGCAGCAGCAATGCCATCCAGCCGAACGTCCCGCCGGCCACAGCGTGGACGACGTCGGCGAAACCGCCGGTTAGGGCCCACCATTCAACCGCCGCGATGACCACGGCCAGCAGGAGCATGAAGAAACCAGTACCGTCGCGGCGCAGTTCCTTGTCCGGGTGCACATCCGGTCCGAGTTTGCGGATGCCCGCCGCGACGATGTGCGCGGTACCCATCCAAGCGCCGCGGACCATCCTCAACGGCAGCGGAAGGTGGTCCTCCGGCTGCACATTGAGAGCTTTGGTTTTGGCCGCGCCGCGTCCCGCAGTAGAGCGCGAAGCACTGCCTGAGTTCTTACCGCGCGACTGCTGGGTGCCTTTTTTGGCAGGAGAAGTACGAGTCGCCATATCGGATACGTTACCCGCAAAGGCCAGGCAACTGGGGGATTTGCCGTCCAGCGCGAGCAGGTGTCAGCCGAATCACGGGCGCGCCGGGCGCACCGACTGCAGCACTGGCGGCGTGCCCCCGGTGCTGCAGAAAGCAGATCAGGCCTCGAGCACGACCGGCACGATCATGGGCCGCCGGCGATGCCGCTTGTTGACCCACGTACCCACGACCCTGCGGACCACCTGCTGCAGCTGGTAGGTGGTGTGCTCCTTCGTCCCGACCACGGCCTCCTCCAGAGCGGCAGTGATTTGGGGCTTGATGTTGTCAAAGACCGCGTCGTCCTCGGCGAAACCGCGCGCATGGATTTCCGGACCGGAGACAATCTTGCCGGTACTGCGGTTGACCACGGTGATCACCGAAATGAAGCCTTCTTCGCCCAGGATCCGGCGGTCCTTCAGGTCCGAGTCGGTTATTTCGCCGATGCTGGAGCCATCCACATAGACGAAGCCGCATTCGACCTGGCCCACGATGCGCGCCTTGCCGTTGACGAGGTCCACCACGCTGCCGTCATCGGCGAGCAGGACATTCTCGTCGGCCACGCCGGTCTGCCGTGCCAGGTTGCCGTTGGCGATCAGGTGGCGCGTTTCGCCGTGGACGGGCATCGCGTTCTTGGGCTTGAGGATGTTGTAGCAATACAGCAGCTCACCGGCAGCGGCATGGCCGGAGACATGGACTTTGGCGGTGCCCTTGTGGATCACCTCGGCACCCAGCTTAAGCAGGCCGTTGATGATCCGGAAGACGGCGTTTTCGTTGCCCGGGATCAACGAGGACGCGAGGATCACGGTGTCGCCCTTGCCCACCTGGATCCGGTGGTCCCCGTTGGCCATCCGCGAGAGGGCAGCCATTGGCTCCCCTTGGGAGCCTGTGGACATAAGCACGATGCGATCATCCGGGAAGTCTTCGACGTTTTTCAGGTCGACAATGATGCCCGGCGGTACGTTGAGGTAGCCCAGCTTCTCGGCGATGGCCATGTTGCGGACCATGGACCGGCCGACAAAAGCTACGTGGCGGCCGTGGGCGGCGGCGGCATCGAGCACCTGCTGGACACGGTGGATGTGCGAAGAGAACGACGCGACGATGATCCGCTTCTGGACCTGCCCGAAGAGCCGTTCCAGCACCGGTCCGATTTCCTTTTCCGCGGTAGTGAACCCGGGGATGTCGGCGTTGGTCGAATCCGACATGAACAGGTCCACGCCTTCTTCGCCAAGCCGGGCGAAGGCACGCAGGTCCGTCAGGCGCCCGTCCAGCGGCAACTGGTCCATCTTGAAGTCGCCGGTGTGCAGCACATTGCCCGCGGCCGTGCGGATGAAAACAGCCAACGCGTCCGGAATGGAGTGGTTGACGGCCACGAATTCGCACTCGAACGGCCCGAACTGCTCGATCTGGCCTTCGGAAACGATCAGCGTGTAGGGCTTGATACGGTGCTCGGTCAGCTTCGCCTCGACCAGTGCCAGCGTCAGCTGGGAACCGATCAGCGGAATGTCCTGGCGCATGCGCAGCAGGTACGGAACCGCGCCGATGTGATCCTCATGCCCGTGGGTCAGGACCACACCGACAATGTCGTCCAGCCGGTCTTCGATATATGAGAAGTCCGGCAGGATCAGATCCACGCCGGGCTGGTGCTCTTCGGGGAAGAGGACACCGCAATCCACAATCAGCAGCTTCGAATTGATCTCGAACACCGCCATGTTCCGGCCGATCTCGCCCAGGCCTCCCAGCGGTACTACCCGCAGGGTACCCTCGGCGAGTTTTGGCGGGGTACGTAGCTCTGTAATTGTGGACTCGCTCATACTTTGGATCAGACCTCCAGGTTCCAGCCGGCCTCTTCGAGGTCTGCGCGGATCAGTGCGATCTCGGCGTCGGACGGCTCAACCAGAGGCAAGCGGACTACCGAGTTGGGCAGTACGGACTGCCACTTAAGAATGAGTTTGGATGCGACCGCCCCTTGGATGTGCGTCATGACGGCCCGCTGGACCGGATCCAGCTCAAAGTGCAGCCTGCGCGCAGTCGCCAGATCACCGGCATGCATGGCATCGACCAGGGCGCGGTACTGCGCCGTCGCAACGTGGGCGCTGACCGACACGAGGCCGACGGCACCGGCGGCCATCAGCGGCAACGTCAGCGAGTCATCGCCGGAGTACACATCCAGATCGGTGTTCGCCAGGACGCGCGTGGTCTCCTGGTAGTCCGCCTTGGCATCCTTCAGCGCGACAATGCGCGGGTGTTCGGCCAGCCGGTACAGGGTCTCGGTCTCGATCCGGATGCCGGCGCGGCCGGGGATGTCGTAGACCATTACGGGCAGATCAACCGCATCCGCGATGGCTTCGATGTGCGCCTGGACACCGGCTTGGCTGGGCTTGTTGTAGTACGGCGCGGTGACCAGGAGTCCGTCCACGCCCAGTTTCGCCGCTTCCTGGGACAGACGGATGGAGTGCCGTGTGTCGTTGGTGGTGGAGCCGGCGATGACCTTTGCACGTCCGCCTACTGCGTCGACCACTGCCCGGAACATGCCAAGGTTTTCCTCGTCGAGCAGAGTGGAGGTCTCCCCCGTGGTCCCGGTGACCACCAGTCCGTCGCAGCCGTCCTCGACGAGCTTCAGGGCCAGCTTTCCAGCGACCTCATAATCCACGTCGCCCTTCTCATTGAAGGGGGTAACCATGGCAGTCACTAAAGATCCGAAGGTGTACTCACGGGAAGAAGACTCAGACATAGACAAAACGTTACCGCGTGGACCTCGGTTTGCCGCAACGGCCCCGGGGAGTTTCGTATCACGGCAGCGCTTACACCTTGCGGCGCTGCGATTGTTACGCCGCAAGCCCCCATACAGAGGGCTGTGAGAATATCGGATTATGGCATCCACACACAGCGGTTCCGCCGGGCAGCGGCTGGCCGGAATCGACGCTGCCCGGGGCCTGGCCCTGCTGGGCATGATGGCCACCCATATCTTTCCGTTGTGGACCGCCGGTGCCAACCCCGAGCCCAGTTTCAGCGGTCTGGTGCTCTCCGGCCGGTCCTCTGCCCTCTTCGCGGTCCTGGCCGGTGTCGGGCTTGGCCTGTTGACCGGCGGCAGCCGCCCGCACAGCGGCCGGTCGCTGCTGGCCGACCGGTCCGGAATCGCGGTGCGCGCGGCCATTATCGCCGTCGTTGGTCTGATGCTTGGCATGCTGAGCGTCAGCATTGCGGTCATCCTCGTCCACTATGCGGTGCTGTTCCTTTGTGCCCTGCCGTTCCTGCAGCTGCGCCTGCCCGTGCTGGCAGCGTGGGCCGGCGGCTGGCTGCTGCTCTCCCCCGTGGCTGCCTATCTGCTGCGCCCGTGGCTGGAAAACACGCTCGGTTTGGAGAGCCTGGGGCACAATCCGATGATTCTCGACGTCTTTATCCCATCCAGGTTCCTGGCCGACATCTTCGTCACCGGGTACTACCCCGTACTGCAGTGGCTCGGCTACATCCTGGTTGGACTTGTCATCGGCCGGCTGGATATCCGCCGCGCCGCGGTCCAGCTGTGGCTGCTTTCCGGCGGCCTGTCGGCAGCGGCGCTGGCCAAGGCCGGCTCGTGGCTCATCATGGACGGCCTGGGCGGCTACCGCCAGTTGGCTTCCACCGAGGCTGCGGAACGCGCGGATTTCGCCCTGATCTACCAGGTGAACCTCAGTTGGGTGGACACGGACGATTCGTGGTGGTGGCTGGGAATCTCCGGCCCGCATTCCGGCACAACCTTCGATCTGCTGCATACCTCCGGTACGGCAGCGGTGGTGCTTGCCATCTGCCTGCTGCTGACCACGAAGAAACCGAATCTGCTGCTGCCGCTCTCGGGCGCCGGTGCCATGACGCTGACCCTGTACACGGTGCATGTCTGGGTCATGAGCCTCATCCCGAAGAATGCGGTCTGGCCCGGGGACAACGAAATTTACTGGGTGCAGGTCATCGTGGCCCTCTCCGTGGGCACGACGCTGCACGTGCTGGACCGGCGCGGACCGTTCGAATTCATCACATCCACCACCTCGAGGGCAACCCGCGACGCCATCCGCGGCGGCCACCGCCAATACAGCTGACACGCGCCACTTCGGCTACGTATCCAGCTTACGACGGCGGCAGCACCTGGGCTGTTTCGGCCGCCAGCAACTGGTACAGATCATGGTCCTGCCACCGGCCGGCGATCCGGAGATACGACGGCGCAGTGCCGTACCGGGCGAAGCCGTTACGCTCCAGGACCCGCTTCGAAGCAGCATTGTGGGGCAAGATCTCGGCTTGGACACGGTGCAGCCCCAGGTCCTCAAAGGCGGTGAGCGCAAGGGATCGGACCGCCGCGGTGGCCAGTCCCCGGCCGTTATGCCCAGCATCCACCCAGTAGCCCATGCTGCATGACTGGAACACTCCCCGGACAATGCCGTTGAGCGTGATGCGGCCCGCAACCTCGCCCGCCCCGTTCAGGATGACTTACGGCAAGCACATACCCTGGCGGTGCTCCTGGAGAATGCCGCGGATAACTCCGCGTTGTCCGTCAGCGGTGAAATACTCATCGGCCCGTACCGGCTCCCAAGGTGCAAGGAACTTCCTGTTGGCGCTCAACAGGTCCGCGAGCACCGCGGCATCCTGCAAGGTGATGAGGCGGGTGGGCCGGTCCATGCGGGAACGCGGTTTCAGCTGCGGCTGAGCTCGATGGCCTTGCGCATGGCTTCGCGGGCGCGCTTGCGGTCCCGGGCGGCATCGTAGGCGCAGGAGAGCCGAAACCAGCTGCGCCAGTCCTCCGGCGCGGCCTCGGCCTCAAGCTTGTACTTTTCGAACTCGGCATCCGCTGCCTCGCGGACGATGCGTCCCCCCGGGGTGCGCGGCAGGTTATCCACCGGCAGCCCGCCCTCAGCCTCAAGGATCTTGGCCAGTTTGGACATGCGCGAGCCGAAGAGGATTTCGCGGATGAGGGCCCAGGCACCTACCGCCGGCAGCACCAGCAGGGCGGCGCCGAGGGCAATCGCCACCGGCTGCGGGTCCTGCAGGAGCAGCCAGGCGCGGTGCACAGTCAGCGCCATGTACGCGAGCAGCAGGAAGATGATGGCCGAGACCCAGATCTTCTCGCCGTGGCGCGAATACCAGGAAGCGGAGCCGGTTCCCGGGCTTGCGGAGTCAGTCATTGAGGTCAAGGTATCCGTCCAGGCCGTAGGTCAATCCCGGATGGGCCGCCACGGCGCGCACGCCCAGCAGGACTCCGGGCATAAAGGAAGCACGGTCAAACGAGTCGTGCCGGATGGTGAGCTGTTCCCCGGGGCCGCCGAGCAGCACTTCCTGGTGCGCCACCAGGCCGCGCAGCCGCACGCTGTGCACCCGCACCCCGTCCACGTCCGCGCCGCGGGCGCCGTCCAGGGACTTGGTGGTGGCGTCGGGGCTGGCGGAAACGCCGGCCTCTTCGCGCGATGCGGCGACCAGTTGCGCGGTGCGTACTGCGGTGCCGGAGGGCGCGTCGACCTTGTCGGGGTGGTGCAGTTCGATGATCTCCACCGATTCGAAGTATCTGGCGGCCTTGGCGGCGAACGCGGAGGCCAGCACCGAGCCCAGCGCGAAGTTCGGCGCGATCAGCACACCGGTTCCCGGGTGCGCTTCCAGCAGTGCCGACAGGTTACGGCGTTTCTGCTCGTCCCAGCCGGTGGTTCCGACAACGGCGTGCATGCCGTGTTCGACGGCGAAACGTACGTTGGCTTCGGTGCTGTCCGGCGTGGTCAGATCCACAACGACCTGCACGCCGGTGCCGACCAGTGAATCCAGGCTGTCCCCGCGCCCCAGTGCCGCCACAAGTTTGAGGTCTTCGGCGGCGTCAACGGCCTTGACCGCCTCTGCGCCCATTCGTCCGCCGGCACCGAGCACGGCCACCGCAAGTTGTTCAGTCATGGTTTCCAGCGTATCGCTACTGGCCGATGCCTACCCATTCGGTACGTCCGTCGGCGAAATGCTGTTCCTTCCAGACCGGTACCCGCTCCTTGACGGTGTCCACCAGTTCCGATGCCGCTGCGAACGCTTCGGCACGGTGCGCGGAGGCGACGGCGGCCACCAGCGCCGGGTCCCCGATCTGCAGCGATCCAATCCGGTGCGCAACCCAGATGCGCACGCCGTCGTACTTCGCTGCAATGTCGGCGGCGACCTCGGCTATCACCCGGCCCGCGCTGGGGTGTGCGGAGTAGCCCAGTGCGGACACCGCTTCCCCGCCGTCGTGGTTGCGGACTACGCCGCTGAAAGTCACGACGGCGCCGCATTCGGGTGACTCCGCTGCGGCCATCGCCTGTGCAGCGTCCAAGGGGGAATCGGCGACCCCTGCGTACAGCACTTCGCTAGTGCCCATGATGCCCTCCGGTTTTGTGGCTGGTGGTGTGGGTGGAGCTCTCCGCGGCGGCCAGGTGTCCGGCACCTTCGTGTCCGGCGCCTTCGTGTCCGGCGTCGCGGCGGCCTTCCAGTTGCGTGCAGATGTGCTCGATCAGCGGCTGCAGTACCGCGAGCCCGTCGCGGACGCCGCCCGGCGAGCCCGGAAGATTGATGATGAAGGTCCCGCCTGCCACCCCTGCCACCCCGCGGCTCAGTGCGGCCAGTGGCGTGTGCGGCCGGCCCGCCGCGCGGATTGCTTCCATGATTCCCGGGACTTCCTTATCCAGGAGCGCAGCGGTGATCTCCGGTGTGCGGTCGTCGCGGGTCAGTCCGGTGCCGCCGCTGGTAATGATGATCCGGACGCCCTCGGCCAGCAGGTCCGCCAGCGCAGCTTTGACCTCGGGGCCGTCCGGGACCACGCGCACGGGCAGCGGCTCGAAGCCTTCGGCGGCCAGCCACTCGGTGATGATCGGCCCGCTGCGGTCCTCATACGTCCCGGCTGCCGCACGGGTGGAGGCGACAACGACGCCGGCGGTACGCCGCGTGCCCGCGCCTCCGATGGTGCTAGCGGTGCTGTTGCTGGCGGTGCCGGTGCTGGGTCCGGTGCTCACAGCGTCCAGTCCCCGCTCTTGCCGCCGGATTTGGCCAGCACCTTGATGTCACCGATGACGGCGTGCTTGTCCACGGCCTTGATCATGTCGTACAGGCTCAGCGCCGCCACCGAGGCCGCGGTGAGCGCCTCCATTTCGACGCCGGTGACTCCGCGGGTGCGTACGGTCGCCTCGATCCGCACCTCGCTGGTGCCGGGGAAGAAGTCCACTGTGACCTTGCTGATGGGCAGCGGGTGGCACAGCGGAATCAGCGACGGCGTCTGCTTCGCGGCCATGATGCCGGCCACACGGCTGACCGCCAGGGCGTCCCCCTTGGGCAGGCCACCGGAGGCCAGCAGGGAGACAACGTCCGCCCGCGTAGCCAGCACTGCCTGGGCGGTGGCTTCACGGGTGGTTTCAGCCTTAGCGCTGACGTCCACCATGTGCGCCGTGCCGTCCTCGCGGACATGGGTCAACCGGTCCTGCTCGCTCATAACAGCCATACTTCCACGTTCCGCCCGGCCGGGACCTCCGTTACGCCGACGGGAAAATGCACCAACGCGTTGGACGCTGCCAGGGCGTGAAGCAGATGCGAGCCGGGACCGCCGATCAAGGTGACGGAGCCGCCGTCGTAATGGCCGCGCCGGATCTGGTGCTTGGCCGCCGGCGACTGGGCCGCCTCGGCCAGCGGCACGTGCAGGATGGTGCGCGGCTCCGGGTCGCCCAGCACCTCGGTGAGCGCCGGACGGAGGAAAGTCTCGAAGGACACCAGCGAACTGACCGGGTTGCCCGGAAAGCCCAGATAGGCCACGCCGGCCACCGTGCCGATGGCCTGGGGTCCGCCGGGCTGCATCGCCACCGGGCCGAACTCCACCTGGTCGCGGGCGAGGGCCTGCTTGACCACTTCAAAGGCACCCTTGCTGATGCCGCCGGAGGTCAGTAACAAATCCGGCTGCTGGCGCTCCAGGTCCTCGTGCAGCCGGGTCAGGAAGTCCTCCGGGGAATCGGCCAGGATCCGGCTGCCGGCCACGTCCGCGCCGGCCTCGGCGAGCCCGGCTGCCAGCAGGGTGGTGTTGGCATCGAAAATCTGTCCGGGAACCAGGGTGCCGCCGGGTGCGATGACCTCGTCGCCGGTGCTCAGCAGCAGCACGCGCAGCCGCGGCCGCACCGCAACCTCCGCGACGCCGAGCGCCGCCAGCAGTCCCAGCTGGGCCGGCTTGAGCCGCGTGCCGGCGGCGAGGGCAAGCGTGCCGGCGACAATGTCACTGCCCTCGGCGCGCACGAACTGGCCGGCCGGAACGCTGGCCGGCAGCCTCACCGTCAGCCCAGGGGCGGGCGTGCGGAAACCATCCGGGTCCGCCTGTTCAATGGGGACGACGGCGTCCGCTCCGGCCGGCAGCATGGCCCCGGTCATGATCGGCGCCGCGAAGCCGGCGGCCAGCGGCGGAGCCGGGTAACCTGCGGCGATGGTTTCGGCCACCGCAAACTCCGGCCGGCCGCCGGCTGCCGCGCTGTCCACCGCGTAGCCGTCCATCTGCGAGTTGGCGAAGGGCGGCAAGCTGACCGGGGCGGTAATGTCCCGGGCCAGGATCCGGTGGCGGGCCTCGAGCAGTCCGACCGTGTCATCCGGCCGGCGGTTGCGTTGCACGGCGGCGCGGACCAGCTCAGTGACCGCCTTGCGGTGCTCAGCTACTGTAGCGGCCACGCCGGACTCCCTTCTCTTCAGGAGCCATCCTAAGCGACGGTCACGCTCACCGTATGCCAGCCGGTGGCTCCATCGGGCACCACCGGGGCGCTCTCGCCGGTCTGGACCATGCCCGCGGCATCGATGGCGCGGACCTGGAGCCGGTGGCGGCCTGCCGGCGCGTTCCACCGGTACCGGTACTGCCGCCAGGTGTCCGCGGAGATGGGGTCGCCCAGTTCGGCCTCCTGCCAGGCGCCGTCGTCGATCCGCAGCTGCACGGCGCTGATGCCGGTGTGCTGGGACCAGGCCACACCGCCGATGTCCACCTCCCCGGGCTCGAGCCGTCCGCCGTTGCGTGGCGTATCGATCCGCGAGCTCATTTTCACCGGTCCCCGGGCACTCCAGCCCCGGGTGGTCCAGTACGCGGTCTCGTCCTCGAAGCGGGTCAGTTTCAGTTCGGTGACCCACTTGGTGGCGGAGACGTAGCCGAAGAGCCCGGGCACCACCAGCCGCACCGGGAAGCCGTGTTCGAGCGGCAGCGGTTGGCCGTTCATGCCGATGGCCAGCAGGGCGTCCCGCTCGTCGGTCAGCACTTCCAGCGGTGTTGAAGCGGTCCAGCCGTCCACGCTGCGCGAGAGCACCATGTCCGCCCCGGTCTGCGGGCGTGCCCTGGCCAGCAAGTCCCGGACCGGCCAGCCCAGCCATTTCGCATTGCCGATCAGGTCGCCGCCCACCGGATTGGAGACGCAGCACAGCGTGATGTACCGCTCCGTCAGCACCTGGCCCGCCAGCTCATCGAAGTCCAGCTCCACTTCCTCGTCGACCATGCCGGTCACGCGCAGCCGCCACTGGTCCACATTGACCACGGGCACCGCGAGGGCAGTGTCGATCCGGTAGAAGTCCGGATTGGGCGTCACGAGCGGCGTGATGCCGGCTATCGGCAGCGTCGCGCCTGCCGGGATCGCTTCCGCAGGATCAGCCGGGGCGGGAAGCCGGAAGGCCTGGCGGAGGCGGGCAGCGCTCTGCTGGGCGCCGCGGATGCTCGAAGCGACGACGGCGGTCAGCGCCGCCGCTGCCGCGGTACCTCCCAGCCACAACAGGAAGGTGCGGCGGGCCGGGTCCTGCCCCGGACCGGCCGGCCGCGACTGAGCGTCGGCGGCTAGGACGCAGCGCCGGACCAGGACCTGCAGCATTACCAGGGCCACGATGCCGGCGACCACCGGGGCGGCCAACGCCAGCTGCTCCGCCTGCGGGCTGGCCAGCACGGCCGCCGCGCCCGCCGCCGCAAAGGCGAGAATGACAGCGCTGCCGGCGAACCGCCGTCGTACTTCGAGCACTCCGGCGAGGCCGCCGAGGGCCGCGATGACCAGCGCCATGGCCACGAAGAACGCGGCCTTGTCCGCCGTCCCGAAGACCGCGATCGCCGCGTCCTTCACCACCGGCGGCAGCACGTCGATGACGGCCGATCCAACCGCAGTCAGCGGCGAGACGGAAGGGCTCAGGAACGCCGCGGCCAGTTCGCCGGCCGCGGTTCCCAGCAGGGCAGCAGCTGCCCCGGCGGCCGCCGCCCATCGGTTCGGCGCAGAGCTGTGTGGCGAGGAACTGTACGGCGCGGATTCGATCGGTGCCGCTTCGTTGGCCGCCGGTTGGTTCGGTGCCCCTCGGTTCGGTGTCCCTGGATTCGGTGCCATCGGGCCTCCAGCCTCGCGGGTTTCTCCGGCGGTTGCGGCGACCGAACGGGTCAGGCGCCCTTGGCCGGATAAATGCTGACCTCCGCCGCCTTCACGGCGAAGAACATGCTGCGGCCCGGGTAGATATCCAATTCGGCCGCGGCAGCAGCCGTGACCTCCGCGGCGAGCTGACCGGCCCGTACCTTTAAGTGTCCGGCGGCCGGCTCCAGATCGTCAACGGTCACCGCCAGCACATTGCGCGGGCTGCCGTGCGGCCGCTCGGCAAAGACGGAGACGGCAGCGGGGCGGAAGGCGGCCACCGCGGACTCCCCCGGTTCCAGCGGCTGGACTGCTGTCCCCGCCACCGGCGATCCTGAGGGAATACCGGGCTGGCCCTCGCCCGCGCGCAGGCCATCCTCGGCCGCCGTGCCGCCGATGACGTTCAGGCCGGCCAGTTCCGCGGTGAAGGCGCTGCGCGGATGCGCGATGAGCTGCTTCGGCGTGCCCTGCTCCACCACGCGGCCGTGTTCCAGGACCAGGACGCGGTCCGCCAGCAGGAGGGCATCGAGAATATCGTGGGTGACGATGACGGCGCGGCGGCCGGCGAGCACCCGCCGGAGCATGCGCCGGATCACCGGAGCCACTGTGGCATCCAGCGCCGCGAGCGGTTCGTCCAGCAGCAGCAGGTTTGGTTCCGCCGCCAATGCCCGGGCGATCGCCACACGCTGGGCCTGTCCGCCGGACAGCTCGGCCGGGCGGCGCGCGGCCAGGTGCGTGGCCTCGGCCTCCGCCAGCCACTCCAGGGCACGCTTCCGGGCGGCCCGCTTCCGGACTCCCTGGCTCCGCGGGCCGAAGGCGACATTCTCAAGCGCGCTCAGCTGGGGGAACAACAGCGCATCCTGGGACAGCAACGCCACCGACCGCCGGTGCGGCGGCAGGACGGTGCCCGATCCGAACAAGGCGCGCCCGTCCAGCACCGCCTCGCCCTGGTCCGGGCGGACCAGCCCCGCGATGATGGCCAGCACGCTGGATTTCCCGGCCCCGTTCGCTCCCATTAGGGCGACGGTCTCGCCGTCGTTCACCCTGAAGCTGACGTCCAGCTGCCGCTCGGCCAAGGCGGCCTGCAGGGTAAAACTCACTGCCTGCCCCCGTTCCGGCGGCCGGTGCGGCCGTAGGTCAGCGCCACAATGACGACGGCGGCCGCGACCAGCAGCATCGAAAGGGCCACGGCGGCGTCCGGATCCGTCTCGCGCTGGAGGTAGATTTCCAGCGGCAAGGTCCGGGTCACGCCGGTCAGGCTGCCGGCAAAGGTCAAGGTGGCACCGAACTCGCCCAGCGCCCGGGCGAAGCACAGCACCGTGCCCGACGCCAGCGCGGGCAGCAGCAGAGGCAGCGTCACCCGGCGCAGCACTGTCGAAGGACGGGCGCCCAGGGTGGCGGCGGCCTGCTCGTAGCGGCTGCCCGCGCTGCGCAGCGACGCTTCAACGCTGAGCACCAGGAACGGCAGCGCAACGAAGCTCTGCGCGAGGACAACGGCCGTGGTGGAGAAGGCGATCTGGATCCCCCAGAGCTCCAAGGTGCTGCCCAGCAGGCCCTGGCGGCCGAAGGTATAGAGCAGGGCCATACCACCGACGACGGGCGGCAGTACCAGCGGCAGCAGGACCAGCGCCCGAAGCAGCTTGCGGCCCGGGAAACTGGAGCGGGCCAGCACCAGTGACAGCGGCGTGCCCAGCAGCAGGCACACCAGGGTGCTGGCGGACGCGGTGCGCAGGCTCAGGCCCAAGGCGGCCAGTGCGCCGTCGCTCGTAATCAACGGCCAGAAACCGGCCCAGTCCACCCGCAGCGCCATGGCCAGCAACGGCAGCAGCACCAGCACGGTTCCGGCCGCGGCGAAGATGAAGACCGCGGCCGGCAGCCCCGTAGTCCCCCGCCGGCCGGACTGCCGCCCCGCCAGGGGCGGCGGCGCGCCGAGGCCGGCTGTTCCGTCCCGTCCGGGGCGTGTGCCGGCTGGACCGATGGTCATGGCCTGCCAAACCCCGCGTCGGTGAGCACACGCTGCCCTTGCTCACCGGTCACATATTCCACGAACTCCCGGGCGAGCTCCTCCCGGCCGGTTCCGGCGGCGCCGGCAGTAACCGCGATCGGGTAGGTCACCGCGGCGTTCGCGGCATGCGGCACGGGGATGGTCCGGACCTTGTCCCCGGCGCGCACGGCGTCGGTCCGGTACACAAAGCCGGCATCCGCCTCGCCCGCGGTCACTTTCCCGAGGACCGCCGTCACCGAATTTTCCTCGCTGACCGGCGCAAGTCCCACGCCGGCGGCCTCGGCCACTTTCCGGGCCGCAGCACCGCACGGCACCTGCGGGGCGCACAGCACCAGCTTCACGTCCGGCCGTTCCAGGTCCGCCAGCGTTTCGATGCCCGCAGGGTTGGCGAACGGCACCACGAGGGCCGGCGTGTTGGTGGCCAGGTCCTGCACGCTGCCGGCAACTCCCCCGGACTCCTCCACGCGCGCCAAGGTGGCTGCGTCCGCCGAGGCAAAGACATCAGCCGGCGCGCCCTCGATGATCTGGGTGGCGAGATCGGCCGATCCGGCAAAGTTCAGGCGCACGGTGCTGCCCTGGACATCGGCCTCGAAGGATTCCGCCAGCGCAGTGAACGGTGCGGCCAGCGACGCGGCCGCATAGACCGTAATGGTGCTCTCCCCCGCGCCTCCTTGACCGGCTGCGCCGTCCGGACCGGTGCCGCAGGCAGCAAGTCCCATGGTTCCCGCCAGCGCCAGCAGTCCTACGGCAAGCCGCCCGGGCCTTGCAGTCCTCCGGCTGGCCTGCTGTACCGTCGATCTCACGGCCGGCCCCTCACTGGCTGGGCGGCCGGCGTCTGCACGATCACGTTAGTTGCCTTCACCACGGCGGTGGCCACCGAGCCGGGTTCCAGCCCCAGCTCGCGGACGGCCTCGGCGCTCATCAGCGATACGACACGGTGCGGGCCGCACTGCAGCTCCACCTGCGCCATCACCGTGTCCATCACCACGGAGGTCACCAGCCCCACAAAGCGGTTCCGGGCCGAACTGCCGGCCGCCGCCAGGTCCGCCGGCAGGGCGGCCTGTTCTTTGGCCAGGGCGGCCAGCTCCGTCCCGGCGACCACGGTCCGCCCGGCGGCATCGCGCTGCCCGGTCAGCGTACCGGCGTCGATCCATCGTCGGACGGTATCGTCACTGACCCCGAGGAAGCGCGCAGCCTCTGTTACTCGTATTTGCGTCACGAACCTAAGCATAGTTCCGCATCTGCGGGTTGAACAGGTGAATGCCAGCTAGCGGCTGTCCACATGGGGAGACGGGGCTCGGCAAGGCACCCGGCGCTGACGTACCCTCGATACATGAGCGTTAATTTGGGGATGCCGCAGGTCGCAGCCGGCGCCCGCGGCACTGCTGCCTTGGCCGCGCGTCCGGTGGATGCCGGCGCCGGGCTGATTGATCGTTTCGGCCGCTCCGCGACAGATCTGCGCATCTCGCTGACGGACAAATGCAATCTGCGCTGCACTTACTGCATGCCGGCCGAGGGTCTCGACTGGCTGAACAAGGAGCAGGTCCTCACGGACACCGAAATCGTCCGGCTGGTGGACATCGCCGTCGACCACCTGGGTGTGCGCGAACTGCGCCTGACCGGCGGAGAGCCCCTCGTGCGCGCCGGATTGACGGACATCATCGCCGGCGTCCGGAACAACCATCCGGATCTGCCGGTGTCGCTGACCACCAACGGCCTCGGACTGGACAAGAAGGCCCGGATACTCAAGGACGCCGGTCTGACCCGCATCAACGTTTCGATGGATTCCCTGCATCCGGAAACCTTCGCCCAGCTCACCCGCCGGCCTTTCCTGGACCGCGTGCTCAAGGGGATCGAAGAAGCACACCGGGTGGGCCTCGGTCTGATCAAGATCAACGCGGTACTGATGCGCGGCATTAACGACCAGGAAGCCGCCGGCCTGCTGGAATGGGCCGTCAGCCACGGCTACGAACTGCGCTTCATCGAGCAAATGCCACTCGACGCAGACCACGGCTGGACCCGGAAAAACATGATTTCGGCCGCCGAGATCCGTGCCCTGCTGGAGCAGGAGTTCGTCCTCACCGCTGATCCGCGGCGCCGTGACGGCGCCCCGGCGGAAAGGTGGGAAGTACGACGGCGCTCTGCCCCCGGCGTCGTAGTCGGCACCGTAGGCATCATCGCCTCGGTTACCGAGCCTTTCTGCGCGGACTGCCGCCGGACCCGGGTCACGGCCGAAGGCAAGGTCCGTTCCTGCCTGTTCTCCCATGAGGAAACTGATCTGCGCGATCTGCTCCGCAGCGGCGCCGGGGACGATGCCGTCGCCGAACGGTGGCGGGAAGCGATGTGGGCCAAACCACGGGCACACGGAATGGACCATACCGGGCTGGGCGCCGAAGACTTCGTCCAGCCCGAGCGAAGCATGAGCGCGATCGGCGGTTGATTTGTTGTTGTTGATCAGATACTTCGGCGCGGCCCAGGCCGCGGCCGGCGTCGAAGAGGAAAAGGTTGTCCTGCCCGAAGGCGGCACCCTGGCCGACGTTTTGGACGTGCTGGTCCGGGAACACCCGCACGCAGGTACAGAGTCCAAGGGTGCACCGGCGCTGGAGTCGGTGATCGCGCGCAGCAGTTTCCTGCGCAACGAGATTGCCTGCAAGGACCGTTCGGCAGTCCTTGAAGATCAGGACATCATCGACATCCTCCCGCCCTTCGCCGGCGGCTAACCACCCGTGTCGAAGGGTGGCCGTCAGGCAGCGTACTTCGGCAGAATCCTCAAACATGAAGGCCCCGTTTCCGGTAACCAGAAACGGGGCCTTCATCGCAGCTAGACGCCGCTGTTGAGCGCTATCGGCCCCCGCCCTGCGGCACCTGACGCTCATGATGGTGCGAGGACCCGACCACGTCGCCGGCCTTCCACTCGTCCCAGCCGGGCTGGTCCCGCATGAATGCCTCGATCTCGTCCTTGTTTGCCTTGAGCTCCGGATCATGCTTGAGGTAGTGCCGGGTCTCGCGCACAATCAGGCCGGAGAGAATGAGCAGCCCGAGGAGGTTAGGCAGGGCCATCAGGCCATTCATCACATCGGAGAAGTTCCAGACCACCGCCAGCGGAACCGTGCAGCCGATGAAGACCACCAGGGAGAAGACCACCCGGTAGGGAGTCACGCCGCGCCGGCCGAACAACCGCTCAACGTTGCGTTCGCCGTAGTACGCCCAGCCAAGAATCGTCGAAAAGGCGAACAGGACCAGCCCGATGGTGACGATCCAGTGGCCCCACTCGCCAGGCAGGCCGTGGCTGAACGCCTCGCCGGTCATCAGCGCTGCCGAATCGCCGCCGAGATCCCAAACGCCCGTGGTGATTATCACCAGCCCGGTGCAGGTAACCACGATGATCGTGTCGATGAAGGTCTGCGTCATGGAGACCAGGCCTTGACGTACCGGATGGGTTGTCTGCGCTGCAGCAGCCGCGATCGCGGCCGACCCCATGCCCGACTCATTGGAGAAGATGCCGCGGGCCACGCCCATCTGGATGACCAGCATGATAGCGGAACCGGTGAACCCGCCAACGGCAGCCGTGCCGGTGAAGGCGTCGGTGAAGATCAGGGCCAGGGCGGCAGGAACGCCGTCGATGTTAGCAATCAGGATGTAGATGGCCCCGAGCACGTAGAACACGATCATGACCGGAACAAAGCCTGCCGTCACGCGGCCGATGGACTTGATTCCGCCCACCAGCACCAGCAGCGTCAGGACGGACAGCACTGCGCCGGTGACCCACAGCGGGATGTTCCAGCTGCTCTCAACGTTCGTCGCGATGGAGTTGCCCTGGGTCATGTTGCCGATACCGAAGGAGGCCAGGAACGCGAAGACGGCGAAGGAGAGGGCCAGGATCTTACCGAAACGGTTCTTGATGCCGCGCTCAAGGTAATACTGCGGTCCGCCCGACTTTTCGCCGGCATCGTCGGTGGTGCGGAACCGGACGCCCAGGAAGGCCTCCGAGTACTTCGACGCCATCCCCAGCAGCGCGGTCACCCACATCCAGAACAGGGCGCCGGGGCCGCCGATACCAATAGCGGTGGCGACGCCGACAATGTTGCCCGTGCCCACGGTGGCAGCCAGGGCCGTCGTCAGCGCCTGGAACTGCGAAATATCGCCCTCGGCCCCTGCGTCCTTGCGCGTGAACAGTCCGAGCCGGAGCGCCACGCCCAGTTTCAGGAACTGCATTCCACCCAAGCGGATCGTCAGGTAAAGACCGGTGCCCAGCAGCAGCGGTATGAGCAGAAATGGACCCCAGACAACCGAACTAACGGCCGATAGAAACTCCGTTAAGTCTTCCAAAACATTCTCCAATTGCGGTGCGGTAGATGCATGTGACTGCAGTCACCCACAGCCGGAATCAGTCTAGTACGCCGGTGGAGTCCATTCATATTTCCTGCCCGCGACAGGCCCGCTACACGGCGGGACGTGTGTCATGTAGCGCGGAATACCCCGCAGGCTCGTCCCGCAGGCGCCCAAAATAACGGCGGCCGGGTGCCCGGTTTCTTTCCCGGACACCCGGCCGCCGGGTGGAAATTACGGAACCTCAGAGACCAAAGTCCGCCGGTGAATCAAACGGACCGACGACGGTTACCGTGCGCGGTGCGGCGGCCAGTTCGGCAGCCAGCGCCTGCACTTCCTCCGGCGTGACCACGCGGATCCTCGTCAGCGTCTCGTCCGCGTCCAGGAACTCTCCAGAGACGAGTTCCGCCCGGCCAAGCCGCGACATCCGCGACCCGCTGTCTTCCAGCGCCAGGACGATGCCGCCGGACAACTGCCCGACTGCCTTGCGCAGTTCTTCGGCCGTAATTCCGTCCGAGGCCAGCTTGTCCAGCTCGGCACCCAGCAGTTCGATAACCTGCTTGGTCTTCGCCGGAGAGCAGCCCGCGTACATACCGAAGTAGCCGGCATCCGCGTAGGACCCCGCGAAGGAGTACGTGGCGTAGACAAGCCCGCGCTTTTCCCTGACTTCCTGGAACAGCCGCGACGACATGCCGCCACCAAGGACGGCGTTGAGGACGCTCATCACGAACCGGCGCTCGTCGGTGGCGACTATGGATTGGCAGCCCATGACGATGTTGGCCTGCTCGACCGGACGCCGGTGGACGTGGATGCCGGCTACGGAGGTGATCTCCGTGCGCTCGGCGGAGCGGCGCTGTACCGGTGCGGCTCCGGGTTCGAGTACCCAACCCGCGCCTTCCAGAGCCTGCAGAACCAGCCGGCAGACGTCGTCGTGCTCCAATCCTCCCGCTGCGGTCACAACCAGCTCATCCGGACGGTAGTACCGCTGGTAGTGGTCCCAGACAGCGGTGCGGGGCACGGCCATGATCGCCTCGGGAGTACCGCCGATGGGCCGGCCAAGGGGGTGGCCGGCCAGGACGGCCTCGACGAACTTCTCGTGGCAGACGTCCGAGGGGTCGTCATTGTCCATCGCCAGTTCTTCGAGGATGACGTCGCGTTCCTGCTCCAGCTCGCTGTTGTCGAGCACGGCGGAGGTGATCATGTCCGCGATGACGTCGATGGCCATCGGCAGATCGGTGTCGAGCACGCGGGCGTAGTAGCAGGTGTTTTCCTTCGCCGTCGCGGCATTGGATTCCCCGCCGACCTCGTCAAAAGCCGACGCGATGTCGAGCGCCGTGCGCCGCTTCGTTCCCTTGAACATCAGGTGCTCCAGGAAGTGCGTCGAGCCGTGCTGGCCCTCCGCCTCGTCCCGGGAGCCAACGCCGACCCAGAAACCGATGGTCGCCGAACGCTGTCCGGGCATCGCTTCGGTCAGCACTCGGACGCCGCCGGGGAGCACGGAACGCCGCACAACGGAGCCGCCCGGATCACCGTGGATCAACGTGGGATCGGCCCCGCCGAGATCGGTGGCGTCCGTATGGCCTTCAGTGGCGGATAAGGGCAAATGGATTCCTCGGGACATAGCGGAACTCCCCGCCGCAGAGCGTGACTCTGCAGCGGGGAGTTCGTTGCCAAATGCTTCAGGCATTTACTCTGCGGAACCTTCCGCCGGCTCCAGGACGTCCTCGCCGGAAGCCTCGTCGCCGGCCGCCTCTTCGGCAACTACCGGGGACAGCGAGAGCTTTCCGCGGTCGTCGATCTTGGTGATTTCGACCTGGACCTTCTGACCTACGGAGACAACTTCGTCGACATTGTCCACCCGCTTGCCGCCGGCCAGCTTGCGCAGCTCGGAGATGTGCAGCAGGCCGTCCTTGCCCGGTGTCAGAGACACGAAGGCGCCGAACGTGGTGGTCTTGACGACCGTGCCCAGGTAACGCTCGCCGACCTCGGGAACCTGCGGGTTCGCGATGGCGTTGATGGCGGAGCGGGCTGCCTCGGCGGAGCCGCCGTCGGTGGCGCCGATCAGCACGGTGCCGTCATCTTCGATGGAGATGTCTGCGCCGGTGTCCTCCTGGATCTGGTTGATCATCTTGCCCTTCGGGCCAATGACCTCGCCGATCTTGTCCACGGGGATCTTCACCGAGATGATCCGCGGCGCGAACTCGGAAAGCTCGTCCGGGGTATCGATCGCGGCCTCGAGTACGCCCAGGATGTGCAGGCGCGCTTCGCGGGCCTGCTTCAGTGCGGCGGCCAGAACCGAGGCGGGGATGCCGTCCAGCTTGGTGTCGAGCTGGATCGCGGTGACGAATTCGGCAGTACCGGCAACCTTGAAGTCCATGTCGCCGTAGGCATCTTCGGCACCGAGGATGTCGGTCAGCGCCGCGTAGCGGGTTTCGCCGTCGACCTGGTCGGAAACCAGACCCATGGCGATGCCGGCAACCGGAGCCTTCAGCGGCACACCGGCGTTGAGCAGGGACAGCGTCGAGGCGCAGACCGAGCCCATCGAGGTGGAGCCGTTGGAGCTGAGAGCTTCGGAGACCTGGCGGATGGCGTACGGGAATTCTTCACGCGAGGGCAGCACCGGAACCAGGGCGCGCTCGGCGAGGGCACCGTGGCCGATTTCGCGGCGCTTCGGCGAACCGACACGGCCGGTCTCACCGGTGGAGTAGGGCGGGAAGTTGTAGTTGTGCATGTAGCGCTTGCGCGTTACCGGCGACAGCGAATCGATCTGCTGTTCCATCTTGAGCATGTTCAGCGTGGTGACACCCATGATCTGGGTTTCGCCGCGCTCGAAGATGGCTGAACCGTGGACGCGGGGCAGAACCTCTACCTCGGCGGTCAGCGTGCGGATGTCCGTCAGGCCACGGCCGTCGATGCGGACCTGGTCCTTCAGGATGCGCTGGCGGACTACCTGCTTGGTGACGGAGTTGAAGGCAGCCGAAACTTCCTTCTCGCGCCCGGCGAACTGGGCTTCCTCGGAGCCGCCGAACTGCGCCAGGATCTCGGCCTTGAAGTCGTCCGCAGCATCGTTGCGGGTCTGCTTGTCGGCGATCGAGAAGATCTCGGTCAGCTTCGTGGCAGCAGCGGCTTCCACGGCAGCGAACACATCGTCCTCGTAGTCCTTGAAGACCGGGAACTCGACGGTCGGCTTGGCAGCGGCCGCGGCCAGCTGAGCCTGAGCGTCGCACAGGGACTTGATGAACGGCTTGGCCGCTTCCAGACCCTCGGCAACAACCTCTTCGGTCGGGGCGGGGGCGCCCTCTTCCTTGATCAGCTGCCAAGCGTTGTCCGTAGCTTCGGCCTCGACCATCATGATGGCAACGTCGTCACCGGCGACACGGCCGGCAACAACCATGCTGAAGACGGCCTTCTCCAGTTCGGTGTGCTTCGGGAACGCAACCCACTGGCCTTCGATCAGCGCCACGCGCACGCCGCCGATGGGGCCGGAGAACGGCAGGCCCGAGAGCTGGGTGGACATGGAGGACGCGTTGATCGCGACGACGTCGTACAGCACGTCCGGGTTGATCGCCAGGACGGTGACAACGATCTGCACCTCGTTGCGCAGACCCTTTACAAAGGCCGGCCGCAGCGGGCGGTCCATCAGGCGGCAGGCCAGGATGGCTTCTGTGGACGGTCGGCCTTCGCGGCGGAAGAACGATCCGGGGATGCGGCCGGCGGCGTACATGCGCTCTTCGACATCCACCGTCAGGGGGAAGAAGTCAAAGCCCTCGCGCGGGGACTTGCCGGCGGTGGTGGCGGACAGCAGTGCGGTGTCTTCGTCGATGTAGACCATCGCCGAGCCTGCGGCCTGCTGAGCAACGCGGCCGGTTTCAAACCGGATAACGCGCTTGCCGAAACGGCCATTGTCAATGACCGCTTCCGAGAACTGAATTTCGGGACCCTCCAAGAGAGTCACCTCCGTTTCTGTGGTGTCGGAGGTAACCAGCATCGGCCCAGACTTGCCTGCTTCCCTCGGTGGGAAGCGCCTGCGGCTGGCCATGGGGCCTGTCAACACCCGGTCTTCGATCGAGACCCCCGGGCGGCTGTGCATTTGCTGCACCGGCCACTCCCGGAAATCACTACCGAGGACCGCGAATGCTTACGACGCCGGTCACTCCTGTTTTGTAATTATGGTTGCCCACCTGCCGGATCCCGGCCGGTGGGTTTGCGCCAAGCAAAGCGAAGGCGGCTCTTTCCTATGCCTTCAGCAGTTCAGAAAGAGCCGCCTTCACAGCAGACTAGCGGCGCAGGCCGAGACGCTCAATGAGCGCACGGTAGCGCGTGATGTCGGTGTCGCGCAGGTAAGCCAGCATGCGGCGACGACGACCAACCAGGGCCATCAGGCCGCGGCGGGTGTGGTGGTCATGCTTGTGCATCTTCAGGTGTTCCGTCAGGTCCGAGATGCGGCGGGACAGAACTGCAATCTGTACCTCGGGTGAACCCGTGTCGCCCTCGTGGGTGGCGTATTCCTTGATGATTTCCTGCTTGATAGCGGCGTCCAATGCCACAATAACTCCTAGAAGTTGTGCCGTGAGGCCCGTTTCAGCACTTCGCTGCCGGGGTCTCCGCGCTCGGCCGGGATTGCCGGAGCGAGCATAGAGAAATCCAGCCGCCACGGACCGCAGCCGAATTCAGCCCTCAGTTTACCTGTCCGGGCGTTAGTCTGTCGAAAGCAGGGCCCGGGACTGGTCGACGTCGATCTCCATTTGGGCGATCAAAGCCTCCGGTCCGGTGTAGGCCACCATGCCGCGCAGCCGGTGGACGAACTCCACCACGACCTGCTGGCCGTAGAGGTCGAAGTCCCCGTTCGCTTCCTTCGGGCGGTCGATCACGTGGGCCTCGACCCGGCGGCTGGCGCCTTCGAAGGTCGGGTTCGAACCCACCGAGATGGCGGCCGGCCAGCGCCGACCCGAGGCGTCGATCAACCAGCCGGCGTAGACGCCGTCAGCGGGGATCAGCCCGCTGGCATCCGGGGAAAGGTTAGCGGTCGGGAAACCCAGTTCGCGGCCGCGGGCATCCCCATGGACCACCTCGCCGCGCACCCGGTGCAGCCGGCCCATCACCTGGGCAGCCGTCACCACGTCGCCCTCGGCCAGTGCTTCCCGGACCCAGGAGGAGGAACAGCGCCTGCCCCTGAGGTGGGACTCCGGCGCGTCCGGCTGGTCCGAGCCGTATTCTTCGATGACGTCGACGGCGAAGCCGAACTGCTCACCGAGTTCCTGCATGGTGTTCAGGTCACCGGAATTGCCCTTGCCGAACCGGACATCGTGGCCAATAACGACGGCGGACGCCCCCAGCGCTTCAACGAAGACTTTGCGGACAAACTCCTCCGGCGTATCCGCTGCCAGTTCGAGCGTGTAGGTCATCATGAGCAGGCCGTCGATACCGGTCTCTTCGAGCGCCTCGATACGGTCCTGCAGCCCCATAATCTGCTGGGGCGCTGCCTCCGGCCGGTGGATCTGTGCGGGATGGGGGTCGAACGAGATGGCGACGGCGTTGGCGCTGTGGCGTGCGGCAGTCTCCACGAGTTTGGCCAGCACCTGCTGGTGGCCGCGGTGCACGCCGTCGAAATTGCCCAGCGTTACCACTGATGGACCAAAACCGGAAGGTACTTCGGCCAGGTCTTTCCAGTAGTGCACAGCAGGCTCCTCGCATCGTTAGCTATTCATGAGCTGTTCAGTCTCGGCGCACCGGTAAAAATCCGGCGGCGCCGTTGTCCATTATGGACGATCGCGGCGGTATTACCGCATTCGTTCCTGCCCGGCCCGGTGCCGCCAGAGCCACCAGAGTCCGAGCAGCGGCAGAACCAGCGGGATGTAGCCATAGCCTTGCCCGAAGCCGGACCATACGGTGTCCTCCGGCAGCAGGGCCGGATCCAGCAGGCTCAGCAGACCCACGGCGACAACGCCGAGCAGTTCAATACTGATGGCAGCGACGGAGATCCAGTACCAGCGCAGGCCCTTCTTGGCCAAAGCAACGGTGGCCAAGATATAGACCAAGGCGGCAAAGGCCGAGAGCAGGTAGGCAACCGGTGCCTCGGCGAATTTCGTGGCGATCTGATAGGACGCGCGGGCCGTGGCCGAGATGGCGAAGACACCGTATACGGCCACAATCAGCCGACCCGGTCCGCTTGAACGGGAGCCGGTTTCCACCGGTTCTGCCGGGGTTTCCTGAGGGGAAGTCATGCTGTTCTCCGCTTTCATACTGCCAAGGCTCCGTCCCAAATCTGCTCCATCCGCACGAGCATCACGAAAATGGTCAGGCCCACCGCACCCAGGATCAGGTTGCTCCAGCGGGTTCGCTCCAGAATGGACCACCAGAAGGCCGCGACCGGGACCAGCAGGGCGGTAATCCAGTACCCCCAGAACTCCCAGACCTCTCCCGCGACTGCCTCTCCCCCGGCCTGCCGCACGATGGCGGCAATGCCGTACACCAGCAGGAAGAGCTCGACGGCGGCTACCGAAAGGATCGTGATGTCATTGGGCGGCTGCTTGATCACCGCAGCGACAAGGCAAATCAGTGCGGCGAGGAGGCAAACGACTGCTCCGGTAATGAAAAACCCGTCGACGACCACTAACGCTTACCCTCATCATTCCCGGCGGCGAACACCAGCAGGGGCTTGGCCGTTTCGCCTTTGTTCTCCAAAAGTGCAACCAAAGTTCCATCCGGCGCAAACGCTGCCACCGGCGCCGGGTCCTGCCCGGCGGAGATCCGCCGTCCATGGGACAGATCGGCTGCTTCGGCGTCGTTGAGTTCACGTGCCGGGAACAGTGCGCGCGCAGCATCGTCCAGCTCGAGCATCTGCAGTTCCTCTGCCAGTTCCTCCAGCGTTGCTGCTGCCTCGATGCTGTACGGCCCGACCTGCGTGCGGCGAAGGGCCGTCAGGTGCCCGCCCACTCCCAGCGCATTGCCGAGGTCGCGGGCGAGGGCACGGATGTACGTTCCGGACGAGCATTCCACGGTCACGTCCACGTCGAGCAGTTTGCCGCCGCGTTCGCGCCGGATCTGATGGATATCGAAACGGCTGACGGTCACCGGCCGGGCAGCCAGTTTCACCTCGTTGCCGGCCCGGACCCGTGCATATGACCGCTCGCCGTTGACCTTGATGGCGGAAACGCTGCTGGGAACCTGCTGGATTTCTCCCGTCAGCGTGGCGACGGCGGTATGGATCTCCTGTTCGGTGACCGCGGCGGCAATGGTTTCGTTGAGGACGTCCCCCTCGGCGTCGTCCGTGACGGTCGACTGGCCCAGCCTGATGGTTGCCGTGTAGGTCTTCGAGGTGCCTACGATGTAGGTCAGCAGCCGGGTGGCCCGGTTGACGCCCACCACCAGCACACCGGTGGCCATCGGGTCCAGGGTGCCGGCATGGCCCACTTTTCGGGTCCCCGCCAGCCGCCGCATGCGGCCCACCACGTCATGGCTGGTCCACCCCTGCGGCTTGTCCACGATTATTAGTCCTGAACGGACCGGCCCGGAATTCACGCCTTTCAGTATATGGGGTTGGCTGCCCGGTCCAGTCAAGCCGGCGGCGGCCCCGGGAACCTCAGTACTCCGTTTTGGCATCGAGTTGTTCCCAGCTGCGGAAGGGTTCTTGCGAGGTCGGCACCACAATCTGCTCCACCGGCATGAGACTAAGATCTCCCCGGCCCTGGATGTAGTCGTAGAAGGCGGCGTCGTCAAAGCCGGCCCGGGCAGCATCGTGGCGGTCGGCGGCAAAGTACACCCGGTCCAGCCTCGACCAGAGCGCAGCGGAAAGGCATAGCGGACACGGTTCGCAACTGCTGTAGAGGGAGCAGCCGGTCAGATTGAAGGTTCCGAGTTCGCTGCAGGCATGGCGGATGGCCACGACTTCCGCATGCGCCGTCGGATCATTGTTGGCGGTCACACGGTTACTGCCCTCGAAGATCCTTCCGTCAGGGGCCACCACAATCGCGCCGAAGGGCCCACCTTCGGCATCGACGTTGCGCACGGCCAGGGCTACCGTCCGGGCCAGATATTCGGCTACGCGATCAGCATTGTTTTCCATAGTTTCCATTAATCCTTTGATCGTTGACAGCGGGATAACGCAGGACTACCTTGACCCTACTGCTATCAGGGAAGCAGCCGTTGGGGAGCACCGAGGGCCGCCGGTGCTGTTGCCTCATAGGCATTAACATCTTCATCCAACAGGCCCCATCCGTGCCTGCCGGGCACGCCTGCCGGTCATGCACAGGAGCAATAGCTGTGAAAAGCACCAAGCTATACATCGCCTTGCCCATCGCCCTTGGAATGGTTCTGACCTCCGGGATCGCCCCAGATAACGCGGCGCACGGTGATGATCCCCGTCCGCGCCACGTCGAAACGCTCACCGTGGATCCCCCGCTGTTCTCTCCGTTGAGCCTGGCGACTGGCAGGCACAACACCGAGGTTTACGTGACACAAAACTTCGCTGGCGCCCTCGACCGCATCACGGAGGACGGGGACTTGCGCAATGTCTATAAAACGGCACAGAAGGGCACGGAAGTCGGCGCGGTATCGCGCTTCCGTGACACCTTGTATTTCATGGAGGGTACCGGTGCCGGCGAACACGATCCTGCACCGAACGTCCAGGTGATCAAGTCCCGGTCCGATGACGGCAGGATCCATGACATCGCCGATGTTGCCAAGCATGAGGCCAAGCATAATCCGGACGGGAACGTGACCTATGGCTTCCGCCACGTCGACAGCAAGAGCTGCCTCGACAGGATCAAGATGCCCATGGACCGGCCCGACAAGTACAAAGGCGGCGTGGATTCGCACGCCTATGCCACGGCGGTGAACCGGCGCAGTATCTTTGTGGCCGATGCCGGAGCCAACGCGATCTTCAGGATCAACAAAGATTCCGAACGGGTGAGGACCGTTGCGGTACTTCCCGCGACCAGGGTCAAAATCACCGAGGAGCTGGCCCGGGAGAAGAAACTGCCGGACTGCGTTGTCGGTGAACGTCTGTATCTTGAGCCGGTACCTACCGACGTGGAAATCGGCGACGACGGTTGGCTGTACGTCAGCACGCTGCCCGGCGGGGCCGAAGACACCAGCTGGGGAGAACTCGGCGCCGTCTACAAGGTCCACCCGAGGACGGGAAAGACTATCGAAATAGCGGACGGATTCGCCGGCGCCACCGGGCTGGCGCTGAGCAGGCGCGGGGCTATTTATGTGGCCGAGATGTTCGGCGACAAGATCTCCGTCGTCAAGGAGGGCAGCGACAGAGTGCGTACGTTCCTCAAGACCAAAGTCCCGGGAGCGGTGGAGATCGAGGGCCGGACCCTTTACGCCACCATGAACGCTGCACCGCAGATGCCTGCGGCCGGACAGGTGATCAAGGTCCGTCTCCGGTAACAGCACGGCGTCACGCTAGGTGCAGCCACCATCGGACTGCCGGGGACACCCAGAAGGCGGCAGACGTAAGGTCTGCCGCCTTCTGCACTGCGGATCGGCGTAGGCTACTTGGCTGCCTCGTCCGGTTCGTCGGTAAAGCCCTCTTCGTCGTCGTCCTCTTCGTCCTTGCGGTAAGGATCGGATTCGCCGGCGAAAACTGCGCCTTCTGCCAGGGCCGCAACCTCGGCATCGCGGGCCTTGGCGGCCCGCAGCAGTTCCTCCAGATGACTGGCGTTAACCGGGATCTCGTCCGGGACGAACTCCAGGGTCGGGGTCAGCCGTACCGTGATGTTCTTGCCCACCTCGGAGCGCAGGACCCCCTTCGCGGACTCCAGCGCCTTGCGGGTGTCCGCTTGCTGGGTCTCGTCGCCGAAAACCGTGTAGTAAAGCGTGGCGTGCTGCAAGTCGTTGGTGACGCGGGCGTCCGTAATGGTGACAAAACCGAGCCGCGGGTCCTTGACCCTGCGCTCCAGCGCTTGTGCAACCACAACTTTAATCCGGTCTGCCAGTTTTGCGGCGCGTGCTGGATCGGCCATAGCCCCTCCTCATGGTGTGTTGGTGAAAGTGCAGGCGCCCGGCGGTCGTGACCGCCAGGCGCCTGCATCGGAGAATCCCTAGGCGCGCGGCTTCTCGCGCATCTCGAAGGTCTCGATCATGTCGCCTTCCTTCAGGTCGTTGAACGACCCCAGGCCGATACCGCACTCGAAGCCTTCGCGGACCTCGGTGGCGTCATCCTTGAACCGCTTCAGCGAGTCAACGTTGAGGTTGTCGCCGATGATCTTGCCATCGCGGCTGACACGGGCCTTGGTATTACGCCGGATGATGCCGGAGCGGACGATGGAACCTGCGATGTTTCCATGCTTGGACGAACGGAAGATCTCGCGGATTTCAGCCGTACCAAGCTGGAACTCCTCGTATTCCGGCTTGAGCATGCCCTTGAGGGCCAGCTCGATATCGTCGATGGCCGAGTAGATGACCGAGTAGAAGCGCATGTCAACGCCCTCTCGGTCAGCCAGTTCAGCCACGCGCTCGGCGGGCTTGACGTTGAACCCGATGATGATCGCGTTATCGACCGTCGCCAGGTTGACGTCGTTCTGCGTGATGGCGCCGACACCGCGGTGGATGACGCGCAGCTGTACATCTTCGCCAACGTCGATCTTGAGCAGCGAGTCTTCCAGAGCTTCAACCGCACCGGAAACGTCACCCTTGAGGATGAGGTTGAGGGTATCAACCTTGCCCTCGGCAACAGCCTTGTCGAAGTCTTCCAGGCTGATGCGCTTGCGGCGCTTGGCCAGGGCGGCGTTGCGGTCCGCAGCCTCACGCTTCTCAGCGATCTGGCGGGCGGTCCGCTCGTCGTCGGTAACCAGGAAGGTGTCGCCGGCACGCGGCACGGTCGACAGACCCAGGACCTGGACCGGACGGGACGGCTCCGCGGCTTCGACCGTGTCGCCGTTCTCATTGAACATGGCGCGGACGCGGCCGTGGGCAATACCAGCAACGATCGTGTCGCCGACATGCAGCGTACCGGACTGGACCAGCACGGTTGCCACCGCACCACGGCCCTTGTCCAGGTTCGCTTCGATAGCGATACCGCGGGCGTCCTTGTTCGGGTTGGCACGCAGGTCCAGCGCAGCGTCTGCAGTCAGCAGCACGGCCGAAAGCAGATCGTCGATGTTCAGGTTCTGACGCGCAGAGACGTCCACGAACATCGTGTCGCCGCCGTACTCTTCCGGAACCAGACCATACTCGGTCAGCTGGCCGCGGATCTTGTCCGGGTTGGCGCCTTCCTTGTCGATCTTGTTCACGGCCACGACGATCGGCACATTGGCCGCCTGGGCGTGGTTGAGCGCCTCGATGGTCTGCGGCATGACGCCGTCATCGGCTGCGACAACCAGGATGGCGATGTCGGTGACCTTCGCACCACGGGCACGCATGGCGGTGAACGCCTCGTGGCCCGGAGTATCGATAAAGGTGATCCGACGGTCGCGTCCATCGTGCTCGACGCCGATCTGGTATGCACCAATGTGCTGGGTAATGCCGCCGTGCTCGCCTTCGACAACCTTGGTGTTGCGGATGGCGTCGAGCAGTCGGGTCTTACCGTGGTCAACGTGGCCCATGACCGTGACAACGGCCGCACGCTTCTCCAGCTCTTCATCGCCCTCAGCCTCGAGTTCGGCTTCGAGGTCGATGTCGAAGGAGTCCAGCAGCTCGCGCTCTTCGTCCTCGGGGGAAACAACCTGGATCTTGTAGCCCAGTTCCTCGCCCAGCAGTTCGAAGGTTTCCTCGTCCAGCGACTGCGTGGCCGTGGCCATTTCGCCGAGGTGGAACAGCACGGTGACCAGTGCGGCCGGGTTTGCCTCGATCTTGTCGGCAAAGTCCGTGATCGAAGAACCACGGCGCAGGCGCACAACAGTCTTCCCGTCGCCGCGGGGTACGCTCACGCCACCCAGCGACGGAGCACTCATCTGCTCCAGTTCCTGACGCTTGGCGCGCTTGGACTTGCGCTGCTTGCCGCGGCCGGCGCCTCCCTTACCGAAGGCGCCCTGGGTGCCACCGCGTCCGCGGCCACCCTTGCCAAAGCCACCGCCGGCGGGCGCACCGCCACCGGGACCACCTGTACCTGGACGGCCGGGAGCACCCGGACGGCCCGGAGCACCGCCGCGGCCGGCAGGTGCCGGACGCTCGGTACGATTCGGCATCATGCCCGGAGTCGGACGTGCACCGCCGGGACCGCCGCCCGGACGGGGAGCACCCGGACGGGGAGCGCCGGGACGCGGGGCACCCGGACGGGGAGCACCCGGACGCGGAGCACCGGGGCGGGGACCGCCCTGGCCTGCAGCCGGACGCGGCCCGCCCTGTCCTGCTGCCGCCGGACGGGGAGCCCCGTCACGACCGCCGCGGGGCATGCCCTGGGACGTTGCAAAAGGATTGTTTCCCGGACGCGGTGCACGCTCGCCATCACGCTCGCGGTCGCCACGGGCGCCGCGGGGCATGCCCTGCGAGGTAGCAAACGGGTTGTTGCCGGGGCGGGGGGCGCCACCTGCACGAGTGCCGCCCGGACGCGGAGCAGCGGCGCCGGGCTTCGCCGGTGCTGCTGCGCCTGGCTTCGCCGGTGCCGGAGTATCGGCCTTGGCAGCCGGAGCCGCCGGTGCTGCAGGCGCGGCCGGAGCCGGAGCCTGGGGAGCCGGTGCTGCAGGAGCCGGAGCCTGGGCGGCCGGCGCAGCAGGCGCTTCGGGCGCACTGGGTGCGGCCGGCTGTGCGGCAGCTGGCTTCGCTTCGGTTTTGGGCCCGGGCGTCGGAGCAGCCGCCGGCTTCGGTGCAGCCTTGGCTGCCGGAGCGGGGGAAGCATTCTTCGCCGGAGCGGCAGGGTAGGCGTCGCGAAGTTTCTTCACGACGGGAGCCTCAATCGTGGATGAGGCGGACCGGACGAATTCGCCCAGTTCCTGCAGTTTTGCTACTGCATCTTTCGAGGTAATACCGAGCTCTTTCGCGAGCTCGTGTACGCGGACCTTGGCCACATTTCTCCTGTCTCGGTCCGCACCGAGCCAGGCACGAACCGTCTATTTCTTGCTGCGGCCTTCCGTGCCGTGCAGAACGCACATCGCACTCAGACCGTGGGCAGCGCACAACAGATAAGTCATCGTTGGGCACTCATCACTTGGCACTCATCGGGTTTCCATCAGTTTTCTGACCCGCTTTCAGGTTGGACGGTTGGTGTGATCCGGTCGCGTTTTCCGCGGCCGGATCAAGTGCTTGGAAGTAACCTTCCACGGCACGGCTATCAACTTTACCCCTAAAGGCCCTGTTGAAGGCACGCCGCTTCACAGCCATTGCCAGGCATTCGGGTTGGGGATGCAGCCAAGCACCCCGCCCGGGCAGGCGGCGAAATTGATCTACGACGACGGTGCTCGCACCATCTGCTGTGACCAAACGCAGCAAACCGGCCTGGTCATCCCGACGGCGGCAGCCCACGCAGGTGCGCTGCGGCGAAGCCGCAACGGTGTCCTGCTGGCGGGAATCACGCCCACCGGGCTGGAAGTCGGAAGACCGGACCATGTTTATTCTAGCGCTTTCCCTAGCCAGTCTACGAACTGGAGCTGCGGCCGCAGTGCCGGAGGCTACTGCTGGACCGCCACAGCATCGGACACGATGTCGATCCGCCAGCCGGTGAGCTTGGCAGCCAAACGGGCATTCTGTCCTTCTTTACCAATGGCGAGGGACAGCTGATAGTCCGGCACGACCACCCGCGCGGCACGCAGGTCAGCGTCCGTGATGGTGACCGAAGACACGCGCGAGGGAGAGAGGGCATTGCCGATGAACGTCGCCGGGTCCTCGCTGAAGTCCACGATGTCGATCTTCTCATCGTGCAGTTCGGTCATGACGGCGCGCACGCGGGAACCCATCTCGCCGATGCAGGCGCCCTTGGCGTTGAGCCCGGGAATGTTGGCCTTCACAGCGATCTTGGTGCGGTGGCCCGCCTCGCGCGCCAGCGCCACGATCTCGACGCTGTTGTCCGCGATCTCCGGGACCTCCAGTTCGAAGAGTTTGCGGACCAGGCCCGGATGCGAGCGGGAAAGCGTAATCGAGGGACCCTTCATGCCACGGTGCACATCCACTACGTAGGCACGCAGGCGCGCACCATGCGGGTACTTCTCCCCCGGCACCTGTTCAGGCGGTGGCAGCAGTGCCTCGACGGTGCCGAGGTCAACCTGGACCATGTTGGGATTGTGGCCCTGCTGGATCAGCCCGGAGACGAGCTCGCCTTCCTTGCCGCGGAAAATGCCGAGCACGTTGTCGTCCTCGGCGTCCCGCAGGCGCTGCAGGATGATCTGGCGCGCGGTGGAAGCCGCAATGCGGCCGAACCCGCTCGGGGTGTCGTCGAACTCGCCGACAACGGTGCCGTCCTCGTCCATTTCGGCGGCCCAGATGGTCACATGCCCGCTCTTGCGGTCCAGCTCGGCGCGGGCTTTATCGATCGAGCCCGGCGTCTTGTGGTAAGCCACCAGCAGCGCCTGCTCAATCGTGGGAATGAGCAGGTCCAGGGGGATTTCGCGTTCACGTTCCAGGAACCGCAGGGCGCTCATGTCGATATCCATGTCAGGCCTCCTCATCTTCTAGTTCGCCGCGCATTTCCGCTGCGGCCAGGTCTTCATCCAAGTGCGTGAATTCTATTTCCACCTTGCCGCTGCGGATGTTCGCAAAGGCCAGTTGGACGGGTTCCCCGTGCTTGGGCTTCATGCCCTTCTTCACGGGGATGTCGGGCCGTATCGTGACGGATTCGTCCCCGACTTCCAGCAGTCGCCCGGTGACGTTGTCGCCGTCGAGAACTTTCACCGACACCTTGCGGCCGAGATTGCGGCGCCAGTGCCGCGGCTCGGTCAGCGGCCGGCTCACGCCGGGGGAAGAAACTTCAAGATCATAGGGGGCGCCCTCATCATGCGGGTCCTCGTCCAGCGCCGCGGACAGGCTCTGCGAGACCTCCGCAATCTTGTCCAGGCTCACGCCGCCCTGCTGGTCCTCGGGCAGATCCACGATCACGTGTACGGTGCGCTGGGTTCCGGCGATGCGCACTTCGATGTCTTCCAAGTACAGGTCGCTGGCAGCCACGGTGGGGGCCAATAGTTCCTTCAGCCGCGACGCTTCCAATTGGGTCTGGGCGCCGGATGGTTTCCCCGACTGGAACACGCCGGTGTGATCGGGTCGATCCGCCATAGCTGCCTCCCGCTAGATGTTGTTGTAGCTACTAGACTAGCGACTTTCTCAAGCCCTCGTGACACGCTGATGAGCCACGCGCCGCACCGTGTGGTGCGTCCGTGCCTGCTGCCATGACATTATCAACTGTTGTGGGAACAACGTCAGGACGGCCGGCCAAGGGCACGGCCGGCACCAAGGCCGGCGGCAGAGCCGGCCGCTTTTTCCGGCGCACCTTACTGCTTTTGCTTGCCGCCGCACTGGTCGTCAGCATCGGCACCGTCGTCACCAGCCTGGAGACCGTCCCTCCTCCGCTGAGCACCACCGAACAGGCGCGTCTGGACGCCGAGCAGCGGCTTCTGGCGGTAGCCGGAGATCTTCGTCACCTCGCTTCGGTTGACGGCAATTCAAACAACGACGACGGCGCCTCGGCACCGCTGCTGACCGCCGCTTCCGCGCTGGAACAGCAGGCCCGCCTGTTCCCGCTGCAGACCTCCTGGCCGTCGGGAGCAGCCGCCCCGGAGCCCGGTCCCGGGAACGGTCCCGGCATCCTCGATGCAGAGACACCCAGCCCCACAACCACCAAGCGGGCCTCGCGCGAAGCCGGGGCGCCGACGCTCGACGGCACGCTTCAACGGCTGGCCTCGACCTCCCGTTTCCTGCTCTCCGCGTCCTTGGACGTGGACCCCGGCCTTGCGCGCCTGCTGGCCTCCGTCGGCGCATCGGCCTTCAGCCAGGCATCCTTGCTGCACGAGGCTTATCCGGACACCAAACAACCGGTGCCCTGGAAATCCGATGTGGTGGATCCGCCGACCGAATGCGGCCGGCCCGACGCTGAAGACCAGGAGTCTCAGTCATCGGCTCCCGGGGGTGGACTGCCGGCGGAAGCACAGGCCGTATCCGCCGTCGTTGTCAGTGAATACAAGCTGGCGTTCCTGTACCAGACCGCGCTGCCCCGGATCACGGGTGCACAGCGTGAAGCCGCGGCGGAGAACTATGCAGCGCATCGGGACCTGATGGAGCGCTGGGAGGAGCTGGCCGCGGACTCCTGCGTGGACCTGCCGCTCCGCGAGCCGGCCTATGCACTTCCCGAGGGCTTCCTCGACGAGCCGTGGCAGGGGCTCGGCGATGCGGAAGGCGAGGCGGCGCTGGCGCTGGGCGATCTGGTGGCCCTCGGCGACGGCGCACTGCGGGCGGCCGCGGCCTCGGACCTGCAGGGAGCAGTTGAGCGGATCGCGGCCACGACCGGGGAGCCGCCGCTCACCCCCGGCCTCGACCTTCGGGCAAGCGGCAGCCCAGTCTCCCCGTCCGGAACGTCCGAAACTGCCGGTGCGGCATCGCCGGCGCCGCCCACGAAGGACGGCCCGCAATGATCCCGATGGAGCTCCCGGCCGACCTGCGGCTCAACGCGCTGCAGTTGCCCGGCGGCTCCCGCTGGCTCCAGGAGTTCAACAATCTGTGCGCTGCCATGTTAGACAGCTGGCAGTTGGAGGCAGACCCCGCCGACGGCGGTCCCTGGTTCGGCCAGCTGGCGGCAGTGGTGCCGGTGCGCACCCCATCCGGCAGACCAGCGGTGCTGAAGCTCGCGGTTCCGCACGATGAAGCGCTGCTCGAGTCCGCTGCGCTGCGGATCTGGGACGGCCGCGGTGCCGTAGCCCTGCTGCGTAGCGAGGAGGACCCTTTTGTGCAGTTGCTCGAGCGGCTGGACGGCGACCGGTCCCTGCTCGATGTCCCGCTGGACGAGACTGCGGCAGTGTGGGGACCGTTGGTGCGGCAGCTGCACCGGTCCCCCGAAGCGGCAGAGATCTGGCCGCCCTTTGAGACCGTAGCGGCGATGGCCGAGCAGTGGTCGGATTCGCTGCCTGCGGACTGGTCTGCGCTCGGGGAGCCCTTTGACCGCTGGCTGCTCGAATGCGCGCTGGAGGTCTGCCAGGTCCGGGGCACGGTAGGCCGCCGTGAAGCCCGTGATGTTCTGGTCCACACCGACCTGCATTACGGGAACGTGCTGGCCCGGACGCATCCTGCAGGCAGTTTCGCGGCCATCGATCCGAAGCCCATGCTGGGCGAGGCGGAATTCGAGGTGGCGCCGATGCTCTGGAACCGGATACCGGACCTGCATGCCACGGATCCGGAAGCCCACCTGGTCCGGCGCTGTGAGGAACTCTGCGCGGCGGCGGAATTGGAGACAGAGACCGCACGGCAGTGGAGCATCGTCCGCGAGGTGGCCAACGCACTGGACTATCTGCAGCACGGCAACAGCGGCCACGCGCAACGGTCCCTCTGGGTTGCCTCCACGCTCGCCGGACGAACCCTCCCCGGGCTTCCGCCGGCACATGAACTGCAACTGCCGTAAGCGGGGCGGCACCGTAGCATGCCCGGCTGCCTAAGCTGCCGGGTCCCCCAGGAAATTCTCCTGCACCACGTCGTAGCCCAGCTTGATGATCAGGGCCGCGACCACGAGCAGGAAGACCACGCGGATGAATTTGCTGCCCTGGGTTACCGCCATCCGGGCGCCCAGATAGCCGCCGGCCATGTTTGCCAGGCCGAGAATCAGGCCGAGTCCCCACAGCAGGGCGCCGCTGGGCAGGAAGAACAGCAGGGCGCCGAAGTTGGTGGCCATGTTCACGATCTTGGCCTTCGCACTGGCGGCCAGGAAGTTATATCCGAGCATGGCCACCATCGCGATGATCAGGAACGAGCCCGTTCCGGGGCCGATCAGCCCGTCGTAAAACCCGATGACTAGTCCGATGCCGGCGGCGGTGCCGAAATGCCGCACCCCGGTGTAGCGCAGTTTGGTGAGGGTGCCCGCCGTCGGACGCAGGGCAGTAAAAATTGCGACGGCGATGAGCGCCGCTACGATGATCGGCTTGAACACTTCCGAGGGCAGCACCGTGGCGACGATGGCGCCGCCGAAGCTGCCCGCCAGCGCGACGCCGGCCATGGGCAGGGCGGTCTTCAGGTCGGGGTGCGCGCGCCGGTAATACGTGATGGCGCTCGTGGTGGTCCCGAAGATCGAGCCCATCTTGTTGGTCGCCAACGCCTGCACAGGGCTGATGCCGGGCACCAGCAGCAGCGCCGGCAACTGGATCAGGCCGCCGCCGCCGACCACTGCATCAACCCAGCCGGCGGCGAAACCGGCCACCACCACAAGGATGATGGTGGCCAGTTCCAGTTCCTCCAGTCCGGAGATCACTTCCCGGCGAGGGCGGCCACCTGTGCGACGGCCCCCTCCAGAGGTACGTTCTGCGCTTCGCCGGTGGCGCGGTCCTTGACCTCGACGACACCGTCGGCCAGGCCGCGGCCGACCACGAGGATGGTCGGCACCCCGATGAGTTCCGCGTCGCCGAACTTCACACCGGGGGAAACCTTGGGCCGGTCATCGTAGATGACTTCCAGTCCGGCGGCCGCGAGCTCTTCGGAGAGCTTGTTCGCGGCGTCGAAGATTTCCTGTCCGCGGCCGGTTGCGACGACGTGGACGTCAGCCGGGGCGACGTTGCGCGGCCAGATCAGTCCCTTGTCGTCGTGGTTGGATTCGGCGAGGGCGGCCACGGCACGGGTAACACCGACGCCGTACGAACCCATGGTGACGGTGGCCAGCTTGCCGTTCTTGTCCAGCACCTGCAGCCCCAGCGCCTCGGCGTACTTGCGGCCCAGCTGGAAGATATGGCCCATCTCGATGCCGCGGGCAGCCTCGAGCGGACCGGAGCCGTCGGGCGCTTCGTCGCCGGCGCGCACATCGACACTCTCGATGACGCCGTCCCAGGTGAAGTCCCGACCGGCCACCAGCCCGAAGACGTGCTTGCCGTCGACGTTGGCACCCGTGATCCAGCTGGTCCCGGAGACCACTCGCGGGTCCACCAGGTAGAGCAGTCCGGTCTTGCCTTCGGTGCCGAGCACTGCAGCGTTCAGGCTCTCGCCCGGGCCGATGTAGCCCCGGACCAGTCCCGGGTGCTTCTTGAGGTCGTCCTCGTTGGCGGCCTCGATGCCGATTTCCCCGCCGATCGGCAGGAAGCCCCCGATGTTGGCTTCGACCCGCTTGAGGTCCACAGCGCGGTCGCCCGGCACGCCGAGCACCACGACCTGGCGCTCCCCGGTCGGCAGGGTGACGGCCAGAACCACGTTTTTCAGCGTGTCGGCAGCCGTCCATTCGCCCTCCGGACGCGGTGCCAGCTCGTTGGCCGCGGCCACGAGGGTGTCGATGGTAGGGGTGTCCGGGGTGTCCTTGACCTCCGCCTCGGGCAGGTTGGTGAAGTCGATCTCCGCCGGAACCACGGTGGTGACCGCTTCGACATTGGCCGCGTAGCCGCCGGCCGAGCGGACGAAGGTGTCTTCGCCGACCTCGGTCGGGTGCAGGAATTCCTCGCTCTTGGACCCGCCCATGGCGCCTGCCGTGGCCTTCACGGGCACTACTTCGAGTCCCAGCCGCTCGAAAATACGCAAGTAGGCTCCGCGGTGGGCCTGATAGCTGTCCTCGAGTCCGGCGTCGTCAATATCGAAGGAATACGAATCCTTCATGATGAACTCCCGGCCGCGCAGCAGCCCTGCACGGGGACGCGCTTCGTCGCGGTACTTGGTCTGGATCTGGTACAGGCAGACAGGCAGATCCTTGTACGAGGAGTACAGATCCTTGACCAGCAGCGTGAACATTTCCTCGTGCGTGGGAGCCAGCAGGTAGTCCGCGCCCTTGCGGTCCTGAAGGCGGAAGAGCCCCTCGCCGTACTCGGTCCAGCGGTTGGTGGCCTCGTACGGTTCGCGCGGCAGCAGCGCCGGGAAATGGACTTCCTGGGCACCGATGGCGGACATCTCCTCGCGGATGATGGTTTCCACCTTGGCCAGGACCTTCAGCCCCAGCGGCAGCCAGGAGTAGATGCCGGGAGCCGCGCGGCGGATATACCCGGCGCGCACCAGCAACCGGTGGCTGGCCACCTCGGCGTCGACGGGATCTTCGCGCAGTGTGCGCAGGAACAGGGTGGAGAGTCGCAGGACCACGCTTGGTTTCCGTTTCTAAAGTTCGTTGTGTCGCAACAGCAGATCAGTAACTAATCCTACGGTCGCCGGACGGTTCGGGTGAATTTGGGGCAGAGTGTCGCCGGCAGCGCATCCTGTTGGACGGCAGCTTCTTAGAAGAGCACGGTGGCGAAGGTGCCGACCTGCTCAAAGCCCACACGCTGGTAGGCGGCAACGGCGCGCTGGTTGTAGTCGTTGACGTACAGGCTCGCTACCGGGGCGAACTTGCGCGAAAGTTCGACGACGGCGGCCATGTACGCTGCCGCAAGACCCTTGCCGCGGTAGGCCGGGTTCATCCAGACGCCCTGAATCTGCACCGCATCGGCCGAGACGTTGCCTAACTCGGCCTTGAAAACCACGTCACCGCCTGGCTCGCGGTAGACCAGGGAGTGCCCCTTGTCGATCAGGCTCCGCACGCGCTGGCGGTAGTGGTGTCCGCCGGCAGCCATGGGGGAATAGCCGACTTCCTCTTCGAACATGGCCACGCAAGCCGGCAGCAGCACGTCCAGATCCGCCCCGGTGGAGAAGCGGACCGCCGGATCCGCCGCTACGGCGGGCTTACCGCGCAGTTCCATCAGCGGCTGGTTGGGCCGTACGTCGAAAGGACGGGTGGAATTGTGCTGGAAGGAACTCCAGATACCCAGTACGGCTTCCGCCGGGCCGAAGATGGACGAGGTCCGGCGGTTGCTGGAGGCTAGAAACTGACCGAGGTTGGCACCCTGTTCGGCGCTGAGCGCAGTGGGCACCAGATTGACCCCGCTCCAGCATGCACCGGCCAAAGCGCCGTCGGCGAAGTAGCCGAGGATTTCTGCGCCCGAGGGGGTGGGCGCAGCCGTTTTTGTGGATTCCAGATGCGCGGCGAGGAACACGTTGGACACCGGATCCTGTTTCACCAACTCCCAGAGCCGAGGCGTGTCCCCTTCGTCGAGGACCCGGATTTCGGCATGCCCCAGCGCGACCGCGGCTTCGCAGCCGGAATCCGTGCGCAGCCGGTTAGCTGACGTTAACCACGGGGCTACCCTTGACAGCATTTTCGCCATCGGTCTCCCCCATTTCCTCCGCAATTCTCATTGCTTCTTCGATGAGTGTCTCAACAATCTGGTCCTCGGGCACAGTTTTGATGACTTCGCCCTTCACAAAGATCTGGCCCTTGCCGTTGCCGGAGGCTACGCCCAGGTCCGCCTCGCGGGCTTCACCAGGGCCATTGACAACGCAGCCCATAACAGCCACGCGCAGCGGAACTTCCATGCCTTCCAGCCCGGCGGTGACCTGGTCAGCGAGCGTGTAGACATCAACCTGGGCGCGGCCGCAGGACGGGCAGGACACGATTTCCAGCTTGCGCGGACGCAGGTTCAATGACTGCAGGATCTGGTTGCCAACCTTGATCTCCTCTACCGGCGGTGCCGAGAGAGAAACACGGATGGTGTCGCCGATGCCCTTGGACAGCAGGGCACCGAAAGCGGTGGCGGACTTGATGGTGCCTTGGAAAGCCGGACCGGCCTCGGTAACGCCCAGGTGCAGCGGCCAGTCGCCCCGCTCCGCCAGCAGTTCGTAGGCGCGGACCATCACTACCGGGTCATTGTGCTTGACGGAGATCTTGAAGTCGTGGAAGTCATGCTCTTCGAACAGCGAAGCCTCCCAGACGGCGGACTCCACCAGGGCCTCCGGGGTGGCCTTGCCGTACTTTTGCATCAGGCGCGGATCCAGCGAACCGGCGTTGACGCCGATCCGGATGGACACTCCGGCGTCCTTGGCGGCCTTGGCAATCTCTTTGACCTGGTCGTCGAATTTGCGGATGTTGCCCGGGTTCACCCGCACCGCCGCACAGCCGGCGTCGATCGCAGCGTAAACATACTTCGGCTGGAAGTGGATGTCCGCAATGACCGGGATCTGCGACTTCTTTGCGATGATGGGCAGCGCCTCGGCGTCGTCGGCGCTGGGGCACGCCACTCGGACAATATCGCAGCCGGAAGCCGTCAGTTCGGCGATCTGCTGCAAGGTGGCATTGATGTCCGTGGTCGGTGTGGTGGTCATGGACTGGACGCTGACCGGCGAGTCCGATCCAACGCCAACCGAGCCGACCTTGATCTGGCGCGTTTTACGGCGCGGCGCCAGGACAGGCAGCGGTGCGTTTGGCATTCCAAGGTTGACCGAGGTCAAAACATCCTCCAGGGGGCAGTGTGCAGAACAGCTTTCATTATCCTCCGGCAACCCGGATCTTGCGAAGATACCGGCCAGCTGTGGGAAAGATCATGCGTAGTCGGCGAAAGCTCCGGTCACGGGCTTCCACTCCGTTACCCGCAGGCCGGAAACGAAGTTCTGCACATTGAACGGGTCCTGCTTCAGTTCCTCCAGCAGGGCGGCTTCGCTCCCGGCGGTGAACAGCAGCAGCGCGCCGGTGCCGTCGGCGTACGGGCCCGAAGCCAGCAAACGGCCTTCGTTGACGAAACCCTTCAGCCATTCGCGGTGGGCGGCACGATGCGTGTCGCGGCCCTCTTCGGTATCGGCGGCGTAAACATACTCGACGGCAAAAACACTCATGCCGACACCTTACCTGCCCTCGGGGCCGTGTTAATCATTGGTAGGACACGAACCAAGGCGCCGGTTTGACGTCGCCGTAGGTCCGCTCCGGGGAGAACATCGGGGTGTCCTCATCGTAGAAGTTCTTCCAGCCCATCCACACGTCGTCGGGCAGGTCCTGCCGCAGCGCGCGCCAGGTCTCCAGCTTCTGTCCCGGTCCGCCGTGGCCATCGGCGTGGATGACGACGGCGAGCTCGTCATGCCCGGTCTCAAGCTGCTCCCGGTTGGAGATCATCCGCAACTGGAACTGGTGCAGGATCAGCACCTTCTGCGGCAGGTTGTTCTCCCGCGTCAACCCGGCCAACCAGTCGCCGACCTGGTTGATCTCTGCTGCGGTGACCGAGCCGATCTGCTCCATGTGCCGCTCGCCGTCCCGCAACCGCCACTCCGGGTCCAGGGCCAGGCCGACATGCGGTTCCTTGAGCAGTTCCTCGTACGCCTTGGCCTGGGTAAGGAAGTCGGTTCGGCCGGGCTGCAGGTCCAGCACCACGTACACGCCGGCTTCGCCTGCGGCATCTACCCAGGTCCGCAGCAGGTCGATGTCCGTGGCGGAAGAATAATCGCCGTCCTCGCCGGCGGATCCGGTGGCGACCGTGGCAATGATCTCGAACGCCGGAATTACCGGCTCGTCGCTCAGGCCCTTGTACTCGCCGGCCAGCTTCTTGGCCCGGTCGATGGCGGCGTCCACATCCTGTTCGCCGAGGGCACCCAGCGCGGGACCGGACGGGTGGCCGTAGAGCGCGACCATCCGCCGCGTCGGGAAGGCCAGCATGCCTCCGCCGGGCAGTTCCGCTGCCATCAGGGCGGTTTCGGTCCGGGCCGCGAACTGTGCCGTATTGCCGAAGTCCCCGCCGATGGCGAGAATGTTGTGCTCCGGTTCGGCGCGCAGGAAGTCTACGGTTTCGGGGTTGGCCCGGGGGTCGGCCGCGGCATCGACGTGGGTGCGCACACCGGCGGCCTGAAGCACGGCCACGGTGGCAGGGAGTTCTTTCCTGGCGTCTTCGCCAAGCAGCACCGAGAACGGTGACGCTTCTTCCGGCCCAGCAACCTCGTCCATTGGCTGGCCCGGACCAAGAATCTCGACGCCGCCCAGTACGCTTTCCCACTCCGCCGCGCCGGAGCCTGCCGCGGATCCGGAGGCTGCGGCGGTTCCGGTGGGTCCCGGCGACCCGGATGGCGCGGCAGACGCCTCAGGAGCCGCGGATTCGGCAGCTCCGGCCGGCGCACCGAAAGTCTTGACCTGGCGGACACCAAGCCGCTCCAGCTCGGCCTCGAGCCCGTCCACTGCCAGCAGCAGCGGCACTCCGGCAGAACTGGCCTCGGCGGCGGCAGCTTCGATGGCAGCGGCGTCCCCTTCCGGGGCCACCACAGCCACCGGGCTGGACTGGAACAGGGTTTGGCTGGAGGCCAGCGCCGCCTCGGCGTCGCTCCCTGTGATGACAGCAGGCTCCGCGGCGCCAGTGTTGAGGTAGACCCGGTTGTCGTCCCGGTCGGACCCGCTTTCCGCTGCGGACCCGGACGCGCCGGGCCTGCCGTTCTGTCCGGCCGTGCACCCGCTCAGCACCAGCGCCGCGACCAGTGCGGACGCGGCCAGTATCCGGGGCCAGCCGGACTTGCCGCTGCCGTGCTTGGACATGCCACCTCCATACGTCGATTCTGCTGCCAGTGTATCCAGCGGCTCCGCCGTCGTTGTGGAGGTTCTGATGCAGGCGGTTCGGGCCTGCGCTGCTACCCGAAGATGTTGACCGGTTTGACGATGTCGGCGTAGATCAGCAGGGCGCCCATGCCCATCATCAGGATGGCCACCGCGTAGGTCAGCGGCAGCAATTTGGCAATGTCCACCGGGCCCGGATCCGGCCTGCGGAACAGCTTGGCGAAGCCGCGCCGAACTGCTTCCCACAGCGCCCCGGCGACGTGTCCGCCGTCGAGCGGCAAAAGCGGGATCAGGTTGAACACGAACAGGGCGAGATTCACCGAACCGACCAAACCGATCAGCGACGCCGCCCGTGCCTCGAAGGGAATTTCTTCCATGGCGCTGATCTCGCCGGCAATCCGGCCCACGCCCACCACGCTCATCGGCCCGTTGGGATCGCGCGGGGCATCGCTGAAGGCGGCCTCGGCAACGTCGGCCAGCCGCTGCGGCAGATTAAGCACGACGCCGGCAATCGCCTGCAGGTTCTCCCCCACCGCGGGCAGCACGGCCGTGACCGGCTGCGGCACCAGTTCCTGGGTCGAGCCCATGCCCACGAAGCCGACCTCTTCCATTACCGGGTCGCCGTTGGCATCGAGCACCAGCTCGTTGGAGTCGTCGAAGACCGGACGTTCCGAGAGCACGGGCGTGATGGTGGTGCTGATGCTCTGCCCGTCGCGCTCAAGCGTGATGGGCGTTGCCTGGCCGGCGGCGTCCCGGATCCAGCGGGTGAGTTCGTACCAGTCAGTTACCGGCTTTCCGTCGAAGGACGTGACGGTATCGCCGGGCAGGATTCCCGCGGCCGTTGCCGGTGCCTGCGGGTCCGACGGCAGGCAGTCGGTCTGCCCGGTTTCGGCCTGCTGCGCGGCGCTGACAACGCATTTGTTGACCTCGCTGATGGTGGTGCTGGGCTGCGCCGAGCCGAAGCCCACCATCACGATCCCGAGCAGGACCACGCCGATCACCAGGTTCACGAACGGGCCGCCGAGCATGATGATCATGCGCTTGTAGACCGGGAGCTTGTAGAACACGCGGTTGTCATCGCCCGGTTGCAGCCGTTCCGCCTCGGCCTGCCGGGCATCGTTGGCCAGCTGCTGGAAAATGCCGGTGCTGGACTGGCGCACTGATGCCGCCGCGCCGGACGCCGCCGCTCCCGCCTTGACCTTCGCCGGCGGGTACATACCGATCATGGAGACATAGCCGCCGAGCGGAATCGCCTTGACGCCGTACTCGGTTTCGCCCTTTTTCTTCGACCAGAGAGTCTTCCCGAAGCCCACCATGTACTGGGTGACCCGGACCTTGAACAGTTTGGCCGGCAGCAGGTGGCCCACTTCGTGCAGCGCGATGGAGAGCGCAATGCCCACCGCGACGAAGAGGACTCCGAGAATAAAGAGAAGTACGGTCACATCATTCCTAAACGTTTGCGGGCCTCGGTTCGTGCCCACGTTTCTGCCGCCAGCACGGACTCCACGGTCAGTTCGGCGGAGCCGGCGTGGTCGGCTACTACTGCGGCGACGGTATCCACGATATCCACAAAACCGATCCGGCCGTCGTGGAAGGCATCCACCGCTTCCTCGTTGGCAGCGTTGTAGACGGCCATGAAGGTGCTGCCCTGGGCGGCGGCCTGCTTGGCCAGCCGGACCGCGGGAAACACCTCGTCGTCCAGCGGCTCAAAGGTCCACGTCACCGCGTTGGACCAGTCGCACGGCCTCGCCGCCCCCGGAACCCGCTCCGGCCAGCCGAGCCCCAGCGCGATGGGCAGGCGCATATCCGGTGGCGACGCCTGGGCGATGGTCGAGCCATCCGCGAACTGGACCATGGAGTGGACCACGGACTGCGGGTGCACCACCACATCGATCTTCTCCAGCGGCACGTCGAAGAGCAGGTGCGCCTCGATGACTTCAAGCGCCTTGTTGACCATGGTGGCCGAATTCGTGGTCACCATCCGGCCCATGTCCCAGGTCGGGTGCGCCAGCGCCTGCTGCGGGGTCACGGCGCGCAGTTCGGCACGGGTCCTACCGCGGAACGGCCCGCCGGACGCGGTGACGATCAGCCGGTCCACCTCGGCCGCCGAGCCGGAGCGCAGCGCCTGGGCCAGTGCGGAATGCTCCGAGTCCACCGGAACCAGCTGGCCGGGTTTGGCCGCGCGCTTGACCAGCTCGCCGCCGGCGATGAGGGACTCCTTGTTCGCCAGCGCCAGCAGATGGCCGGCTTCCAGCGCAGCCAGGGTCGGCACTAGGCCGATCGAACCGGTAATGCCATTGAGTACGACGTCGGCATTCGGCCAGGCGGCGATCCTCGCCGACGCGTCGTGGCCGGCAAAGAGTTCCGGTTCGTAGCCGCTGATGCCTGCGTCTGCGGCCGCTGCCTTGATCGCCGTTGCCAGGTCCTCCCGCGTACCGTTGGCAATCCCTACGGCTTCCGCCCGGGTGTGGACGGCCTGCCGGGCAACCAGTTCCAGATTGCCGCCGCCGGCCGCTACGGCCGTCACCTCGAAACGCTCCGCGGCGCCGTCGATCACGTCGATGCCCTGGGTTCCGATGGAACCGGTGGACCCCAGCAGCACTACTTTCCGTGGTCGGCCGGCTGCCTCTGGGTCGCTAAGAAAATCCATGTCTTCCAGTATCCCGCACCCGACCGCGGCCGGAAGCACCCGGAGAAGAGGCAGCGCTCGGTGCGAGGGCACCGCACCGGGCGCTGGGACGGCTCAGAAATCTGCAGCAATCCTCCGCAACTAGGCGAAGGCGGCTACTGCTTCCTTGACCGGAACATCTCCGGAGATCAGGTTGAGCAGCTGGCGCTCACCGGCGCCCGTGCGCAGCAGTTCCGCCAGCACCGTGGCAACGTCGGCGCGCGGCACGGGACCGCGTTCCTCGACCAGGTCCAGGCGGACGAGACCGCTGCCGGCGTCGTCGGTCAGTTGGCCGGGACGGACGATGGTCCACTTCAGGTCGCGAGTTTTGAGGTCTTCTTCGGCTGCCAGCTTGGCCCGCAGGTAGGCAACGAAGACCTCGTCCATGCCCTCCGGGGTAGCGCCGCCGCGAACCAGGTCATTGCCCATCGAGGAAATCTGGATGAAGCGTTCGACGCCGGCGGCCTCGGCGGCATCCGCCAGCAGCACCGCGGCACCCAGGTCCACGGTTTCCTTCCGCTCGACCCCGCTGCCCGGCCCGGCTCCGGCTGCGAAGACCGCCGCATCGGCGCCCTTCAGGATTTTCGCGACCTCGTCCACCGAGGCGCTCTCCAGATCCACCACCTCGGGGATGGCGCCGTCCACCATCAGATCGGCGCTCTGCTCCGGTTTGCGGATCAGCCCCACCACCTCATGCTGGTCCGCGGCCAGGATCCTGGTCAGTTCGCGTGCGATTTTTCCATGTCCACCTGCAATAACTATGCGCATGACCGGTGCAACCACACTTCGCTGCAGGCTATTCCAACCCGGCGCTCGTCCTCGTTTCCCGTCATCCTGCCAGCCCGGCCCGGCGCAGGGTCTGCTCGGCGTGCTTGATCAGCGGGCCGTCCACCATCTTGCCGCGGAAACGGAACACACCCGGTTCCGTCCGGGCCGCCTCCAGCAGCGCCGCGGCATCGGCGACGGCCGCCTCGGAAGGGAGGTATGCGGCGCGGATGACCGGTATCTGGCTTGGATGGATCACGGCCTTGGCTCCGAATCCGCAGGCCACGGCGTCGTCGGCCTCGGCAGCCAGTCCGTCCAGATCCGGAATGTCCACGTAGACCGAATCGATGGCCGTCTTGCCGTAGGCGCCAGCCGCCAGCAGGACCTGCGAGCGCGCCTGCCGGGCGACGTCCCGGTACGTTCCGGCGGGGTTCCGGCTGGAGGTTCCGCCGAGCGAGGCCAGCAGGTCTTCCGCGCCCCACATCAGCGCGACGACGTTCCCGGTGCGCGCGATGTCCGGGGCGGCAAGGATGCCCAGCGCCGTCTCGCACAGCGCCACGACGCCGTACCCTGCCAGCCCGGCAATGGCCTCCGCGTTCTCCGATTTGGCCAGCATGATGGTGGTGTAGCCGGTACGCTGCAGTGCCGCCATGTCCAAGGCGTGGTCTTCGGTTCCGAGCGGATTGACCCGCACGATGGTCCGCTCCGGATCCAGCGGGTTGTCGACGACGGCTTGCCGGGCCTGCGCCCGATCCGCCGGTGCCACGGCGTCCTCCAGGTCCAGGATGACCGCATCCGCGCGGTCCGCCGCCTTGGCATATCGCTCGGGCCGGTCCGCGGGACAGAACAGGATGGCCGGGCCCATGGTAAACATCAGCCGAGCTCCTGGTTCCGGAAGCGGTTCCTGGCCTCCGGCTCGGTCTGGCTCTGCCGGTGCCCTTCTTCGGTCCACATCAGGCAACTGCGGACCGCCGTGGCGACAATGTCCTCGTGCTGGTTCCGGCCGGTATGGCTCATGGTGACAATCCCCTGGCCGCGCCGCGAGGCCGAGAGCCGTTTGTCCGTCACGATCGTCTCCGTGTACAGCGTGTCGCCGTGGAAGAGCGGATGCGGAAAGTTGATGTCCGTCAGTCCCAGCTGGGCCACGATGGTGCCCTGCGTGAGCTGGGTAACGGATTGGCCCACCACAGTGGCGAGCGTAAACATGGAGTTCACCAGCCGCTGCCCGAACGGCTGCGACGCGGACCAGTCGGCGTCCAGGTGCAGGGCCTGGCTGTTCATGGTCATCGTGGTGAACAGGACGTTGTCCGCTTCGGTGATGGTCCGGCCCGGCCGGTGCGCGTAGACGGTGCCGGGCTGGAGCTCGTCGTAGTAGAGGCCGCGCTGCGTGATGGTGGTCCGCAGATCCTCGCCGCTTCCGGTGCTCATACGTCGTCGACCTCGTGCTCCTCGATGTTCAGGTCCGCACCAGTGGCGGCCACGACCTCGTCCACGCCGACGCCCGGCGCTACTTCACGCAGCACCAGTCCGTCTTCGGTCACATCGATGACGGCCAGGTCGGTGATGATCCGGTCCACGCAGCCCTTGCCGGTCAGCGGGAGCGAGCAGCTCTTGAGGATCTTCGGGTTGCCCTTCCGGTCCACGTGCTCCATCATCACGATCAGCCGCTTGGCGCCGAAGACCAGGTCCATGGCCCCGCCCATGCCCTTGACCATCTTGCCCGGCACCATCCAGTTGGCCAGGTCTCCGTTTTCGGCGACTTCCATCGCGCCGAGGACCGCCACGTCCACGTGTCCGCCGCGGACCATGCCGAAGGAGGTCGCCGAGTCGAAGATCGCCGCACCCCGGTTGAGCGTGACCGTTTCCTTGCCGGCGTTGATCAGATCCGGGTCAAGGTTCTCCTCGGTGGGATAGGGCCCGACGCCGAGAATGCCGTTCTCGGAATGCAGCACCACCTCCACGCCGTCGGGAATGTAATTGGGGATGAGGGTGGGCATCCCGATGCCTAGGTTCACGTACTGGCCGTTGCGCAGCTCCTTGGCTACGCGGGCGGCGAGTTCGGTGCGCGTCAGTGCCATCGTCAGTTCCCCTTCCCCGTGCCGGCCTCGGTGACCGTACGCTTCTCGATCCGTTTCTCCACGTCACCGGCCACCACCACGCGCTGGACGAAGATACCCGGCGTGTGGATGTGCTGCGGATCCAGCTCGCCCGGTTCCACCAGTTCCTCCACCTCGGCGATGGTGACTTTGCCTGCCATCGCCGCCAGCGGATTGAAGTTCATCGCGGTCACGTGGAAGACCAGGTTGCCCAGCCGGTCGCCCTTCCATGCATGCACCAGACCGAAGTCCGGCCGCAGCGACTCTTCGAGCACGTAGTCCGCGCCGCCGAAGCTCCGCACCTCCTTAGGTGCCGAAGCAATCGCAACGTTCCCCTCGGCGTCGTACTTTTGCGGCAGTCCCCCCTCGCTGACCTGTGTGCCGACCCCCGCCGTCGTATAGAAGGCCGGAATGCCGGCGCCGCCGGCGCGCAGTTTCTCGGCCAGCGTGCCCTGCGGGGTCAGCTCCACCTCGAGTTCGCCGGCGAGGTATTGCCGCGCGAACTCCTTGTTCTCGCCCACATAGGAGCTGATGGTCCGGCGGATCCTGCCGTCCGCCAGCAGCACGCCGAGACCCCAGTCGTCCACGCCGCAGTTGTTGCTGATGGTTTCCAGGTCCTTGGTGCCGCGGTCGTGGAGGGCCTGGATCAGGGTCACCGGGATGCCGCACAGGCCGAAACCTCCCACGGCCAGCGAGGCCCCGTCCTGGATATCGGCCACGGCTTCCGCCGCGCTGCCTACAACCTTCTTAATCACGTTGTCCCTAGCCTTCCGTCGATCGTGGCTGGTGCGCGGTCAGAGCCCCAGTTCGCGGGCGATGAGCATCAGCTGCACCTCGGTGGTCCCTTCGCCGATTTCAAGAATCTTCGAGTCCCGGTAATGCCGTGCCACCCGGGACTCATTGATGAACCCGAACCCGCCGAAGATCTGCGTGGCGTCGCGGGCGTTGTCCATGGCCGCTTCGCCTGCCACCATCTTTGCAATAGCGGAGTGGGTTTTGAAGGGCTTGCCGGCAAGCATCCTCGCCGCGGCGTCGTAGTAGGCCAGCCGGGCGGTGTGGGCGCGGGCCTTCATGCGGGCGATCTTGAACTGGATCGCCTGGAAGGAACCGATATTGGTCCCGAAGGCCTGGCGGTCCTTGGCGTACCGCACCGATTCGTCCACGCAGCCCTGCGCCGCGCCGGTGGCGAGCGCGGCGATCGCGATGCGGCCCTCGTCCAGGATCTGCAGGAAGTTGGCGTAGCCCCGCCCGCGCTCCCCCAGGAGGTTGGCTTCGGGCACATGCACGTCCTTCAACGTGAGCGGATGCGTGTCCGACGCATTCCAGCCGACCTTGTTGTAGGCCTTCTCCGCGGTAAAGCCGGGCGTGTCCGTAGGCACCAGGATGGTGGAGATTTCCTTCTTGGTGGTCCCGTCCTGCCGCTCCGAGGTGCCCGTGACCGCCGTGACGGTGACCAGCTTGGTGATGTCCGTGCCGGAGTTGGTGATGAACTCCTTGCTCCCGTTGATGACCCATTGGCTGCCCTGGTCCCCTGCCACCAGCTGGGCCCGGGTCTTGGTGCCGCCCGCGTCCGATCCGGCCTCGGGTTCCGTCAGGCCGAAGCCGGCGAGCGCCTGGCCGCTGGCGAGCATGGGCAGCCACGCAGCCTTCTGCTCCTCCGTGCCGAAGCGGTAGATCGGCATGGCGCCCAGCGAGACGCCGGCCTCCAGAGTGATGGCCACCGACTGGTCCACCCGGCCCAGCTCCTCCAAGGCCAGCGCCAGCGCGAAGTAGTCCCCGCCCATGCCGCCGTATTCTTCCGGGAAGGGCAGCCCGAAAAGGCCCATCTCGCCCATCTGTTTGACCACCTCGTAGGGGAAGGTGTGGTCTTCGTCGTGTTTGGCGGACACCGGGGCCACTACTTGGTCGGCGAAGTCCCGGACGGTGTCCACCAGGTCCTGGTGGTCCTCGCTGAGGGAAAAATCAGGCATGCTCGGCTTCCTTCTGTTCCGTTGCTTCCGTCCCGCCGGCAGGATCTGCTGCGGCGACGACGGCGACAATCTGGCCGGCTTTGACCAGATCGCCGGGTTTGAGATGGACACTTACTTCTCCGGCCACGGCCGCGGTGAGCTGGTGCTCCATTTTCATGGCTTCCACGGTCAGCACGGTCTGCCCTGCCTCCACGTGGTCCCCGTTGCTCACGGCGACGGCGGTCACGGTGCCCGGCATCGGCGAGCGCACCTCGGGTGACAGCTCGCCCTCCTCGCGGTGGATCCGCTCCAGCGCCTCGGCCAGGCGGCGCTTCCGGTCCCGTACCGTCAACGCGGCACTGAAGCCGGCGTCGGCGAGCCAGACCGTGCCGGTGCCGGGATCCACGGCGTGGCGGAAGGGCTTGCGCACCCCATTGACGACAGCGGCGCCCGCCTCATGCTCAAGGCTCACCTTAAAGCTGCTCCCGGCTACTTCCACACGGAAGCTTGCCAGGCTGCCCGGGCTCCCGGAATCCAGTCGGGTCAGCGCAACCTCGCGCGGTTCCCCGTGGGGCATGGCAAAACTGATCACGGTGGGCACGGCGCCGCCCACCCGCCAGCCATCGCCGGCGGTCCACGGGGAATCAGCCCGCAGGGAGCCAGACTGCGGGGAGCCAGCCCTCAGGGACTCCGGCGGCCCGGTTTCCTGCCTGGCCCGTCTGCCCTCCAGCCAGGCCACCCCGGCAACCGCGAGTTCGCCGTCGCTGATCCGGCGGAACGCCAGGTGCGGCAGTTTCCGTTCGATGAGCGTGGTGTCCAGGCGGCCGGCGCGCACGTCGTCGTCGTTCAGGAGCAGCCGCAGGTACTCGACGTTGTTGGGCACGCCCAGCACCACGGTCTCCCCCAGCGCCCGGTCCAGCCGGTCCAGCGCCTCCTCCCGGTCCTCGCCCCAGGCAATGACCTTGGCGAGCATCGGGTCGTAGCTGCTGGAAATTTCGAGCCCGGGCAGCAGCGAACTGTCCACCCGGATGCCGTCGCCGGATGCTTCGTGCAGCGCCAGCACCGTACCCGCGGAGGGCAGGAAGTCCTGTTCCGGATTCTCCGCATACAGGCGCGCTTCCACCGCATGTCCGATGAGAACGACATCGGACTGGGCTATCGTCAGCTGCCCGCCTGCTGCGATGCGCAGCTGCCATTCGACCAGATCCAGCCCGGTGACCAGTTCCGTCACCGGGTGCTCCACCTGCAGCCGGGTGTTCATCTCCATAAAGTAGAACTCGTCCGGCGCCTCGTCGGAGACCAGGAATTCGACCGTGCCGGCCCCGCTGTAGTCCACGCTGCGGGCGGCGTTGCACGCGGCCTCGCCGATCCGGGCGCGGGTGGCCTCGTCGAGCAGCGGCGAGGGGGCTTCCTCGATCACCTTCTGGTGCCGGCGCTGGAGGGAGCATTCGCGTTCGCCCAGGTGGATGACGTTGCCGTGGTTGTCGGCCAGAACCTGCACCTCAATATGGCGCGGGCTGCGGATCAGCTTCTCCAGGAACAGCGTGTCGTCCCCGAAGGCGGACGCAGCCACACGGCGGGCAGTGGCCAGGGTCGCCGGCAGCTGGTCCGGGCCGTCCACAACGTGCATGCCCTTCCCGCCGCCGCCGGCCGAAGGCTTGATCAGCAGCGGGTAGCCCACGCCGTCGGCCGCATTGACCAGCTGCTCATCGCTCAGCCCGGGTTCGGCCAGGCCGGGCACCACCGGCACTTGGTAGCCGGCCACGTGGTTCTTGGACCGGATCTTGTCCCCCATAACGCCGATGGCCTTCACGTTCGGCCCGATGAAGGTGATGCCGGCGGCCTCCAGCGCCTCGGCAAAGGCGAGGCTTTCGCTCAGGAAACCGTAGCCCGGGTGGACGGCCTCGGCGCCGGTTTCGCGGCAGGCGGAGATGATGGCCTCGATGTTCAGGTAGCTGGCCGTCGGCGCCGGCGGGCCGATCCTGACCGCAAGGTCGGCTTCGCGCACGTGCCGGGCATCGGCGTCGGCGTCGGAATAGACGGCGACCGTTCTGATGCCCAGCCGGCGGCAGGTGCGGATCACCCGGCAGGCTATTTCCCCGCGGTTGGCGATCAGTACCGTAGTGAAGAGCTGTTCGGGCATGGCGCTCACATTCTGAACAGGCCGAAGGACGTCTCCGGCAGCGGCTGGCGGGCACAGACATCCAGCGCGAGGCCAAGGACCCGGCGCGTGTCCGCCGGGTCGATGATCCCGTCATCCCAGATCCTGGCGGTGGAATAGTATGGGTTGCCCTGCGCCTCGTACTGCTCGCGGATGGGTGCCTTGAAGGCTTCCTCCTCCGCGGCCGGCCATTCGCCGCCCGCGGCTTCGATCTGGTCGCGCTTGACGGTGGAGAGTACCGACGAGGCCTGATTGCCGCCCATCACAGAGATCCGGCTGGCCGGCCACATCCAAAGGAAACGCGGCGAGTAGGCGCGCCCGCACATGGAGTAGTTGCCCGCGCCGAACGAGCCGCCGATGATGACGGTCAATTTGGGCACGCGGGCGGTGGCGACGGCGGTGACCATCTTGGCACCGTGTTTGGCGATGCCGCCTGCCTCGTAATCGCGGCCGACCATGAACCCGGAGAGGTTCTGCAGGAAAACCAGCGGGATGCCGCGCTGGTCGCAGAGCTCGATGAAGTGGGCCCCCTTGAGCGCGGACTCGCTGAACAGCACGCCGTTATTGGCCACGATCCCGACTTGGTGCCCGTGGATCCGGGCGAAGCCGGTGACCAGCGTGGCCCCGTACTCCCGCTTGAACTCGTGGAACAGGCTCCCGTCCACCACCCGGGCGATTACCTCCCGGACGTCGTAGGAGGCGTTCACATCCGTGGGGACCGTCCCATAGAGCTCCGTGGGATCGGCCGACGGCGGTTCGGCGGCTGCCACGTCCCAGGCCGGCTCGACTACGGGCAGGGTGGAAACGATGTCCCGGACGATTTCCAGGGCGTGCTGGTCCGTTTCGGCCAGATGGTCCGTTACGCCGGAGACCTTGGCGTGGACGTCCCCGCCGCCGAGGTCCTCGGCACTGACCACTTCGCCGATGGCAGCCTTCACCAGTGGCGGACCACCCAGGAAGATGGTGCCCTGGTTGCGTACGATGACGCTTTCGTCGCTCATCGCCGGCACGTAGGCCCCGCCGGCCGTGCAGGAACCCAGGACGGCCGCGATCTGCGGAATCTTGCGCGCCGAGAGATTGGCCTGGTTGTAGAAGATCCGGCCGAAATGCTCCCGGTCAGGAAAGACCTCGTCCTGTTTGGGCAGGAAGGCTCCGCCGGAATCCACCAAGTAGATGCACGGCAGGTTGTTTTCCAGCGCCACTTCCTGGGCCCGCAGGTGCTTCTTCACCGTCATCGGGTAATAGGTTCCGCCCTTGACCGTGGCGTCATTGGAGATCACCAGGACATGGCGCCCGTGCACGAGCCCGATCCCGGTGATGATCCCGGCGCCGGGCGAATCGCCGTCGTACATTCCGTCCGCGGCCAGCGGTGAGAGCTCCAGGAAGGGGCTGCCCGCGTCCAGCAGGGCATCGACGCGCTCGCGCGGCAGCAGTTTGCCGCGGTCCACGTGGCGCCGCCGGGACTTTTCCGGACCGCCAAGCGCCGCCGTCGCGAGCTTGCCGCGCAGTTCCTCAACCAGTGCGCATTGCGCCGCTTCGTTCTCCAGGTAGCCCGGGCTGGTAGTGTCCACCCGGGAAGGCAGTGTCTCCATCGACATCTTTCTTCGCGCGGTAGGTGCCGTTTTCCAGTCCCGCTGCCGTTCAGCAAGCTGGCCAACGAAACGCTTTTGGTTAGTCTGTACTAACTGAAATTCAGGTTAGTTCGCGTTAACCGGATTGTCCAGCATTCATCCGAACAGGAGGGACGTACGTGTCCCCTAGCTCAGCCACCGGAACCGGCTCACCAGCGGGCCCAGGGCCTGTGGCCAGTGCCGACACGGGCAGGGTCACCGGCCGGAGCCTGGCGAAGGCCTCGCGCCGCGCGGCCCTGCTGAGCGCCGCCGCGAAACTCTTCGCGGAGCGCGGCTTCAACGGCGTCTCGATCGAGGACCTCGGCTCCGCCGCGGGTGTCAGCGGTCCCGCCGTCTACCGGCACTTCAGCAGCAAGCATGCGGTGCTGTCCGCCCTGCTGACCGGGGTGAGCCAGGACCTGCTCGACGGCGGAAAGGCCGTGGTGGAAAATTCCCCCGGTCCCGAAGAGGCCCTGCGCGGACTGATCGAATTCCAGGTGGACTTTGCCCTGCGCAATCCGGACGTCATCCGTGTCCACGACCGCGATCTGGACAGCTTGCCGCCGGAGGATTCACAGACCGTGCGGGCCCTCCAGCGGGCCTACGTCGAAGTCTGGGTTGCTGTCCTTTCCCGGCTGCTTCCCGAGCACGAGCCCGCCCGCTTGCGGGTGCGCGCCCATGCCGCCTTCGGCCTGATCAACTCCACGCCGCACACCACCCACCGGGGCAAGGCGGTGCGCGACAAGGCGTGGCGGCGCAATCTGCTGGAAACAATGGCATGGGCGGCGCTGAAAGCCGAGTAGGCTTCAATAAAGACCCCTAGCCGAAAGGTTCGCCATGATTGAGCTTCGCCCCGTGGAACCTGCCGACCTCGACAAGTTCTTCGAGTACCAGCAGGATCCCGACTCCAACCGTATGGCTGCTTTCACCGCCAAAAATCCCTCCGACCGTGGAGTTTTCAACCACCACTGGCAGAACATCCTCAACGACGAGGCCATCACTGTCCGCACCGTCACCGCCGACGGCGAAGTGGTTGGCAGCGTCATGGCCTACCCCTCGGACGGCTACCCGGAACTGACGTTCTGGACCGCGAAGTCGCACTGGGGGCACGGCATCACCACGGCAGCGGTGGAGAAGTTCCTCGGCGAATTCACCGCCCGCCCCATCCGCGCACGGGCCGTCAAGGACAACCTGGGCTCCATCAAGGTCCTGGAGAAGGCCGGCTTCAAGGCCATCGGCGAGGCCCAGGGCTTTGCCAACGCCCGGGCCGCCGTGGTCACCGAAGAAATCCTGGAACTGGTCTAGCCCTCACACCATCGTCAGGACCATCCCCGGCTCGGCCAGGATGGTCCCGACGTCGGCCAGGAACGTCGCCCCCTGCTGTCCGTCCACGAGGCGGTGGTCGAAGGACAGGCTGAGCGTGACAACCTGGCGCAGGGCAATGCCGCCCTGGTATTCCCAAGGTTGCCTGCGGACCGAGCCCATGGCCAGGATCGCCGCCTCCCCCGGATTGATGATGGGTGTGCCGGCGTCGATGCCGAAGACACCGATGTTCGTGATCGAAATGGTTCCGCCGGACAAGTCTGCCGGGACTGTCTTCCCCGATCTTGCCGCGCCCGTCAGCTCCCCCAGTGCCTGTGCGAGTTGACGCAGGTCCATTGTGTTAGCGTCCTTGATGTTGGGCACGATCAGTCCGCGTTCGGTCGCGGCGGCGATGCCCAGATTCACATAATTCTGCCGGATGATCTCCTGGTTGTCCTCGTCCCAGCGCCAGTTCAGCGAGGGATTACGCTCCAGCGCGATGCACATAGCCTTGGCCAGGACGGTCAACGGCGTGACCTTGATGTCCCTGAAGGCACGGCTCTCCCGCAGTTTGGCCAGCAGCTCCATCGTCGGCGTGACATCCACGGTCAGGAACGACGTGGCATGCGGGGCAGTAAAGGCGCTGGCCACCATCGCGGCGGCGGTATGCTTCCGCACGCCCTTGATCGGAATGCGGCTTTCGCGCTCCGCGGCACCCGCCAGCCATCCCCCCGCCCGCGTGGTGGCGGCTTCAGCCGGCTGCTCCTTACCTCGTTCGCCGTCTCCACCAGCGCCGGCGTGGAAACGCTCGACGTCGGCCCGCGTGATCAACCCCTGCTCACCCGTTCCGGTTACCTTAGCGAGATCAATACCCAGATCCCGGGCCAGCTTGCGGACCGGAGGAGTGGACCGCGGCCGCTCCTGCACGGATTCCGCCCCCTCCCCGGCGGGCCCGGCGGTCGCTGCAACAACGGATTCGCGTGCCCGAAGCGTGCTGTCCGCCGCAACCGCTCCCCCTGCGTCCACGGCACCGGCACGACGGCGGCGCCTGGGCGCGCCTGCTGCTTCGGCCCGTGCGCCGTACCCCACCAGATTCGCCTCGCGGCCACCCGCCGTGGCGGTTGCCGACGCGTTCGACGATTGGCCACCGGTGCCGTTCTCGGACGGGTCGCCGGAGCCGGCCACTTCGAAGGAGACAATCGGTTCTCCCACGTTGACCGTACTGCCCGGTGCTTCATGCAGGGCGGTGATAACGCCGGCAAACGGGGACGGCAATTCCACGACGGCCTTGGCGGTTTCCACTTCGCCCAGGATCTGGTTCAGCTCCACCCTGTCGCCCTCGGCAACGTGCCAGCTGACGATTTCCGACTCGGTGAGCCCTTCGCCCAGATCCGGCAGCTTAAAAACCTTGATTCCCATCAATTCCCCTCCAGCCCGCTGAGCGAATTCGTCCGGCCCAGGACGCGGTCCACGCCATCCAGAATCCGGTCCAGATCGGGAAGATGGTGGTGTTCCATCTTTGCCGGCGGGTAGGGAATATCGAATCCGGTGACACGGACGGGTGCGTGTTCCAGATGGTAGAAGCACCGTTCGGTGATGCTCGCCGCCACCTCCGCACCGAGCCCTCCGGTCATGGCCGCTTCATGGGTGATGACCAGGCGGCCGGTCTTGCGGACCGAGCTCTCCAGTGTGGCGAAGTCCAGCGGGGAGAGCGAGCGCAGGTCGATGACTTCCACCGAGATACCTTCTTCCCGCGCGGCCAGGGCAGCGTCCTTGGCAACCTGCACCAGGGCGCCGTACGCCACCAGGGTCACGTCTTCGCCGGGGATCTCCACGCGAGCCTGCTCGAGGGAGAAGGATTCCAGGTCAACCTCTTCGTCCACCTCCCCCTTGACGTGGTACCGCCGCTTGGGTTCGAAGAAGAGCACCGGGTCATCGCAGGCTATGGCCTGCTGGATCATCGCGAATGCATCCTGCGGATTGGATACCGAGATCACCCGCAGGCCGGAGGTATGCATGAAATAAGCCTCCGGCGATTCCGAATGATGCTCCGCCGCTCCGATTCCGCCGCCGAACGGAACCCGGATAGTCAGCGGCATCTTGACCCTCCCCTGGGTGCGGTAGTGCAGTTTGGCTACCTGGCTCACTATCTGGTTGAAGGCCGGATAGATGAACCCGTCAAACTGTATTTCGCACACCGGCCGGTATCCGCGGTACGCCATACCCACGGCTGTACCCAGAATGGCGGATTCCGCCAGCGGGGCATCGATGACCCGGTGGGCACCGAAGTCTTTCTGCAGTTCATCGGTAATGCGGAAGACACCGCCCAGCTTGCCGATGTCTTCGCCGATCAGCACGACCTTGGAATCATGTTCCATCGCCTTGCGCAGGCCGGTATTGATAGCCCGACCAAAAGTCATGGTGCTCATCGCGTGCCTCCCCCTGCCGCCTCGAACGAGGCGAGATAACGGGAATAGTGCTCCCGTTGGCGCTCCAGCACCGGGTGCGGTGTGGTGTAGACGTTATTGAAGACGTCCAGTTCGCCGGGCTCTGGCAGGGTCACACAGCCGTGCCGCAGTAGCCCGGCGACCTCGTCCGCCTTGGCGTTCACCCGATCGGTGAAGTCACCGGCCAACAGCCCTTCGGCGTCCAGCAGTCTGGCCAGCCGGTCGATCGGATCGCGGCCCTTCCAGTCTTCAAGTTCGTTCGGGTCCCGGTATCTGGTGGGATCGTCCGCCGTCGTATGCGGACCCATGCGGTAGGTGACCGCCTCGATAAAGCTCGGCCCGCCGCCGCTGCGCGCCCGCTCCAAAGCCTCGCGCGTCACGGCCATGCAGCCGAGGACATCGTTGCCGTCCACACGCACGCTCGGAATGCCGAAGCCGGGGGCACGGTCCGCGATGTCCCGCTGCGCCTGGAGGGTGACCGGTTCCGAAATGGCCCACTGGTTGTTCTGGCAAAAGAAGACCACCGGCGCCTGGAAGCTGGCAGCGAAGACCATGGCCTCGTTGACGTCGCCCTGGCTGGTGGCCCCGTCGCCGAAATACGCTACGGCGACAGAGTCTGCGCCGTCCAACTTGGTGGCCATGGCGTAGCCGGTTGCGTGCAGGGTCTGGGCCCCGATAATTACCTGCGGCGTGGCCATGTTGATCTCATACGGGTCCCAGCCGGAGGGTGCGTTCCCGCGCCAGACTCTGATCATGTCCGTGTAGTCGACCCCGCGGCAATAGGCCACGCCATTCTCGCGGTAGCTGGAAAAGACGAAATCGTCCTGGCGGAGCGCGCGGCCCGATCCGATCTGCGCCGCCTCCTGCCCCAGCAACGGGGGCCAGAGCGCCAGTTCACCCTGTCGCTGCAGGGCGGTCGCCTCCTGGTCTACCCGGCGCACCACCACCATGTCTTCGTACAGCCCCTGGAGGCGGGCCCCGTCGATATCCGCTACCCATTCATCGTAAGGACCGGCAGCCCGGGTTCCCTCCGGTGTCAGCAGCTGGACGAGATTTTCCCCGGATACTGACCTCATGCCATGTAAGGACACTTGATGCACGCAACCTTTTCTCGTTGTGTCGGTCCCGCGGATCTTGTGGATCCGGCGGCACCTTTGCAGACCTTCCGGCGCCTTTGCCGGCAGGTAGTTGTGACGATACTCACAGAATGCAGCAAGCGCAATAACCCCAGCCAAAACTGGGCATTATGCTCTGTCGCAGCAGTTTTGACCGTGCTAACGTTGCGCATTATGCAGCCTCTGGATGGCACCGACACGCGATTGCTGATGGCCTTGGCGCAGGACCCGCGGCGTACCGTCGTGGCCCTGGCCCAAGAGCTGGGACTGTCGCGCAATACGGTCCAGGCCCGCATGAGCCAGCTGGAGAAGAAATCCGTTTTCCTCTCCTTCGACCGCCGCATCAGTCCGGCTGCCCTCGGCTACCCGCTTGCTGCCTTCATCCACATCCACGTCCAGCAGCCCAAGCTGGAGCAGATCACTAACGAGCTGGCCCTGATTCCCGAGGTACTGGAGGCCTTCGGCATTACCGGACAGGCCGACATCCTGGCCCGGGTAGTCTCCACCGGCGCCGAAGACCTGTTCCGGATCAACGGGAAGGTCCTGGCCATCGACGGCGTGGAGCGCACGGACACTTCGCTGGCCATGCATGAGCTGGTGCCGTTCCGCATCGGGCCGCTGCTGCAGCGCGCCGGCGGACCGGACGCGGACTGACGTAAAGAGAAAGGCGAAGATGCCATGCGAGTCGGTGTTCCCCGTGAAGTAAAGAACAACGAGTTCCGGGTCGCCATTACTCCATCCGGTGTACACGAGCTCACGCTGGCCGGCCATGACGTGCTCGTAGAAACCGGGGCAGGCAACGGCTCCTCCATCACGGACGAGGATTATGCCGCCGCCGGCGCCACGGTGCTCGGCTCGGCGGACGAGACGTGGGCGCGGGCCGAGATGGTGCTGAAGGTCAAGGAACCGGTGGCGGAGGAATACTACCGGCTGCGCGAGGACCTGACCCTCTTCACCTACCTCCATCTGGCCGCCGATGCGGCGCTGACCAAGGAATTGTGCGACCGCGGCGTGACGGCCGTGGCCTACGAAACGGTGCAACTAGCGGACCGCTCGCTGCCGCTGCTGGCGCCGATGTCCGAGGTGGCAGGCCGGCTCGCACCGCAGGTCGGGGCCCACACACTGATGAAGTCCCAAAGCGGGCGCGGGATCCTGCTCGGCGGCATCCCCGGCACGCACGCGGCCAACGTCGTCGTTATCGGTGCCGGTGTGGCGGGCTCCAACGCGGTTTCCATCGCCGTCGGAATGCGGGCGAATGTCACGGTGCTGGACACGAACGTCCGCCGGCTGCAGGAACTCGACGACCTCTACCACGGCAGGGTCAATACCATCGTCAGCAATGCGTTGGAACTCGACGCCGCAGTCAGCGACGCGGACATGGTCATCGGCGCGGTGCTGGTGCCGGGGGCCAAAGCGCCCAAGCTGGTCAGCAACGAACTGGTCAGCCGGATGCGGTCGGGGGCGGTGCTGGTGGACATCTCCATCGATCAGGGCGGCTGTTTCGAGGACTCCCGTCCCACCACCCACGCGTATCCCACCTATCCGGTCCACGACACGATGTTCTACTGTGTGGCCAACATGCCCGGGGCGGTGCCGCGCACCTCTACCTACGCGCTGACCAATGCCACCCTGCCCTATGTGAAAGCGATAACGCAGGACGGGTTGGACGCGGCCGCCCGCAGATTGCCCGAGCTGTTGCCCGGCATCAACACCCGGGACGGCCGCATTGTCTCCGAGCCGGTCCGGCTGGCCCACCCGCAGCTGGCCTGACCCCGGCTACGCCACGGCGTATTTGGCCGGCAACCGTCCGGACTCCACCAGCCAGCGGACAGTGTCCCGGATCGTTTCGTCAAAGGGCCGGGCATGCACATCGAACTCGTCGCTGGCTGCCGACGTATCGAACTCCGTTCCGCGGCGGAGGATGTCGATGCTCTCCGCATAGGCCGGCAGAGTCCACCGTCCGGGCAGCCGGCGCTGGAGCAGGCCCATGGGCTGCAGCATCGCCAGCATCATCGGGGCCGGTACCGTCACGAACGGATACCTGCGCCCCGTCACCCGCTCGAGCGCGCCGAAGATCATCTTGCCGTCCACGAAGTGGCCGGGAACTACATAGCGCCGCGGTTCGCGGCTCTTGTTGACGACGGCGGCAACCAGCGCCGCGACGTCGCGCACGTCTGTGTAGTGGGTACGGCCGGAGGGCCAGGTTGGCAGCCGTCCGGCCGCCAGCCAGCGAAGCCGTTCACTCTGGTCGCCGCGGTAAGGATCATGCGGCCCAAGCGTCGAACCTGGGTAAACGGTCACCACCGGGTTTCCGGCAGCCTGGAAACCGCGGGCCACCTGCTCCGAGAGGATTTTCGAGCGGGTGTAGGGATAGTCAATGTCACCCAGCGGAAGCGATGGATCGGTGCCACCCTTCCGAACCAGAACGGCATAGGTGGAAATGTGCACCACCGGTGAAAGCTGGGCCCGGACGGCCTCGCCCAGGACGTTCTCCGCCGCCTCTACATTGGTCCGCTCGATCTCGGCGGACCGCCGCGGATCCAGCGAATAAATGGCTGCCGCATGAACGACGGCGTCACATCCGTTAACGGCGTCCCTCACCGCCTGTGGATCCAACACATCGCCCACCACGACGTCCTGCTGCGCGGCAGCAACGACGTCGGCGCCAAAGGGTGCCAGCGAGGCCTGCGTTTTGTCCCGGTCACGCACCAGCAGCCGCACACTGTGCCCCGCCTGAACCAACGCCGCCACAATATGGCAGCCGACGAAACCCGTGCCACCGGTCACCAGGACTCTCATGCCTCAAGCATGGACCCCTTGCACACGCCTGCATAGACGCCGTCGGACTTGGAAATTCCGCTCGCTCAAAGACGCATCTGGAAACCGGCCAGGAAAGCACGAAGCGGGCCCGGAAATGTCCGGGCCCGCCGTGTTGCCGTATGGCTGTATCTGCCGTACAGCAGTGCAGCCGTCCGGCTAGTGGTCGACTGCCTTTTCGGCGCCGACGCCCGTCAGTGAACGGACTTCCATTTCCGCCTGCTTGGCCGGATCCTCGACGCGCTTGTCGAGGACAGTGCCCAGCCAGCCGAGGAAGAACGCCAGCGGGATCGAGATGATGCCCGGGTTCTTCAGCGGGAACCAGGCGAAGTCCGCACCCGGGATCATCGAGGTCTCCGTGCCGGAAACCACCGGAGAGAACGCGATCAGGAACAGCGCAGCGGCCAGACCGCCGTACATGGACCAGATGGCGCCCTGGGTGGAGAACTTCTTCCAGAACAGCGAGTAGATGATGGTCGGCAGGTTCGCCGAAGCCGCCACCGCGAAGGCCAGCGCCACCAGGAAGGCGATGTTCTGGCCCTGGGCGCCGATGCCGCCCAGGATAGAGAGGACACCGATGACCACCACGGTACGGCGGGCAACCTTCACTTCGCCGTCGGCGTCCACCTGGCCCTTGCGGACCACATTGGCGTAGATGTCGTGCGCAAAGGAAGCCGCAGCAGTGATGGTCAGGCCGGCCACCACGGCCAGGATGGTCGCGAACGCGACGGCGGAGATCAGTCCCAGCAGCAGCGGGCCGCCGAGCTCGAATGCCAGCAGCGGCGCAGCGGAGTTCACGCCGCCGGGAGCGGCCTCGATGACATCCGGTCCGATCAGCGCGCCGGCACCGTAGCCGAGCACCAGGGTGAACAGGTAGAAGGCGCCGATCAGCCAGATTGCCCAGACCACGGACTTGCGGGCTTCCTTGGCGGTGGGAACGGTGTAGAAGCGCATCAGCACGTGCGGCAGCCCAGCGGTACCGAGGACCAGCGCCAGAGCCAGCGAGATGAAGTCGAACTTGGAGGTTTCGCTGGCACCGTACTGCATTCCCGGATTCAGGATGTCAGTGGTTCCGGCCGTCGCAGCGGCATCGCCGAGCAGGGCCGAGAGGTTGAAGCCGTACATCGCCAGCACCCAGATGGTCATCACGAACGCACCGGCGATCAGCAGGCAGGCCTTGATGATCTGCACCCAGGTGGTGCCCTTCATGCCGCCCACCAGTACGTACAGGATCATCAGCGCACCGACCACCACAATGACGATGGACTGGCCAAGCCTGTCGTCGATGCCCAGCAGCAGCGAGACGAGTCCGCCCGCGCCGGCCATCTGGGCCAGCAGGTAGAAGAAGCAGACCGCCAGCGTCGTCGTTGCCGCGGCGATGCGGACCGGACGCTGCTTCAGCCGGAACGAGAGCACGTCCGCCATGGTGAACTTGCCGGTGTTGCGCAGCAGCTCCGCAACCAGGAGCAGGGCTACCAGCCAGGCGACCAGGAAGCCGATGGAGTACATGAAGCCGTCATAGCCGTTGATGGCGATCGCCCCGCAGATCCCGAGGAAGGACGCGGCGGAGAGGTAGTCGCCGGCAATCGCGGTGCCGTTCTGTCCGCCGGTGAAGGAGCGGCCGGCCGCGTAATAGTCGGCGGCCGTCTTGTTGTTGCGGCTGGCCCGCAGCACGATCACCATGGTGATCGCCACGAAGAGGCCGAAAATGGTGATGTTCAGCCAGGGCTCGCCGACCTGCGTCTCGGCCTGCGTGGTGGTGGTCAAGGGAAGCATCAGTTCTTTTCTCCTGCCTGGGGCTTGACGGCCGCGGACTCAAGCTCGCTGCGCATCTCGGCTGCGATCGGATCCAGCTTCTTGTTGGCGAAGCTGACGTACCACATGGTGATCGCGAACGTGCTGACGAACTGCAGCAGTCCCAGGATCAAGCCGACGTTGATGTTGCCGATCACCTTGGTGGACATGAAGTCGTGCGCGTAATCCGCCAACAGGACGTAGGCGAAGTACCACAGCAGGAATGCAATGGCCATGGGGAACACGAAGCTGCGGTGCCGGCGCCGCAGCTCCTGGAACTTCGGTTCCTGCTGGACTTTCTCGAAGTCCACGGCTGCCGTGAAATCGGCCTCCGGGGTGGGATTTTGTCCCATGTCTCCTCCTCTTGGGGATTTTGTGACTGCAATCACTCTCTTATGTGATTCAGTACATGTCTTCATGCCGGGCGGGAGCGATCGGTGAACGGCAACCGGCCTGCGGTGAACGGCGGCCCGCTGCGACGAACAGCACGCGACGAGGGAACTTCCCTGCGCCGGCGCGGCAGCGGCCGTGCGCTTTCCGGCGCCCTACGGTTCAACCAACGACGGCGGCGCCCGGGTGACGCTGTCACGAGGGCTTATCGTGGAGGAATGTTCAGCACGGCCGTCGACATCGCGCTCATTGTGGCCATCGCGGCCGTCACGGTGGCGGTCATCGCACTGATCGGCTTCAAGCTCGCCCGCTCCAGCCGGGATCTTGGGTCCGAGGCCGAGCTGGCCACGTACACCACCTTGCACACCGCCGGCCTGGCGGCGCCGTTCCTGCGCACCGGGCTCTCCCCCGCCGGCGCCGGCAAGGCCGCCCGCTACCTGCGCGAAATGCTCGGCAGCAACGACCTGGTCATCACGGACGAGTCCTCGATGCTGGCGTGGGACGGCGCCCACGGACCGCGGGAAGAAGAGGCCATGGCGCTGGCGCGCAAGGTGCTGGACAGCGGCCGGACCCAAGTCTTCCGCAAGCCCAGGCTCGCCGTTTCCGGCGCGGATCTGCGCGAAAACCCCGTGACGGAGGCCGTCTTCTCCCCCATCCAGGTGCAGGACCGTGTGGTGGGGACGGTCGGTGCCTACACCGAGCATGTCGGGGCATCGCTGGTCCGGGCCGCGAATGAGGTAGCTGGCTGGGTAGCCACGCAGATCGAGCTGGCGGAGCTGGACGCCTCGCGCACCTTGCTGATGGAGGCCGAAGTCCGGGCCCTGCGCGCGCAGATCAGCCCGCACTTCATCTACAACTCGCTCAACGCCATTGCGTCGTACATCCTCACTGACCCGGTGCGCGCCCGCGAACTGGTCATCGAGTTCGCCGACTTCACCCGCTACTCGTTCCGGCGCCACGGCGACTTCACCACCGTGGCGGAAGAACTGACATCCATCGACCGCTACCTGCTGCTGGAACGGGCGCGTTTCGGCGACCGGCTCAAGGTCAGCCTGCAGATCGGCCCCGAAGTGCTCAGCACGGTAATTCCCTTCCTGTCCCTCCAGCCGCTGGTGGAGAACGCCGTCCGGCACGGACTGGAGGCGAAGGAGGGCACCGGCCACATCACCATTACCGCCCACGACGCCGGCGCCTACGCCGTCGTCACTATCGAGGACGACGGCGTGGGGATGGATCCTGAGCATCTGCGGCAGGTGCTCGCCGGGCACACCGAAGGCGATCACGTGGGCCTGCGCAACGTGGACTCCCGGCTGCGGCAGGTGTACGGGGACGAACATGGCCTGGTGGTGGAAACCGCTCCCGGCCAAGGCACCCTGATCACCATGCGGGTGCCCAAGTTCCAGCCGGACAACGTCGTCTAGGCGGAGACAATCCCTTCCAGGCGGTGACAGTCCGTCCGGGCGGCGCCGTGCAAGCGGGGCATGAGTGCGTGACGCAATAGACTGTCATGCATGGTCAACGTTGTCATCGCGGATGATGAATTCCCTGCCGTCGAGGCCCTTGCCTACCTGCTATCCCGCGATCCGAGGATAGAAAACATCTACAAGGCCATGAGCGGTGCCGAGGCATTGCGGGCGCTGGAAAACCACGATGTTGACGCGCTGTTCCTGGACATCCACATGCCGGCGCTTTCCGGGCTGGACATTGCCCGTGTCATTTCGCGCTTCAGCCGGCCGCCCGCCGTCGTATTTGTGACCGCCGACGAGGACCAGGCGCTGCAGGCGTTCGAACTGGCCGCGGTGGACTACCTGCTCAAGCCGGTCCGGCCGGAGCGGCTGGCCGAGTCCGTGCGCCGGATCTGCGAGCTGATCGAAGACGGCGACACGAAACCCGAGGTCATTACGGTGGACCAGGGCGGCATCACAAAGATGATCAGGCGTGACGAGATCAAGTACGTACAGGCCCAGGGCGACTATGCCCGGCTGCACACGGCCGAAGCCAGCTACCTCATCCGGGTTCCGCTGAACGATCTCGAGCAGCAGTGGGAGGACGCTGGCTACCTGCGCATCCACCGCTCGTATCTGGTGGCCATGAACCAGGTACAGCAGGTGCGCCTCACGGCCGGCAAGGCATCCGTGCTGATCAACGGCGCCGAACTGCCGGTAAGCCGGCGGCATCTGCCGGCCGTGAGGGACAAGCTCGAAGCCAACCGGGTCAGGCCGCGCGGATGACCGGACAGCCCGAGCGGCCCAAGGATCAACCGGACCGGTCCGCACCGCTGGAAGGCGTCCGTGAACCGCACGCGGACCGTCCCGAGCGCGTGCGGGTGACCGCGCCGCGGTCCAAAGCACCGCTGGTGCCGGGCCGCTACAGCGTTTCGCGCGAGCTGGCTGAGCAGTCCGAGGTCGGCGAAATCTTCATCCGGTCGCTGATCCGCTCCCAGCTGCGGCTGGCGCTGGTGGTCGCCGGCGGATTCGGCGTGATCCTGGCCGGAGTGCCGGTGCTGATGGTCCTCTTTCCGCGCATCAACGACATCACGCTGTTCACCGTCCCGCTGCCCTGGCTGCTGCTGGGCGTGGGCATCTACCCGGTCATCCTGGTCAGCGCAGCGCTCTACAACCGCGCCGCGGCCAGGAACGAGCGCCGTTTCCGCCAACTGGTGGACGATGACCGCCTTGCCCGCCCGGGTTGGCCGGGCTCGCCGGGAGGGGCTGAATGAACCCGGCGGTCGGTCTTGCCGCGCTGGCCGCGGTCTGCGCGGCAACCGTGCTCATCGGCGTCTACGGGCTGCGGATCTCTCGCACCACCGGGGACTTCTACGTTGCCTCGCGCACGGTGCGGCCGTGGTGGAACGCCTCGGCGATCGGCGGCGAATACCTCTCGGCTGCCAGTTTCCTGGGCGTGGCCGGGCTGATCCTGGTCTCCGGCATCGATGCGCTGTGGTTCCCCATCGGCTACACCGCCGGCTACCTGATGCTGCTGCTCTTTGTCGCGGCCCCGCTGCGCCGGTCAGGGGCCTACACCATTCCGGATTTTGCCGCCGCCCGGCTGGATTCGCACCCGGCCCGCACCGTCACCAGCCTGCTGGTGGTCATCGTCGGCTGGCTCTACATCGTCCCGCAGCTCCACGGCGCCGCGCTGACCGTGCGGATCACTACCGGCCTGCCCGGCTGGGTGGGCGCCGCCGCCGTCGTTGTTGTGGTGGTGCTTTCGGTGGTGACCGGCGGGATGCGCTCGATCACCTTTGTGCAGGCCTTCCAGTACTGGTTGAAACTAACCGCGCTGGCCGTGCCGGTGATCTTTGTGCTGCTGGCCCTCGGGGGCACTTCGCAACCGATTACCGACGGCGGCGCGGTCTTCCACAGCGACCTCGATGTCTCCGACGAGGCGTCGCTGTACCGCAACATTTCGCTGATCACCGCGCTGCTGTTCGGCACGCTGGGCCTGCCGCATGTGCTGGTGCGTTTTTACACCAACCCCGACGGCCCCACCGCCCGGCGCACCACGGTCATTGTGCTGGGGCTGCTCTCGCTGTTCTACATTTTCCCCACGCTGTACGGCGTGCTTGGCCGGATCTACACGCCGGATCTGGCCACCGGCAGCCAGGCGGATGCGACGGTCCTGCTGCTGCCGGCCCGGATTTTCGACGGCGCCGCCGGGGACCTGCTCTCGGCCCTGGTCATTGCCGGCGCATTTGCCGCGTTCCTGTCCACCACGTCGGGCCTGGTGGTGTCGCTGGCCGGCGTGGTCAGCCAGGACCTGTTCCGGGGCAGCGTCCGCGGTTTCCGCTGGGCCGCCGCACTCTCCGCCGTCGTGCCGTTGGGGGTAGCGCTGGCCACGGACTCGCTGGCGCTGGCCGGAAGTGTGGGCACGGTGTTCGCCTTCACCGCTTCCACTATCTGTCCGTTGCTGCTGCTGGGCATCTGGTGGCGCGGGCTGACCGACGCCGGAGCCATCGCCGGCATGGTCACCGGGGCGGTGCTGTGCGGGGCTGCGGTCATGCTCGCCGCGTTCGCCGGGAGTGCGTTGGGCCGGTTCGAGGAACTGCTCGCCCAGCCGGCGGCCTGGAGCGTGCCGGTGGCGTTCATGGTCACCATTGCCGTGTCGAAGCTGACGGCATCGCGCCGGCCCCTGACCGTGGCACGGGTGATGGCGCGGCTGCACTCGCCCGAACACCACCACACGGCGCCGCGCTCCGTGGGACGTTAACGCCCACTGGACCTTAACGAACGCCGGTCGCTAATCAGTCGATAGCGGCCATGAGTTCGACAACACGGTCCAGGAACGCATCCACCTGGGTTTCCTCGTAGCCGTCCGGGCCCTTGGCCTCGCGGAACACCGAACGGCGGACAATATCGACGCTCAGCGGCTGGTCGTTTTCAAAGTAGGCAAGCAGTTCGGAGCACAGCGCGTCCACGTCCTGCACGTTGTAACTGGTGGCGTTGCGCTTGGCTGGACGGCGGAATCGGTCCCCGGGCTCGCGGTGGAGCCGGGCGCGGAGCACGGCCGAAACGCGGCCGATCTGGGCCAGCCAGGCCTGCTCTCCCTCGGCGGCGATCAACGCGTCGCGCTCACGCTGGGCGAAGACATCCTCCAGACGGTCCAACGCGGAGTCGACCGCGCGCGGGTCATAACCGCCGCGAGCAGGTTCAAAAGTCATCGCGCGCACGTCGCGGCTGGTGATCTGCCCGCTGTCCGGGTCGTTGGCGTTGTAGTACTCCCGGGCGCGGGCCAGGAACTGGTCCACCTGGCGGACGTTGTAGCCGTGCTCGCGGCGCCCCACGCGCTCGAAGGGTGCACTGCCTCGGCCAGCCTCATTCTTTTGTCGCACCATCGTCGTCGATGCTTCCCTCTTCAGTAGTGACATCTGCTGTGCCAAACTCCCCAATACCTGTGCCCGGCGTGCCCGCCGGAACGCGTTCTTGAATTATTTATGCGGATGCCCGCTTAGATCGCCCCGGGAGCCAGCAGCACGGCGAGCACATAGGCCACCGGCGCGGCGAAAACGATCGAGTCGAGCCGGTCCATGACGCCGCCGTGGCCGGGCAAGATGTTGCTCATGTCCTTGATGCCAAGCTCGCGTTTGACCATGGATTCGGCCAGATCTCCTGCGCTGGATGCGGCGACGGTGGCAATAGCCAGCACCAGCCCGAACCACCACTGCAGGTCAAGGATGAACACCGAGCAGAGAATCCCAACAACGACGGCGCCGCCCACCGATCCGGCGAAACCCTCCCAGGATTTCTTCGGGCTGATCTTCGGAGCCATCGGATGCTTGCCGAACAGTACTCCCACCAGATAACCGAAGGTGTCGTTGGAGACAACCAGCAAGAGCATGGTCATCACTTTCAACGCGCCGTTGTCCTCGTCCAGCAGCAGCACAGCAAAACTGATGAACAGCGGTACCCAGCAGAGGACGAACACTCCGCTCATGATGCTGCGCACGGCATCCTGTGCCCGGTCCAGGCATTTGTAGACCATGACCGCAACTGCCGTCGCCACCAGCGCGAATGCCAGCGCTTCCGGGCCACCGTAGTAGGCGGCGAGCGGCATGGCGAAGGCGCCGGCATACAGCGGCACCTGCGGCACGAAGATGCCCTTGACCGTCAGTGCACGGGAAACTTCCCAAACCCCGATCAGCGCGAAAACCGATACCAGCACCACAAACGCGTCAGGCAGGAAGAAGAGCCCCACCAGGACCGCCACGAGGAGCGCCAGGCCGACGATGATGGCGGCGGGAAGGTTGCGCCCTGCCCGTGAAGGCGTGGCCGCGGCCCGCAGCGCCCGTCGTCCTGGTCCGGCCTTCTGAGACCCGGAACCAGCCTCAGGTGCCGGCGAACCGCCAGCCTGGGTGGAAGGCTGGTCGGTACCCATCAGACTTCGAGCAGCTCAGCTTCTTTGCGCTTGAGCAGCTCATCCACGTTGTCCGTGTGGGCCTTGGTCCGGGCGTCCAGTTCCTTTTCGGCCCGCGCTCCCTCATCTTCACCGATGTCGCCGTCCTTGACCTGCTTGGCGATGTTGTCCATCGCCTTGCGGCGGATATTGCGGATGGAGACCTTCGCGTCCTCGGCCTTGCCCCGGACAATCTTGACGTATTCCTTGCGGCGTTCCTGGGTCAGCTCCGGCAGCACCACGCGGATGACGTTGCCGTCATTGGCCGGGTTGGCGCCGACGTCCGAATCCCGCAGGGCCTTCTCAATGTCGTTCAGCGCCGACTTGTCGAACGGCGTGATGAGCAGGGTGCGTGCCTCCGGGTTCTGGAACGAAGCCAGCTGCTGCAGCGGGGTCGGAGAACCGTAGTAGTTGACGGTGACCTTCGAAAACAATGCCGGGTTCGCGCGGCCGGTACGGATCGTAGCGAAGTCTTCCTTCGCCACTTCCACCGCCTTATCCATCTTCTCGGCAGCCTCTAGCATTGTTTCTTCGATCACGGCGTCTCCTTAGACAATTATGTCCGCCTTCATGGCGGCAAGGACTCTGTTATCCATCCTAGGCTATCCGGAACCGCTGACGGGCAGGCGCTCCGGGTTGTGCGCGGGTGCGCTTAGGCGGACACGAAGGTCCCGATCTTCTCGCCCAGGATGGCGCGGCTGACATTGCCCTCGCCTTCCATCCCGAAGACCACCATGGCCAGCTTGTTGTCCTTGCACAGGCTGAAGGCCGTCTGGTCCATGACACGGATATTGCGGCGCATCGCGTCGTCGTAAGTGAGGCTGTCCAGCTTTTCGGCCGCCGGATCCTTCTTCGGGTCCGCCGTGTAAACCCCGTCTACCCCGTTCTTGGCCATGAGTACGACGTCGGCATGGACTTCCAGCGCACGCTGGGCAGCAACGGTGTCAGTGGAGAAATACGGCAGGCCGGCGCCGGCGCCAAAGATGACCACGCGGCCCTTTTCCATGTGGCGGATGGCGCGGCGGGGAATATACGCCTCGGCAACCTGGCCCATGGTGATGGCGCTTTGGACACGGGTGTCCACGCCGGCCTGTTCGAGGAAGTCTTGCAGCGCGAGGCAGTTCATGACGGTGCCCAGCATCCCCATGTAATCGGCGCGGGAGCGGTCCATCCCGGACTGCGAGAGCTCCGCGCCCCGGAAGAAGTTACCGCCGCCGACCACGATCGCAACCTCGACCTGTCCCACAGTTGCCGCGATCTGCTTGGCGATTCCGCGGACGGTGTCCGGATCGACGCCGAGTTTGCCCCCGCCGAAAACTTCGCCGGAGAGCTTGAGCAGAACGCGGCGCCGCTTGGGCTCCACCTCGGCGGAATGGGTTTCGGTTGCGTGCTGGGGTTCCATCGTGCCTCCCGGGCGTGCTGTCGGTCCTGGGAAAAAGGACCTGTAGGGACTGAACTGGACTAAAGTCTGTGATTCTGGGCAGGAAAAAGGGGCGGCCACCTGTGGGTGACCACCCCCTCCTCGCTACACGGTGCTGCGCCGCGGACGGCGCATGCCATTATTTGCTAAGCGCGATGCTATCAGGCGCCTACGCGGAACCGGGCGAAACCGGATGCGTTCGCACCGGCCTGCTCGAGGACCTTGCCAACATTGACCTTCGGGTCCTTGGCGAACGGCTGGTCAAGCAGCACGATCTCCTTGAAGAAGCCGTTAAGGCGGCCTTCAACGATCTTCGGCAGCGCAGCCTCAGGCTTGTTCTCGGCGCGAGCGGTCTCGTCGGCGATCCGGCGCTCGTTCTCGACCGTCTCGGCCGGAACTTCTTCGCGGACCAGGTAGGTCGGCGAGAAGGCAGCAATGTGCACGGCCACGTCGTGCGCGGCCTCGACAGCAGCCTCACCCACGGCGTCAACAGCGAACAGCACGCCAACCTGGGCGGGCAGGTCCTTGGACGTCTTGTGGAGGTAGGCGTCAACGGTCTTGCCTTCGAGGCGTGCCAGACGGCGGACAACAATCTTCTCGCCGAGGATTGCGCCCTCTTCGACGACAACCTCGCTCAGCGGCTTGCCCTCGACGTCGGTGGCCAGCAGTGCGTCCAGTTCGGCAGCGCCGGACTCGACGGCAACCGAGAGAACCTTATCGGCCAGTTCGATGAACTTGGCGGACTTGGCAACGAAGTCGGTTTCGCAGTTGACTTCGACCATGACACCGACGGTTCCGTCGATGACCTTGGCGGCAACCAGGCCCTCGGCGGTGGAGCGGCCTTCACGCTTGGTAGCGCCCTTCAGGCCCTTGATGCGGATGAGCTCCATGGCCTTGTCGGCGTCGCCGTTGGCCTCGTCGAGAGCCTTCTTGACATCCATCATGCCAGCGCCGGTGCGCTCGCGCAGAGCCTTAATATCAGCAGCGGTGTAATTCGCCATTTGGACTCCAGTCCCTCCGTAATAAGTAGTTGCGTATTCCGCCAGTGCGGCCGGCCGAAACTCGGCCGGCCGCACCAGCAGACATCCTCCGCAGGTGGCTAGGTCACCTGCGGCTGAAGATCAGATTTACTTGTCGGTCTCTGCAGCCGGAGCTTCAGCAGCCTCGGCCGGCGCAGCTTCCGCGGCAGGAGCCTCTTCGGCCGGGGCCTCGGCGGCGGGTGCCTCTTCGGTCTTGGCTTCAGCGGCCGGAGCCTCGGAGTTACCTTCGAGCAGCTCGCGCTCCCACTCGGCCATCGGCTCGACGGGTGCCTCGGTGTTGCCGGCAGCCTTGTTCTGGCGGGCGATCAGGCCCTCGGCAACGGCGTCGGCGACAACGCGGGTCAGCAGGTTGACGGAGCGGATGGCGTCGTCGTTGCCCGGAATCGGGAAGTCGACCTCGTCCGGATCGCAGTTGGTGTCGAGGATGGCAACAACCGGGATGTTCAGCTTCTGCGCCTCGTCAACAGCGAGGTGCTCCTTCTTGGTGTCCACGATCCAGACCACGGACGGAGCCTTGGTCAGGTTGCGGATACCGCCGAGGGTGGTTTCCAGCTTGTTCTTCTCGCGCTGCAGCAGCAGGAGTTCCTTCTTGGTGCGGCCGGAGCTGGCAACATCCTCGAAGTTGATCTCTTCGAGTTCCTTCAGACGCTGGATCCGGCGGGAAACGGTCTGGAAGTTGGTCAGCATACCGCCGAGCCAGCGCTGGTTCACGTACGGCTGGCCAACACGGGTGGCCTGCTCGGCGATTGCTTCCTGAGCCTGCTTCTTGGTACCGACGAAGAGCACGGTGCCGCCGTGGGCGACAGTGGCCTTGACGAACTCGTAGGCGCGGTCGATGTAGGACAGCGACTGCTGCAAGTCAATGATGTAGATGCCGTTGCGCTCGGTGAAGATGAAGCGCTTCATCTTCGGGTTCCAACGACGGGTCTGGTGACCAAAGTGAACGCCGCTGTCGAGCAGCTGGCGCATGGTAACGACTGGCATGTCGTCACTCCTTCCGGCAGGATTCCCGGCTTCAGCGCGGGTAGATTCTGCCAATAGACGGTTATTAGCTCGGCGCCCGGGTTCGGGCGAAGCTCCTGGCTTCCGTCAGTCCTGTTCGCGAACGGGACGTAAGTCCGGACCGGCTTTACCGGACCGCCTGGACATACCCCTGCCGTAGAAGACTCTGCGGCGGGAAACGGAAACGCGTAGTCAGTTCCCCCACCATGTATCCCGGTCGTAAATTCCAAATGGATAAACGGGACCAAGACATGACTCATGGAGGCAGAAAACTGCTTTGCCTAGTGTACTACACGTCGGGGCTCGCACTTCGCCGCTCTTCCTCCCCCGAAACCTGCGTACTTCGGCCGGCCGTTCCACCCTTCCTGCACAACTGCCGCACGCGGCGGCTGTGCGCACATCCGGCGCCGGGACCCTCGCGCCGCTGCATCACAACGCGCAGCATCGACCCTATGGAAATGCCCGGCACCCATGAACAGTCCTCCCGAAGGACCCAGCTGCCCTTCTCGCACATTCTTCGGCTGGCGTGGGCAGCCGCCGTCGTTCTCCTGCTGACTGCAGCCAACGTCCCATCGCCCGGCACATCGCCCACCACGGGCACGGCCGGAAGCTACGCCCCGATATGGAACTGGCCGACGGATCCGAAGCCTGCCGTACTGGCGGGATTTGATCCCCCGCCGGAGCCCTGGTCGCGCGGGCACCGAGGGGTTGACCTGAAGACGCACGACGGCGCTTCGGTACTCGCTCCGCAGGACGGTACTGTCAGCTTCGTCGGCTGGGTTGTGGACCGCCCCGTCATCACCATCGACCACGGCAACGGACTGCGCAGCAGCTTTGAACCTGTCTCCAGCGAATTGAAGAAGGGCGATCCGGTGGACAAGGGCGCCGAGCTGGGGACCGTGGACGGGGCATCGCACTGCCCGCCCGGCTGCCTGCACTGGGGTGTGCGGCAGGGGGAGGAATACATCAACCCGCTGCAGTTCGTTATGGACATGCGGCCCTCGGTCCTGCTCCCCCGGCCCATGGAATGAAGCTGTACGCCTACGGAGAAGGCGACTAAACGAAGGCGGCGATGCCCGTGATGGCCCGACCGGTAACCAGCGAGTTGATCTCCTGGGTTCCCTCGTAGGAGTAGATAGCCTCGGCATCAGCGAAGATCTTGGCCATTTCGTAGTCGGTGACAATGCCGTTGCCGCCGAGGATGCCGCGGCCCAGCGCCACAGACTCGCGCATGCGGGCCGTAGTGAACGCCTTCGCAAGTGCAGACTGTTCGTCCTTCGCGGCCCCCGCATCCTCCAACTGGGCCAGGCGCACCATCATGCCCATGGACGCCACCGTGTTGCCCAGAATCTGGACGAGCTGTTCCTGCACCAATTGGAAGGAGGCCAGCGGTTTGCCGAACTGGTGCCGCTCGACCGCATAGCGGCGTGCAACGTCGAAGGCGGCCATTTGCTGCCCAACCGCCTGCCACGCCACAGCCAGCCGGGTCACCTTCAGCACCTTGTTGGTGTCCTTGAAGCTGTTGGCGCCCTTCAGGTGGAATTCATCGGGCACCACCACGTTGTCGAGAATAATGTCCGCGTTCTGCACCGTGCGCAAGCTGATCTTGTTCTCGATCTTCGTGGCTTGGTAGCCCTTCAGCGTGGTGTCCACCAGGAATCCCTTGACCTGGTTGTCCGCCACATCCCGGGCATAGATCACCACCCAGTCGGCGAACGTGGCATTGCCGATCCAGCGCTTGGCGCCGTTGAGGATCCAGCTTCCCCCGTCCCGGATGGCGGTGGTGCGCGTGCCGCCGGCAACGTCCGAACCACCGAGCGGTTCGGTCAGCCCGAAAGCCCCGATCTTCTTCAAGGAATAGATGTCGGGCAGCCACGCATCCTGCTGTTCCTGCGAGGCCAGAGCCTCGACGGACCCGGTGAACAGCCCGTCATGGACTCCCATGAAGGTGGCGATGGAGGTATCCGCACGAGTGAATTCCGCATGCAGCAGCCCGGCCAGCAAGTTCGAATATCCCTGCCTGCGGACAGGGCTGACGACGTCGAGCTCGGCCAGTTTCGGGATGATTTCCATGGGGAACTCTCCCCGGTTCCAATAGTCCACTGCGATCGGCCGGACTTCCTTTGCCAGCCAGTCCCGGACTTCATGCAGCCGAGCACGCTCCGGGGCGGAGAGAACTTCCTCGAAGGCATAGAAGTCCCCATTGGCATAAGGGAGTTTGTTCGGATCAACGGCAGTCTGGCCCATGGGTGCATCCTTTGCTGACGGATTCAGGATGCAACAACACATCCCGGTCATTATGTTACTCGCCAGTAACATAACCTATTCGTCAGACGCGGGGCAACCTTGGTGCGGTGGAACCCGTTCAGCAACAAGGGGCATCCTCGGCAACTGGGAACTGGGAACAGGGATAACGTCGGACACGACAAAGGCCCCGGCTCGGATCCCGAATCGGATCCGGCCGGAGCCTCTTGCCCAGCACCGCTGGCGTCTTGCTGTAGGGCGACTGGGACTTGAACCCAGGACCAAAGGATTATGAGTCCTCTGCTCTGACCTGCTGAGCTACCGCCCCGTGACTGCCTCGCGATCAGCTGCGAGCAGTTTCGACGTAGCCATCCTAATGGCTACGCGCGGCCCCGCGCACCTTGAGACGCCCGGCGCCGTCAGCTCGGCAAGAAGTCGTCCACCGATCCGCCGCGGTACAGCTTCTCGAAGGTGTCCATGGTCTTGTCGATGGCGTGTTTGGCCGCCTTGTCGTGACTGGCCTCGCCCATGGCCTGGATGTCCTCCGGTGACTGCTTTAGCACCAGGTCCAGTTTGGCGGCCAGGTCGACCGGATCCCGCGGGGTGAAGAGGTAACCATTTACGCCGTCGTCGACCAAGTGCGGCAGGGCCATGGCATTGGCCAGGACCACCGGCTTGCTCGCGGACATGGCCTCCAGCGAGACCAGCGACTGCAGCTCCGCCGTACCCGGCTGGCAGAAGACGGTCGCCCGAAGGTACGCCAGCCGCAGTTCATCATCGTCGACGTGGCCCAGGAACTTCACCCGCCCGGCCATACCGAGCTCGGCCACCTTGGCGTCAAGCATCGGCCGCACTTCGCCCTCCCCGACAATTTCCAGGTGGACGTTGAGATCAGGGTCCGTCAGTGAGATCGCTTCGATCAGCACATCCACGTGCTTCTCCTGGGCCAGCCGCCCCGCAAAAAGCACCGTGGGATGGTCAGGTTTCTCAACGACTTCGCCCGGCGCCAGTTCGTAATGAGCCGAGTCAATGCCATTGGAGAGCGGAAGCACTTTGTGCAGGAAGGCGTGCTCCTTCATGGCCTTCGCGGCCAACGGCGTTGGAGTAGTAACAACAGCTGCCTTACCCATGATCTTGCCCATGTCGCGCCAGGAATTCTTGGCCACGATGTCAAGGAACCACTGCGGGAACGGCAGGAACGGCTCGAGGTTTTCTGGCATGAAATGGTTCGTAGCGATGGCCCGGATTCCGCGGCGTACCGCTTCGGCCATCGTGGCCTGGCCGATCATGTAGTGGCACTGGATGTGGACCACATCGGGCTGGACTTCGTCGAAGATCCGCTTCATGTCCCGTTTGATCTCCCAGGGGAAGCAGATGCGCCATAACTCGTGCGTGGGTACCGAATGCGAGCGAAGCCGGTGCACGGCCGCCTCAGGGCGCTTCTCCACATAGCTGATTCCCTGCTCCGGGCGCGCCGCGATCACATGCACGTCATGCCCTCGCTTGGACATGGCCTGGGCCAGCCGCAAGCCGAAGACAGCCGCTCCGTTAACGTCCGGCAGATAGGTATCGGCAGCGATCAAGATCTTGAGCGGCCTCGGTCCCTTGTTCTCACTCACCTGGCGCAGAACTCCCTGGTCGGTTGTGGCGATGCTGTTCATATGATCTGTTCGTACCTAAGGCTTCCTGGTTGCGGCGGTCTGGGCCCGCCGTCGTGCTTCTTCTCGTTTTTGCAGTACGTCCGGATGATGTCTTGAAAGGGCAATGACCCCCACAATAGCAACCAAACCCGCCCCAATCATGGCAATCGCGATGACGGGTTCGACGTCGGGTTTCAGCTCCCCCAGCAGGAAAATGCCGATGGCTATACCCACAAGTGGGTCGATGACGGTTAGTCCGGCGATCACCAGGTCCGGAGGTCCGCTGGAGTACGCGCTCTGGACAAACCACGCTCCCAGGCCCGCAGTGGCAATGATCGCGATGATGCTGTAAACCGGCACGTTGGCCAGCAAGCGCCCGTTGGGATCGAACAGGTGCAAGCCGATGATGCGTACCAGGACCGCGACAAACCCGAAGAGCATCCCGGCGCCAACGATATATGCGAAGGCGTTGAGCCGGTGCCGGAACATCAGTTCCAGCGAGAGGAAAACCGCAACAACGACGGCGAGCAGCAGCACCGTCGAGAGTTCTTCCGCCGCCGTGACCCGGTGGCTTTCGCCGGTGACATTGACCGCCAGCAGCACGAAACCGGCGCTGCCCGTCACGCAAGCGGTGATCGCCACGATGGTCATCCGGTTCAGCCGGATCCCCTGGTCCTTCGAATTCACGATAGTTGTGATGACCAGGGCTATGGCACCGATCGGCTGGACGACGGTGAGCGGAGCGCTGACCAGAGCGAAGACATTCAGGCCCATGCCAACGCCCAGCAGCAGCAGCCCAACAACCCAGCGCGGAGTCCGCAGCAGGCGCAGCAGTCCGCTGCCACTAAGCGAAAGCCCGCCGGTGCTCGCCTGCACCGCACTTGCCTGGCGCTGCGTTCCGAGGGCCAGGAAGAATGCGCCTGTCAACGCACAAAGGATCGCTAGCCAGACCATGTGGTCCTGACTGCCGTTGTCCCGGGTGCACTAGGTTTCCCGCCTGCCGGTGGACCGTCAACCATTCGTGTGCCCGTTGACAGCGGAGCCGGCGGGATTGTCCGGCTGTTGCCCCCGCCTGACAAGGTGTTTCCGCCAAACCCCACGCATATATCCCCACCACGCCAGCAGATGTCCCACGCAGCCGAGGACGAGGATTGTGTAGGCGACTGCCGCCAGCCAGTCCTCGCCGGGTTCGAGGGCCTTATGCAGTAGCAGCAGCGGAGTTCCGACCAACAGCAGGGCCGTCCGGATCTTGCCGATGTTGGTCACCGGCAGGTTTGGATTGCCGTGGAAAAGAGTGAGCGAGAACGCCAGCAGGATCCCGTCCGGGATGACGATGGCCAGCAGCAGCCAGAGGGGCGCGATGCCGGCGACAACGAACGTGATGGCTACGATAATCAGCGCCAGGCGGTCCGCGACCGGATCCAGCCATTTTCCTATCGAGGACACCTGGTTCAAGCGGCGGGCCAGGTAGCCGTCAATCCAGTCCGTTGAGCCGAGGATCACCAGCACGATGGTGGCCGCTGCGTAATCCTCCAGCATGATGTACCGGATAAAGAGCGGGACGGCGAGGAAGCGAAGGACCGTGATGATGTTCGGTACCGTCCAGAAGGTTTGCAGTTCCCGGTATTCGTAGTTGTCCCGGGCACCGGCACCAATCAGCTTCATTACCCCTCCCCTCTTCGCTGATGCGCCTCCGGCCGGAACGGCGGGGGCGCTGATATGCAGTTATGCAGCCTGCGATGTACGGTCCAACCGAAGGCCGTCGGTTACTGACGCAGCAGTTTGCGCAGCAACACGAAGAACGCGGTCAGAGACGCAGCCAGTGCAGCCAGCGGCTTCCAGCGGTCCTGCAGGTCATCCTGAAGACCTGACGCGGAACCGGCTCCCGTAGCGGATGTGTGGGCATGCGAGCCCGAAGCCGATCCCCTGACCGCCGCCATACGGGTCTCGGCCGCTTCACGGGCCTTGGCGGCAGCCTCGCTGGCATTGGCCTTGATCCTTTCGCTCTGCGGCTTGGGATCAAGCTTCTCGCCCAGTCCATCGCGGATCCGCGCGAGGTGTTCGCGGCGCTCCCCGGAGCGGTTACGCAGTTCTTCGACGGAAGGAGCGGGCTCCTTGGGTGTTTTATCTTCCTCAGCCTGCTCCGGCTTTTCCTGCTTCACCGGCTTCTGATCCAGCGTGGCAGGATCGAAGCTGCGGCCCTCCTTCAGCACGCCAATGTCGTACTTGATGCCACGCAGGGCATGCTCGGGCAGCAGCGGCATGGTCTTCTTCAGCCGCAGGGCACCGATCAGGCCCACGATGGCGGCCAGGACGAGGAACAGCAGGGCCACGAGCAGAGCCGCCAGCCAAGGCTCCATAACTTCGCCGAGCCCCATAATCCCGGCCACGAGCAAGGCAATAACCATGAAGGCAACGAACACGAGAGCGACAGCAAGAAGGGCTGCGGCTACACCAACCTTGACGCCTTTGCCCTTAAGCTCGGCAGCAGCCAGGGAAAGCTCATCGCTGATCTGGCGAGGCACCAATCTCCCGGCCATTTTGACCAGTGACACCAGGGAGGATCTGCTTCCAGCAGTAGTGGTCCTGGTGTTGTCAACGCGAGTCATGGGCTCTGCCTCCATTGCTAGTTTGGTAGTGCTCGAGTGTCCACAGTCTAAAATTATCATTCTGCCTGAATTCAACCCCTCAACCATGAGGACGACATTCAAACGCGAAGATCTTCGGCAATTGCAATGCTTCCGAGACAGTAAACGCTTACGCTCCGGTACTTCCAACACTATGCTGACAGCCAGCCATTGACACCATCAGCACAGGTCGGAGCCCGATATGAGCGAAGTGTTGCATTTCCCCAAGGGCTTTCTCTGGGGAGCCGCCACCGCGGCCTACCAGGTGGAGGGCGCCGCTCGCGAAGACGGCCGGGGCGATTCGATCTGGGACACGTTCTGCCGGCTTCCCGGCGCCGTCGTCGACGGACACACCGGAGACGAAGCCTGCGACCACTACCACCGCTACCGGGAGGATGTCGCACTGATGCGGTCGCTGAATCTGGGCTCCTACCGGTTCTCGACCTCTTGGTCCCGCATCCAGCCCGATGGCCGGAAGTCCAATACCGCCGGCCTCGACTTCTACTCCCGCCTCGTCGATGAACTGCATGCTGCGCAGATCAAGCCGTGGCTGACGCTCTATCACTGGGATCTGCCGCAGGCGCTCGAAGACGACGGCGGTTGGGCCAACCGGGATACCGCCTACCGCTTCGCCGAGTACGCGCTGGCCGTCCACGAGGTGCTCGGCGACCGCGTGGATGTGTGGACCACGCTGAACGAGCCGTGGTGCTCGGCGTTCCTCGGCTATGGTTCCGGGGTGCACGCACCGGGACGCCAGTCCCGCCCGGACGCCCTCGCCGCCATGCACCATTTGCTGCTGGGACACGGGCTTGCCGTGACTGAGTTCCGGCAACGGGCGCCCAAGGCCAAGCTCGGCCTCACACTCAACTTCACGGTGGTCGATCCTGTCGATCCCGGTGACCCAACGGATCTGGATGCGGCGCGGCGCATCGACGGCCAGTTCAATCGGGCCTTCCTCGACCCGGTGTTCCACGGCGCCTATCCGGCGGACTTCCTCACGGACGTCGCCAAATACGGACTCGAAGAACGCATTCTGCCCGGAGACATGAACACAATCAGCGCATGCATCGACACACTGGGAGTGAACTACTACCACGGCGAAGCGGTAACCGGACATCCCCGGGCGGATGCAGGGAATGCACATGCCGCGCCCGTGGAACGTCCGCTGGCGCCGCCCTATACGGCAGCCGACCAGGTTTCCGTGGTTCCGCGGGGGCTGCCGACGACGGCGATGGGCTGGGAGGTACAGCCGGAGGGTCTGTACCGTCTGCTGACACGGTTGCAGGAGGACTACAGCGGCCCAGCAGGCACGGCGCTCTACATCACGGAAAACGGAGCAGCCTATGACGATGCAGTCGGCACCAATGGTGCCGTTGAGGATCCGGACCGGCTCGAATTCATCCGTGCGCATCTGTTCCAGTGCCACAAGGCGATCAGCGCGGGAGTAGACCTACGCGGCTACTTCGGCTGGTCACTCATGGACAACTTCGAGTGGGCCTGGGGATATCACAAGCGTTTCGGCCTCGTGCGGGTGGACTACGCAACCTTCGAGCGGACGGTCAAAGCCAGCGGCTCCTGGTTTGCCAATGTGGCCGGCACCAACAGCGTGCGCGCGGGCGCTTAGGAGAACCAATCGGCTGATAGTCCCCGAACCGGCAGCCGCCGGAAACGGGCAATAAAGAATCCCCGTCCTGGTAACAGGACGGGGATTCTTTATGGTGGCTCCCCCGACTGGACTCGAACCAGTAACCCTTCGATTAACAGTCGAATGCTCTGCCAATTGAGCTACGGGGGAAAGCGGCAGATACAACCTTACAAGGCTTTTTCCCGGAAGTGAAATCCTGAACTTTTCGAGTTCCTAACGTAAAAAACGTCGGTTCAGAACACCATTTTCGGAAGCTTTGCGGCTCCATCAAGGCCTCAATGAGTTTACGTAAACCTGACCGGAAATGCCAAATCGACGTTCGCTATTCCGAGCGCAGCGCCCGGCGCTGCATTTCGAGCTCCATCAATTCCCGGTTCAGCTGCTGGAACAGCTCCGGATCCGCCGACGGGTCCATCCGCTGGAGCTGGCCCATTTTTTCGGCTTTAAGCTGGGTGATCTGCAGGTCGAACAGCCGGTTCAGGATGCCTTTGCAGTACGACTTCAGCGCATCATCGTTGTGCGCCGGCAAGGGCGTAACCGCCAACTCGGACACAAGCGAGCGAAGTTCCTCGGGAACTTCCTGTCTGACGCTTTCCACCCATTGCGACGGCGTAGCCCCGGCAAACCCGGCAGCCCGCACCGCATCATGCACCAAGGCATGGGCGGGAGTGCGGAACCTCACTTCGGTAAAGCTCTGCCATTGTCCGGCGTCCAGCAGACCAGGCTGCTGGAGCGCGACTTCGAGCGCCTCCCGCTCCATGCGCGCCACCGGATCCCTAGGGTCGGGACGAGTGAAGGCGGGAGCGGGCACAGGATTATCGGAACCTGCCCCTTGTTGCCTGGTTTCGTAGGGATCTGCCGGATACTGCCGGCCGTCCGGGTGACGTTGGGAAAACTGCCCGGAGCGTCCACGCTGGCCCGGGTACCGGTCCTGGCCCGCTTTCCCCTGCTGGCCCGATCCGCCCTGCTGGGTCTGCTGCGCCGCGCCCGGTCTTGCCTGGCTGTTGCCGGCGTCGGTGGGTTCCTGTTGCTGCTCCCGCAGGCGCTTGGCTGCGCCTGAGACAGCACGCAGCACCTCGTCCACTTCCATACCGAGCCAACCCGCCAGTTCACGGGAGTAGGCAGGCCGCATCGCGGAGTCGCGGATCTGTGCCACCACCGGTGCCGACGACCGCAGCGCCTGGACGCGGCCTTCAACCGTGTTCAGGTCGAACTTCTTCAGGGTCGCCTTGATGGCGAATTCGAACAGCGGTCGCCGGGATCCGATCAGATCCCTGACCGCCGCCTCACCCCTGTTAAGCCTCAAGTCGCAGGGATCGGCCCCGTTGGGTTCCACCGCCACAAAGGTCTGGGCGATAAATCGCTGGTCCTCGTCGAAGGCCCGCAGAGCAGCTTTCTGGCCGGCGGCATCACCATCGAAGGTGAAGATCACCTCACCGCCCGTGCCGTCGTCGGAAAGCAGCCGCCGGGCGATCTTGATGTGGTCCGTGCCGAAGGCGGTACCGCAGGTGGCAACCGCGGTACCGATGCCGGCCAGGTGGCAGGCCATGACATCCGTATACCCTTCCACGACGACAAGCTGGCGGTTCCGGGCAATGTCCCGCTTGGCGAGGTCGATCCCGTACAGCACCTGGGATTTCTTGTAGAGGGTGGTTTCCGGCGTATTCAGGTACTTCGGTCCCTGGTCGTCCTCGAAGAGTTTGCGTGCACCGAACCCGACGGTATCCCCTGCAATATCCCGGATAGGCCAGATCAGGCGGCCGCGGAAGCGATCGTAGATGCCCCTGTTGCCCTCGGAGAACATACCGGTCAGCTTCAGCTCATCCTGGGTAAAGCCCCGGCCCGTGAGGTGTTTGAGCAGCGAGTCCCAGCCCTGCGGGGCGTACCCCACGCCGAAATGGTCTGCGGCCGCCTGGTCGAAGCCGCGTCCGGACAGGAACTGCCGTCCGGTGGCACCGCCAGGTGTCAGCAGCTGCTCCCGGAAGAACTCCGCCGCGATCTTGTGGGCATCCAGCAGCCGCTGCCGCTTGCCGACGTCTTCGCGGCGCGGCCCGGTGCCGCCGTCTTCATAACGCAGGGTGAAGTTGATCCGGTGGGCCAGTTTCTCCACCGTCTCGCTGAACGTGCTGTGGTCCATCTTCTGGACGAAGGAAATTACGTCGCCACCCTCTCCGCAACCGAAGCAGTGGTAGCTGCCTACCTGCGGGCGGACATGGAACGAGGGTGAGCGCTCGTCGTGGAACGGGCAGAGGCCCTTGAACGAACCGATGCCAGCGGATTTGAGCGTGACGTATCCGTCAACAATTTCCTTGATGTCTGTACGCTGGCGGACCTCATCGATGTCTTCACGTTTTATCAGTCCAGCCATGCAACCAGTTTAGGCAATCGCTCCAAATCGTCCCGCGCCCCGCTGCCGCCTGTGCACAGCCACACCGCCGCGGCCGGGTGTGCAGGGATGGTGCACACCCGGGCAGGACGAGTTCACGAGGAGATGGGAAGGTGCGCCGCTGCGCGGCCCTCCCGAGGAGTATCAGAGCAGGGTCCGGTGCGAGCCCATCAGGCGTTCATGCAGTGCGATTGCCGATACATCCGTCAACGATGCAATCTGGTCGATGACCACCCGAAGCCGGGCGCCGTCGTCGTTAGCTGCGTGCCAGTCGGCGACGAAGGGCTGCTCGAGATGCTGCGCGCCGGTTGCGTGGAGTTCGTGCACCAGGTCCGTGAGGATTTCCTGCTGGCGCTCGTAGATGGGCTGGCGCAGGTCCGTGGTCATGACGAACGTGGTGGCCAGGCCCTTCATGACGGCGATCTCCATGACCGTTTCCTGCGGGACGACCAGTTCCGCAGCATACCTGGTCAGTGAGTCCGGACCGTAGATGGAGCGGGTGGCTTCCATGGCGCTGGAGCAGAAGCGGCCGATCAGCTGGCTGGTCATGTCCTTCAGCGCGGCCATCGCCCTGCGGCTGCCGTCCGCTTCCGGCACCCACACGCCGGAGGCCTGCAGGCGCGAAAGTGCGGCGTCGACCTCCACCGGGTCACTGTGCGGCAGGTACCACTGCTGGGTGTAGCCGATGACGCGGCTGCGGTGGTCCGGATTTTCCATCCACTTCAGCTGCACGCGCCCTGCCACGATGGCGTCCTCGACGTCATGCACGGAGTAGGAAATATCGTCGGCCAGATCCATGACCTGCGCCTCGATGCAGGAGCGCCGCTCGGGCGCACCCTCCCGCAGCCAGTTGAAGACTGGCAGGTCGTCCTCGTACGCGCCGAACTTGCTGGTGCGCTTGCCGTGGATGACCGGTGCGTCCGCCACCGACCACGGATACTTGCAGGCCGCATCAAGGCTGGCGCGGGTCAGGTTCAGCCCCGCGGGGGAACCGTCCGCATGCAGCACCTTCGGCTCCAGCCGGGTCAGCAGGCGCAGCGTCTGGGCGTTGCCCTCGAACCCGCCTATGGCGTGGGCCGCGGCGTTGAGTGCGGTCTCCCCGTTGTGTCCGAAGGGCGGGTGCCCGAGGTCGTGCGCCAGGCAGGCGGCATCCACCACGTCAGGGTCGCAGCCCAGGGTGCGGCCGAGTTCGCGGCCGACCTGCGCGACCTCCAGGCTGTGCGTCAGCCGGGTGCGGACAAAGTCATCCGTGTCCGGAGAGACCACCTGGGTTTTCGCCCCGAGCCGGCGCAGTGCCGAAGAGTGCAGCACGCGGGCACGGTCCCGCTCGAAATGGGTGCGGTAGGTGCTCTTGGCGGGTTCGGCGACCCAGCGTTCCTGGTCCGTTTCCGTGTAGCCGGGCATCAGCGGCGCCGGAGTAATGACGGTGTTCTCAGCCACCGGAAACATCCAATTCGGCAGCCGAGATATCCGCCTGCTGTGCGTCGTTGAGCAGCCGAGATTCCAGCCACTTCTCCGGCAGCGCGGTGCGCTTAGGCGAGCCTGCGCGGCCGCGCGGCCCCTCGGCGTCGGCACCCGGATAGAGGGCGCTCATGTCCAGAGTGTCCAGCAGCTCGCGCAGCACCTCAAGCGTGGGAACGGTGGCCAGTTTGGCGCGCAGTTCGCCGCCGACCATGTAGCCCTTGAAGTACCAAGCCATGTGCTTGCGGATGTCCCGCAGCGCCTTGCCCTCGTCGCCGAAGGTTTCGATCAGCAACTGCGCGTGGCGGTAGACGCTTTCCGCAACCTCTTTCAACCCGGGACGGTAACGCCGGTCGCTGCCCTCAAATGCGGCCTGCAGATCGCCGAAGAGCCATGGCCGGCCCTGGCAACCGCGGCCGACGACGATGCCGTCCACCCCGGTTTCGCGGACCATGCGGATGGCGTCCTCGGCGCTCCAGATATCGCCGTTGCCGAGCACCGGAATGTCAGGCAGTGCTTCGCGGAGCTTGGCAATGGCGGACCAGTCCGCCTTGCCCGAGTAGAACTGGGAGGCGGTACGGCCATGGAGCGCGACGGCGGCAACCCCGGCGTCGCGCGCGATCCGGCCGGCGTCCAAATACGTCAGATGGTCGTCGTCGATCCCCTTGCGCATTTTGATGGTCAGCGGGATGTTGCCCTTGGATGCTTCCTTCACCGCAGTCTGCACAATCCCGGTGAACAGGTCCAGCTTCCACGGCAGGGCCGAGCCGCCTCCCTTGCGGGTTACCTTAGGCACTGGGCAGCCGAAATTGAGGTCGATGTGGTCCGCGCGGTCCTCTTCGACCAGCAGCCGCACAGCGGCACCGACGGTCTTGGGGTCCACGCCGTACAGCTGAACGGAGCGGACCTTCTCGTCCTCGTCGTGCGAAATAATGCGCATCGACTCCGGACTGCGCTCGACTAGCGCGCGGGAGGTCACCATTTCCGATACGTAGAGTCCGCCGCCGTGCTCGCGGCAGAGCCGGCGGAATGCCTTATTGGTGATCCCGGCCATGGGCGCCAGGATCACGGGAGCATCAACGGTCAGGGGCCCGAGCTTGAGCGGAGGCAGCTCCAAGCGGGTGTCCGACGTGGGTACAGCGGTAACAGTCACTCACCTATTCTCTCAAAACCACGCAAATCTGCCGAACCACTGTGGATAATGCCCAGCGCCAGCGGAAACCCGGTGATTGGGCGGCGCGATGGCAGGCAGGAGCAACACTCTTCCCGGTGCTCTGCTCAGCCCTCTTCCGCGCGCCGCCGTCCGCGCCGGGTGGGCAGCTCAGGTTGAGTAGGAAGTTCGTGCTGACTGGGCAGCTCAGGCTGATTAGGCAGCCCATGCTGAGGGTGTGCCCCATGCCCAGGTGAGCTGCCGCCGTCGTTGGTTAGATGGACACGCTCGGCCGCCTGTCCACGGTCTATACCCGCGACGGCGAGGGCCTCTCCCCCGGCTACTCCCACGGTGACCTCCTCGGTACGGCGGATGCCGGTGGCCTTGACCACCAGCACGGCGATCAGGGTGGTCACCGGGATCGCCAGCACCAACCCGATGGAACCGACCAGGGTGCGGACGATTTCCTCCGCAAGCTCGCCGCTGGTCAGCGTGTCGAACAGCGGACGCTCGTAGAGCGAGACCAGGATCAGCACCGGCAGCGCGGCTCCGGCATAGGCAAACGCGATGGTGTAGACGGTGGAGGCAATGTGGTCGCGGCCAACGCGCATGGCACCTGTAAACAGCCGCTTCGCCGATGCTCCCGGCGCCAGCTCGTACATCTCCCAGACGGCGGAGGACTGCGTGATGGTCACGTCATTCAGCACGCCGAGCCCGGAGATGATCAGTCCGCACATGATGATGCCCGAGAGCGACATCTGTCCGCCCATGTTGACCAGCTGATAAGTGTCCTCGTCCCCCACGCCGGTCAGATAGGCAGCGTCCGTGGCCCAGGCCGACATCACCGCCGTAATGCCCAGCCCGAACAGCGTGCCCAGCAGCGCGGTGGAAGTCCGGGCGGAGAAACCATGCGCGAAATACAGCACGCCCACCATGATCACAATCGAGCCGATCAGTCCCAGCAGGAGCGGCGGTTTGCCCTCCACCAGCCCGGGCAGGATGAACTGCGCCATCACGATGAACCCGCCGACCAGCCCGAGCATCGCCCGGAAGCCGCGCCAGCGGGCCACTGAAACAACGACGACGGCGTACAGCACGGCAAGCAGCACGATCGGAATGCTGCGGACGAAGTCCACGAAAATGAAGGTGCCGGGCTGGTCCGGCATGATCTCGCTCAGGTTCAGGTAGCGGATCTTGTCCCCCGCTTCTACCCCGCGGGACTGGGCGATCTCCGGCGTCACCTCTACCTGCAGCGGCGAGCCGCCCGCCTCGGGCTGGGTGTAGGCGACCATGCATTCCTGCGCTTCCGCCCCCGCCTCAACGGCTGCAGCCGAGGACGGGCAGGTTTCGATCGCCACGCGCTGCACGGTTCCGACGTCGAAAGTCACGCCTGGCGCCGTGGCATACGGATCAGTGACGGCAACGCCGGTACTGTCACCTGACGGCCAGAGCGCGATCATGCCGATCAACGTCAGGACGGTAATCGGCAGCAGGATCGCGGCGAGCAGGAGGTTGGCCTTGCGCCGGGCAGCCAGTGTTTCGGCACTCGGCGGCCCTTGATCCTCGGTTGCATGGGAGTGGGAGTGGCCCAAGGAAATCCTTCGCGCGGGAGGGTGGATACTGCAAGATGGCGCGGCGCTCCAGTGGTGGCGCACGTGCAGCTGTGGAGGGTCAGTCGCTGACGATTGAGGTTACCGGGCCGAGTTGCTGTGCCGTGCCGGCCGCGAGCAGCGGTTCCAGCACGGCCACCACGGCCGTCATGGACTCATCCACTTCCAACTGCACCGGGTACTGGTGCACCAGCATCGCAAGCAGTTGACGGACGGCCTGCTGGGCCGTCTCCGGTTCCAGCGCCGTGTCGTAGCCGAGCAGCACGTCTGCCGGAGCGTCCGTCCGCTCCTGCGTGTAGCTGACGGCGAAAGCACTGATGGTTCCGCCCTTATCCCGGGGCGCGCTGCGCAGCACCACGGCACCGGAGGCACCGGTCGCGTCGCTGAGCAGCATCTGCTGGGCGCGCCCGAGCGTCATATCCGCCCGGTCCCAGACGTGCACGGAGTTGTAGAAGTCCGTCACCGCCGTCGTCAATTCCACAGATCCAGTGGCTGCTTCTTCCAGCTGCGGACCGTCCGCTTCGGTCAGGTCCGGAAGCGGCAACGCGCCCGGCTGCACGACGATCACCCGCGAGGTCTGGATTGGCGTCAGCCCGGAGGCCTGTGCGAAGCCGGCACCGCTGCTCTCCGGCTCCACCTTGGCGCGCAACCGCGTAACGCCCGACGGCGATTGCTCGGCTTCCTTGCGCAGCATGCCCAGGAGGGTGCTCGCCAAACCGGCACGGCGGTGGTCCCGCGCCACCTCGACGTAAGTCCACAACCGCTCCGGATGCAGGCTCGTTTCATAGACCACGCCGGCAGCGACGGCGATACCTTGGTCCTCGGCAACTATGCAGCGGGACCACGGCTGATCCGACGACGGACGCAGCACCCCGCGGAAGTGCTGGACCTGCGTGGTTTCCGGGTCGCCCCAGATTTCCAGCAGGGCCAGATCATCCCCGTCGCGCCATTCACGGTAGTTCAGCTCTGCCATGGTTACTCCTAGCGAAATTGCTTAAGGTAGGTGCCGGTTCGCCGGCACCTACCGGGTGAAGCTCAGCGCGGGTACGTTACGCGCCGATAAGTCGTGCGGCCAGGTAACCTTCGACCTTGTCCAGGCTCACCCGCTCCTGCGCCATCGAGTCGCGTTCGCGGATGGTCACCGCGTGGTCCTCAAGGGTGTCGAAATCAATCGTGATGCAGAACGGCGTACCGATTTCGTCCTGGCGGCGGTAGCGGCGGCCGATTGCGCCGGCGTCGTCGAAATCGATGTTCCAAGTGCGGCGCAGCTGGGCGCCGAGATCCTTGGCCTTCGGCGACAGGTCCTCGTTGCGGCTCAGCGGCAGCACGGCGGCCTTGATCGGAGCCAGCCGCGGATCCAGCTTGAGTACCGTGCGCTTGTCCACGCCGCCCTTGGCGTTGGGAGCCTCGTCTTCCGCGAACGCGTCCACAAGGAATGCCATGAATGAACGCGTGAGTCCGGCAGCCGGTTCGATGACGTACGGGGTGTAGCGCTCGTTGGTCGCCTGGTTGAAGTAGCTCAGGTCCGTACCGGAGTGCTTAGTGTGGGTGGAGAGGTCGAAGTCCGTCCGGTTGGCAATGCCTTCGAGCTCGCCCCACTCCGATCCCTGGAAGCCGAAGCGGTACTCGACATCAGTGGTGCCCTTGGAGTAGTGGCTCAGCTTGTCCAACGGGTGCTCGAACAGACGCAGGTTGTCCGGGTCGATACCCAGATCCACGTACCACTGCAGACGGTTTTCGATCCAGTACTTATGCCATTCTTCATCCGTGCCCGGCTCGACGAAGAACTCCATTTCCATCTGCTCGAACTCACGCGTGCGGAAAATGAAGTTACCCGGAGTGATCTCGTTACGGAAGCTCTTGCCGATCTGGCCGATGCCGAACGGCGGTTTCTTCCGCGAAGTGGTCAGCACATTGTTGAAGTTCACGAAGATGCCCTGCGCGGTTTCCGGGCGCAGGTAATGCAGCCCCTCTTCGCTGGCAACCGGGCCGAGGAAGGTCTTGAGCAGACCGGAGAACTCTTGAGGTTCGGTCCATTCACCCTTCGTGCCGCAGTTGGCGCAGGCGATATCCTTCAAACCATTTTCGGGCGCGCGGCCCTTCTTCTCTTCGAATTCTTCTTCAAGGTGGTCCGCGCGGTAACGCTTGTGGCAGCTCAGGCACTCAACCAGCGGGTCGCTGAAGACGTCCACGTGGCCGGACGCTTCCCATACCTGGCGGGGCAGGATTACCGAGGAATCCAAGCCGACGACATCGTCCCGGCCGCGGACAACGGACTGCCACCACTGGCGCTTGATGTTTTCCTTGAGCTCGACGCCGAGAGGCCCGTAGTCCCATGCCGAGCGGGATCCACCGTAGATCTCACCGGCCTGGAACACGAAGCCGCGGCGCTTGGCCAGCGAGATGATCGGATCAAGCTTGGATTTGGCTGCTGCCATCAGGTGGTTCTCCAGTCTCTACAGGGCCGCTGGGTGCGGTCCGGCTCGGTTCGGGCGCAGATCGAAATGAGCCTGCGTTTGCAGGTAGTCAGGACGGTCTTTGCGCACAGGTCAGTGCGTAGCGAAGCTACTAGGTTAGCCTACCCAAGTCCTGCCGACTCCCCCGACACCGGATCCGTGACATGACGTGGTTGTGATGAAAACGGCTTGCTGAAACCAGATGCTCGTTCAACAGGCACCGTCAATAGAGTATTCAGCACAAACGCACGCCAGCCGCTGCACCATTGGTCAGAATGGTGGTTCTTTTTCGTCGTCGGGTGGTTCCGGTGGTGGTGGTTTTTTGCGTTTGAGGCGGCGGCGGAAGTCGTCGGGCAGCGCGTCGAGGACCCGGTCGGTGAAGGATGGTGGTCCGGCGCCGGTGTCGCCGGGTCTGGTGGTGTAGGTCTGGTTCCCGGCGTGGTGGTAGTGAATTCGCCGGGCCTGGCCTGGGTGACTTTCCACCCGGCGAGGGATTTGAGCCGGTGGTCCGAACCGCAGCGCGGACCGAGGTTGCCGAAATCCGTCCGGCCGTGCCCGCCGTTCGCATGGTAATCGATGGTGTGGTCCAGGTCGCAGTCCTTCGCCGGGACATGGCAGCCCGGCGCCGTGCACGTGGTGTCGCGGTGCCGGACCGCGCGGGCCAGGTCCGCCGGCGGCCGGTACACGGTTTTGCCGTAGGAGAGGGTGGTCCCGGTCTCGGGATGCGTCAGGATCCGGTAGAACGACGTGGCGCCCTCGCAGAGTTTCCGGGCGGCGCCGGCGGGGATCGGCCCGTACCCGTCGAGGGTGGCCGGTTCCTCGTCCAGGCCCAGCAGCGTGAACACCGGCACGGTGAGCGCGACCTCGGGCCGGATCCCGGCCGCCGGCCCGGACTCCATCCCCGCGTGCAGGAGCAGCTCGCTGAACACGTCCGCGCGCAGCTGCCCCACCATGCGGGTCTCCGCCCCGGTCTGCAGGCCCCGCGCGGCCTGGGTGAGGCGGTCGTACGCGGCGTACGCTTCCTCGGCGGGCAGGTACGCGCCCAGGAACGCCATCCCGTCATCCGCCGGCTCCAGGTACACGCTCCGGCACTTTTCCTGCCGTTCGCGGCGCACGGTGATGGTTTCCGGATTCAGTTTCTCGCGCTGCTTCCGCGCCGCGTACTGCAGCTCGCCCGGCGTTTTGTCCGGCGCCTCCCCCAGCAGCGCCTGCTCGAAGCCGGGTTTCGCCTCGTCGGGGAGGGTGTCGCCCTGCCGGGTGATCACGCCCGCGTGTTCCAGGTCCAGCTCCCCGGCGGTGAGCGCGGCCAGCGTGCCCGGATAGTGTTCGCACAGCTCCTGCGCGGTCTCGTACCGGCCGCGGGCCTGCTTCTCCGTGATCCGGTACAGGCAGGCCAGTTCCCTGATCACGGACTGCCCGGCCAGCTCCTCCAGCCCGGCCCGGCTGGCCGGCGGCGTGCCCGGTTCCCGCGGCGGCAGCTCCTCGACGGCTGTCTGCCCGATCCGGTGGGTCAGGCGCACCAGGCCCGCGTCCAGCCAGGCCGTCAGCCGCCGCCCCGCGGCCAGCTGCTCCACCGCCGACCGGTAATCCAGCTCCGCAAACCCCCGCACCCCGGCGCCGGCTGCATCACCGCCGTCGGCAGCATCAACGGCATCACCGGGGTTGGTGGTGCTGGCGTTGGCGGTGGCGTGGAAGAGTTTGAACCAATCGGCCGGGGTGCCGGCGGTGATCCGGCGCAGGCGTTCGGCGTAATACTCCCCATGCGTTTCGGTGAACAGGTCCCCGGGCAGCCCCTCGAGGTCCTCGGCCGGACCCCAGCTGGCGGGGAACGGGCCGGACGGCGGCCAGCAGGCCCAGGCTTCCTCGCGCTCCCAGGCCGCGAAGTCATCGAGGCCGGCGCTGGCACCCAGATGCTCCGGCTCCCCGACCCGGCCGGGACCTCCTGCCCGGCCAGCGGGTCCTCGCCGTAGGACTCCAGGGACGGCGGGTCCAGCACCGGGCCGCGGGCCTCTGCGTAGATCTCCTCCATGTAACCGGCCATCGTGGCATGCTTCGGGGGTTTGCCGGCCGCAATGTATTCGCGGGCCTGGGCCAGGCCGCGTTTGCGGTCCTGCGCAGCATGCAGGTCCAGACGCTCCAACGCCTTGCGCAGCGCTTCCTGCCGCTGCGCGGCGGTCGTGGGCCGGCCCTCCTGAATGCAGCGCACCGTAAACCCGTGCTCCGCAAGCCCCTGCGCCCCGGACTCCTGCCCCGCGGACTCCTGTCCGGGGGCCGGGGACCCGGAAACCGGTGCAGACTGCTCTTCCGCTGCCATAACCTCAGTCCATCATCCGGCTGTGACAACCAAGAGGGATAAACACCACGTCTTCCGGCTTCGACGAAAGTTCTTCAAAAATCTTTTCCGCAACAGTTTTCCCCAGCCCGGCAGGAAGCACGCCGGGGCGGACCACGCCAGCGCGGACCGCGCGGCGAGGCTGCAGCTCGGCCGCTGGTATCCCGGGAACCGATGACGAAGACTTCTGCGTTGCCATGACTCCAGTCCATCAGCCGGCTGTGACAGTTCGGAGGCTTATTCACAGCGTCTGACGGGTTCCACCGATATTCTTCAAAATTCTTTCCGCCGCCGAAAGCAGCACCGTCGAGGTGGCCGGCGGGATTAGGGCAGGATGCCGGGGAAGCTTTCGATATTCTCTTGGCCGGTAATGCGCCGGGCAACGCTCTCCATAGTCACGGGTTCGCTGTCGATGCCAGCATGTTCCCTGGCATCCGAACGGCTGTCTAAGGGGCCGGCCAACTGCGGCGACCAGATCGCCTGGACCCGAGCATCCGCCCCGCCGAACATTTCACGCAGCACGGGATCCGCTTCCACGTTTTCCTGCAGCCCGAGCAGCGGTGCGTCCTCTGCGTCCTCCAGTGCGTGATGAACCAGATACAGAAGGGACTTGTTATAGAAGGTGATGTTCAGCAACTTGCACTCGTCATCCAGCGCCCTCTGTTTACCCAGGGCGAAAGTAGACAAGGCATGGATGCCGTTGCCGTTGCCGATGCGCGGCACAATGTCCCGTTTGAACTCCTCGATCAGGATGGCCGGGTCGAGGAAAATAAAGGACTCAAACGCCGGCACGCATTCCTCGAACGCCGCATGCAGGAAATACGAGTGGAAGATGGCTCCGGCGCTATGACCGACGGCGTGCAACGTGACCGCGCCAGGGTTCTGCCGGAGGAACTCCGCCAGCTTCCGCGCCACATATCGCGCTCCGCCCTCATCGACTCCGATGCCGACTTCGACGACATCAGGACCGGCACCGCCTGCCGCAGCATCGCCGTCGTAAGCAATAGGACTTGGACTATCGGCGCGGTCAACGGACCGGGCTGCGCTGGCTTTGAGGTCGGCCCAGACTGATTGGCCTCCGGCATGCCTGGCGATCCACTCGACGAACTTGTCGGCGGCCTCTTCGACGGGCACAGCTGGCCGCAGCCGATCGATGCCATTCCGGATCCTGGTTCCCAGGGCTTCAAGCAGACCGGTTTCCCAGACGAAATAGAGCGGGTAGACGCCGTTGGCCAGCCACCAGGGAACATGATGTGCCGCGGCTGCGAGGCCGGTCCGCTCCGGCACCAGACCGCCATGGGCCCAGAACATTAACGGCACCGGGCTGCCGGGATGCTCGGCGATGAACCGGGGCAGGTGGACCTCGAAAATCCGGTCCACTTCCTCAGCCGTGGTCGAGGCCAGGCCGCCGGCAGTCAACCGCCCGTTCCGCAGGTTCACCAAATGGGGGTCCAAGGACATGAAACTGTCGTCCGACGTCGTCATCGGTTCCTCTCCCCTGTTCCAACGAGGGCTTTGCGGCGCAACGGATTAAACGCTGTCCGCGGCCACGGCAGCGTGGCGAGCACCATCGCCACGAGAGTCAGCAGCGTACCCAGCACCGTCGCCGTCGTAATAATGGTGCCGGGCGCGGGAAACACTACATCCAGCAGGAGGGAGCCGAGCACCTGTCCGGCAATCATGCCCAGGCCGGTCAGCAGCACGCCCAAGGAGCGGACCAGCACGGCAGCGAGGGCAAGGAAGAGGCAGCCGATCGGGCCGCCAAGGTAGTACCACCATTCGTCCGGCAAGGGATTTCCGATGCCGGCGACCGCCACTTTCACGAACCAGGCGGCGACCAGCAGCACCATGCCGACGGTGAGGTTGACCAGCGTGGCGGGCAGCGGCGAGCCGAAATGCAGCGTCTGGGTGCCGTTGAAAGCCTGTTGGAAACTTTGCATGAATCCGGCAGCCAAGGGCAGCAGCACCGGGAGCAGCCATTCGCTCAGGTCGGAACCGGCTGAAAACTTCGGCGAAACGGCCCAGGCCACAGCGGCCACGGTCAGCAGTGCGCTGAGCACCCGCATAATCGTGACCGGTTTCTTGCCAGCGGGGCCAAGGCCAAGCCGGTCCACCAGCAGTCCGCTCAGGGACTGCCCGGTCACGGCGGCAACGGTGAAGAGGGCGACGCCGATCAACGAGATGGTTATCCCCTGGCTCACCACCAGAAAGGCGCCGCTGAGGCCGGCCAGCAGGTACCAGCGGGGGAACTTTTTCTGCTGTATTGCCGGTGCGATGCGCCGCACTCCGGCGCGGCCGCTGGGCACCAGCAAACAGATCAGGATCATCAGGATCAACCCGGTGCCGAAGCTCACGACCGCGGTTGCGAGTCCGTCGTTAAGCACTTCCCCGAGCGCCCCGTTGATTCGGCCCTGCACAGGCATGCAGAGGCCCGTCACCACGGCCAGCGGCAGGCCTAGCGCAAGCGGCATTCTGGGAACGTGGGACACGGTTTCACCCTACGTCAGGGGCACCGCCGCGACGGGCACAACGCACCCGGCTCCACCACAATGTGGCGAGCACCATGGCCGCTGCGTCAGGCAGAATGTACCTATGGCCTCTGATGACATCAATGACATTTCCATCCGCGACGACATGATCCGGCTGGGACAGCTGCTCAAGCTGGCGAACCTCGCCGAGGACGGGAACGAGGCCAAGGAGTTCGTCGAGCACGGCATGGTGCAGGTCAACGGGGAGATCGAGACCCGCCGCGGCCGCCAGCTGCACGCCGGGGACACGGTCACCGTCAACGGCGAGACCGTCCGCGTGGTTCACGAGTAGGCCGGGCAAGTCGCGCCGCCGCGGTTAAGCCAAGCGTCGCGGTTAAGCCAAGCGCCGCCGTCGTTCTTCGGCGGCAGCGCAGGAGCGCTGGATAACCCAATAACGACGACGGCGGCACGGGCTTGCGTGCGAGGTTTTACTTCGCGTTGAGCACCTTGTAGGTCAGGAATTCCTTCACGTGGGCAAGTTCCTGCGCGTTGATGCCGTGGCCGATATTGGCGTAGAGCACCTTGGTCAGGTCGACGTGCTCGTTGAGCCACGCATGGCTGTACTCGATCTTGTCCGGCGTGATGACCTGGTCCTCCTGGTCGCGGCCCCAGAACACTGCGGGCTTGAGCGACTTGACCGCCTCGTCGTCGAAGAACGGGTCGCCGTCGGCGGGGATCACGAAGCCGGAGAGGCCGATAACTGCGGCGATTTCCTCGGGGCGGTGGCGCATGATGGACGTCGCAACGGCCATGCCCATGGAGAACCCGAGGACGGAGACACTGCTGTGCTGGTCCTTGACGGTGTCCAGCCAGGACCATACATCAGCGGCGGCCTTGGTGACCTTGTCCACGGAGAAATCCGGCTCGTGCATCAGTGGGAACCAGGAAAAACCCGGGCCCAGGGCGACGGGGGCGCGGACGGCGGCAACGGTGAAGTCTTCGGGCAGCCCCGGAACCAGGCCCATCAGGTCCTCCTCGTTGGAGAGGTAGCCGTGGAAGAGCACCAGCAAGGGAGTGCCGGCCCGCTCGGCTTCAGGCTTGGACCAGACGACGACGGGCTTATAAGTAGTTTCGGTCATGCTGCCATTCTGACACACCGATACTTGAAGCTTCAAGTTGGATGCTCCGGTCTTTGCCATCGAAGGGCCGCTGGAGCAGGATGAACTTGTGAGTAACTTGCCTGCGGCAGCTTCGCGATCGCTCGAAAGCGCCCGTCATCCCTGGAGCCGCTTTGTTGCCATCGGAGACTCGTTCACGGAGGGGATCGGCGATCCGGATCCGGACAGCCCCGGCGGTAACCGCGGCTGGGCCGACCGCGTTGCCGAGGAGTTGGCACGGGACCACCCGGATTTTGCATACGCCAATCTCGCCATCCGCGGGCGGCTGCTGCAGCAAATCATCGACGAACAAGTCGGTCCGGCCGTTGAGCTCGCACCGGACCTGATCAGTTTCTGCGCGGGCGGAAACGACGTCATCCGGCCAGGCTCGGATCCGGACGCCCTGGCCGAGAAAATCGATGTTGCCATCGAAACGCTGGCGGCAACGGGGGCAACCATCGTCCTGTTCACTGCACCGGATGTCGGCGATACGCCCCTGATCGGCAGCGTCCGCGGCAGGGCTGCCATCTACAACGAGAACCTCCGCACCGTGGCTACCCGGCACGATGCGGTCATCGCCGACATGTGGGCGCTGCGGAAACTGAAGGACCCGCGGATGTGGGCCCCGGACCGCCTGCATTTCTCGCCCCTGGGCCACCACACTATCGCCGCAATGGTGCTGGACGCATTGAACGTGGAGCACAGTCTGCAACCCGAAATTCCCAAGCCGCTGCCGCCGAAGAACTGGCGCACCGCCCGCGTCGAGGATCTGGTCTGGGCCCGCCAGCATCTGTTCCCTTGGGTCCTGCGGCGCCTGCGTCACCAGTCACTGGGCGACGGGATCTCCCCCAAGCGCCCGACTGCCGGCCCGATGTTTGGCCCCGGCATGCCGCCCGGCGCGGCCGGATGAAAGGCGGGCTGAGCGTGGATTCCACGGGCAGCGCGCTTGGCGGCCAGAAGATTTCCGGTGCTGGTGGGCTCAACGACGAGTCTGCGCTGGCAGCGGGGATTGTCCGGCACCGGCTGCTCGCGCAACAGCTGTGGGGAGATGGAGCGTACGACGCCGGGTCCTCCTTGCGCTCATTGCTCGCCGTGCAGGCGCAGGAGTATGCGTATGCCCGGTGGACGTTGGCGCAACGGTGCCGGGGACAGGCCAGGGACAACGCGGCAGCCGTGGATGCCGCCATTACAACCGGCACAATACTGCGGACCCATGTGCTCCGGCCGACCTGGCATTTTGTCCTTGCGGAGGACCTGCGCTGGCTGATGACTTTGTCCGGCCCGAGGCTCAGGGCCGGCAATAAAACCCGGGACCGGCAGCTGGGACTCGACGCGGAGACGATTGGCCGCAGCAACGACGTCCTCGGTGCGGCCGTAGCCGGCGGCCGGCACCTGACCCGCGACGAGCTGGCCGCGGAACTCGAACGGACGGGTCTGCTGGAGGACACCGGCGAGCGGCTCAATGGGGCGCCCCTGCGCGGCCAGCGCCTGGGCCATATGGTTTTCCACGCGGAAATGGACCAAGTGCTTGTCAGCGGCGTGCCTCGGATCAGCGAAAGCGGCGCGGTCCGCCAGACTTACGCGCTTTTCGACGAACGGGTGCCTGCCCTGGCAGCGGACTTCGACCGCGACCAGGCACTTGCCGAACTGACCCGGCGCTACTTTTCCAGCCGCGGACCGGCCACGGTCAAAGACTGCGCCCTGTGGTCCGGACTGACGCAGACGGACGTCCGGCGTGGACTGGCTGCAGCGGGCGGCCGTTCCCAGCTGCAGTCGTTCAGCGCTGATGGTTACGAATTTGTCATGGCCTCCGGCCACGCACACTCTGCCACGGAAACCCCCACCGCTACTTCAGATGCTGGCCTCGCACCACCCGGCTCTGCGCCGTCGGCTCCTCGGATCGACTTGATCCAGTGCTACGACGAATATGTCATGGGCTACACACCAACCAGGCATTATCTGGGCGGGACGGCTCCTGCCGCGGTGGCCAGCAAGCAGCCCAGTCACGTCGTCCTGCTGGACGGGCGCATGATCGGAAACTGGCAGCACACCCTGAAGCCGGAGTCCGCCGTCGTTAGTATCTTGCTGTACCGGACGCTGACGCAGGCGCAGAAATGCGCACTGGATACCGCCGTCGCCCGGTATGAGACTTTCCTGGGCCGCCCCGTCACGGTGGACCTGCTCGATTCCTGAGGGGCCGGGCTGGCTAGACTGTCGGAACCATCAACATTTTCAGGAGGACGCAATGGCTGCGGCGGTCAATCCACTGGTGCCGAGCATCTGGGAGCTCGCGATGCCGGCGCTGAGTGTCGTTTTCCTGCTGGCCCTGATCGGGATTGTTGTGGTGGTTATCCGCGGCGCAGTTCTCAACATGTCACACGGCAAGGAACCGATCGGCGGGCGCGAGGCCACGCGTTCGCGGGTTCCCCTGCCGACGCGCGATGAGCGGCTCGCGGACCTGAAGGAACTCCATGGCAAAAGCCTGTTGACCGATGCACAGTACGATCTGGCTGTACAGGAAACCCTCCGCGATTACCCCGTGCGGCAGCCCGGGACGTAGCCGGATCAGCTGCGCGGGAAGAACCGGGCAACCAGCTCATTGTGCAGCTGGTGGATGTCCGTCAGGAATCCGTCGTGGCCGGTGGGCACCTCGATCATGTGCACCTTGGGCGGCGTGGGCAGCGCTTCGGCCAGCTGGCGCGACTGCTCCGGGAAGTACAGCCGGTCGGAATCCACCGCCGCGATGAAGAAATCCGTCTCAACGTCGGCCAAGGCCTGCTGCACCGAGCTGCGGCCGCGCGCAACGTCGTGGCTCATCAGGGCTTCGGTCATCAGGATGTAGCTGTTCGCATCGAACCGGCCCGCCAGTTTGCTGGCCTGGTGGTCCAGGTAGCTTTCCACGGCATACCGCCCGCGCTCTGCCGGGTTGGCGCTGCCGAAGGGCTGCTCGGTCCCCTGGGCGTTGCGGCCGAAGCGGTACTCGAATTCGGGCTCGGACCGGTAGTTGATGTGCGCGATCCTGCGGGCGATGCCGAGGCCGGCGTCGGGCGCGGGCCCTTCGTAGTAGTCGCCGCCGTTGAAGTTCGGGTCCAGCCGGATGGCCAGCACCTGTGCCTGGGCGAAGGCGATCTGCTCCGCGGTGCTCGCCGCACCGCAGGCAATCACAGCACAGCGGGCGGTCCGCTCCGGGTAGGTAGCGGCCCATTCCAGCGCGCGGGCTCCGCCCATGGAGCCGCCCAGAACAGCATGCCAGCGCTGGATCCCCAGTTGGTCGGCCAGCCGCGCCTCGGCGTGGACCGAATCGCGAATGGTCACCAGCGGAAAACGCGAGCCCCAGGGTTTGCCGTCAGGTGCCGGTGAGGACGGGCCGGTGGAACCGTAGCAGCCACCGACCATATTGGCCGCCACCACGAAGTACTCATTGGTGTCGATCGTGGCGCCGGGCCCCACCAGGGGATCCCACCAGCCCGCCTCATCCGTATCTCCGCGAGCCACATGGGTGCTGCCGGTCAGGGCATGCGCAATGAGCACGGCGTTGGATGCATCCTCGTTGAGGGTGCCCCAGGTTTCGTAGCCCAGAACGACCTCGGGCAGAAAACCGCCCGTTTCCAGCTCGAGGGCGCCGATGGACGCGTAACGCAACATGCCGTCCGCCGCCGTGTCCAGCAGTTCCTGTGGTTGCAGAGTTGTCAATGCTATGCCTGTGATTCCTTCATGATGCCGCGTTCAGGCGGCACCCTTGGATGCGCGGAAACCGGCTTCGAGGTCCGCAAGAATATCGTCGATGTGCTCGATGCCAACGGCCAGCCGGACCAGGCCCGGCGTGACACCGGCGGCTTCCTGCGCCTCCGGAGACAGCTGGGCGTGGGTGGTCGACGCCGGGTGGATCACCAGCGAGCGGACGTCGCCGACATTGGCCACATGGGAGTGCAGTTCCAGTCCGTCGACAAAGCGCTTGCCGGCCTCGAGCCCACCGGAGATTTCGAATGCGATGATGGCGCCAGTGCCCTTGGGTCCGTACTTGCGGCCACGCTCGTACCACGGGCTGGAAGGCAGGCCGGCGTACGCAACGGACGTAACGGCGTCGTGCTTTTCAAGCCATTCGGCCACCCTCTGCGCGTTCTCCACGTGGCGCTCCACCCGCAGGCTCAGTGTCTCCAGACCCTGGGCAATCAGGAACGCGTTGAAGGGAGCGGCGGAGGAGCCGAGGTCGCGCAGCAGCTGGACGCGTGCCTTGAGAATGTAGGCCAGGTTCGCGCCGAGCGCCCCGCCGACGCCGAGGTCGCGGGCGAAGACCAGGCCGTTGTAGCTCTCGTCCGGGGTGTTGAAACCGGGGAACTTCGCCGGATCCTTGGCGAAGTCGAAGTTGCCCGAATCCACGATCACACCGGCGATGGCGCTGCCGTGGCCGCCGAGGTACTTGGTGGCCGAATGGACCACGATGTCGGCGCCCCACTCGATCGGGCGGATCAGGTACGGGGTGGCCAGCGTGTTGTCCACGATCAGCGGCACGCCTGCTTCGTGAGCGATGGCGCTGATGCCTTCGACGTCGAGCACGTCCTGGCGCGGGTTGGACACGGCCTCGCCGAAGAACGCCTTGGTGTTCGGCTTGACGGCCGCGCGCCACTGGTCCAGGTTGTCCGGATCCTCGACGAAGGTCACCTCGATGGCGAACTTCTTCAAGGTGTTCTTGAGCAGGTTGTACGTGCCGCCATAGAGGCTCGGGCTGGCGACGACGTGGTCACCAGCCTCGGCAACGTTCAGGATGGAGAACGTGGACGCAGCCTGGCCGGAGGACAGCAGCAGCGCACCGACGCCGCCTTCCAGATTCGCGATCCGGTTCTCCACGGCCTCCGTGGTCGGGTTGCCGATCCGGGTGTAGATGGGTGCCAGTTCGGCCAGCGCGAAACGGTTGGCCGCGCTTTCGGCACTCGGGAAGACGAACGACGTCGTCTGGTAGATGGGCAGGGCACGCGCGCCTGTTGCGGTGTCCGGCTCCTGGCCTACATGGATCTGGCGGGTTTCGAATGACCAGTCGTTTGACATGTGGAACTCCCTCTTGTCTCAAAGGGGTCTGCCCGGGAACCGGATTTCCGGCATTTTTCCTCGGGTGACCCGCGCTTGCGTCCCGCCTGCTGGCGGGAGCCTGGTCCTCACCCGGGGCACCCCACCGCGGTTGGAGGGTTGCCGGCCAGCTAGCCGGGGCTTGTTGCTGGCACTCATGACCTGTATCTAGGTTCGGCGACGGGCACTTTTTCAGCAAGTATGTGACGGCGTGTGAATGTCAGTTAGGACACCCTTAGTCGAGAGGCACATCACAAAATGCCAAAATGAGGCATGCGTTTCGATCATGTCTCATATGCCTGTGAACCCGATGGCCTGGCGGCTACAACCGAACGGATTTCGGCAGCCCTGGGTATCGAAGCCGTCAAGGGCGGCGTCCATCCCCGCTTTGGAACCCGCAACATGATTTTCCCCCTGACGGACCATCATTATCTTGAGGTCGTCGAGGTGCTGAACCACCCGGCGTCGGACAAGGCGCCCTTCGGCCAGGCCGTGCGTGCCCGCTCCGAAGCAGGCGGTGGCTGGATGGGCTGGTGCGTCGAGGTTGACGATCTGGCTCCGTTCGAGGAGCGCTTGGGGCGCCATGCGGTACCGGGCGGCCGCAAGTTCCCGGATGGCCGCGAACTGACCTGGCAGCAGATCGGCATTAAGGGCCTCATCGCGGACCCGCAGGTTCCGTACATGCTGCGCTGGGACGACGGCACCGAAGAACTGCACCCGTCGAAGGCCTACCCTGCAACGGCGAAGCTGATCGGATTGACCATCGGCGGCTCCTCCACCCGCGTCGCGGACTGGCTGGGAACACCGATCGATGCGCTCCTGGACGACGTCAAGGTTGCCTGGACGGCGCCGAACGGCACCCCGGGCATCATGTCCGTACGGTTCGAGACCGACAAGGGCGTCGTCGAACTCTAACCGCTCCTTTCGGAGGATTCGCTCCGCTTTGGGGCGACGCTTCGATTTGGGATTCTGCCTCGCCTGCGCGGTGCAGGCGGAATCCCGAATCGAAGCGTTTCCCTTTAACAGTCCTCCACAGCGGCTGTTCAGACCGCGTCGTCCACATGTGCCCGCACTGCAGGAGACCAGCCGCTCGGACACGATCAGGGTTGAAGAATGTGTTCTCAACTGATCTTTTCCCATGACTACGACCTCACGGGGATCGGCCGAAGAAGCCTTGCCGAACGTTGCCGGACCGGGGAACTGACGCGCGTCCGTAACGGTGTCTACATCCCAACCCAGCTCTGGGCAAGCATGCCTTGGTGGGACCAGTACCGGATCCACGTTGAGGCGGCTGTGAGCAAAGGACGCTCAACCCGGGTGCTCGTATGGCAGTCTGCTGCAGTCATCTGGGGAATGCCGGTAGTGGGCAAGAGCACCGAGGTGCAGTTGCTAGCATCTGAAGGTTGTCATGGATTACGCCGTGCCGGTATGCGATGGCACGCCTCGAGGCTATTGGAACCGTTGGAGACAGTAGACGGATATACCGTAACGTCACGGGCACAAACCGCAGTCGACATAGCCGGACATTTGTCGTTTGAGCATGCCGTCCCCGTCCTGGACCATGTTCTCCGGCCGGATAGGAAACGGAACCTGCCGGCGTTGAAAAGATCCCACCTGCATGCATTGGCAGACCAACTTCCTACCCAGGCTAAATCGCTGCGAGCTCACAGAGTCATTGACTTCGCGGATCCGCGTGCGCAGTTGCCGGGCGAATCCCTGTCTAGAGCCCTAATGTACGTGTTTCATTTTCCGGCCCCGGAGCTGCAATACACATTCCATGACACGGATGGCAGGACGGTAGGAATCACCGACTTCTATTGGAAGGAGAAACGCCTCGTCGGGGAGTTCGACGGTACAGCCAAGTACTCCAATGGAGAGTACTTGAAGGGTCAGACCCCCGTGGACACGGTCGTGGCAGAGAAGAAACGCGAGGACCGAATTCGCGCATGCGGCGTCAATTTCGTTCGATGGACGTGGGACGCCGCGTGGCAGCCTGAGTCCCACCGGCCAAGCGGCCTCGTGAAGTTGCTGCTCAATGCTGGCCTCAAGCAGGATCGATGGAACAAACGGTGGCCGAGAGTCGCTCCCATCAGCAGTCGATGAAGATTCAAGCTGCTCTGGCGAGGTCGTTGTTGGCCACGCACTTCGGGTCCCTGCGTGGTGCTGCGAAATGGGACCAAGCTGCGGTTCGGGGAAAGACGGCCTTTCTGCCACCGCAGCACTATCCCGAATCGCAGCCGAATGGCTGAGGCAGGGGCGGGAAGACGCCGCGGCGGGAGAAGTTATTCGCCGATGCCGATGGCGGAGCCGAAGAGGGCGTAGCCAACGAACCCTGCGATGTCGAGCAGGGCATGGGCTATGACCAGGGGCATCACGCGTTTGGTGCGGGTGTAGGCATAGCCAAAGACAAGGCCCATCAGGAAGTTGCCGACGCCGGGCCCGATCCCCTGGTACAGGTGGTAGCTGCCGCGGATTGCAGCGCTAGTGAAAATGATTGTCCAGGTGCCCCAGCCCAGCTTGGCCAGCCGGTTGAAGAGGTAGCCGACAACAACGACTTCCTCCAGCACCGAGTGGCGCAAGGCGGACAGAATCAGGACCGGGACAGTCCACCAGTACTCGTCCAGCGCGGCCGGGACTATCGCCGTCGTAATGCCTAGGGCCCGTCCGCCCGCATACACGCCCAACGTGCCCGCAGCGATCAACAGTGCCAGTCCGAAGCCCAGTCCAAAATCCACGCCGGGCCGGGCGAAGGTAAACCCGATCTTCCGGAAGGCCTCGCGGGCTCGTTCACCCGGAGTTGCCAGTAGGAACAGCACCAGCGCCACAGGGATCAGGGCAAAGACGATTGCCAGCAGTTGGTAGAGCAGGTCGAACAGCTCCCGCTCGTTCAGGACCGGGTTCAGCGCCGTGGTCTGCGATCCCAGTGGCGCCCGCGTCATCTTTTCCAGCAGGTTCACAATGGCATAGACGGCGGACTGGCCCAGGGAGAGCCCCAGAACGATCAGCACTTCAGCCCGGTAGTAACGGCGGGTGCGGGGCACGGTATCGGTGGCTGCGGTCTGGCTCTGCATGGGTCTATCTTGCCAACTCCTGCTGGGAGCGCGCTCAACAAGGACGGATTAGCGCAATCCCGCGGTCTGGCTCTGGACGCCGGGGAACCTGCGTGCGAAGGTCAAAAAGACAAATAAACAGCCAAAGGACAGGGAGGCCCGGCGTGCTCAATCTGGAACCAGCCGCGCGGCAGGTGGCGGAAATCGTCAAGGGCATCGGCGACGGTCAGTTGGCCGGGCCGACGCCCTGCGAGTACTACAGCGTTGGGGACCTGCTCGATCACTTCATGGGCCTGACCGTCGCCTTCAGGGACGCGGCGACCAAAGCGTCGATGGAGCCGGGATATGACTCTGTACCGCCCGACGCCCCGGATAATCGCCCCTCGGCCGCGAACCTGGACCCGGATTGGCGGAACCTTCTCCCCCAGCGCCTGGATGACCTGGCTGCTGCCTGGCAACATCCGTCTGCCTGGCAAGGTATGGCACAGGCGGGCGGCGTGACCATGCCGGCCGAGCTCATGGGCCTGGTGGCTACCAACGAGCTGGTGGTGCACGGCTGGGATCTGGCCGCTGCCACGGGCCAGACGTTCGACGCCGACACAGCCAACCTGCAGGCGGCCTACGAATTTGCCGAACTCTCCGCCAAGGACGGAGAAGATCGCGAGGGCTTGTTCGGCCCGGTCATCGAGATTCCGGGCGATGCACCGCTGCTGGACCGTTTGCTGGGGCTGACCGGACGAAATCCCGGCTGGACCGCGAAGTAGCGGACAAGCAACTCACCAGCGAAAATCAGCGCACTTTCACGCCCGCTCGCCAGACCGCGGCAGTCAGCGGCATGCCAGGCCGGTAAGCCAGATGCGTGGCGGAGGGCGCGTTGAGCAGATGCAGGTCGGCCCGGTGTCCGACGGCGATCGAGCCCACCGCCCGCTGTCCATCGACGTCGGTGCCAACGTGCTTGCCCAGGGCAAGGGCGCCCGCATACGTCGCCGCCCGGACTGCTTCATGGACGCTCAGTCCCATCTGCAGGACCGCCGTGGTCACGCAGTAGTTCATCGAGCTTGTGTAGGACGTGCCCGGGTTGCAGTTGGAGGCAAGGGCAATTTCGACGCCGGCATCCAACAGCTGCCGCCCCGGCGCCAAGGGCTGTCTGGTCGAGAGATCGCAGGCCGGCAGGCACGTGGCCACGGTGCCGCGCTCCCCTGTCCCGGCCACGCGGTCCCAACCGGACCAGCTGTCCGCCAGTGCTTTGACGTCGGTGTCCGCCAGATAATTGACATGGTCAACGCTGGCGGCGCCGAACTCGACTGCGAGCTGGACGCCCGGCCCCTCGCCCAACTGGTTGCCGTGCACGCGGAGTCCGAGTCCGGCATCGCGGCACGCGGCCAGCACGCGACGTGACTGCTCCTCGTTGAAGGCGCCTCGCTCACAGAACACGTCAGCCCACTGCACGTAGGGCCGGACCGCCTCAAGCATCTCGCCACAGACCAGCTCGGTGTAGGCATCCGCGTCCATCCCGTCCGGGACCAGATGGGCACCCAGATACGTCACCTGGTCTGCCACCGTGGAGGCAATGCGCGCGGACCGCGCCTCGTGCTCCACATCCAGCCCGTAGCCGGTCTTCGTCTCCAAATAGGTTGTTCCGCCGGCGACCGCTTCGGCGACCCGTCCCATCAGCAACCGGGTCAGGTCGAAGTCGTCGGCAGCACGGGTGGCCCCGGTGGTCACGGCGATCCCGCCGGCCGCATAGCTCTCCCCCGCCATCCGTGCCTCGAATTCAGCGGTGCGGTCCCCGGCGAACACCAGGTGGGTGTGCGAATCAACCCAGCCCGGCAGCACCGCGCGGCCTTCGGCGTCGTACATTCCATCTGTTTGCGGCGCCTGGCCGGCGGGTCCGATCCAGCTGATCCGTTCCCCCTCAATAACGACCGCGGCATCGCGGATCACTGAACCGGCCTCGCGAGCCGGGTCCTGCGTCATGAGTTCGCCGATGTTGGTGATGAGTGTGGACTGCGTAGCGGTCATCTTTGGAGAGCTCCCTTGGCTGCGGTATCGCCGGTTCCTGCGGCGTCGACGTCGGTGATGGCTGCCGCGAGCAGCCGGGCGGGATCGCCCAGCGTCGCGTGGATGCCTTGGCGGGCGGCAAGGCGGCCGCCGATGACAACGGTCCTGACGTCCTGGGCGGTGGCGGAAAGCGCCAGTTGGTCGGGCTGCGAGCCGATGGTGCGCAGGCTGCCAGGATCCACCGCCATCAAATCGCAGTACTTCCCCCGTTCGAACCCGGGCAGCCTTCTGCCCTGCGAGCGGGCGCCGGCATCCGAGGCCGCCTCGTGCAAGGCCTCGGGCGGGAACCAGCCGCGCTGCCCGGACCGCAGCCGTTCGCCATGTTCGAGCGCGCGCATTTCCAGCCACGGATCGACGACGGCGTGCTGGTCCGTGCCGAGCGCGATGCGCGCTCCTGCATCGCGCAGTGCTGCGGCCGGACCGATGCCGTCCGCCAGGTCCGCCTCCGTGGTCGGGCACATCACCACGGTGGCATGGGCTGCTCCGAGCATGGCGATGTCCTGCTCCGTCAGGTGGGTGGCGTGGACGGCCGAAAGCCGGCGGGTGAGCAGGCCGCTCCGGCGCAGCAGCGCCGTAGGCGTCAGCCCGGTGGCCTGCAAGCAGGCTTCGTTTTCGGCCGGCTGTTCGGACAGGTGGATGTGCAGCGGAATCTGCGGCGGCAGCTTCTCGGCGATAACCGGCAGCACGTCGGCGGGCACCCCGCGCACCGAATGCAGGGCGGCACCCACAGTGACCTGGTCCGGACTGAATTCCCGTGAGATAGCTTCGCGCAGGGACTTCAGCCGCGACAACCACGCGTGGACATCAGGATCGCCGAAGCGCAGCTGTTCCGGCGAGAGCTCCTGCCCGATGCCGCCGGCGAGGTAGCAGGTGTCCAGCAGCGTCAGCCTGATCCTGGCGTTGACCGCTGCCCTGGCCAAGGCGAGCTCCATGGCATGCGGACCGTCTGCTCCGTTCGGGGAGGCGCTGCCGGCGCTTCCCGGGCTCCCGCCACTGCCGTACGGCGTGCCGTCCGGGCGATGGTGGACGTAATGGAATTCGGCCACGCTGGTCCAGCCCGTCACCACCATTTCGGCAAAGACGGCGGTAGCCAGCTGCTCATACAGCGCCGGAGTCAGCGCCCCGGCCGCGCGGTACATCTGTTCCCGCCAGGTCCAGAAACTGCCCACGCCCATGTCATGCGTGCGGCCGCGCAGAACGCGGTGGAAGGCATGCGAGTGCGCGTTGGAAGCAGCCGGAAAGGCCACGCCGGAGACGGGCAGGTCCGAAGCCTTCCGCTCCGCGCCCAGCTCCAGCCGGGTCACGATTCCGGCCTCGTCCACCTCCACGCGCACACCCGGCACCACACCGCGTCCGCGGATCCAGGCGGCTTCGCACCAGACGCTCACAGCAGCCCCTCCAATACATCGGCCAGCGCACCCGCGCCCGCGTCGGCGTCGTCGTCCTCAACGTGTTCTTCCGGCGAGTGGGAGATGCCGGTCGGGTTGCGCACGAAGATCATGCCGGAGGGCACATAGCCGGCCAGCACGCCGGCGTCGTGGCCGGCACCCGTGGCCAGCACGGGTGCCCCGGGCAGCGCATTTTCGAGCTGCCGCTGCAGCGCCGGGTCGAAGTGGACCGTGCCGGAATAGGACTCCTCGGTCAGCGTCACCGAGCAGCCTTCGAACGCCGCGATCTTCTGCGCCTTGCCGTGGATCGCCTCCACGAGCGCGGCGGTCACGGCGTCTTCCGGATGCCGGACATCGAGCCATAGCTGGACCCGCGAGGCGATGACGTTGGTGCCACCGGGGATCGGTTCCAGCCGCCCCACCGTAGCGCGGGCGTCCGGCTGGGCGGCGGCCGACTTCTGCACGGCAATGATGATCTGGGCTGCCGCCACCATGGGATCCGCCCGGTCCTGCATCAGAGTGGTTCCGGCATGGTTGCCCTGGCCGCTGACCGTTAGCTTCCATCGGCCGTGGCCCAGGATGGAACTGCCGACGGCGATCGCCGGCCCCTCCTCGCCGAGGCCGCGGCCCTGCTCGACATGCAATTCGACAAAGTCGCCGATCCGCGCCAGCGCTTCCTCGTCCCGCCCGAAGTGCTCCGGGTCCAGCCCGTTCCCCTGCGACACCTCCGCAAAGGTATTGCCGTCCGCGTCGCGCAGGTTCCGGGCCTTGTCCGGGTCGATGGCGCCGGTCAGCAGCCGCGAGCCGAGGCAGGCCACGCCGAAGCGTGAGCCCTCCTCCTCGGGGAAGACCGTGATGGCGAGGGACCGGTTGGGCTGGACCCCGCGCTGCCGCAGAACATCGACGGCGGCAAGTGCCGAGGCCACGCCGAGCGGCCCGTCGAACGCGCCACCGCCGGGGACCGAGTCCAGGTGGCTGCCGGTGACCAGCGCACCCTTTTCCGGCGCACCCCACCAAGCCCAGATGATGCCGTTGCGGTCCGTCTCCACCTCCAGCCCGCGCCGGCCGGCCTGCTCGACGAACCAGCCGCGCAGGTCAAGCTCCGCCGTCGAATACACCGGACGCGAGTATCCGCCGCGGGCAGTATCACGACCGACGTCGCTGATTGACTCGAGCAGCTGGGAAACGGTTTCCAAAGAGGACCTCCGGATGGGGACGGGCGGACAGGACAGGACGGACGGATGGGACGTGGCAGGGTCAGGACTCGTTCATCGGTACCCGCACCCCGCGCTCGGCAGCAACCTCAACGGCCCGATCGTAACCCGCATCCACGTGCCGGATCACTCCCATGCCCGGATCGTTGGTCAGCAGCCGTTCCAGCTTCTGCGCCGCCAGTTCGGTGCCGTCGGCCACGGAGACCTGGCCGGCGTGGATGGAGCGGCCGATGCCGACGCCGCCGCCATGGTGGATGGAGACCCAGGTGGCGCCGGAGGACGTGTTGACCAGGGCGTTCAGCAGCGGCCAGTCGGCGATCGCGTCCGATCCATCGGCCATGGATTCGGTCTCGCGGTAGGGGGAGGCCACGGAGCCGGAGTCCAGGTGGTCGCGGCCAATCACGATCGGCGCGGAGACCTTGCCCTCGGCCACCAGCCGATTGAACAGCAGCCCGGCCTTCTGGCGCTCGCCGTAGCCCAGCCAGCAGATCCGTGCCGGAAGACCCTCGAACTCGACGTGCTCCTGTGCGGCGTCGATCCAGCGGTGCAGGTGTTCGTTCTCGGGGAAGAGCTCCTTGATCGCCTCGTCGGTAACGCGGATGTCCTCCGGATCGCCGGACAGGGCCACCCAGCGGAACGGGCCGAGTCCTTCACAGAACAAGGGACGGATGTAAGCCGGGACGAAGCCGGGGAACTCGAACGCGCGGTCGTAGCCACCCAGGCGGGCCTCGTCGCGGATGGAGTTGCCGTAGTCGAACACCTCGGCACCGGCATCCTGGAACTCCACCATGGCCTGCACGTGGCGGGCCATCGACTCCTGTGCCTTCTTGGTGAAGCCCACGGGATCCGCCTTGGCCTCGGCGTCCCACTGGTCCACGGAGTATTCCAGCGGCAGGTAGCTCAACGGGTCATGCGCCGAGGTCTGGTCCGTGACAATGTCCACGCTGATCTCGCCGGCCTTGTGCCGGCGCAGCAGCTCCGGGAACACCGCGGCGGCATTGCCCACGTAGCCCACGGACAGCGGCCGCTTCTCCTGCTTGGCACGCATGACCTTGGCCAACGCGGCATCAAGATCCGTTTCCACTTCGTCCAGGTAGCGCTTGCCGGCGCGGCGGCGCAGACGTGTCTCGTCGACGTCGACAATCAGGCACGCTCCGCCGTTAAGGGTCACGGCCAGCGGCTGTGCACCGCCCATGCCGCCGCAGCCGCCGGTGAGCGTCAGCGTTCCGGCCAGCGTGCCGTTGAACCGCTTGTCGGCGATGGCGGCGAAGGTTTCGTAGGTGCCCTGCAGGATGCCCTGCGTGCCGATGTAGATCCAGGACCCGGCGGTCATCTGGCCGTACATCATGAGCCCTTCGGCCTCGAGCCGGCGGAACTCCGGCCAGTTGGCCCAGTCCCCCACCAGGTTCGAGTTGGCAATCAGCACCCGCGGCGCCCATTCATTGGTGCGGAAAACGCCCACCGGTTTGCCGGACTGGACCAGCAGGGTCTCGTCCTTCTCAAGGGTGGCCAGCGTGCGCACGATCGCATCGTAGGCCTCCCAGCTGCGGGCCGCGCGGCCGGTGCCGCCGTAGACCACCAGGTCCTCGGGGCGCTCGGCGACCTCGGGATCCAGGTTGTTCATCAGCATCCGCAGCGGCGCTTCGGTCTGCCAGCTCTTGGCCGTCAGCTCGGTGCCGCGGGCGGCGCGGACAGTGCGGGAGGAATCATGTTGCGTGAAGGTCATTTCTGAAAGCTCTTTCTCTGAGGGAAGCGGGTATTTATCCGGCTGTCAGGTTAGGAAGTTCGGGGACTAACGACGACGGCGTCCCCGCCTGGGGCGGCAAAGACGCGGCCTGCTTCGGCAGCCAGCAGGGCGCCGAAGGTTTGCGCGGCTTCAGCGGTAGTGCGGTAGCTCGGCGCGACGATGCTCAGGGCCGCGACCACCTTGGAACCGGCCATCACCGGGGCGGCCACCGCGGTGATGTCGGGCTCGACGCCTTCGGCCACGACGGCGAAGGACCCGGGCGCCACCTTCCCCTGCAGGGCTTCCCCAGCGGCGCTGCCGACCATGGGAAACGTGCGGCCCACCCAGTTGATGTGGCGCACGGTGTGCGTGCCTTCCTCGATGGCCAGGTACAGCCCGTCGGTGCTGCCGGCGGCCACGCTGAGGTAGGCGGATTCGCCCGTCCGGGCAACCAGTGAGCGCAAGGCATCCTGGCTGGTCGCGACCAGCGATTCGTGGCTCAAGGCTTGGACGCCCAGCTGGACCATGCGGAACCCGGGCCGGTACAGGCCGTCCTCGCGCTTGGCTGCGAAGCCGTTGGCCTCCAGGGTCCGCAGCAGGCGAAGTGCCGTGCTCGCCGAAAGGTCTGCCGCCTTGGCCGCATCGGCGAGTTTGACGCCGTCGTTCTCGCAGACAACGCGCAGCAGACCCAGGGCGCGGTCGGCGGCGCGGGTTGTAGCGTCCGGCGCCGCAGCGGTCTCTGTAGTGGTGTCCACCATGGAGTACCTTTCCGGTCGGGATCGTCATTTCACTGACGTTGCACTTAGTAAAACATCAATTTCATCTAGTGGCAATGCCCCTTTTCCGCCCGACCATTGACGGCAGCCGGATCGCTCTGTACCTTTTTCCCTATCAGCCCATAAATTTTACTGTCTGAAATGGCCTTGCCATTCAGCGGCAGAACTGGAGAAACTCCCATGGAAAAGCTCTTCCGCGGATCCACCATCCAACGCCGTACGTTCATGACGGGCGCGTCCGCCGCCGCCCTCACGGGTCTTCTGGCGCTGACCGGTTGCGGATCAGGCAGCCCGTCAGCTCCCGAGGACGCCCCGAACTCCAACGGCGCTGCACCCCAGGAGGGACTGGACCAGGTGAGCGTGGGACTCATCCCCATCACCGACGTCGCCCCCATCTATCTGGGCATGCAGGAGGGCTACTTCGAGGACGAAGGCATCCAGCTCTCCGTCCAGCTCGCCCAGGGCGGCGCGGCGATTGTGCCGGCCGTGATGACCGGTGAATACCAGTTCGGCTATTCCAACGTCGTCTCGCTGCTGATCGCCCAGGACAAGACCTTGCCGGTGAAGGTGGTTTCCAACGGCTCGAGCTCCACCAACGTGCCGGGCGAGGACGTCACCGAAGTCGCCGCCATGCCCGACAGCGGCATTGAGTCCGCCGCGGACCTCGTGGGCAAGACGGTGGCAGTCAACGCCCTGAACAACTTCGCCGACGTGACCATCCGCAACTCCATCGAAGCAGCCGGAGGGGATCCGCAGGACGTGAACTTCGTCGAGATGCCGTATCCCAACATGCCCGCCGCATTGGAGCGCGGGGACGTTGACGCGGCCTGGACCACCGAGCCGTTCCGCACGCAGATCCTGGAGGCCGGCGGCGAGATCGTGGCCAGCCCCATGACGGATCTAACCGAAAACTTCGATTCGGCCTTCTACTTCACCTCCGAACAGACCCTGCAGGAAAACCCGGAGCTGGTGGAACGATTCCAACGCGCGCTGGAAAAGTCCTTCACCTTCGCGATGGAAAACGAGGACGAGGTCCGCACGATCATCCAGGACTACGCGAAGATCACGCCTGAGCTGGCCGAGACCGTGGAGATGTCCAAGTGGTATCCCGAGATCAACATGGACGGACTGCAGAAACTGGGCACCGCGGCCCAGAAGTACGGAGTGCTGGAAAACGAACCGGACTATGATGCCCTGATCGTCAAGTAACCCTATCCGCCCCGCCAGCCACGCCTCCCACCTTCGATGAAAGGCACCATGTCCCAGCTTCAGCCCGTCACCATCTCCACCGGCCCGCTCACGCCGGAGGAAGTCGTCGCCGTCGCACGCCACGGTGCACCGATCGAGCTCAGCGCCGAGTCCCTGTCAGCCATGGCGGAGTCCCGCGCGGTGATCGACGCGCTGGTCACCGATGACAAACCGCACTACGGTGTTTCGACGGGCTTCGGCGCCCTTGCCACCAAGCAGATCCCCATCGAGCTGCGCACCCAGCTTCAGCGCAGCCTGATCCGCAGCCACGCCGCTTCCTCCGGCATAGAAGTGGACCGCGAGGTGGTCCGCGGCCTGATGCTCAACCGGCTCTCCACCATGGCCACCGGCCGCACGGGGGTCCGCCCGATGGTGGCGCAGGGCTATGCCGCCATGCTCAATGCCGGCATCACCCCCGTGGTCGGCGAGTACGGATCGCTCGGCTGCTCCGGGGATCTGGCGCCGCTGGCACACTGCGCGCTGGCGCTGATGGGCGAGGGCGAAGTACGTAATAACGACGGCGCGCTGGTGCCTGCCGCCGAGGCGCTGGCTGCCGCCGGGCTCGAGCCGGTGGAACTGCGGGAAAAGGAAGGCCTGGCGCTGATCAACGGCACGGACGGGATGCTGGGCATGCTCATCATGGCCTCGGCGGACCTGCACCTGCTGCTGAAGACCGCGGATCTGGCCGCCGCGATGAGCATCGAGGGCCTGCTGGGCACGGACTCGGTCCTGGCCGAGGACCTCCACGCGCTGCGCCCGCACCCCGGGCAGATCGCCGCCGCGGCCAACATGCGCCGGATCTTGGACGGGTCGCCGCTGATCGCCGAGCAGAAGTCGTCGGACAATGGCGACGGCCACCGCTTCACCCGCGTGCAGGACGCCTACTCGCTGCGCTGCGCCCCGCAGGTGCACGGTGCCGCCAGGGCCACGCTGTCGCACGTGGAATCCGTGGCCGGCTACGAGCTGTCCTCCGCCATCGACAACCCGGTGGTTACGCCGGACGGCCGGGTGGAATCAAACGGGAACTTCCATGGCGCGCCGGTCGGCTACGCCCTGGACTTCCTCGCCATCGCCGTGGCCGACCTGGCCTCGATGAGCGAACGGCGGACGGACCGGTTCCTGGACAAGGCCCGCAGCCACGGGCTCAACGCGTTCCTGGCCGACGATCCCGGCGTGGATTCCGGCCACATGATCGCGCAGTACACCCAGGCGGGCATCGTCTCCGAACTCAAGCGGCTAGCCAACCCGGCTTCCGTGGACTCCATCCCGTCCTCCGCGATGCAGGAGGACCACGTGTCCATGGGCTGGTCCGCCGGGCTGAAGCTGCGCCGGGCGCTGGATGGGCTGACGCGTGTGCTGGCCATCGAGCTGCTCACCAGCGCCCGGGCCCTGGACATGCGCGACGGCGGACTGGACTCCTCCCGGAGCGCCCCGGCCGTCACCGCGGTCCGGCGCGAAATCCGCAAGGTGGTCGAAGGCCCCGGAACGGACCGCTACCTCTCCCCCGAGATCGAAGCGGTGCGCATCCTGGTGGACAGCGGCGTGCTGATCGAGGCCGTCCAGCAGGAGCTCGGGTCGGCGCTAAACTGATCGGAGTAATTTTGCCAGCCGGCGGGTGAGCCCTCCGGCGCCCGGTCTGGAGGGGGACGCGAGCATGGGCACGGACGAGCCTGCCGCAGCGCAACAATCCGGCTCCCCAGCCGGCAGCCCTGCCAGTCCCAGCCGCCGGACCCTGTTCCGCCGCGCCGCCCCCATCATCGCGGTCGGTCTTGGTTCCGGGGCACTCGGAGCGGGAGCAGCCCATGCCGCCGCCCGCCCGGGCAGCCCGCTGCCGGGGAGCCTGGGGCTGCCCTCCGACGAGGACATCGCCCGGCTGATCGCCGATCCCGAATCAGCCACGCACCGGGCGCTGGCCAACCTGCTTAGCCCCGCCCAGCCGGCCGGCGGGCAAGGCATCCAGAGCGCCGAGAATGTCGCCGGAGCTGCCGTGGGCAACGGCCGCACCGACCCGCGAAAGTCCGGCGCCGACGTCGTTCTCTTGCTGGGGCAATCCAACATGCAAGGTTCGGGGCTGCCCTATGATCCGGCCATCGACATCAGGCTGGAGGGCATTGACCAGTTCGCCGGCTCGGGGCCGCAGGCCGGGACCGTGATTCCGGCCGCGGATGCGCTGTTCCACGTCACCCAGAACCTGCGCGACGGAGCGCCCACCATCGGCCCCGGAATGGAATTCGCCCGGCAGCTCTGGCTCAACCAAGCGGCGGACCGCAAGGTGCTGCTCGTGCCGGCGGCCCTCGGCGGCACCTCGATCACCGGCAACGCGGACTATTCCTGGGACCCGTACAACACCACAGCCTCCGTGAACCTGGCCCGCCGGGGACTGGACGCGTGCCTCCGCGCCCTCGCGCTCAACCCCTCGCACCGGCTGGCGGCCATCCTGTGGCACCAAGGCGAATCGGACGCGCTGCCCAAAGTGGGCCAGGACTGGTACCGGCGCAAGCTGCTGCAGATCATCGACCTGTACCGCGCAGAACTGGGCCCGGTCCCGTTCCTCATTGGCGGCATGGTGCCCGAATGGATCGCCGCGGACAAGAAGATCCGCGGCCCGATCGACGCAGTGCACCGTTCCATTCCCTCCCACCGGCCGCAGACCGCCTTCGTCGAAGGACCCGCCGGTGCCAATGGTGCAAACGACGGCATCCATTTCAACGCTGCCGGCGCCCGCGAACTCGGCCTGCGCTACTACCGGACTTTCTCCGGCATGGCCGCCAGCTGACCACGCCGCGAACGTCATCAGAGCGTACGACGGCGGGGGCTGCGCGCCGCGATGACCTCACGCCCTATCTGATCCTCAGGTGGTTGACGCCGGACCACCCGGGATCGAGTTCCGCACCGACACCGGTCTGTCCCTCTTCCCATGCCGTTGCGGCCGCTTCCAGGTCCCAGCCGGCGGAGGTGGTCGAATCCACGTAGAAGTGCAGGATCCGGCGGCCGTCCGTTGTTTCGGCCGCAACCAGCCGGCCGTTGCCGTTGAGCGCTTCGGCGAGCGCCTGTTCCATCGCCTGCAGCCGGCGCCCCGATTCCTCGCCCGGGAGCCCGTCGTCGAGGATCTGGGCGTAGCCGAGCTGCACGGCCACATGCTGGTCGAAGTCGGGCCAGAACGCCGGGACCAGCGGAACCTGCACATAGGCGGTGATGGGGCGGTCCTCGACCGAGCGGCCGTGCAGCTCTTCCCAGATGGGCTCGCCGTGCCCGTCGAACGCGCCGGCGCGCAATTGCTGCACGACGGCCGGCAGGTCGCTCAGCGGGATGTCCCCCGGATGCGGCTGCAGCACCGGTTCGATGATGCCGATCCATGCGTTCACGTCCTGCTGGCCGATGGCATGGTCCAGCATGATGGCCACCGGGACCAGCCGCTTGTCTTCGGGGAGCCGGCCCAACTTCGGGTGGTAGACCGAGATGTCCGCCGAATACCGGTTGCGCATCAGGCCCACCCGGAAGTCCTCGCCCGCGAACTCCTCGCCGCCGACCCCCAGCGTCAGGTCCTCGAAGCGCGCGGCCGCCTGCCGGGCATCCGCGTACTCCCAGTGCCTGTCCGGTGCCGGAGCAGCCTTGAGCACCCGCCGGGCCAGCGCCGCGTGTTCCGGGCTGTCGGGGAAGATGACCAGTTCGTGTTCCGCCGTCGCTCCGGGACCGAGCTCCCAGGCGAGGCCCGGATCGATCCTCGCGATCCGCTGGCCCAGCTGTTTGACGTAGTTTTCGGCGTAGCCCTCTGCGCCCTGTGCGATGCGCCCGGCGGCGTCCGCTTCCCACCAGGCCCAGAACTCCCCCACGGCATCTACGTCCATGCTCCCTGGCCTACCCGCTTACTGCGTCCCGCGAGGCGACGAACGCGCGCACACAAGCTTCGACGTCTTCCGGGCTGTGGGCGGCGGAAAGCTGCACGCGGATCCGGGCGGCGCCCTGGGGAACCACCGGGTAGCTGAAGGCCGTCACGTAGACGCCGTGGGCCAGCATCTGGTCCGCCACTTTGCCTGCCAGCACGGCGTCGTGGAACATCACCGGGATGATCGCATGTTCTCCGGCCAGCAGCTCGAACCCTTCATCGGCCATCCGGCGGCGGAAGAGGGCCGCGTTTTCCTGCAGCCTGGATCGCAGTTCACCGGATTCGCGCACGAGCTCCAGCGCCCGGAGCGTGGCTGCGACGATGGCCGGGGCCACGGAGTTGGAGAACAGGTAGGGCCTGGCACGCTGCCGGAGCATCGCCACGATCTCCGCGCGCCCCGAAACGTACCCGCCGGAGGCGCCGCCCAGGGCTTTGCCGAAGGTCCCGGTGTAGATGTCCACCCGGTCCGAGACCCCGGCGTGTTCGGGTGTACCGGCGCCGGTGGCGCCCATGAACCCTACGGCGTGCGAGTCATCCACCATGACCAGCGCGTCGTACTGTTCGGCGAACGCGCAGATGTCCTGGAGCGGGGCGAGGTAGCCGTCCATGGAGAAGACGCCGTCGGTGACGATGATCCGGCGACGTGCCCCACCGCCGTCGTTCATTGCCGCGGTTTCCTGCAGCTTGGCTTCCAGCTCTGCCATGTCCCGGTTGGCGTAGCGGAACCTGGCCGCCTTGGACAGCCGGATGCCGTCGATGATGGACGCATGGTTCAGCGCGTCCGAAATGATGGCGTCCTCCGGCCCGAACAGGGACTCGAAGACGCCCCCGTTCGCATCGAAGCAGGAGGAGAACAGGATGGTGTCCTGGGTACCGAGGAATTCGGAGACCCGGCGTTCAAGCTCCAGGTGCAGGTCCTGGGTGCCGCAGATGAAGCGCACGCTGGCCATGCCGAAGCCGCGCTCGTCCAGGGCTGCCTTGGCCGCGGCGATCATATCCGGGTGATCAGCCAGGCCTAGGTAGTTGTTGGCGCAGAAGTTGAGCACTTGGCGGGCCGGGCCGTCCAGACTGCCGGCAGTGATGTGGCTGGACTGCGGGGAGCTGATCCGGCGTTCGGCTTTGAACAGCCCCGCGGCGCGGATTTCGTCCAGTTCCGCGGCCAGCTGGTCCTTGAGGGCAGAGTACATGCGAAGCTCCTTAGATCCTTCTCCAGTCGAGGACAACCTTGCCGCCCATGCCGTGGCGGGCGGTTTCGAAGCCCCGCTCCCACTCGGCGGCCGGCAGCACGTCCGTGATGACTCCCGAAATGGCCTCGTGCAGCACCGGGTTCGATTGCAGCATGGCACTCATCGCGTACCAGGTTTCGAACATCTCCCGCCCGTAGATGCCCTTGAGCGTGAGCATGTGTGTGACCACCTTGCCCCAGTTGATGGCGATGTCTTCGGTGGGCAGGCCCAGCAGCGCAATCCGCCCGCCGTGGGTCATGTTGTCGATCATTTCCCGCAGGGCGCTCGCCCGGCCGGACATCTCCAGCCCGATGTCGAAGCCCTCGGTCAGGCGCAGTTGCTCCTGGGCCTCGGCCATCCGTTCATGGCTGACGTCGATGGTCATGTCCGCGCCCATCCGCTTGGCCAGGTCCAGCCGGGACGCAGAGATGTCGGTAATGGCGATGTTGCGGGCGCCTGCGTGCCGGGCAACGGCGATCGCCATCAGCCCGATCGGCCCGGCCCCGGTGATCAGCACGTCCTCGCCGACCAGCGGGAAGCTCAGGGCGGTGTGGACGGCGTTGCCGAACGGATCGAAGATGGCGCCGAGTTCAGGGGTGATGGACGGATCGCGGTGCACCCAGACGTTGGTTTCCGGAATCACCACGTACTCGGCGAAGGCCCCGTCCCGCTGGATCCCGACGCTGACGGTCCGGATGCACATCTGCCGCCGGCCGGCCCGGCAGTTGCGGCAGGTACCGCAGACAATGTGCCCCTCGCCGGAGACTCGGTCCCCCATCTGGACGTCCCGGACCAAGCTGCCCGTTTCGACCACCTCGCCGTAGAACTCATGCCCGGGGATCAGCGGCGTGGGAATATTCTCCTGCGCCCACGGGTCCCACGCCTGGATGTGCAGATCAGTCCCGCAGATTCCGGTGGTCATCACTTTGATCTTGACGTCGCCCTCGCCGGTTCGCGGCTCGGGACGGTCAACGAGCTCGAAGCCGGCCTGTGGCCCGGACTTGAACAGCGCCTTCACTGACACTTCCTTCCGATTCGGATTGCCGCGGCCCGCGGGCGGACCGGGATCGCCGGCCCCCTCACGTGACCGCGGTCACGCAATGAAACCACTCTACTTAAGCGGTAGGACAGTTGGGACATTGAATCCGGTCACGTTGATGATCGGCCGAAAACTCACGACGGCGGGTGGCAGCCGCCGTCGTTAGTTATCAACATGGGGCGGATGCTGCTAGTGATCGGGGCGTTTGGGCGATAACTTGTCAGCAGGACTGCAGAGAAAGTGAGGCCGCTGTGACCGAAGTGCTGGCGTACCCGGATGTCCAGGTGCTGGGCGATGACCCGTATTCGGACGGGAACCTGGCGGATCCGTACCCGCTGTTCGAGCGGATGCGCGAGGCCGGGCCGGCGGTCTACCTGCAGAAATACAACGTGCTCGCGTTCGCCCGCTACGAGGAATGCCGGGACATTCTGGCGGACCACCAGACGTTCATCAACGGGGCCGGGGTGGGACCGAAGAACCTGCACAAGGAGACGTCCTGGAAACCGCAGGGCATTCTGGATTCGGACCCGCCCGTCCACACCCGGCTGCGCAAGGCCATGGCCTCGGTCATCTCGCCCAAGGGAACACGTGCGTTGCGCGCCGGCTTCGAGGCCTTCGCCGCGCAACTGCTGCCGCAACTGCTGGAGCGCGGGGAGATCGACGGCGTTCAGGACCTGGCGCAGGTCTACCCCCTCCGGGTTTTCGGCGACGCGGTGGGCATTCCGCGCGAGGGCAGGGCGGAGAACCTGATCAGCCAGGGCGCCATGAGTTTCAGCTACTTCGGCCCGGAGGACGAACGCCAGCAGCACTTCATCGAACAGGGCGCCGGCACCTTCGAATGGGTCATGGAACATACCGAACGCGCCAGGCTGGCACCCGGCGGGCTCGGCGCACAGCTATGGGACCGCGCCGATGCCGGGGACATCAGTGCGGAAGCGGCGCCGCTGCTGGTCCGGGCGCTGCTCTCCGCGGGGCTTGACACCACCGTGATCGGACTCGGAAACGCGCTGAAGCTCCTCGCCGAGCATCCGGACGAGTGGGCCAAGCTCCGGCAGAATCCGCGGCTGGTCAAATTCGTCATCGACGAGGTGCTCCGGTTCGACTCGCCGTTCCAGTCCTTCTTCCGCACCACCGGCGCCGACACGGTGTTCCGTGGCATCCCGATTCCGGCCGGAACGAAGATTGTGCTCTTCCTCGGGTCAGCCAACCGGGATACGGCGCAGTTCGGCCCGGACGCCGGCGAGTTCCGGATCGAGCGCGACGCCGCCAGCATGATCGCTTTCGGCAACGGCATCCACCGCTGCGTCGGCCAGCCCATCACGAGGCTGGAAATGGAAGTGGTGCTCGGCTGGCTCGCCGAGCACGTCGAACGACTGGAGCCGGCCGGCGAGCCCGTCCCCTACCTGCACAACACGCTCAGGGGTTGGGAATCCCTCCCGCTGCGGCTCATCCCGGCGTGAGCGACCGGAGGCCCGGCGGGCTGGGTATCCCGGGCCATGGGAGACAGCGAACGACGGCGGCGCCCGACTTGCGCTGCTGGGTAGACTGTGAGGCACGCCACTACTTCTCTTCCAGACCTGGTGGCTGATCTCAGCGAGCGGAGCAACGGTGCATTCCCACGTCCGATCGGCCTCCCGGCCTATCCAGCAGCAGGCTTACGCTGCCCATGAACTCCTTGACGACGCAGTCCGCAGGATGCCCCTCGCCGGCACCGCCACGTTGTCCGGCTTACGGCAGGTAGTGCGAGAATCCTGGGAACGCTCCATGACCTTGGTTCCGGACCCGGAAGACGCGCTGGCACGGGTGGATCTGGTGGACGAGGAGCTGGAGGAGTACCGGCTGAGCCACCCGCTGGCGGCGATCATGCCCGTCATCCACCGACTCCTAGTGCTGCCCAGCCACGACACAGGAATGCTGGTGGCGGTCGGCGACGAGAACGGCCGGCTGCTCTGGGTGGACGGGGATGCCCGGCTGAAGCGCCAGGCCGAGAAAATGACCTTCATTGCCGGCGCGGACTGGTCCGAAGGCACCGTAGGCACCAGCGCCCCGGGCACGGCGCTGGCAATGGGCCGCGGAGTGCAGATCTCCGGAGCCGAGCATTTCAGCCGCATTGTCCATCCGTGGAGCTGCACCGCCGTCCCAGTGCGCGATCCGGATTCGGGCGCCGTCCTCGGCGTCGTGGATATTACCGGCCGCGAAGAGGCGGTCGCCCCGCACACGCTCTCCTTGGTGCAGGCCACCGTGGCCGCGGCAGAAGCGCAGCTGCGCATCGAACGCCTGCAGCGGGGTCAGGCACAGCCCGCGGCCAAACTGCTGCATAATGCGCAGGCTCCGGGCGGGACCTCGAGGCCCCGGCTCTACAGCAACACGCTGTCCATCACCGGCCGGGACCAGGGCCAGCTGAGCCTGGAGGGCCATACGCTGGATTTGTCCCTGCGTCACACGGAGATCCTCACGCTGCTCGCCCTGCATCCGCGCGGCCTGACCGCGGACGCACTTGCCGACCTGCTCTATCCGGATGCCCAGAGCACTACACTGCGGGCCGAGATGGTCCGGCTGCGCAAACTCATCGGCTTGGCCAACCCGGAGGCGGTTCCGCAGTCCCGGCCATACCGGCTGCCGCAGGAATTGATCCTCGACGCCAAACAAGTCCTCAATTACCTGCAGCGCGGTGCCCACCGCCTGGCCCTGAACATTTACCAGGGGGCACTGCTGCCCAATTCGGAGGCGCCCGGCATCGTCCGCTTCCGCGAGGAGGTCAGCGCGAACCTCCGCGAGGCCGTACTCAGCGATGCCTCCGCGGAAACACTGCTGCGTTACCTGCAGCTGCCGGAAGCAGAGTACGACGCCGAGGCCTGGCTCAGTGCCCTGCGCGTCCTCCCGGCGCGCTCGCCCAGGCGCACCGCCGTCGTCGCCCATCTTGAACGGCTCGAGACCGAACTGCGCTGAGCCGTGGTAAGTTCCAGCGGTGGATAACGTCAGCCGCCCCTGGCCCGCGCTCTGGTCTCTGGTCATCGGGTTCTTCATGATCCTGGTGGATACCACGATTGTTTCGGTGGCCAACCCGGCGATCATGCGCGGCCTGCAGACCGACATCAACTCGGTCATCTGGGTAACCAGTGCCTACCTGCTGGCCTACGCCGTGCCGCTGCTGATCACCGGCCGGCTGGGCGACCGCTTCGGGCCGAAAAACCTGTACCTGACCGGGCTCGTACTGTTCACGGCGACCTCGGCCTGGTGCGGTTTCGCCAACGACATCCAGATGCTGATCCTGGCGCGCGTCTTCCAAGGGCTGGGAGCGTCCATGATGACGCCGCAGACGATGTCCGTCATCACGCGGATCTTCCCGCCGGACCGCCGCGGGGCGGCGATGGGAATGTGGGGCGCGGTGGCCGGACTGGCCGCGCTGACCGGTCCCATCCTCGGCGGATTGCTGGTGGACTCGCTGGGCTGGGAGTGGATTTTCTTCGTCAACATCCCGGTGGGCCTGCTGGGCTTCCTAATGGCCTGGCGCTTTGTCCCTGCCCTGCCCACCCACTCGCACACGTTTGATCTCGCCGGTGTGCTGCTCAGCGCCGCCGGAATGTTCCTGCTCGTTTTCGGCATCCAGCAGGGCGAAACCTACCACTGGTCAACGATCGCCGGGCCAGTCACCGTTTGGAGCCTGATCCTCGCCGGAATTCTGGTCCTGGCCGGGTTCGTCGTGTGGCAGTCCCGCAACCGGAAGGAACCGCTGCTGCCGCTGAAGATTTTCCGGGACCGCAATTTCTCGCTGGCCAACGGCGGCATCACCACGGTCGGTTTCGCCGTCACCTGCATGTCCCTGCCGTTGATCTTCTTCTTCCAGAGCGTCCGCGGCCTCACCCCCACCCAGTCGGCGCTCATGCTCGCGCCCACCGCCATCATCTCCGCTGTACTGGCACCGCTGGTCGGCCGAACCATCGACAGGGTCAATCCCAAATTTTTCGCCACGGCGGGGCTGGTGCTGATGGCCGGCGGCCTGGGCTGGTACGCCTTGCTCATGACACCGACGACGGCGGTGGGCCTGCTCCTGCTGCCCGCCGCGGTGCTGGGGTTGGCCAATGCCTGCGTGTGGGGCCCGATGTCCACCACCGCCACGAGGAACCTGCGGCCCGCCGATGCGGGTGCTGGTTCCGGCGTCTACAACACCACCCGCCAGATCGGCGCGGTCCTGGGCAGCGCCTCCATCGCGGCCTTGATGCAGGCCCGGCTCGCCGAGGAACTGCCCCGCGGAGCGACTGTTTCCGGCGCGCAGGCCGAGGCCGGCGCAGCGGTCCTGCCGGACTTCCTGCATGCAGGATTTTCGACGGCGATGGCCCAGTCACTGCTGCTTCCGGCGGCGGTGGCACTGGCCGGCGCCGTAGTGACACTCTTCTTCGCCCGGCCGCAGCCTGTCTCCGGCTGGGGAGAACCTGCGTCCGGAACGCCAGGCTCGGCGGCGGGACGCCAGGCCGGGATCCCGCGCCGGCAGCGGTAACAAACTCCGATTGCGGTAGCAGGCTCCGGTGCTGTGGCCGCACCGGCTCGGCAGCCGCCCCAATGCACCGTGCAACCTTGGTGCAACGTTGCGCCGCCTAGGCTGTGGTGCATGAGCGGGAGTCGACGATGACGCGCTCAAACCACGCTGAAGGAGTTAGCAATGACTGTTTACGCACAGCCGGGCCAGGATGGTTCGAAGGTCAGCTTCAAGCCGCGCTACGAGAACTGGATCGGCGGCGAATGGGTTGCCCCGGCCAAAGGCCAGTACTTCGAGAACATTTCCCCCGTGACCGGCAAACCCTTTTGTGAAATAGCCCGCGGCACCGCCGAAGACATCGAACTGGCCCTCGACGCCGCGCACAAGGCGGCCCCGGGCTGGGGCAAAGCGTCCGTGGCCGAGCGCGCCTCGGTGCTGAACCGGATTGCGGACCGGATCGACGAGAACCTGGAGATGCTCGCCGTCGCCGAGACCTGGGACAACGGCAAGGCCGTGCGCGAGACCCTCGCCGCCGACATCCCGCTGGCGGCGGACCACTTCCGCTACTTCGCCTCCGCCATCCGGGCGCAGGAAGGCCGGCTCTCGCAGCTGGACGACGACACCACCGCCTACCACTACCACGAGCCGCTCGGCGTGGTCGGCCAGATCATCCCCTGGAACTTCCCGATCCTGATGGCCGTCTGGAAGCTGGCCCCCGCACTCGCGGCCGGAAACGCCGTCGTGCTTAAACCTGCGGAGCAGACCCCGGCGTCCATCCTGGTGCTGATGGAACTGATCGCCGACATCCTGCCCGCCGGCGTCGTCAACGTGGTCAACGGCTTCGGCGTCGAGGCCGGCAAACCGCTGGCCTCCAGCCCGCGGATCCGCAAGATCGCGTTCACCGGCGAGACCACCACCGGCCGGCTGATCAGCCAGTACGCCAGCCAGAACCTGATCCCCGTGACGCTGGAGCTCGGCGGCAAGAGCCCGAACATCTTCTTCTCCGACGTCGCGGCCGAAAACGACGCGTTCTACGACAAGGCACTCGAGGGCTTCACCCTCTTTGCCTTCAACCAGGGCGAGGTCTGCACTTGCCCCTCACGTGCGCTGGTCCAGGGCTCCATCTACGACTCGTTCATGGCCGACGCGCTGGCCCGCACGGAGAAGATCATCCAGGGCAACCCGCTGGACACCACCACCCAGATCGGCGCGCAGGCCTCCAACGACCAGCTGGAAAAGATCCTCTCCTACATGGACATCGGCAAGCAGGAAGGCGCCAAGATCCTCACCGGCGGCGAGCGGAACCTCCTCGACGGCGACCTGGCCGAGGGCTACTACGTCAAGCCGACCATCTTCGAGGGCACCAACGACATGCGCGTCTTCCAGGAGGAGATCTTCGGTCCGGTGGTCTCCGTGACCCGGTTCAACGACTACTCCGAGGCGCTGCAGATCGCCAACGACACGCTCTACGGCCTGGGCGCCGGCGTCTGGTCCCGCAACGGCAACGTGGCCTACCGCGCCGGCCGCGAGATCCAGGCCGGCCGGGTGTGGGTCAACAACTACCACGCCTACCCGGCCGGCGCAGCGTTCGGCGGCTACAAATCCTCCGGCATCGGCCGCGAAAACCACGCCATGATGCTCGACCACTACCAGCAGACCAAGAACCTCCTGGTCAGCTACAACGAGAACAAGCTCGGCTTCTTCTAAACATGGCCGACCTCGTCAATCTCGACGCCGCGGCAGCGATACCCGGGGAAGACTTCTCCCGGGTAGCGCTGACACCGGCCGCGGTGGAACTGTTGCAGAAGCTGTGGGGAATCCACGGACCGCTGATGTTCCACCAGTCCGGCGGCTGCTGCGACGGCTCCTCGCCCATGTGCTATCCGGACGGCGAGTTCATCACTGCCGAAGCGGATGTGCTTATGGGGGTCTTCGAATTGCCCGAGTGCGGGTCGATTGACTTCTGGATGTCGCGGGAGCAGTTCGCCTACTGGCGGCACACCCACCTCACCGTTGATGTGGTCGACGGCCGCGGCAGCGGGTTCTCGGTGGAGGCCCCGGAAGGCAAACGGTTCCTGATCCGGTCTAGCCTGATCGACGTCGCGAACTGAACCTTTTTCCGACCCGGACGGCGGCTGTGCCTTGCGGCGCGGCCGCCGTCTGTGCGATTGGTGAAGGAGAGGTGCGGACTTTCGACGGGGGTCCCCGGGGAATCATGTCAAGATGCCCGCTTCGATTGATTCGTGGAATCATCTGATTTTGCCCGGATAGCAGGTTTGG
>NZ_JBDGKM010000009.1:0-203343 GCF_057656375.1 Arthrobacter sp. Soil_C_60 | reverse complement strand
TACCCTCGCCGCTGGACCCGCCCTCGGGCTGCCGTTTCCGGACCCGCTGCTGGAAGGCCCAGGACATCTGCGCCGAGGAGCTGCCCCCGGCCGTCCCCGCCCCCGAAGACGCCTCGCATGCTGCCGAATGCCACTTCCCGCTCGAGACGATCAAGGTCCGCACCCCGGACCCGGTACCGGCCCAGTGACCCCGGCCGAGTATGCCCTCATAGCCGTAGCCGTCTTCGCTGCAGCCGGCCTGCAGTCCTCGATCGGCTTCGGCATGGGCATGCTCGCCGCACCCGTCATCGCACTCGTAGACCCCGCTCTCCTACCCGCCAGTATCATCATCCTGGCCCTGCTGCTGACCACCATGGTCACTGCCCGGGAGCGGGCTCATCTTGATCTCAAGGGGGCCGGCTGGGCGCTGGTGGGCAGGATTCCGGGCAGTCTGTTCGGTGCCTGGCTGGTTGTGGTCCTCCCCGGCGAGGGGCTGGCCTGGCTGGTCGCCGCAGCTGTTCTGCTAGGGGTGGTGCTGGCCTTCTTCGGCTGGTCGCCCTTCCCGGGCAGGGCGAATTTGATCGCGGCGGGGGCTGCCTCCGGCGTCATGGGGACCTCGACGTCCATCGGCGGGGCTCCCATGGCGCTGGTGTGGCAAGGACAGCAGGGCGCACGGCTGCGCGGCACCATGAGCGCCTTCTTCATGGTCGGCTCAGCGGTTTCACTGCTGGCGCTTGCGGCCGCTGGCCAGGTGACGTCCGAAGTCCTCGTCCTGACGGCCTGGATGGTCCCCGCCGCACTGGCCGGTTACGTCGTCTCCCGCTACACCAACCGTTTCCTGGACCGCCGCCGGCTGCGTCTCATAGCCCTCGCCGCAGCCGGATTCGGCGCGGTCCTTTTAGTGGGCCGCTTGCTGCTGGGCTGATCATGAAGGAGCGGCCTGGTTCCGGCAAGCGACTGCCGGAACCAGGCCTCTCCTTCGCCGTCGTCGTTCTATTTCGCGGCGCGCACTATGTTGAACAGCGGCCGTCCCGCGGCCAGATTGGCGATGTTGGCCGCAATATCGGCGGCGCGACGCTCGAAGGTCACTCGTGCATGGCCGGAGTAGTGCGGCGTTACGACGACGTTGGGCAGCATCTCGAACGCAAAGTCCGACGGCGGAATGTTGCCCTTCGCAGGTGGCCCCCACCAGACGTCGATCCCGGCTCCCGCGATGCGGTTGCCCGCCAGGGCGTCGTACAGCGCGGCCTGGTCCACTACCGGACCGCGGGCCACATTGATCAGGACGGCTGAGCTCTTCATCCGGGCTATTTCGGCAGCCCCGATCAGTCCATGGGTGGCCGCGTCCAGCGGGACGGTCACGACCACCACGTCGGAAGATTCCAGCAGCTTGGGCAGTTCGTCATGGCCACCCACCCACGACGGATCCAGGCCTTCCGGCAGTTCTGCGGCCGGATTGTTGCGGATGGCCTGCACCGTCATGCCCATGGCTTGGGCGAGCAGGGCGACTTCCGTGCCGATCGAGCCCAGGCCCACCAGTCCCAGCACCATGGAATCCAGTGTCGGGTGGAACGGCACGTCGGAGCTGGTGGCGATGGTCTGCCAGTTCCCGGCGCGGAGCTCGCGGTCCGCCGTCAGGACCCGGCGCGAGAGCATCAGCGTGACCATCAGGACGTGCTCGGCAATGGGGCGGGCATGGTGGAACGTGTTCGCCACGGCCACTGACGGGGCCAGCGAACCCATCGCAATTTTGTCGAAACCTGCCCCGGTAACGTGGACCAGTTGCAGCCGGGAGGCTGCGGCGGCCTGCTCGGCGGGAAGGGCGGAACAGACCACCACGTCTGCGTCGGCAATGGCTTTGCATTGCCGGTTTGCATCCCAAGCCGCGGCCATCTGCCAATGGTGCGGACCGCCGTCGTGCTTTAGCTGCGTTTCGAAACGGCTGATGATCGGGTCGGTGACCACGATGTTCAGCGGCCGCTCTACTGCGATGTCTTTCTGGATCGTTACCATCGCGGGCACTTGAGTTCGTAGGCCGGATGGATCCGCTGCATGTAGCCCGTATCGTCGCGGCTGCGCAGCCCGGAGTCGAGGTACTGGCGGTGCAGTTTCTCCAGCCGGTCCCGGTCCAGTTCCACGCCCAGTCCCGGCAGCGTGGGAACCGCGACGGCGCCGTCCTTGAACTCCAGCGAACCGGGAAGAATGACATCTTCGTCCGGATCCTTCCATGGCCAGTGCGTATCGCACGCGTAGTCCAGATTCGGGGTAGCGGCCGCCAGATGGACCATGGCCGCCAGACTGATCCCAAGATGCGAGTTCGAATGCATGGACAACCCCAGGCCGAAGGTGTCCGTGATTCCCGCCAGCGCCTGCGAGCGGCGCAGACCGCCCCAGAAATGATGGTCCGAGAGGATGACGTCCACGGCTCCGGCCGCTACCGCAGGCGCGACATCGGCAAAGCTCACCACACACATGTTGGTGGCCAACGGCATTGGCACCTCGCGGCGCACCTGGGCCATGCCATCGATGCCAGGAGTGGGATCTTCGAGGTACTCCAGCACGCCGTCGAGCTCCCGGCCCACTCGGATGGACGTCTGGACTGTCCAAGCCGCATTCGGATCCAGCCGCAGCGGCAGGCCGGGGAATTCCGCACGCAGTGCCTTGATGGCGGCGATTTCCTCATCGGGTTGGAACACACCGCCTTTGAGCTTGAGGGCGGTGAAACCGTAGTCCCGCACCATCCGGCGGGCCTGCTCGACGATGCCCTGCGGGTCCAGAGCTTCACCCCAGGAATCCGCCTTGGCGTCCGGATGCCCGGCCCACTTATAGAAGAGGTATCCGCTGAAGTCGACGGTCTCCCGGACGGCGCCGCCGAGCAGATCACTGACGGGACGGCCCAGCAGCTTGCCTTGGATGTCCAAGGCCGCGACGTCGAAGGGGGACAGGACACGATCCGTGGTGCTGGACCCGGTGACCATCCCGCTCATCCCGTGGCCGCCCTGGCTGGTGTCTACGGCCAGCACTGCGGCAACTTTGGCCCGCAACTGGTTGATGTTGAAGATGTCCGTGCCGGGGATGGACCGGGCGGCCGCTTGGAGCCGTGCCAGGTGCGCCTCGTCGCCGTAGGTTTCGCCGACGCCGCTGACGCCGGCATCCGTGTGGACCTCGACGATCGCCCGCAGGGCAAACGGCTCGTGGATGCCCACGGTGTTGAGCAGGGGCGGGTCTTTGAAGGCGACGGGGGTGATGGTTACGCCGGTTATAGCGGCTTGACCGAGGTTGGCCAGCACAGGGGCCTGTTCCATTATCGATTCGCTCATGGTTCGGCCCCTCAGCCCAGCAGGGCGCGGCCAGCGGCCAGCAGGCGCTTGAGCTCTTCGCGGTCCTGTTCCGAGGCGTCCGTCAGAGGCGGCCGCACATGCCCGCTCTGGATTCCGCCGAGTTCGGCGCCTGCCTTGACCAGGGCGACGGCGTAACCCGGCACCGAATCGCGCAGCCGCACCAGGGGATGGAAGAATTCGCGGCTCAGTTGGCCGAGACGCTCCTCGTCGCCGGCCTCGAGCGCTTGGTAGAAGGCGACCGCCAGCTCGGGTGCAAACGCGAAGGTGGCGGAGGAATACAGCGTCACGCCGATGGCGCGGTAAGCCTGCTGGGATGCCTCGGCTGTGGGCAGGCCGTTGAAGAACTGGAAGTCCTTGCCTGTTCCCGCCAGCTCATCCTTGACGGCGCGGACAATGCGCGCCATCAAGTCCAGATCTCCGGCGCCGTCTTTCAGGCCGGCCACATTATCGATACGGGCAATCTCCACGGCGGAGGCCTCCGTGAAGCGGGCGTTGGCACGGTGGTAGACGATGACGGGCAGCGAAGTCGCCCCGGCGATGGCCCTGACGTATGCCACCAGACCCGCTTGCGGACTGTTGACAAGGTAAGGCGGGAAGAGCAGGATGCCGTCGGCTCCAGCCGATTCCGCCAGACGGACCTGTTCCTTGGCGAGCGCCAGCGCACCGCCGGCTCCCGCATAGACCGGCACGCGGCCCGCGGTCGTAGCGACGGCGGTGGTGACCACATCGGAGAGTTCGACGAGGGAAAGGGCATGGAATTCGCCGGTCCCGCACGCGACGAAGATGCCGCCTGGCTTGAACCGCAGCCCAAGCTCCAGATGTTCTTTGAGTGCGCCGTGATCCACGGAATCATCGCTGGCGAAGGGAGTAATGGGAAAGAACAGCACACCGTCAAGCATTATTTAATCTCCTTGGTAGCTAAAGGACCGGCGCTTCGTTGTCGCCTGCACTACTCTGACGATAAGTGCCGTCGTCGATGCGCGTCCAAGCTAAAATAGGCACGGAACAATACAAGGAGCGCATTGATGTTTACGCTGATCCAGCTGGAGTCCTTTGTCGCGGTAGCTGAAGAGCTTCACTTTGGTGCAGCAGCCGAGCGGCTCAACATGACGCAGCCGCCGCTGAGCCGGCAGATCCAGCTCTTGGAAAAGGAACTGCATGCCCAGCTCTTCGACCGCACCAGCCGCAGAGTCGAGCTGACAGCTGCGGGACGGACGCTGCTGCCCAGCGCCCGCCAGCTCCTTGACCTGTCCATCAAAACCCAGCTGGACGTTCAGCGCGTGGCAACAGGAGACGCCGGCGCCGTGACTATCGGCTACACCGCCATCGCCGGCCAGAGCGCCCTGCCCAGGCTTCTGAGACGCTCCGCCAAGGAACAGCCAGGCGTCTCCCTGCTGCTGCGCGAACTGGTTTCCACGGACCAGATGGACGGGCTGGTCAAAGGCACGGTAGACATCGGGCTGCTGCGGCCCATCGTTGCCCGGCCGGGCATCAAATACCGGCCGGTGATGCAGGACCGTCTGGTGATTGCCTTGCCCGCGGAGAGCCCGCTGCTGGAGGAGGGGGAGTCCTTGCCGCTACAGGCCCTGAGCGGTGAGCCTCTGATGATGTACTCGACCAGCGAGGCCCGCTACTTCCACGACCTGGTGCTGCGGCTGTTTGCCAGCGCCGGCGCGGAGCCCCGGATCACCCAGTACGCCAGCCAGGTCCCGGCGCTGTTGGCCTTCGTGGAAGCGGGCTTGGGCGTGACACTGGTTCCGGCGTCGACGCGGGCGTTTTCGCCGCCGGGGGTGCGGTTCCGCGAGATCGAGGGCTCCCACGGTACCCAGGCGTTGAACCGCGTGGACCTTGAAGTGGCGTGGAACGAAAATAATACCAACCCGGCGGTTCTGAAGCTTCTGAGCCTGCTGGACGGAAACCTGGACGACCCGTCCGCCGACGACGCCGCATAGCCCACCTGGCAACGTTGCTGCTTGGCAGGGTCCGCAGCTGCTCCCTGAAACCGAGGCAGCCGCCGTCGTTATTTTGCCGGGGTTCCTCAGATGTAGGCGGGCTGTTCGAGCCGGCGGAACGCGGAGCCGTGGAAGACCAAAGGCTCGTGGGCGCCGTCGTGGGTGGACAGGCCATGGACGCGCAGCAGCACTACGTGGTGGTCGCCGGCGGGGACTTCCTGCTCCACTGAGCAGTCCAGCCACAGCGCGGCTTCCTCGAGGAAGAGGGCGCCTTCGTCGGTGGAGTGCAGGGGCAGGCCGGCGAAGCGGTCCCCGGTCTTCGCGGCGATCTGGCGGCAGACGCTGTCGTGCCCCGAGCCGAGGATGGACACGCCGATGCGGCCGGCCTGGCGGACTACCGGCCAGGTGCGGGAGGTGTTCTGCACTGCGAACATCACCAGCGGCGGATCCATGGAAACTCCGACGGTGAAGGAAGACGCCACGATTCCCTGCGGCTCGCCGTCGACCAGAGCGCACAGCGCGGCGACGCCGGAGGGGAAGCGGCCGAAGGCATTGCGGAGGGTGTCGGGCTGCAGGTCATCAGTCAGGGGCATCGCGGGCTGTCCTTTGCCATCAGGCGGATCCGCTGGCCCGGTTCAAGACGTGGGGCGGATACGCGGTACTTGCCGAACCGGTGTCCTTCGGTACGGCCGAATCATCACCTGGAGCACCCCGCTACGCACGAGAGGGTTGCCGGCCAACCAGCCAGGGCTTGATGTTGGCGCTCATGATTCAGCTATCACGCTAAGAGCTTGACGGGCCGCGGGTCAAGCCAAGGCAATAGGACGTAACGCGCGGTCAGGCCGTCGCGGGGTGCGCTGTGTAGTGCAGGACTGATCTTTTCTGCTGCTCCGTCAGTTCCTGGGCTACGCCGCAGGCGGCGCAGACCAGCACGTACTGCCGCGCCCGGACGATTGGGGAGACCTGGGATCCGGCTCTGCCCAGGTGCTTGTCCAGGCGGTGCTCGCCCACCGCATCGCAGCGGGCGCAGTGCAGGTCAAGGGCGGCCAGAGTTCGCATGGCCAGTCGGCGGGGCAGATTTTTCACGGCAGATCCTTGGGGCGGGAGAAGTGCGCGGATGAAGGGCAAGCTGTAGTTCGTGGCTGAGTCCCGCAGGGACAGGTATTGAGGTTCTTCCATGGTAGGGACGCGGCTCCCTGACGACAATGACCGTAATGGGAAAGAGATTCTCGCCGTTGGCCCGACATGGCGCCGCTACCAAGTGGCCGGCCGTGCCGTCGCGGCTACGCTGGGTGAAACAACAGTCATCGGGCCAGTGCAGGGCCTGTGGACGGGGGAGGCAGCTATGGAAACGTCGTCGGAAATGCCGGCCGATTGGCAGCGGGCGCTGGTGGTTATGGCGCACCCGGACGATCCGGAGTACGGAGCCGCTGCGGCCGTGGCCCAGTGGACCACGGCGGGCAAGAGCATCGGCTACGTGTTGGCGACGACGGGTGAAGCGGGCATTGCCGGGCTGGATCCCCAGGAAGCCGCGGTGATCCGGGCCGAGGAGCAGCGCCGGGCGTGCGGGCACGTCGGAGTCGAGGACCTGGAGTTCCTGGACTACGCGGACGGCCGGATCGAGAACACTCCCGGTCTGCGGCTGGATATCGCCCGCACGATCCGCCGGCACCGGCCGGACGGCATCATCACCCTGAACTTCGGCCAGACCTGGGGCCCGGGCAGCTGGAATTCGCCCGACCACCGCAATCTGGGAACAGCCGTCATGGACGCGGTGGCGGACGCAGCCAACGAGTGGATCTTCCCCGAGCTCGCCGCCGAAGGGCTGCCGCCGCACGCCGGGGTGCGCTGGGTGGGCGTGTGCTCCATGCACCCCACGCACTGGCTGGACGTCGACGAGGACAGTGTTGAACGGGCCGTCCGGTCCCTGGGCGAACACCGGCGCTATCTGGAAGCGCTGAGCCCGGAGCCCGTTGAGGCCCAGGCCCGGCGCCAGATCGAGCTGACCACCGGTGGTCCCGACGCCTCAGCCCGGCGGGTTGGGTTCGAGCTGTACCGGTTCTAACCCGAACCTGCGCAGTCTAGAACTCTTCGGTGTCGACGTCGGCCTGCAGGGCGGGGCTGTAGCGCGGGCCGTGGACGGTCTGCTCGTTAATCAGCGCGTCCGCCCGCTTGAGCACCTCTTCACTAACGACGACGGCGTCGGCCGCCAGATCCTCGTCAAGGTGGGCAATGCTGGTCGTCCCTGGCAGCGCGATGACGTGCTCGCCCTGATGCAGCAGCCACGCGATGGCCAGCTGGGCGGGAGAGCAGCCGGCTTCCCCGGCCAGGCCCGCGAACTGATCCAGGAGCTCAAGGTTCCGCGGGTAGTTCGCGGCGGAGAAGCGCGGCATCGCCCGGCGGATATCCGATTCGGGCAGTGCATCGACGTCGCGGATCCTGCCGGTCAGGAAGCCGCGGCCCAGCGGGCTGAACGCGACGAAGGCCGTGCCGAGCTCCGCGCAGGCGGCCAGCGTGCCGAGTTCGGGATTGCGGCTCCAGAGCGAGTACTCGGTCTGGAGCGCGGCAATCGGATGCACGGCATGGGCCCGCCGCAGCGTTGCCGCCGAAACCTCGGACAAGCCGATCCCGCCAATCTTGCCTTCCTGAACCAGTTCGGCCAGGGCCCCGACACTGTCTTCGATCGGAATGTCCTGGTCCCAGCGGTGCAGGTAGTAGAGGTCGATGTGGTCTGTGCGGAGCCGGCGCAACGCGTCCTCGCAGGTAGCTTTGAGCGTTTCCGGCCGGCCGTCGATCACACGTTTGCCGTCAACACTGGTCATGCCGCATTTGCTGGCCAGGAAGAACTCATCGCGCCGCGAACCGAGTACCTCGCCGACCAGCGTCTCGTTGGCCGTGGCCCCGTACAGTGCCGCCGTATCAAAGTGGACCACTCCGCTGTCCAGGGCATGCCGGAGCAATTCTGCGGCAACTTCCCGCGGCGGCGGAGTCCCGTAGGCGTGGCTGAGATTCATGCAGCCCAGACCGATGCTGCCAACTTCCTGGGTGCCGATGCGGCGAGATTGCACTGTTGAGTCCTGTCGATTGGGGCTGTCCCGTCCGGAACTGTCCTTACTTTCTTAGCACGCGCCGCCGGCAGTCCGCTCTTTCCCCGCCGGTGCGAAGGGCCGGGCGGGAAGAAGGCCTTGCATAAGACCCTGTCCAAATCGGACCGCGGACACTAACGTGATGGAGGGACGCTCAATTCGGCCAGCGGACGCCGGTGGCCTGGCTGCGCAGGAAGGACCATCATGGGCAGGCTCATCATCCAGCAGTTCACCACGATGGACGGCTACGCGGCCGAACCCGACGGCGGCCTGCGGTTTATGAATCAGATCCGCGGCTGGACGTCCATTATGGATGCCAACACCCGGTTGCTCGAAGGCTGCTCCGCCATTCTGCTCGGCCGGGTGACCTACTCGATGTTCGCCGCTTACTGGCCCGGCGCTGATCCGCGGGAGGAACCTATCGCGGAGCCGATCAACCGGCTGCCCAAGCACGTGGTGTCCAGAACTTTGGACCGGGCTCCCTGGGGCGACGGTGAGGCACAGGTCATCGGCGACAACATTCCCGCCCGGATCCACGAACTCAAAGACACCGAGAGCGGCGACGTTATTGTCTGGGGCTCGCTGACGCTGACACGGCTGCTGTTCCGCAAGGAACTGGTGGACGAGTTGTACCTGCACATGCTGCCCACCGTGCTCGGCGAAGGACTGCCGGCGTATCCGCCGTCGGCCGCAGGGGAAAAGTTTGTCCCGCACAGCGCCGAGGTCATGGAACCCGGCGGTGTCGCTGTCCGCTATACCGTCCGGTAGGAGAGACGCATGAAACTTCCGGTAATGCCCCCGGTCGCCCCGATGCTGGCGAAGCCCCTCAGCGAAATTCCCGACGGCGACCTGAGCTTCGAACCCAAATGGGACGGGTTCAGGTCGATCATCTTCCGCGACGGAGACGACGTCGAAATCGGCAGCCGCAACGAAAAGCCGATGAACCGCTACTTTCCCGAAATCATCGAAGCAGTCAAGGCGAACCTGCCCGAACGGTGCGTGGTCGACGGCGAAATCGTCTTGGTCGGAGCCTCAGGGGACAGGCTGGACTTCGAGGCGCTGCAGCAGCGGATCCATCCCGCGGCAAGCCGGGTGAAGCTTCTCGCCGAACAGACGCCGGCCAAGTTCGTCGCCTTCGACCTGCTGGCCCTGGGCGACGAGGACCTGACAGGCGAGCCCTTTGCCGAACGCCGTGCCCGCCTGGAAAAGGCCCTCGCCCACGCGCAGCCGCCGATCCATCTGACGAATGCCACGGCGGACCACGGCGTGGCGACTCGCTGGTTCCATGAGTTTGAAGGCGCCGGGCTCGACGGCGTGATCGCCAAACCGCTGGACGGCCTGTACCAGCCGAACAAGCGGGCAATGTTCAAGATAAAACACGAGCGCACCGTGGACTGCGTGCTCGCCGGCTACCGGGTGCACAAAAGCGGTCCGGACCGGATCGGCTCCCTGCTGCTCGGCCTTTATAACGACGACGGCGAGCTGGCCAACGTGGGTGTGGCCGGTTCGTTTTCGATGCAGCGGCGCCAAGAGCTGTTCGAGGAGCTGCAGCCGCTGGTCACGACCTTCGATGACCACCCGTGGGCGTGGGCGAAGCAGGAAGAGGGCACCCGGACACCGCGCAATTCGGAAGGCAGCCGGTGGAGCGGGGGCAAGGACCTGTCCTTCACGCCGCTGCGTCCCGAGCGCGTGGTCGAAGTGAAGTATGACCACATGGAGGGCGAACGGTTCCGCCACACCACGCAGTTTGCCCGGTGGCGGCCGGACCGGGATCCGCGGTCCTGCACGTACGAACAGCTGGAAGAACCGGTGAAGTTCAACCTGGACGAAGTGCTGAATCCCGGCAGCGGCTGACCTGTTCGGCGGCCTCCGGTAACGGCCGGGACGGTTTTTTCTATGCTTTCTTGAACCGGAACGGATGTGCCGGATAGACCCCGAGGATCCGGATCTCGGTGGTGAAGAAGTCCAGTTCCTCAAACGCGTGGATCATCGCCGTGTCTTCGGGGTGGCCTTCCACATCCACCATGAACATTGTGGCCGCGAACTCGCCGCCGACCATGTAGCTTTCCAGCCTGGTCATGTTGATCCCGTTGGTGGCGAAGCCGCCCAGCGCCTTGTAGAGCGCCGAAGGAACGTTCCGGACGCGGAAGACAAAGCTCGTCACCGCCGGGCCCGCGAGCTCCCCGCGGCTGGGGATGGGCTGCCTGTCCGCCAGCACCACGAAGCGCGTGGTGTTCGTGGGGTCGTCTTCGGCATCATGGGCGAGCACATCGAGTCCGTAGAGCTGGGCTGCCATCGGCGGCGCGAGGGAAACCTTGGCCGGATCCTGCCATTCGCTGACTTCCCGGGCGGACCCGGCGGTGTCGCCGGCGATGACGGGTTTGAGGCCGAGCTCGCGGATCAGCTTTCGGCACTGCCCCAGTGCATGAATGTGGCTGTGGACTTCTTTGGCCTGGTCAATGCTGGTGCCGGGGATTCCCAGCAGGCTGAACCTGATGCGCAGGAAGTGTTCCTCGATAATCTGCAGCGTGGTGTTGGGCAGCATTGCATGGATGTCGGCGACGCGCCCGGCGATCGAGTTGTCGATGGGAATCATGGCCAGCTTTGCCTGGCCACTGGTGACTTGAGCAAAGGCATCCTCGAAGCTGGCGCACGGCACAGCCTCCCAGTCGGGACGAACTTCGGTGCACGCTATATGGGAGTTGGAGCCGGGTTCGCCCTGGTAGGCGATTGCATCAGTCATGGCTGAATTATCGCATCGCCGGCTCCGGTGGACGCTTCCGCGCAGGCACCGGCGCTTAACACGCGTGACAAAAGAGAAGGCACCGGCGGATCGGGAGGTTGGGGGAAACTCCGACCGCCGGTGCCGTAATCACTCGCACCTATGAGGTGTTTTCAACACTAAAGCCTTTACATGAATGCAAACCCAGAGCAGCCTGTGAATAACCTGAAAGCGAATGTGCCGTTTACCAAGCCCGGCGTCCAGACCGACATGCGCGACGGCGACGAGTGGCCCCGGATCCGGGAGCAGATTCTCGCCTCGGACATTCTGGTGCTCGCCACGCCGATCTGGCTGGGACATCCGGCAAGTCTTGCGCAAAAGGTTCTGGAGCGCCTCGATGCGGAGCTGTCCGAGACGGATGGCCAAGGCCGGCCAAGCATGTACGACAAGGTGGCCTTGGTCGCCGTCGTCGGAAATGAAGACGGCGCCCACCATGTGACCGCCGAGCTCTACCAGGGGTTGGGCGACGTCGGCTTCAGTATTCCGGCGCAGGGATCCACGTACTGGGTCGGGGAGGCCATGCACGGCACCGACTTCCAGGACCTGCCGGAAACGCCGGAGGTAACAGCAACGACGACGGCGACGTCCGCCCGCAATGCCGTGCATCTGGCATCCAGCCTGAAGAAAATGCCGTATCCCGCGAGCTGAAGAAGCTGGGGCGCCCGGATCCAAAGGCACGTCAGCGGCAGCCTTAACGAACGACACCGGCTGGTCCAGGAGGTTGGGGGAGGCTCTAGGACCAGCCGGTGTCTTGTTCACTCGCACCTTTGATGAGGTACTTAAAACGCTACGACTCTATTTTGTAAATTAGCCCTGAGGAAGCTGGCAACTGCCTGAGTGCCCAGAGCCCGAGTTGCAGCGGGCGGTTTAGACCGGGCGGCCCGGCGGCAGGTCTTCGTCCATGTTGGCGGCAGCCTGGCCGGCGCTGCCCGCGGCAATGTCATCAACGTCGCCGCGCCAGGCGCCCGTTTCGGCTCCTCTGTTTTCCACGAACTCCTTGTACTTCTTCAGGTCCGACTTCACCTGGAGGCTGTCGATCCCAAGCTTGGCGCCGGCCTTTTCGGTGAAGGTCTCCGGGTCCCATTCGAAGCGGACCGCGACCTTGGTGCTGTCCGCCGCGAGCCGCTCGAAGGTCACGGCCCCGGCATGGGATTTGCCGTCCAGGCTGCGCCAGGCAATGCGCTGGTCCGGGTGCTGCTCCACAATCTCGGTGTCGAACTCGCGTTCCACGCCGCCGATCTTGGTGATCCAGTGGTTCGTGGTGTCGGTCAACTGGGTCACGGACTCAACCCCGGACATGAAGTTCGGAAAGGACTCGAACTGTGTCCATTGGTTGTAAGCCGTGCTTACCGGGACGTTTACATCAATGGTCTCTTCTACCGTTTCCATGATTGTGCTCCTTTGGCTTGAGTGCCTTGAGTGCAAAATGTCCGCCGTCGCGGACCAGCCAGTGGCCACTCATCATCACGCTACACAAGGGCGTGGTCCGCCACAATGGGAAACTAAGTTTGCTGACTGATTTTGTTCCGGACGTAAATGCTAGCCTCTGGCTGTGGCCAGCAAACAAGATGAACCAGAGGTTGTCGCGCAATCAGCACCGGTGCTCGCGCATGATGCAACGTTGTCCGCCGGCATCGTCACCGCCGTCGTCGGTTTTACCAGTTCTTTCGCCGTCGTCCTGACAGGGCTTCGCGGGGTTGGCGCGACGCCGGCCCAAGCGGCTTCCGGCCTGTTGGTGCTGTGCGTTTTGCAAGGGATCGGGATGCTGATCCTGGCCCAGCGCTACCGGATACCGCTGACCCTGGCCTGGTCAACGCCGGGAGCTGCGCTGCTGGCCTCGACCGGGGTCCTTCCCGGCGGCTGGCCGACGGCGGTCGCGGCCTTTGCAATGGTGGGCGTCCTGGTGGTCCTCGCCGGAGTCATCCGTCCGCTGGGCAGGTTGATCGAGCTGATTCCACCGGGCGTGGCCTCGGGCATGCTGGCGGGCATCATCCTGTCCATCTGCCTCGACGCGGTGGGGCTTGCCGGGGCGAATCCTGGGCTGCTCCTGCCGCTCGTGCTGGTGTGGGTGCTGGGCGTGCGCTGGTGGAGCAAGTGGGCCACCCCCGCCGTGGTGCTGGTGGGTTTCGCGGTCATTGCCGCCAGCCCGGGAATGCGGGAGCTGCGCTGGGAGGATCTGCTGCCCCAGGTCAGTTTGGCGGCGCCGTCGCTGGAACTGCTGCCTGCTGCCGCTCTCGCCGTGCCGCTGTTTATTGTCACGATGGCATCGCAGAACGTGCCCGGCGTGGTGGTTATGCGCAGTTTCGGCTACCGGGTCCCGTGGCGGTTTTCGATGGTACTCACCGGCGTGCTGACCTTGCTCGCGGCGCCGTTCGGCGGGCACTCCGTGAACCTGGCCGCCATCTCCGGCGCCCTGGCCGCAAATAACGACGTGCATTCCGATCCGTCCCGGCGCTGGCGCGCAGCCCGGATTGCAGGCGTCACCTATCTGGTGTTCGGTCTCCTGAGTACGGGGGTGGCGGCGCTGGTCGTGCTCGGTCCGGACGGCATCATGGAAACCATCGCCGCCCTTGCGTTACTGGGCGTGCTCGGCTCCTCGGTGTCGTCAATGATTTCCGACGCCGGTGGACGGGAGGCGGCGCTGGTCACCTTCGTGATTGCCGCCTCGGGTGTTGGCTTCGCTGGTATCGGTGCAGCCTTCTGGGCGCTGCTGGCAGGGCTGGCGGTTTATCTCCTGTTGAAGCGTACTAAGCGATGGCTTCCTCAGTGACTCCGAACGGCACCTCTTCGCTTAACTCAACGGTGAACTGCCCGGGACCGGTCTTGGTAACCAGGATGCCGTGAACGCCGTCCTGACCGGCCAGTTGCTGGAGTTCGTCCACAACCGCGTCGAGCAGGTTGTCTGCTTCGTCCACGGAAGTGGCTGTGATCTTCTTATGTGTCAATGAGGTCATAGTGCTGAGTCAATCTTTCGTCCCCCGCTGCTGCGGGGCTTTTTTGAGTTCCGGTTCCTCGGTTGGGGCCGAGGGGGCCGGGACTCTCCGGGAACCTGGTTCCGGGCCGTGGGGAACTGCCGGAGCCAGGTGGGCCCACTCTGCCAGTGAGACGAAGGATGACAGAATGCGGCTCAGATATTACTTAGTTGGAATCGACAACGATTCTAGCTGTTTTTTTCACGATGGCTAGCCCGCCGCGTGCTGTAGGGGTTTTCACCGCACTTGCGCGGTGGTATGGGCGGTGATTCACTTAACCAATAAGACTACTTACTATTCGCGTTGTTCGCGGTGCTTTTTCGGGCGCCGCAGAGTAGCGGCGGGTGGAAGGAAACGTCATCATGAATGCAAGACACGAAGCCACCGGACCTGATTACGACCGGCCGGACCGCGGGCCATCATCCCGTGAACCGGCGGACCGCGGACCGAGGGACGGCACGGAATCGGCCTACGTCGACGGGCGGGAGGACCGCCGCACGGTGGTCGGCCGGGAGAAGGAGAAATACGGCGGCGTTAAGATTGGCTCGGCCTTCTTCGGCTGGCTGACGGCGACCGGCGCTGCGGTGCTGCTGATCGCCCTGGCCAGCGCCATCGGGGCCGCGATCGGCGCGAATACCGGGTTGAGCGCGGACGAGGCAGCAGGCGCGGCAACGCAGGATGCGGCGACGGCAGGAATCGTGGGAGCCATAGTGCTGGCTGTGATTCTTTTCATCGCCTATTACTGCGGAGGTTACGTTGCCGGCAGGATGGCGCGCTTCAACGGGATGAAGCAGGGCATCGCAGTCTGGATCTGGGCCGTGGTCATCGCGATCATCGTCGCCGTGGTCGGGGCCGTGGCGGGAAGCCAGGCCAATGTCCTTGCCAACATGAACGCCTTCCCGAACATCCCGGTGGGAGGGGACCAGATGACCACAGGCGCCCTGATCACGCTGCTGGTGATCCTGGCAGTCACTCTGGCCGGGGCGATCCTCGGCGGCCTCGCTGGCATGCGGTTCCACCGGAATGTGGACAAAGAGGGTCTCGGGAGATAGCTGGCTGACCTAGAACGGGTTGAGCAGTCGGTGCACGAACTGTTGGGTGCGCTCTTCCTGCGGGTCGCGCAGCACCTGGTCCGGGTGGCCGCGTTCCACGACTACGCCACCGTCCATGAAGACCACTTCGCTGGCCACCTCGCGGGCAAAAGCGAGTTCGTGCGTAACCAGAGCCATGGTCCAGCCTTCCTCGGCCAGTTCCTTGATCACATGGAGTACGTCGCCGACCAGTTCGGGGTCCAGCGCCGAGGTCGGCTCGTCGAAGAGCAGGAGTGAGGGTTTCAGCGCCAGCGCGCGGACAATGCCGACGCGCTGCTGCTGGCCGCCGGAGAGTTCGTGCGGGTACTGGTCCTTCTTGTCCGCCAGCCCCACGCGTTTCAGCAGGTTTGACGCCTCGCTGGCGGCCTCGGACTTGCGCCGCTTCTGCACTTGGACGGGACCTTCGATCACATTTTCCAGCACCGTTTTATGCGGAAAGAGGTTGTAGTGCTGGAAGACCATCGCGCTTTGGTCCCGCAGGGAGTCCAGCTGCTTTTTGGATACCGGTGAGGCGAAATCCACCGGGCGGATACCGCGGAAGGCGACCACTCCGCCGTCGGGCGCTTCCAGGCCGTTGAGGCAGCGCAGCACCGTGGTCTTGCCGGAACCGGAGGGCCCGATGAGAGCAAGCACCTCACCCTGCCGCACGGATAGATCGATGGACTTGAGCACGTGGTTTGCGCCGAAGGACTTGCGCAGGCCGGACACGCTCAGTACCGGCTCGTGCGCCGGTACTGTCCCGCGCGGGGCAAGGGGATCAGTGGGCGACATAACGGTCCAGCCTCTTTTCCAATTGCGACTGCCCGCTGGAGAGGACCAGGCAGAAAACCCAATAGATCACGGCGGCTTCGACATAGAGCACCATGAATTCCTGGCTGAACGCGGCGATTTCCTGCGCCTGGCGGAAGAGCTCGGTCACCAGGATCAGCGAGGCCAGAGAGGTGTCCTTGACCAGCGAGATGAACGTGTTGGACAGCGGCGGCACGGACACCCGCGCAGCCTGCGGCAGGATGATCCGGCGGAGCGTGGTCACCGGTGACATGCCGATGGTGTGCCCGGCCTCCCACTGGCCTTTCGGCACGGACAGAATGGCCGCCCGGATGATCTCCGCCGCGTAGCCGCCGACATTGAGCGAGAACGCGATGATGGCACTGGGCCACGGATCAATGACCACGCCGATGGAGGGCAGGCCGTAGAAGATCACGAACAGCTGCACCAGCAAGGGCGTGCCGCGGATAACGGACACGTACCCGCGGGCGATCGCCGAAATGATCTTGTTGCCGCTCAGCCGCATCAGGGCGACGATCAGTGCGAGGACCAGGCCCAGGAAGAAGGACGCCAGAGAGAGCGGAATGGTGCCCCGGATGCCGCCTTGGACCATCGGCCAGAACGAACTGGCAACGAGGTCCCAATCAATGTCCATACGGTTAGGCTAACGCCTGGACCGGTGCCGCCGTCGTTATTGCGTAACGTCCTCGCCGAAGTACTTCTCGGAGATTTCCGCCAGCTTGCCCTCTGCGCGCAGTTCCTCAAGGGCTGTGTTCACCGCGTCGACCAACTCGGTGCTGCCCTTCTTGAACGCCAGCGCGCTCAGGGACTCTTCCTCGGTTTCCGCGGCGATCTTGATGTTCTCGTTGTTGCTGGTGTTCTGGTAGTCCAGATAGGTCAGCTTGTCATTGATGGTCGCGTCCACCCGGCCCTGCTCGAGCAGTGTCACGGACTGAGCCCAGCCTTCAACGGCCTCCACATTCGCGCCGGATTCCTGTGCCAGCGTGTACCAGTTGCTGGTGAGGGACTGCGCCGTGGTCTTGCCCTCGAGGTCCTCGAAGGAGGTGATCTCGGAGTTGTCCGCCTTAGTCACGAGCACGCCCGTGCTCACCGTGTAGGGGTCGGAGAAGTCGTACTTGGCCTGGCGTTCCTCGTTGATGGACACCTGGTTGGCGATCACATCGAACCGGCCGGCTTCCAGGCCCGCGAAGATTGCGTCCCACTGGGTCTCTTCGAACTGGGCTTCCACGCCGAGCTTGTCGGCCACGGCGGTGATGATTTCGACGTCGAAACCGGTGAGTTCTCCGGCACCGTTCTCGTGGAAGGAGAATGGCTTGTAGGTTCCCTCGGTGCCGACCGTGATGACGCCGGCATCCTGGATTTCCTGCAGGGTAGTGGGGCCGGCGTCCGCCGACGTTGCACCGGGTTCGGCGGGCGTGGAAGATCCGCAACCGACAACGGCGAGGGCGATCGCGGCGGAGGCGCCAAGTAAGGAGAGGCGGCGACGAATCATGGTGGGACCCCTTTGAGAAGATGTCGGTTGCGCTGCCGGCGAATGGCCGGGAACGCTGAACGGTAGCACGTACAACGTCGGCGGGTGGAGCCAATATTCCGAAATGTGTCATGGGCGCCAGGCAGTGCTGGTTTGAGCTGCTGAGGGCCCTGCTTCGGTCCCTGCTGGCAGAATCTGGACTTTATTTGTGTGAGCCGGGGCACCGGCTCGCCCCGGGACAGCGGAATCCGGCTCTGGGGCGGTCAGAAGCAGGACCTTGAAGGGCTCGAAAAGTCCATTTCGTGCCCGTCGGTTGTCCACATACAGCAGTTGGCCCGGTGCAAAATGGATGGAGCGGCAGCAACGCTGGTGGCATGGACTTCCAGCGGTTTGTAGCAGATCAAGGCGGAGCGGTGAGATGGAGTGAGTTAAAGGCGGCGGGAGCCAAACGGCGCGAGATCGATGTGGCCGCAGCGTCTGGTGCGCTTATCCGGCACAGCCGGGGCGTCCTTGCGCTGCCGGAAGCCTCCGCAACAGCCGTCTGGCTGGCGCGGGAACGGGCAATCCTGACGTGCGCCAGCGCCGCGGATCACTACGGCCTTTGGCTCCTGCGGCGTCCGTCCCGACTCCATGTCGCTACTAGGACAGGCAATGCTGAACCCCACATCAACCACTATTTCCGTGGTGCTGACCGCGGAACTGGTCCGAGGGTCGCCGAATTGAAGGACGCGGTAGTGCAGGCGCTTCGTTGTCTGCCGGATCTGGAAGCGCTGGTTGTTGCCGAGTCAGCGGTGTTCTATCACGGGCTGGAACTGGAATACCTGATGAACCAAACGCAAGGACGCCGTAATGCCAAGGCCAGAGCCGTGGTTGAGCTGATCGAGCCCGGAGCCGATTCCTTGCTGGAAACCATCGGGCGGGTTCTTTTCCGTCGGGCCGGATTTGATGTGAAGTGCCAGATGCACCTCGCTGGGATCGGCTGGGTCGACTTCGTGATCGACGGCTGGCTGATTGTCGAATTCGACGGGAGCCAGCATGGGGAACTGCGACAGTACAAGAAGGACAATCGGCGCGGAAATCTTTCGCTGACCAGGGGTATGGCGACACTTCGGTTCAACTACGAGGACGTTATGTATGACGCTGACAGGATGTTGGCGACCATCCGGGAGGTACTGGTCCTGGGTCCTCGGGCACGAAATGGACTTTTCTAGTGTTGTAGCCCTGGCGGGCATCCGGAGATCGCGGGGATCACGCAGCAGATGGAACAAGAACAGCGCGGATAGGGCGGGATGAAAGCCCAAATCGTGACATCAATCCGACTGGAGCAGCAGCAACGGCGGTGCCCCCATCAAGTGGTCCATGCGTCTTGCATAGCCGCCTGCGGGGACACCGCCGTCGTTATTGCCGGGATTGAATTGTTTATCTAGTGCCTCCTACCAGCGGTGGGCAACATCGATCACCAGCTTTGACTGCGAGCCCGGGCCGTTGAGGGTGAAGGCCCGGAACGGCAACCGTGCCCGGACACCGAGTCCGATGGTCGTCTGGCCCTCGAAACTGCCGGCCCACGCTACCTGGCGGAAGGTCCGGAAGTCTTTGACGTTGACGATGTTGGCCTTGTTGCGCGGAAGGTAGGTTGCCTTGCCGTTGTTATATGCGGGAGCTTTGACAATGATGCGCAGGTCGGTGCCGCGAAGGTGAACACGGTCCCCCTTGCCTTCGGTGTAAACCTTGCCGTAGCTGACGGCGTAGCCGGCGCGCTTGCCCTTGATATCGAACACCAGGCGGTCGAAGCAGGCGTGCTTGCCTGCCCTGACATTGGTCAGGTGCCCGTAGGTAGTGGCCGAAGACGTTTTGGCGAATGATCCCCAAGAGATGCCGCAGTAAGGTGCTGCAGTGGCTGCGCTGGGTGCGACAAGTCCCAGTCCAACGATCAACATGATGACCGCGAGCCACGCATGCAGTTTTTTCATGGCTGAAAGCCTTTCAAATTGCACGAATGATGCTCCCAGAATATGACGCGATCCAGAGGTTTAATCCCTGCCTGTCAATACTGATTCCGAACCGTCACGGGATATTTCAGAAGTGCTTCAAATCGGGCGCGCAAGCCCGGTTGGAGGCCCCCGCGAGGGCCCTGTTGTAGCCGTTTCGCAACGGCCGGTCACGGCCGATTACGACGGAAACCGGGCTCTACGGCTGAGTTCATAGCTGCCATCGAATGGTCGAAGTCTTCCGCTCCGCAGTGAATCGATCAATGAATCAAGCTGAAAAGCGTGGTGTAGTCTCAGAACCCTCGGAGCCATTGAGGCTCCAATTAAGGAAACCCCTAATGGCAGACAAGTCCCCGCGACAGTCCATGTCCAAAAAGCCCGGCAAATCGATCAAGCAGAAGCGGACCGATAAGAAGGCCGGCGCCGCCGCGGCCTCCGAAATGGAAAAGCTCACGAAGGCCAAGAAAAACTGAGCCCCGTGAGCCAGCTGAGCCTGGGAATTCCGTCCACCACGCGCAAGCCCGACGAACGGCGCCTGCCCATCCACCCGCGCCACTTTGAGCAGATTGACCCTGCGCTCCGGAGCCGGATCACCTTGGAGCACGGCTACGGCGAGCGGTTCGGACTCTCCGATGCGCAGCTGGAGCCGCTGGTAGGCCGCATCACCTCGCGCCCGGAGCTCATTGAGTCATCCGATGTGGTCCTGCTGCCGAAGCCCCAGCCTGAAGATCTCGCCGAATTGCGCGATGGCCAGGTCCTGTGGGGCTGGCCGCACTGCGTCCAGGACCGGGCCGTCACCCAGCTTGCCATCGACAAACGCCTGACGCTCATCGCCTACGAAGCGATGAACCACTGGACCAGTGACGGTGGGTTCGGCCTGCACGTTTTCCATAAGAACAACGAATTGGCCGGTTATAGCTCAGTGCTGCATGCACTGCAGCTGATCGGATCGACCGGCGACTACGGGCGCCGGCTGCGCGCCGTCGTTATTGGTTTCGGCGCCACGGCCCGCGGGGCCGTCACAGCCCTCAATGCCCACGGCGTGCACGGCGTGCAGGTGCTTACCAGCCGAAGTGTCGCCGCCGTCGGCTCGCCGATCCATTCGGTCGATATTGTCCAGTTCGACCATGATCAGGATGCGCCGTTCCTGAGCCACGTGATCACGCCGCGGGGCCGGATGCCGCTGGCACCGTTCCTGGCCGAGAGCGACATTGTCGTCAACTGCACCCTGCAGGATCCCAACGCGCCGCTGACCTACCTGCGGACCGAGGACCTGGACGCATTCACGCCGGGGAGCCTGATCGTGGACGTCTCCTGCGACGAGGGCATGGGGTTCAGCTGGGCGCGTCCGACTACGTTCGCCTCGCCGATGTTCGAGGTCGGGGACCACATCAACTACTACGGCGTAGACCACAGCCCCTCCTATCTGTGGAATTCGGCCACGTGGGAGATCAGCCAGGCAGTCCTGCCGTTCCTCGGCACCGTCATGGCGGGTCCCTCGAGCTGGGATGAGGACGCAGTCATCAACCGCGCCATTGAGATTCGCGACGGCGAGATCCGCAATCCTGCCATTCTTGCCTTCCAGGACCGGTCGCCCGAGTACCCGCACCGTTAGACCGGCAGCGGGTCAGCGGTCGCCGCGGCCGTTGATCAGGTGGCGGATGCGGGCCGAGAGCTCCTCGCAGCCGTTGATGATCCGCCCGGCTTCGGCCACCGCGGGCTGCAGCGCTGCCAGTGTTTGCTGGTCTTTGATGTCGGCGATGTTGATCTCCAACGTCACGCGGCCGGAGGAAGCGGCGGCGCGGGCGGCCTCAGCGGCGGCTCCGATGTCGCTGAGCACGTTGGGATTGGAAAAGCCGGCCAGCTCCTGCCCCAGGCGAAGGATTTCCCCGGCGAGCTCGATTAGTTTGCGTGGTGGCTCGGCGGCCTGGGCCAACGATTCCTGCACAGTCCGGGTCCGGGTCTGTGATTCCTCGTCCGTCCCGTCCGGGAGTCCGTAGGCATCCGCCACCGTGTGGAAGGACTCTTCGTCCGCGTCCGCCAGTTCCAATGCAGCCGGAATCAGATCCCGGGCAGCAGCGAGGATTCGCGAAGTATGCTCAGCGTGGTCGGCATACTCGGCGCCGGTGGTGAAGTTCGCCGCCATGGACAGCAATGCCGCCCCTTGCGCAGCCTGCAGCGCCCCGGCCGCACCGCCTCCCGGCGTGGGTTCGCCGGAGGCAAGGCGGTCGAGGAATCCGCCGATCTTCTCGTCTCGGATCATTGGCTGGACCTTCCTATGCCGGTTACTGCTCGGAATTGCCGGGGTCGAATTCGCTCAAGGGTGCGCCCTTGTCGCCTCCGGTCCGGTCATAGCTGTCCATTTCGTCCGACACGGTTTCATCCACCATGCCCTCCTCCTCGGTGTCGATGCCGCCTTCCACCAGCTCCGGCGGGACGGCGTCAACGCCCTCGTCGGGGATGACAGGGTCTTCCCCCTGGACGTTGAGGTCGGGGTCGGGGAGATTCTGTTCAGTCATGGCTGTTTCCCTTCGGTCGGATGGCCACGTCCGGTGGCGTTACTCAGCCAGCTTAGTAACTCCAGGCCCAAAGGTCAGCACCAACTGCCAACCCCGCGCATAACCCGCAGGATCCCCACAACTTTCCAGCGCACTCGACATATCCGCCGCGCGCTTATAAGTTCGCTAAAGGTCACTGGACAACAGGGGGAACATGCTGCGGCGCGCACTTGGAACAGTTTTGGCACTATTGCTGGTCGGCACGGCGGTCGCCTGCGCCCCGAGCAAGGACGAGGCACAGAGTACCGCCGCCGCACTCGCGGAGGGCCTGAGCGCAAAGAATGTTGAGAGCATTGCCTTCTCCGGCGCCACCGGGGCGGATGTCCAAGCGGAACTGGCCGGCGTTCTGGAAGGCATGGATCCGCTGGTGCCTAAGGTCTCCGTGGCCGAGGTGGGCGAGGTCCAGGACAACCGCACCACTGCCACGCTGTCCTACGAATGGACCATCCCGGACTCCGAGCAGAAATGGACCTATACAACGACGGCGGAGCTCGCCCATGCGGACGACAGCTGGCAGGTCGTGTGGTCACCGGCCATCGTGGAACCGTCCCTGGCCGAAGGGGAGCGGCTGGCGAAGACCACCGCCGAACCTGAGCGTGGCGACATTCTCGACGCCGCCGGCGAACCCTTGGTGACCGAGCGGCCGGTCCGGGTGGTCGGCATTGACAAGTCCGGGCTGAGCGAGGCCGCGGCCAACGCCTCCGCGCAGCAGCTGGCCGAACTGGTGGACATCGACGCCGGCGACTACCAGTCGAAGGTCGAGGCCTACGGGCCGGAGGCCTTCGTGGATGCCATCACCCTGCGCGAGGCCGCCTTCAAGGATCTGGACCAAAACCGGCTGGAAGCCATTGACGGTTCGGCCGCGCTCGAGGACGAGCTGCCGCTGGCGCCCTCGCGCGACTTCGCGGCAGCAGTGCTGGGCACCGTGCGCGAAGCTTCGGCCGAGGACATCGAAAAGTCCGAAGGCAAGATCGTCCAGGGCGAGATGGTGGGCACGTCCGGGCTGCAGGCCGCCTACAACGATGACCTGTCCGGCACGCCGGGCCTGACCATTTCCGCCGTCGCAGCCGCTGAAGAGAACGACGGCGACCAGGGCGGCACGGAAGCGGAAGCCGCGGCGTCGCGGGAGCTGTTCAGCATTGAGCCGGAGAACGGGCAGGACGTCCAGATCAGCCTGGAGCCGGACATGCAGCGGGCGGCGGAGGACGTGCTGGCGGACATTGAATCGCCCAGCTCCATTGTGGCTTTGCGCCCGTCCACTGGGGAGATCCTCGCCGCGGCCAACGGTCCGGACAGCAATGGTTACAACACCGCCTTCCTGGGCCAGTACGCGCCCGGGTCCACATTCAAGATCGCCACGGCCCTCGGGCTGCTTCGCCAGGGCATGACACCGGAATCCTCCGTGACGTGCGAGGAGGAATTCGTTGCCGATGGGCGCACCTTCGAAAATGCCGACGGCTACCCAGCAGCCTTCCTGGGCGAGATCACGCTGACCGAAGCCATTGCCCATTCCTGCAACACCGCGTTCGTCTCCCAGTATGAGAACCTGCCCCAGGATGAGCTGGCCGACGCAGCCGGGGCGCTCGGCATCGGAATGAACGCCAACCTTGGCCTTGAAGCGTTCATGGGGAACGTCCCCCGCGAGGACACAGAGGGAACGGCCCATGCCGCATCGATGATCGGCCAAAGCCGCGTCCAGACCTCACCGCTGGCACTGACCACTATGATGGCGTCCGTGGTCAAGGGGGAGGTTGTTGTCCCGCAGCTGGTCAAGGGGCACGACGCCGAGGCGGAGCTGCCTGACGTCCCGAAACTCACCCAGGAGGAAGCGGACCAGCTGACCGGCATGATGCGCTCCGCCGTCGTTGATGGTTATCTGGCCAACCTTGCCGACCTACCGGGGGAGCCTGTGATCGGCAAGACCGGCACGGCCGAATACGGCAGCGAGGATCCGCTGCAGACCCACTCGTGGGTGATCGCCGGCCAGGGCGACCTGGCGCTGGCGGTGTTCGTGGAGGATGGCGACCTGGGTGCCGTCACCGGAGCACCCATGGTGGAGGAGTTTCTTGAGGCTGTGGGCGGAAACTGAGCCCGCGGCATCCCATCCGATGACATCTACACTGGACCGTGGAGCGACCAATCGACTAACCGACATTTCGATGCATGCGACACCAGGAGGAAGTTTGGCTGAGAAGACCCCGCACCAGAACGTCAGCTTTGCATCGGCAGGCGGAGAAGCCCATGGCTATCTGGCCCTGCCCGAGTCCGGTCAGGGGCCGGGCGTCATCGTCATCCAGGAGTGGTGGGGCCTGGCCGACCACATCCGCGACGTGGCGGACCGGCTTGCCGCCGAAGGCTTCGTCGCGCTGGCCCCCGATCTCTACGGCGGCTGGATTACGCACGATGGCAAGGAAGCGGCCAAGATGATGTCAAAGCTTCCGGAGGAAGAGGGCGCACGCCTGCTCGCCGGCGCGGTGGATTACCTGCTCGCCAGCGACGCGGTGACCAGCTCCACCGTGGGAGCCATCGGCTTCTGCATGGGCGGGGGATTTGTCCTGGCGCTCGCCGCGCAGCAGGGCGAGCGGATCGGCGCGGCCGTACCGTTCTACGGGGTGGGACAGGCCGTGCCGGACTCCTACACGGGAGTGCGGGCCGTTGTGCAGGGGCACTACGGGGAGCAGGATTCGTCCTACCCTGCTGAGAAGGCGCGGGCGCAGGAAGAACAGATCCGCCGCGAGTCCGGGGCCAAGGTCGAGTTCTTCTACTACGACGCCCCGCATGCCTTCCACAATGACGAAAACCCGCAGGGCAACTACCGGCCCGAGGAAGCGAAGCTGGCCTGGGAGCGCGCAGTTTCCTGCCTGAAGGCCAACGTCAAGTAGCTCTCCAACGTGGAGTAGCTCTCCACCGGAGGGACCGGCGGCGATAGACTTTTGTTTATGGTCGCCGGTGCCCGTATCTGGGCGGGGTTGGCAGTACTATTCTGGGCAGTGGCGTTCTTCGGGATCGTCGATCTGCTCACGGTCTTCAGCGCCAACGAAGGCTTCGCCGCCGTCATGGGGCTGGAGGCCAGCTGGGGCGTGCTCTTCACCTTCGTGATCAGCGGAGCCTTCCTGGCCATCGCGGCCCGGCCGCAGGAACCGGCCCCGGCCCTTGTCCAGCTCTGGACCACCGCGGCGGCACTGCTGCTGGCCTGGATCTTCACACATGACACGTCGCCGCTGGTAGTGGCGGCCATCCTCATCCCCATGACCGTCATCAGTTCCATCGCTGGGTGGCGCGATAGAAGCAGCAGCTCAGGCGGCAGCACCGGCAGCACCGCCCGGCAACCTCAGCGCCGGCGCACGACGTCGGGGCTGGATCCCAGCGGGCCGTTGCTCCTGTTGGCCCTGGTGGGGGTTCCGTTCTGGTGGGCGTATGCGGCAACGGCCGTGGAACTCTCCCAAACTCCGGGCATCGAAGACGACATCACCTGGGGGTTGACCCACTGGCCCGTGCAGGCCGCGCTCGGCCTGTATCTCTCGCTGGCCGTTCTGGTTATGACCTTCTGGTTCCCGGGCCGCACCCTGCTCGGCACCAGCTGCTGGATCAGTTCGGTGGTGCTGGGAGCAACCTGGCTTCTCTATCCCGCCAGCGCCGGCTCCGTGGACAGCGTCGGGCTGTCCATCCTGGCGGGTGCGTGGGGAACGGCTGTCTTTTTCTGCCGTTATCTGGGACATCCACATCCGGATCCTCCGGATGACGGCGTCTCAGCCGTTCATCGGCCCCTCGGCCCGCAGCTGTCCGGCACCCGGGCCCGTCACGTCGACCGTGCAGCGCATGACAATCCGGTTCTGCCCGGCTTCACCCAGATCGATCAGTGAATCCTCGTCCGAGACCAGCGTGAAGTCGGCCGAGTCCGGAACAACGTCCACTCCCTTCCGGGCTGCTTCCTGCCGCGCGTTCTCCAGGGAATCCTGACGGAGGCGGGCCAGATAATCCTTGTCGTCGGCACGGGCACCGTCGCCGAAAGCCCAGCCGAACACTGTGTTGGTACTTGTCATGGCCGAAAGTGTACTCTTCAGGACCGCCAGACGTAGCGGCGTTCGGGGCGGCCGACCCCGCCGTAGCGGAGCTGGACCTCCACGCGCCCGTCGTCGCTGAGATACTCGAGATAACGCCGGGCGCTGACCCGGGACGTGCCCAGCCGGTCCGCGGCTTCGCTGGCCGAAAGATCGGTTCCGGTGTCCCGCAGAAGCTGCTCGACCAGACGCAGGGTCTCGACGCTGCACCCCTTGGGCAGCGGCCGCTCGGTCCGGCTCACGCCGAAGACCCGGTTCACGTCCGACTGCTCGGCGGTGCTCTTGGACGAGGCGAGCGGGCGGTAGGCCTGCTGGTAGTGTTCGAGCCGTTCGCGCAGGTCCTCGTTGGAGAACGGCTTCATCAGGTAGTGCACAATGCCGCCACGCAGCGCCCGGCGCACGGTGTCTACCTCGCGGGCGGCGCTGATCACCAGCACGTCCAGCTCGGGTACCTCTTCGCGAAGCTGCTGCAGCAGGTCCAGGCCGCTGATGTCCGGCAGGTGGATGTCCAGCAGGACCAGATCGGGCTGGAGACGTTTGGCCTCCACAAGCGCCTGGGCGCCGGTGTGGGCTACGCCAACGACGGCGAATCCGGGCGTCTGCCGGACAAAACCGGCGTGCACCTTCGCGACCATGAAGTCGTCGTCGACAATAAGTACCTTGATCATGACTGTGGGCTCCGCTTTCCGAGGCGGGCGGTGAACACGGCGCCGCCGTCATTGTGGACGCTCACTTCGCCGTTCCGCCTCAGACATACTAGCCGGGTGAGCGCGAGACCGAAGCCGCGTCCGCCGTCGTTCTGTGAGGTTTTGGTGGTGAAACCCTGCGTGAAGATGTCCTCCAGCGACTGCACCGCCACGCCCGGGCCGGAGTCCTTCACCGTGACGATGACCTGATCGGCCTTGTCCTCGAGGAGGATCCGGACGCTAGCGGCGGGAGTTCCGGTGACTGCGTCGAGGGCGTTGTCCACCAAATTGCCGACGACGGTAGTCAGGTCCCTGGACAGCTCATCGTCCGCCCGTCCCAGGCCGGAACCTTCGGCCAGTTCCAGCGCAACATTGCGTTCGGCCGCGAGGCTGGCCTTGGCGATCAGGAGCGCTGCCACCGCCGGATCCTGGATGCGGCTGGTGACGTCATCGTAGAGCCGGGTGCGGCTGAGGCTGACCCCGTCGACAAAGTTGATCACTTCGTCATACTCGCCGAGCTGGATCAGGCCTGAGATGGTGTGCAGCTGGTTGGCGAACTCGTGGGTCTGGGCGCGCAGGGTATCCGTGGTGGTGCGGGTGGCGCCGAGTTCCTTCTCCAGCGAGGAGAGCTCGGTGCGGTCGCGCAGGGTGGTGACGGAACCGATTACCCTGCCGCGGGAGCGCATCGGCATGCGGTTGAAGACCACCACCCGCTCGCCGACCAGGACCAGCCGGTCCGCGTCCGCCTGGTCGCGGGTCAGCACCTCGCGAAGCTGCGGCATCAGATCCAGCTCGTCGAGGTTGCGGCCAACGCAGTCCAGCGGCAGGCCCAGCAGCCGGCGCGCGCTGTCATTGGTCAGCGTGATCCGCTGCTGCGGGTCCAGCGCGATGACTCCCTCTTTCACCCCGTGCAGCATGGCCTCGCGGTGCTCTACCAGCCCGGCGATCTCCTCCGGCTCCAGGCCCAGGGTCTGGCGTTTGACGCGGCGCGCCAGCAGCAGGGAACCGGCGGTGCCGAGGGCAAGCGAGACGCCCAGATAGGTCAGCAGGTTGGGGACGGCCTGGCCCAGGCGCTCCCAGGTGGAGGGGTATTCACGTCCGACGGCGGCAATTCCCACCGTTTGCCCGCGGTCGTCGAGCACCGGAACATGTGCCACCAATGATGTGGTGCCGTCCATATTGACCTCGCCGGTCCAAGACCGCCCGGAGAGGACGCTGCTCTCGCCCAGCGGCAGGAGTTCGCCCAACTGGGATGGATCGGGGGAGGTGATGATGGTGCGGTCCGGCTTGGCCAGAATGGCGAAAGTGGAACCGGAGACGGTCCGGACGGATTCGGCCACCGCCGGCAGCGCGGAGCCCAGCCGCGGCTCGGCGCCGGGGAGCAGCGAGCGCACGGCAGGCATCGCCGCGAGGGTTTCGGCGGCGGAGAGGGCCCGGCGTCCTTCGACGCGTTCAAAAGCCTGCGCGGATTGAGCCAGCGAGATGGCGATGACGCCGAGCAGCACGGCCAGCACTATCAGCAGCTGCAGGACCAGATACTGACCGGCCAGGGTGATGCGTCGGCGTCGTCTTGTTAGCCTGCCGGCGTGCTTGAGCACTGGGATCCTTTCCACCTGTGAACCGGTCCATGTCCCCGGTTGATCGGGTGAACTATACCCATTATCCAGCCCATTCCCGGCATGTGAGCGTGACCACAATGAACACAACTTTCTTTGAGAACACAAGCGTGACGGGCATCACGGTCGGCCATACCGTGGACTTATTCGTACTCCTGATGAGAAGAGGATTCCCATGCGTCGATTCAACGCATTCCGCCTGGCCGCCGTGGCGGCAGGCATTGCCCTGGCAGCCTCGGGCTGCGGTGTCACCGGTTCCAGCGGCGGCGAAGCTGCCGGCACCTCGGCGGCTGCCGAAGGCCCCGTCACCGACCTGCGCATCATGGTTCCCAACACGCCGGGCGGCGGTTACGACACCACTGCCCGCGTTGCCGCGAAGGTGATGGAGGAAACCGACATCGCCTCCAACATCGAGGTCTTCAACCTGGCCGGTGCCGGCGGCACCGTAGGCTTGGCCCGCACCGTCAACGAAGAAGGCAACGGCGACCTGGCCATGCTGATGGGCCTGGGCGTGGTGGGCGCCAGCTACACCAACGACTCCGAGTCCAAGCTGACCGCGACCACTCCGCTGGCCCGCCTGATCCAGGAGCCGGGCGCCATCATGGTCTCCAAGGATTCCCCCTACAAGACCATCGACGACTTGGTGAAGGCCTGGAAGGAAGACCCGTCCAAGGTCAGCGTCGGCGGCGGCTCCTCGCCGGGCGGCCCCGACCACCTGCTGCCGATGCAGCTGGCCCAGACCGTCGGCATTGACCCGAAGGACGTGAACTTCGTGTCCTACGACGGTGGCGGCGACCTGCTGCCGGCCATCCTGGGCAACAAGCTCGGCTTCGCCGCTTCCGGCGCCGGCGAGTACATCGACCAGATCAAGAGCGGCGAGATCCGCGTCCTGGCCACCAGCGGCGAAGAGCGCCTCGAGGGCGTCGACGCCCCCACCCTGCAGGAATCCAACATCGACCTGGTCTTCAGCAACTGGCGCGGCATCGTTGCCCCTCCGGGAGTCAGCGAAGAAGACAAGCAGAAGTGGATCGGCGCGCTGGAGAAGATGCACGGTACCCCCGAGTGGCAGCAGGCCCTCGAAACCAATGGCTGGACCGACGCTTTCGCCACCGGCGAAGAGTTCTCCACGTTCCTAAAGGAACAGGATGAGCGCGTGGCCAACGTCCTGACCGAACTGGGGCTTGCGTGAACAAGCTGGTTTCCCGGCTGAAAGGCCGCTCCGAGCTGGGCCTCGCTGCCCTGCTCGGGGCGGTCGGCGTGATCGTGATCCTCGACGCGCTGTCCCTGAACGTCCCGTATTCCCAGGCCGACCCGGTCGGCCCGAAGACCCTGCCGTACATCGTCGGGGCACTGCTGCTGGTCTGTGCCGTGTTGCTGGCCATCAACGTGCTGCGCGGCGGGCAGGGCGAAGCCGAGGGCGGCGAAGACGTGGACCTGACGCATCCCACCGACTGGCGTACCGTGGTGCCGCTGCTGGGCGCATTCGTGCTCAACATCCTCCTGATCGACACCGTCGGCTGGGTCATCTCCGGAACCCTCCTCTTTTGGGGCAGTGTCTGGGCGCTGGGCAGCCGCCGCTATATCCGTGACGGCATCATCTCCGTGGTCATGGCCCTGGGCACCTTCTACGGGTTCTACCTCGGTCTGGGCATCAAACTGCCGGCCGGGCTCTTGGAAGGAGTGCTCTAAATGGAGACATTCGACCTGCTGATGCAGGGATTCTCGACGGCGGCCACGCCGATTAACCTGCTGTACGCCTTCATCGGCGTGCTGCTGGGTACCGCGGTCGGCGTGCTGCCCGGCATCGGACCTGCCATGGCTGTGGCCCTGCTGCTGCCGGTCACCTACTCGCTGGAACCGACCAGCGCATTCATCATGTTCGCCGGCATCTACTACGGCGGTATGTACGGCGGCTCTACCACCTCGATCCTGCTGAACACCCCGGGCGAGTCCTCCACAGTCATCACCGCGATCGAAGGCCACAAGATGGCCAAGTCGGGCCGCGCAGCGCAGGCGCTGGCGACAGCAGCCATCGGCTCCTTCGTTGCCGGCACCATCGGCACCGCCCTGCTCGTGGCCTTCGCCCCGGTTGTGGTGGACTTCGCCGTCAGCCTCGGCGACCCTAGCTACCTGGCCATCATCGTCCTGGCTCTCATCGCCGTGACGGCCGTGCTCGGCGGTTCCAAGCTACGCGGTTTTTCCGCCCTCGGAATCGGTCTGGCCATCGGGCTGGTCGGGGCGGACCCGGTCACCGGGCAGCAGCGCCTCATCTTCGGCCAGCCGCTGCTGGTGGACGGGCTGGACATCGTGGTTGTCGCCGTCGCCATCTTCGCGGTCGGCGAAGCCCTTTGGATCGCCGCGCATCTGCGCCGCAAGCCGATGCAAACCATTCCGGTGGGCCGGCCCTGGATGGGCAAACAGGACTGGAAGCGGTCCTGGAAGCCCTGGCTGCGCGGTACCGCCTATGGTTTCCCGTTCGGCGCATTGCCGGCCGGCGGCGCCGAGATTCCCACGTTCCTCTCCTACGTCACGGAGAAGAAGCTCTCCAAGCACCCGGAGGAATTCGGCCACGGCGCGATCGAGGGCGTTGCCGGCCCCGAGGCTGCGAACAATGCCTCGGCCGCCGGTACCCTGACTCCGATGCTGGCCCTGGGCCTGCCGACCAACGCCACCGCGGCGGTCATGCTGGCTGCCTTCATCCAGTTCGGGATCCAGCCCGGGCCGCTGCTCTTCGACAGCGAGCCGCAGCTGGTGTGGGCACTGATCGCCAGCCTGTTCATCGGCAACACCCTGCTGCTGCTGATCAACCTGCCGCTGGCACCGGTCTGGGCCAAGCTGCTGCAGCTGCCGCGCCCCTACCTCTACGCCGGCATCCTGTTCTTCGCTACCCTGGGCGCCTACGCAGTCAACCTCCAGGCGTTCGACCTGGTGATCCTGCTGCTGCTCGGCCTGCTCGGCTTCGCCATGCGACGCTACGGTCTGCCGGTGCTGCCCCTGGTCATCGGGCTCATCCTCGGCCCGCGCGCCGAGGAGTCGCTGCGCACCTCGCTGCAGCTTAGCGCCGGAGACATCTCCGGGCTGTGGAGCGAGCCGGTCGCCGTCGTTACTTACATCATCGTGGCGCTGGTCCTGCTTGCACCGCTGGCACTGAAGATCATCCGCAAGCGCCGGCCGGATTCGGTCCTCCTCGGCAACGTCCCGCAGACTCCGGGTGAAACTGCTGCAACCGACGACGACGGCGGCGTGGCCAATGGTGAAGCCAATGTCGACAAGGACGCGGGCCAGCACAAGGACCAAGAAAATGTCCTGCCGGAGCACGACGGCAACAGCGGCGGCGGTCCGGCGGAACCCGCAGGACGCCACCGCTCCGACAAAATCGAAAATGAACGGGAGCGATCATGAGCATAGTGGTGGGCTACATCCCCACGCCGGAGGGCGAAGCCGCCCTGAACAGGGCAATCAGTGAAGCGGCCAGCGCGAAAGCGCCGCTGGTTGTGGTGAACTCGACCCGCGGGGATGTCTTCGTGGACCAGCGCTTTGTCCAGTCCGATGCTGCCCAAGCGCTGGACAGCCGGCTGGCGGCCGCCGGGGTGGAACACATCCTGCTTCAGCCCATGGGCGGGAACGATGCCGCGGACGAGGTGCTCGATGCGGCGGAAACGCATCGGGCGGACTTGATCGTAATCGGGCTGCGCAAGCGGACTCCGGTGGGCAAGCTGATCATGGGCAGCACCGCGCAAAGGATCCTGCTGCAGGCAGAGTGCCCGGTCCTCGCGGTAAAAGCGTAGGGCGCGCCGCCTGCCGCCAGAGGCAAATAAGCAGAGGAGTCGTTCCCCGTGGGGAAGCGGCTCCTCTGCTTATTTCTGCGCCGGCTTCAGACGACGAGCGGTACTGCGTGCACTTCATCGGCGGGATGGCCGGCGCGCTCGTGGATACGCTGGACGGCCTCGGCTGACGGTGCTTCGGAGAGGCAGTAGACAACCCCGCTCTCCGGATCGGCCCACGCCTTTTTGAATTCCACCTTCTCTTCATCCTGAATGGCAAGGTCCGCGTTATGGGCCTCCTTAAGGGCCTCTGCGGTGATGCCGACCATGTTGTGATGCACATCCATGAACTCGGGCATGACAACTTTCCTTTTCTGAGGACGTTGCCTTTTCTGGCTACGTCGAGCGACATTGCAATGGGCGGGTTGGAGCCCGGTTATTCCAGATGGCGGCCGATGGACCAGATAATCTGCGTCCTTATTCCAGCGCCGGCTGAAACGGATTGGATTCGGTTAGGACTTTCCCCGGAAGCCCTACTTACATGGTCCTCTTCCCGGCCGTGGCATGACAAGCATCAGGCCGCGCCGGAGGGCATGCTGGTCCACCGCGGCCCGGAACTCCCCGCGGGTTAAAGCAGAGAGCCCTCGGCAGAAGTTGGGGGTCTCTGCCGAGGGCTTACGCGCGGGGCGCCCGGTTGGGGGTTCGGGCGGCAAGCCGCGCGCTGCACGGTCAGTCTTTCATATTGCATGCCCGAAAGAAAGACAGGTCTGTCTACCGGCTACAATGTGTTCCATGACACTGCGGATCGAAGCTGATGGTCGTGCGGAAACCGGGGCACCCGCCGTCGTTCGCCTTGATCCAAAGGAACGGATCCTGGCTGCCGCCTACGAACTGTTTTCGCGGCGCGGCATTCGGGACGTCGGGGTTGATGAGCTGATCCGCGAATCCGGCGTGGCCAAGGCGACCTTCTACCGCCATTTCGCATCGAAGGACGATCTGGCGCTGGCGTTCCTGGAGCGCCGGGACCAGGTGTGGACCACGGGCTACGTCGTTGCCGAAGCCATGCGTAGAGCTGACACTGCGGAGCAACGGCTGCTGGCCGTTTTCGACGTCTTCGACGAGTGGTTTCAGCGCGAAGACTTTGAAGCCTGTTCCTTCGTCAACGTGCTGTTGGAAATGGGGGCCGGCCATCCGCTGGGCCAGGCCTGCGTTGAGTATCTGGGCAAGATCCGCAGCCAGCTGCGGCGGTGGGCCGATGAAGCTGGGCTGACTGATACGGAAGCGTTTTCCAACTCCTGGCACCTGTTGATGAAGGGCTCCATCATTCTGGCTGCCGAGGGGGACCGGCAGGCGGCCAGCCGGGCGCGGAAGATGGGCCTCCGGCTGCTCGAAGAGCACCGTCCCGCTGGCTGAGCCCGTCGGGGAAGCTTAGGGCTCCGGGCTGGTCAGGATGGCAGGATCCTTCTTGCCGTACGGCATCCGCACGCGCAGGGAGTTGGGCTCAACGCGCATGGCGATATGCGTCCCCTTGCCCAGATAGTCGCCGTCGATCTCAATATCCTGCGGCACCTGCGTCTCAATTACGGCTGACTTGCACTGGAAATACTCGATCGAAGGGTCCTTGCCCTTGCCGCGGCGGAGCAACCCGGCGACCACCCCAAGCCAGCCGAACGTCCCGTGCGGTGCCACGGTCATGATTTCCAAGAGACCGTCATCGATCTTGGCCCCAGGGAAGATCTCCAGGCCGCCCATGATCTTGCCGCAATTGCCGCCCATGACACTGCGCAGCCGGCGGCCGATCGGCTTTCCGCCGTCGATGGTGATCTTGGTGCGCTGCGGCTTGCCGGGAAGATTCCTGATTCCAGCGTCGACATAGGCCAGCCAGCCGACCTTGTCCTTGAGATCGTCGCGGGTATCGCCCATCATCGCCGCATCGAAGCCCAGGCCTGCCATGACCAGGAAAACGTGCGCCTCGATGGCGCGGTCGACTGTCACGTGGACGACGTCAAGACGGCGTTCCGTGCCGGTGATGGCGACCCGGATGGAGCCCTCGGGATCATCTACGTCAAGGTCGAGGTTGCGCGCCAGCAAGTTTCCGGTTCCCAAGGGCAGCAGCCCCAGCGGCGTATTCGTGCCGGAAAGTTCTTCGGCGACGCACCGGACCGTGCCGTCCCCACCGGCGGCGATCACCAGATCCACGCCTTCGTCCAGGGCCTGCTGGGCCATGCCGTGGCCCGGATCTTCCTTGGTGGTTTCCAGCCAGAGCGGCTCGTCCCACCCCTCGTCCGCACTGATTTTTGACACCAGGTCCCGAATGTCTACGGTTGTCGGCTTGATGGGATTAAGCACGACGGCGGCGCGTCGGGACGTGTGCGATGGCTCGGTCATGTGCGTCCTCAGGTCTTGTGCTGACAGTGCTTGATCTGAGTCTAATCGTGTGTTCGCCGTGCTGGGGCGGGCAGCGGCTGATTGGACCCGGACGGGGCTTGCCGAGCTGGTCCGGGCCGCGAGGAAGAGGCCGCGGTGCCCGCCAGTGCTGAGTCCCCGAAGATTGTCGGAACCGCGCGGTACTGTGTAGGAGAAGTCCGTTTGATCTGGGGGAAGAGTTCGTTGGGGGAGAAACAAGCGGCCGTGAGGCCACGTCGGCGGTTCATTGCCGCCGGTTTTCTGATCGTTGTACTGCTGGTTCTCTGGCTGATCGCCGGAACGTCGGCGGACGCGGAGGAAAGCAGTGGCCAAAGCAGCCCGGCGCCAAGCCAAACATCGGCAGCGGCGGTGCCGTCGTCGTCGTCGGTTGAATCACCGGCAGCACCGGGCCCGGCGCCGGCGGAGGCATCTGCTCCGGAGCCAAGCACCGAATCGGAACCGGTCGAGTCGCAGGACCGGCAGGAGCCTGGCTTCGCGGCACTCGCACTGCTGGAAACCCTGCCGATCAAGGGCCGCGCGCCGAAGACCGGGTATGACCGCGACGAATTCGGGCAGGCCTGGGCAGACGTGGACCGCAACGGCTGCGACACCCGGAACGATGTCCTGACGCGTGATCTCAGCGCGCCCACCTTCCGCAGTAACGAATCTTGCCGCGTGATCAGCGGCGTGCTGCAGGACCCGTACTCGGGGCGGACGGTGGAATTCACCCGCGGCCAGGAGACCAGCGCGCTGGTGCCCGTGGACCACGTGGTGGCGCTCAGCGATGCCTGGCAGAAGGGCGCGCAGCAGTTGACGCTTGAGCAGCGCACCTTGCTGGCGAACGATCCGCTGAACCTGTTGGCGACCACGCAGCGGATGAACAGCCAGAAGTCCGACGGCGACGCCGCCACCTGGTTGCCGCAGAACAAGTCCTTCCGGTGCGCGTACGTCTCCCGTCAGATCTCGGTCAAAGCTGCCTACTCGCTGTGGGTGACGATGGCAGAGCACGACGCAATGGAACGGATCCTGGCCGACTGCCCGGACGAAACTGCTGCCGGTTCAAATCTCATGGAGGGACCCCTTGCCCAGGCAGAGGCACCGGCGGCCAAGGCACCCGCCGCCGGTGCACCGGCACGGACGCCCGCACCGGAACCGGACAACGCCGTCCCGGGAGGGGCCGGCCCGCTGCCGTCGCCTGCACGCAGCGTGAACTGTTCGGACTTCGACAACCACGCCGAAGCCCAAACCTGGTTCGAGTACTACCACCCGACGCTGGGGGACGTCGGTGGGTTGGACGCCGACGGCGACCTGTTGGCCTGCGTGAGCCTGCCGTAAGCGTCAGCACTTTCAGCGCGCCACGCGCCCAACCGAAGTACTAGAGCATCTGGCTAACCGACTCCGAAGCGCATGAACTCTCCTGTCGCCCGTGAATACGTGGCGTCGATATTCCGGATTTGCCCGGGGCTGTTGCCCGAATCCAGCCGCGCCAGAAAATTCTCGACCGCTTCCTTCGGGCCCTCGGCGACGATCTTGACGGAGCCGTCCGGCTGGTTCATGGCGGCACCATGCAGGTCAAGCTGCTCAGCCTGTTCCCGCGCCCAATAGCGGAAGCCCACCCCTTGGACCTGCCCGCTCACAATGGCCAGAAGCCGGGTCCGGTTCCGTTGTACCTCGTCATCAATAGCCATGCTTCCAACGTAGCCAGACGGAGCCGGATGGTCGAGGGGTGGCCCGAAGAAGACCGGAACCGGCCGCCGGACAGAATGCTGTCCGATTCGCTCGAAACACTGTCAAGCCCGCGGCCGGAAAGGTAAAACTGGTCCATGACCTTTGCGCAGAAACAGGAGTACGACGTCGTCATCATCGGCGGTGGTGTCGCCGGCCTCAGTGCAGCGCTGGTGCTCGGCCGGGCGCGACGCAGGGTAGTCGTGGTGGATTCCGGCACTCCGCGCAACCAACTGGCCTCGCATGCCCACGGTTTTCTCACCCGGGATGGGACCACCCCAGCGGAGCTGCTCCGGCTGGCGCGCGATGAGGTCCGTGGTTATGGCGTTGACCTGATCGAAGGGACCGTCGTGGATGTCACGGAAGCCCGCGCCGCGATTCTCGACGACGGCAGCCAGGTCAGCGGGCGCCATCTCATTCTGGCCACGGGGCTGCGCGACGTACTCCCGGAGCTGGCAGGCGCCGACGAGCGCTGGGGCAAGGACCTACTGCAGTGTCCCTACTGCCATGGGTGGGAGGTCCGCGACCGCAAGCTCGGCGTGCTCGCCACCGGCGATACCTCCTTCGAGCAGGCCCTGCTGGTCCGCCAATGGTCGCCACAGGTCACGCTGTTCACGCATGTCGCGGGGGAGCCGGATGACGCCCAGCGACACCGGCTCGCTGCCCGGGACGTGGCGGTTGTACCGGGCGAGGTGAAGAAGCTGGTCGTTGAAGGCGATGCCCTGACCGCGCTTGAATTGGCGGACGGGCAGCGCGTTGACTGCCAGGCCCTGTTCGTTGAACCGGAAGCCGCGGTCGATTCCGCGATCGTATCGTCGTTGGGCTGTGGCCGCGCCGAGGATGGCTGCATTACCACCGACGGAATCGGCAAGACGGACATCGAGGGGGTCTGGGCGGTGGGCAACGCGAACGATCCGTCCGCCCAGCTCATCGCCGCCGCCGGAGATGCCTACCGGGTAGCCGTCTCGGTCAACGCCGAACTGGTGCGCGAAGATGTGGCGGCAGCCGGTGGTTAGGTAGTCTTCGGTTATGTGGACTCCAGCTGAACTTGAACTGCCCGTCGTCGCCGCTCCGATGGCAGGAGGGCCGTCCACCCCTGCCTTGGCCGCGGCAGTGAACGACGCCGGCGGGCTGGGTTTCCTGGCCGGGGCACTGAAGGCGCTGGGCAAGGTTACCGAGGAGATCGCGCACCTGCGCGCGCTGACGGACAGGCCGTTCGGCGTGAACCTCTTCGTGCCCGCGAACACAACAGGGGAACCGGCCGCCGAAGACGTCGACGCCGTCGAAGCCTACCGGCACCGGCTCGCCGAGTTCCTGGAGACCGCCGTCCCGGAGCCGGACTGGCAGGACACCGACGACTACGCCGGCAAACTGGAGCTGTTGGTTGAAGCGCGGCCGGCGGTCGTCTCGTTCACCTTCGGACTGCCGGACGAAGAAACCGTTGACAAACTGCACCGTGCCGACATTTCGGTGTGGGCCATGGTGACCGGCGCGCAGGACGCCCGCGCGGCCGAGGCACGCGGCTGCGACATACTGGTAGTCCAGTCCGCGGAAGCGGGCGGACACCGGTCGACGTTCACCGTTCGGGCCGAACCCAACGACCAGACGCTGGAAACGTTGCTGCCCGAGGTGCGTGCCGCCGTCGACCTTCCCCTGGTGGCGGCCGGCGGAATCAGCTCCCCGGCCCAGGCCGGACGGGCGCTGGAACTGGGGGCTGTGGCGGCGCAGGCCGGCACCGCGTTCCTGCGCACGCCGGAATCCGGCGCCGCCAAGTTCTACAAGGACGCCCTGATCGACGCCCGTTTCAGCTCAACCGCCCTCACCCGGGCCTTCTCCGGGCGGCTGGCCCGGGGGCTGGAGAATGACTTCATCCGCGGGTTCAGCAAGTACGCCCCGGCGGTCTACCCGCAGGTCAACCAGCTCACGCGTGCCGTCCGGGCTGCGGCCGCCGAGGCGCAGGATCCGCAACTGATGTCCTTGTGGGCCGGCGTCGGCTTTCCGGACGCGACGGCGGAACCGGCCGCGGACGTGGCGCGCCGGCTCGGCCGGGTGGCCTGAGCCGGTCGGTGTCCTAGCCAGCCCCCACTCAGACAGCCGGCGGGCGCGGCACCACCACTTCTCCCGTCGTCGTGGTGTCGGTGTTGAGCATCCAGCCCACCCGCTTGACGAACTTGACGGTCAGCGAACTCTCCACGATGCGCGCACCCGGCACGGCGGCGAGGAAAGCCGCCTCGATGTCGGTGACATTGGAGGCCGAGCGCAGCCACATAATGAACGTGAAGTTGCTGGTTCCGGTGGTGGAGGCGCACAGGCGCAGCTGCCCGATCTGCCGCAGCACGGCCGCGGCATGGAGCCGCTGGTCCGGCGGTACGTCCACAAACCACTGGCAGCTGACCGGGAAGCCGGAGTAATCCTGCGCCACCTCGCAGCGGAAGGCCAGCGTGCCGGATTCAAGCACCCGATTGAGCTGGCGGCGCGCGGTGACCGGGTGCAGTCCGGTAGCCTGCGCGATCTCCGTTGCGGTGGCGCGGCCGTTGCGGCTCAGCTCCTGGACAATAGGCCAGTATGACGACGGCGGCGGACCCGCGGAGGTGCCCGCCGGAGGCCGCTGGATTTTCCGGAAGCGGGCGCGCTGCTGCGTGCTGAGCGCGTCCAGCTCCCAGGAGTCGGCGCCGGTGTGCAGGGCGGTGCAGACTCCGCTTTGGTAGCGGACCAGACCGGGTATCTGTGCCAGTTGGGGCAGCACTGTACGCGTGAACGCCGCCCAACTTGGCGTCACCACTGTCAGGACAAGATCCCGGTTCCGGGCGGATTCTTCCAGCGAGACAACTTCCGGGATGGCGCACAGCGCATCCTCGACTTCCTGCCGCCGGCTCAACTCGCAGTCGGCGTCCACAAAACTGAGCGTCATTTCATCCGGATCGCCCAGCAAGTGCGCGGTGATCCAGGCCAGCCCGCCTGCCCGCAACCGCTGCCAATGTGCCGCCAGCGTGCCGGGGTGCCGGTCCAGGACAACTGCGGCGTCGGTCCAGCTGATCCGTGGAGCCAATTGCAGGAGATTGATGAGCGCTCTGTCGTCGTCGCTGAGATCCATGGGGTGAGGATGATCGTTTCTTGGGAATCGGACAGTCTCTATGTTGTTTTCTTGGATTCTAGCCCATTGTGAGTGCCGTCACTGAATAATGGTTGAAACGTCTTTTTTGCCAGGAGTTGGAACGCATGACCGTCACAGCGGATGCCCGGGAGCTGCAGGATGAAATTGTCCGGCTGCGTCACCGGCTGCACCAGGAGCCGGAGATCGGACTGGATCTGCCCCGCACGCAGGAGAAGGTGCTGGAAGCCCTCGATGGCCTGCCGTTGGAAATCCCCCTCGGCCAGGACACCACCTCAGTGACCGCGGTTCTTCGCGGCACCGCAGGCCTGGATCAGTCCGCCGCAAGGAACGGCGACGCCGCAGCCTCCGCCGCTGCCGGAAGTTCTGCTGCTGCAGACCGTCCCGTGGTGCTGTTGCGCGGCGACATGGATGGCCTGCCCGTTCAGGAAGCCACCGGCGTGGACTACAGCCCCCGCATCGACGGCGCCATGCATGCCTGCGGCCACGACCTGCACACCGCGATGCTCGCCGGTGCCGCCACCCTCCTCGCCGAGCGCCGGCACGAGCTGGCCGGCGACGTCGTGCTTATGTTCCAGCCGGGGGAAGAGGGCTGCGACGGCGCCGGCGTCATGATCCGCGAAGGCGTGCTGGACGCCGCCGGCAAACGTCCAGATGCAGCTTTCGGGATGCATGTGATGGCTGGCCTGGAGCCCAACGCCCGGTTCTTCACCAAGCCGGACATCCTGATGTCTGCCTCGGACGGGCTCTTCGTGACGGTGCACGGTGCAGGCGGACATGGCTCCGCCCCGCACAGCGCGAAGGACCCGGTCACCGCGGTCTCCGAAATGGTTACCGCCCTGCAGGTAATGATCACCCGCCAGTTCAACATGTTCGACCCGGTGGTGCTCACCGTCGGGTTGCTGCAGGCCGGCACCAAGCGGAATGTCATCCCGGAAAGTGCCCGTTTCGAGGCCACGGTGCGGACCTTCTCGGAGGCCTCGCGGGAGAAAATGATGACGGCGGTTCCGCAGCTGCTGGAGGGCATTGCCGCAGCGCACGGACTCGCCGTCACCGTGGACTACCAGCCTGAATACCCGCTGACCGTCACGGATGTGGACGAGACGCACAACGCCGAACGGATCATCACCTCACTCTTCGGCGACGAGCGGTACTCGCGGATGGCCCAGCCGCTGGGCGGTTCCGAGGATTTCTCCCGGGTGCTGACCGAGGTGCCGGGCAGCTTCATCTGCCTCTCGGCTGCCGCCCCCGGCGAAGACCACCGCACCGCCCCCTTCAACCACTCGCCGTTCGCCACCTTCGACGACAACGTACTGGCAGACGGGACCGCCCTTTACGCCGAGCTGGCGCTGACCCGGATCGCCGAGCTTGCCGCCGGCCGGACCCACTGACAAACCAAGAACCCTTCCCGAACGTCCTTCCCAGGAGCCACCCATGACAACGAACGCTGAAACCAACCCGGCCCATCCCGGGCACCCGGCCAAGCACCTGCCGCCGCAGCCGGTGGTCAGCGCGCGCCGGACCATCCTCGGCACCGGCGTCGGCAATGCCATCGAATGGTACGACTGGGCCGTCTACGCGACCTTCGCCCCGTTCTTCGCCGGCCAGCTCTTCAACAACGAGGACCCGGCCTCCGCCATACTGGCGACCCTGGCGATCTTCGCCGTGGGCTTCCTCGCCCGGCCGCTGGGCGGGTTCGTCTTCGGCTGGTTGGGAGACCGCATCGGCCGCAAGTACTCGATGACGCTGGCGGTGGCCTTGGCATCGGTGGGCAGCCTGCTGATCGGCATCGCTCCGACGTACGCGGCGATGGGCGCCCTCGCGTCCGTGACCCTGCTGGTCGCGAGGCTGATCCAGGGCCTGGCGCATGGCGGCGAGCTGCCGTCCTCGCAGACCTATCTATCCGAGATGGCGCCCAAGGAAAAGCGCGGTTTCTGGGCCACCCTGATCTACACCTCCGGCACCGTGGGCACCCTCTTCGGCATCCTGCTCGGTGCCGTGCTGACCCTTGTCCTCAGCAGCGAGCAGATGCTCGCCTGGGGCTGGCGCATCCCCTTCCTGCTGGGCGCAGTACTCGGTCTCTACGGCCTGGTCATGCGGACCCGGATGAAGGAAACCGACCTCTTCGAGCAGGAGACCACGCAGGAAAAGCGCGAGCCCATGTGGCCGCAGATCATCCGCTACCGCAAGCAGGCGCTGCAGGTCATCGGCCTGACCGTGGGCCTCACCGTTGTCTACTACACCTGGGGCATCGTGGCGCCGACCTACGCCTCGACCAGCCTGGGCATGGACCGCGGCGCAGCCTTGTGGTCCGGAGTCATCGCCAACATAGTGTTCCTGATCGCGCTGCCCATCTGGGGCAAGGTCTCCGACAAGATCGGCCGGAAACCAGTGCTGTGGATCAGCTCCCTCGGAGCGGCCACCATGCATTTCCCGATGACCTGGCTGCTGCAGGACTCACCGTGGCAGCTTGTGGTGTCCATGTCCGTCATGCTGGTCTTCATCGCGGCGAGCGCCGCCATTGTCCCGGCCGTCTACGCCGAACTGTTCCCCACCAGCATCCGCACCATCGGCGTCGGTGTGCCGTACTCCATCTGCGTGGCACTGTTCGGCGGTACCGCTCCGTACCTGAACAGTTGGCTGACCGCCAATGCCGGCCCCAACGCCTTCGCGTTCTACACGGTCACCCTGCTGCTGGTCAGTGTGGCGTTCATCTTCACCATTCCTGAGACCAAGGGCAAGGACCTGCGCGAGGAGCCGGTAGCGGTTCCGGCGCGCTAGGAGGTCGGGCAGGTCGTCGCCAAGCCGGCTGACTGCCCGTTGCCGCTGATACAAGTGCTGATACAACAAAGGTCCCGGTGGCTGGCTGCTTCAACAGCCGGCCACCGGGACCTTCTTCTACGGGGTGGAAGCCGCGCCTATGCGACCTCGGGAACCCGCCAAATTGAATAATCGGACTGACTGACCGTGCGGCGGTCGCCGCCGTCGTCCTCACGGATCCACACCAAGCCGACGCCGGGTGCGGTGCGGACTACTCGGCCGCGGTACTGAACGTCGTTTTCGATCCTCGCTTCAACGGCGTCGCCGCGGCGCAGCGCTCCAAGATTCCGGATCCGGGTCGGGGTGGCAGTGATTGTCGGTAGTGTCATAAGACCTCCTGTATCGATCCGTAAATAGGGCAGCAGCACCAGAGACCAGCAGCGTCACAAAGGACACCGGGCCCCGGCTAAGTGGGGGGTAGCGCAACAAGCTGGCAAACCGGCCGGTCTCGAGGAAAGCCGCGGCAAAGTGCGGGAATGACATTCACCGCAGAAACTCTGCCAGTACGAGGCTGTACTCACGGGACCGATTTGCAGTCTCAATATTTGACAACGAGGACCGGGCGGGTGTTATTCCCGCTGCTGCACTTTTTCTTTTCCTTTTCTTCGTCCGGCTGGATGCCCGTGTCCTTGACAGCTGCCGGCGCGGGTAAGAGTCTGTATCCGAACAGCCGGCACACGCCGGATCGCTCCGGGCACAGAACAGCGGGGACCCCAAAGTGGCGGACACCATCGACGAGTACATCGGCGCTTTGGATGAGGGACTGAAGGAAGCGGCGGCGAAAGCCAGGAGGGTCATCGATGCGGGCCTGCCGGAGTCGGAATCCCGGATGTGGCACGGTCACCCGGTGTGGTTCATGGACGGTGAACCAGTCGCGCTGCTTAAGGCCTACGCAAAGTACGTGACCTTCGGGCTCTGGAAGGGCCAGCAGGTCAAGGACCCGTCAGGCAAACTCGAGGCAGGATCCCGGCAGATGGCGTCCGTGAAGCTCGCCTCCGAACAATATGTGGACGAGCAACTGTTCGCGGACTGGCTCCGGCAGGCGCGGGAGCTGGAGAAAGAATCCTAGCCGTGTCCCGCCGTCGTACTCTTACGCCCTGTCCCGCGGCGGCATCTGCTGCAGCGCCCAGGTGTTGCCGTCCGGATCGCTGAAGTAGACGAAGTGGCCCCACGGCTGCACGTCTATATCGCTCGTCTCAACCCCGCGTCCGCGCAGTTCATCCCGGGCGGCTGCGGCGTCGTCGACCACGATCTGCAGCCCCTTCTGCGAGCCCGGGGCCATGTCCGTGATACCGGTTCCCATCACGATGGAGCAGGCCGATCCCTTCGGCGTGAGCTGGACGAAACGCAGGTCATCACTGACCCGGTGGTCGTGGTCGGCGTTGAAACCGACCTGGTCAACGTAGAACTTCTTTGCCCGGTCAACGTCGCTGACGGGTACGGCAACTAGCTCAAGTTTCCAGTCCATGGGACAACGCTAGACCGCCAGCTCGCGCTCCGGAAGACCGGGACCGTCTTCATCCGCGCCGCACAGCCAAACTTCGTACCCTTCGGCCTTCTCGAAGAGCTGCCTGGGATGCGCCCCGTCATTTGCCACCCAGAGGACTTCGGCCTTGAGCGAGACCGCATCCACCCTGCCGGTACGGACCGTAGAGCCGCGCAGGCGGACTTCCACAAGGGTCCCCGGGAGCAGGTCCCAATCTTCAATGCGGGTTGAATCCATTGTTGCCTCCGTGCCGGTTGGACGTGTTGCCGTTCCAACCATCGCTGAGCGGACCGGCGCGGCGCCATGGGCAGGAGCAGGAATTCATCCGGAGTTTACCTATTGCCTAATGTCTTGGCCCGGGCGCCGACGCGGTAGATTGGCATGGTTCCAGCCGCCATGCGGCGACAAGGCACCTGAAGAAGGGACAGCGGATGTCACTGGTGGACAACGCGGTATATGTGGACGGCCACCGCACGGCGAGTCCGGAAAGCCTGGACGAGACATTCGAGCTGCTGCGCGAGCACCAGGGCATGGCCTGGATCGGCCTGTACCGGCCCAACGCCGAGGATGTCCGCACCGTTGCCCGCGAGTTCGACCTGCACGAGCTGTCCGTGGAGGACGCGCTGTCCGGGCATCAGCGCGCCAAGCTGGAACGCTACGGGACCACCCTCTTTATGGTGCTCCGCCCGGCCCGCTACCTCGACGACGTGGAGAAGGTGGAGTTCGGCGAGCTGCACATCTTCGTGGGTCCGGACTTTGTCGTCACCGTCCGCCATGCCGAATCACCGGGACTGGCCAAAGTACGACGGCGGATGGAAGCCAGCCCCGAACTTCTCGCCAAAGGAACCCAGGCAGTTTTGTATGCGATCCTGGACCAGGTTGTGGATGAATACGCGCCGGTGGTGGCCGGCCTGGAAAACGACATTGACGAAATCGAAGACGACCTCTTCGGCGGAAACCCGGATGTTTCACGGCGGATCTATGAACTGCACCGAGAAGTCATCGAATTCCAGCGGGCCACCCAGCCGCTGGACCAGATGCTCGGGTCGCTGGAGCGCGGGTCGGACAAATACGACGTGGAACTCGAACTGCAGCAGCGGCTGCGTGACGTCCATGACCACGTCATCCGCGTGGTGGACCGCGTCAACGCCTTCCGTGCCCTGCTCCAGAATGCCCTGAGCGTTCATTCCACGCTCGTGGCGCAGCGGCAAAACGAGGAGATGACCCGACTGACCGAGACCAGCCTCGCCCAGAACGAGGAGGTCAAGCGAATCTCCTCTTGGGCCGCCATCCTGTTCGCCCCGACCTTGGTGGGTGCCGTCTACGGCATGAACTTTGACTACATGCCCGAACTGGCATGGGTCTTCGGCTATCCATTCGCGCTGGCGCTCATGGCGGGTATCGGCGTCGGGCTTTATATTGTGTTCAAGCGTTTGAAGTGGCTCTGAACTCCCGGCCGTCGCCGGATAGGCTACGCCGTGGCCGCGCCTGCGGGACCGATTTTGAAGCTGCCTAGCTGCGCCGGCGGCACCAGTGGGAGGTACTGGGGATTGCCGGCAAGGAACTTGCGCACTTCGGGACAGTACGGGAGGACGCCCAGGCGTCGATGGTGCGCGTCATCCAGCACACTGCGGATAAGTTCGGTCTCGAAGTCTTTGCCCTGGTACCGCGGCATGATCGTTGTCGCCAGGAACCAGATCTCGCTGCCCTCCATGCGGTACCTGAGGTAGCCGGCCACCACGCCGTTGTCATAGATGTCGAACTGGGACGCGGCGGGATTATGACGGACAACGGGCATCATTGCCTCCAGGAGTAGAGGTTGGGGGCCTGTACAAGACTGCTGCGCACATTTCCCCCAAGGCACTATTGGGTGTGAGCCGAAGCCTACCAGTTGCATCTTGGGGAAAGTGCGGGTGCCCGGTTGCCTCCTGGAAAGTCCGCCGCGTCCAGCTGTTACGCCGGGCGTTTGGCGGCGGGCGCCTCCGCCTGGGCCTCCGCCTGCGCTTGGGCCATGGCTGTCAGCGACAGCTGTGCCGTAGCGGTCTGCGCAGCGGCAGCCGCCTTCTTGCGGTAGAGGGCCAGGAACGAGGAAATGCGGCGCACCGCTTCTTCGATTTCATTCACCGAGGGCAGGATGACGAACCGGAAATGGTCCGGGGTTGGCCAGTGGAAGGCGGTCCCGTGCGAGACCAGGATCTTCTGTTCCTCCAGCAGGTCCAGAACGAACTGTTCATCGCTGCCGAAGGGGTAGATCTCCGGATCCAGCTTCGGGAACAGGTACATCGCACCGGCGGCGGGAACGCAGCTCACGCCGGGTATCGCGTTGAGCAGCTCGCAGGCCCGGTCCCGCTGCTCACGCAGCCGCCCGCCGGTCCGCACCAGATCGTTAATGCTTTGGTAGCCGCCGAGTGAAGTCTGGATGGCGTGCTGGGCGGGAACGTTGGCGCACAACCGCAGCGAGGCCAGCAGTTCCAGCGACTCGCGGTACGCGGCAGTGGCGGCGCGCGGCCCGGTGATGGCCACCCAGCCGGCACGGTAGCCAGGCATCCGGTACGCCTTGGACAGGCCGCTGAAGGTCAGGACGGCAACGTCGTCGGCCACCGAAGCGGTGTGGATGTGGACCGCGTCTTCGTAGGTGATCTTTTCGTAGATCTCGTCCGAGAAAAGCACCAGGTCGTACTTCCGCGCCAGCTCGACGAACTGTTCCATGATGTGCTGCGGGTAGACGGCACCCGTGGGGTTGTTCGGATTGATGATGACGATGCCGCGCGTGCGCTCCGTGATCTTCGCTTCCAAATCCGCCATATCCGGCCACCAGTTGTTGTCCTCATCGCAGAGGTAGTGGACGGCCTCGCCGCCGCTGAGAGTGACCGACGCCGTCCAGAGCGGGTAGTCCGGGGCCGGAATGAGGATCTCATCCCCGTTTTCCAGGAAGGCCTGCAACGTCATGGAGATCAATTCGCTGACGCCGTTGCCGATGAAGATATCCTCGACGCCGATCTGCATCAGGCCCTTGGTCTGGTAGTACTGCGAAATGGCCGTGCGGGCGGAAAAGATGCCCTTGGAATCGCTGTAGCCCTGGGCCTCGCGCAAATGGTGGATCATGTCCACGACAATCGACTCCGGCGCTTCCAGCCCGAACGGCGCAGGGTCACCCAGGTTCATACGCAGAATACGCTGACCTTCGGCTTCCATCTTCTTGGCCGCATGCAGGATGGGCCCGCGCAATTCATACCGGACGTTCTGGAGCTTGCTGGAGTGTTGCATTGGACGCATAGTCCATGTTTTCATATCGCGCGCCAACGTCCTATGATCTGCGCCACCTGGCCATTTCCACCCAAGGGGTAGTGGCTTCCTGAAGGCATAGTAACAATGGGCGTATGAGCGAGTTCAAACCCAGAACAGCAATCGTGACCGGTTCGGATTCAGGCATCGGGCGCGCAACCGCCGTCGCACTCGCCGAAGCCGGCATGGACATCGGCGTCACCTGGCACCTGGACGAAGCTGGCGCAGAGGACACCGCTGCGGAGGTCCGCGGCTGCGGACGGCGTGCCACCGTCGCCCGGCTGGATGCCACCGAATTGCCTGGTTGCGGCGACGTCGTCGATAGTCTTGCGGAGGAGATAGGCGGGCTCGACGTCTTCGTCAACAACGCGGGTACCGGAGCCAGCGAAGCGTTCCTGGAAACCAGCTACGAGACGTGGCGCCAGGTAGTGTCCACCGATCTCGACGGCGCGTTCGTCTGCATGCAGCGGGCGGCGCGGCGCATGGTTGCGGCTGGAAATGGCGGGCGGATCATCGCCGTAACCAGTGTGCATGAACACCAGCCGCGCGTAGGGTCCTCTGCGTACGACGCCGCCAAACACGGCCTGGGCGGGCTGATAAAAACCATGGCGCTGGAGCTGGGCGAGCACCGCATCACCGCGAATGCCGTTGCACCGGGCGAGATCGCTACGCCCATGACGGGGCAGACCGACGAAGACCCCCGAACGAAGGACCGGCCGGGCATCCCGTTGGGCAGGCCGGGGGACGCCCGGGAAGTGGCGGCCGTGATCGCGTTCCTCGCTTCGCAGGAAGCCAGCTACGTCACGGGGGCCTCCTGGTCGGTCGACGGCGGCATGCTGCAGATGGGGCCGCAGGCCGGCTCGCATATCACCAGTGGAGAATGGCGGAAAGGCTGACGCGGGATTCGTCCGCGTTCAGATGTGCTCCCTGAAAGGCCCTCGCGGAAGCGGCCGTGGAGGTTATGATCAACCGGCAATCAGCGGTGGGACGGCTTGTCGGCAGCTGGGAGATTCTGCCGCCGGCCAACCTGGGGGAACTGCTGGCTTCGATCGATCCGGATTCACTCGATGACGACGATGCCATTGAATTCCTCAAGGCTTCCGCGAGGCATCGCGCCTGGACGGACTCCCTGCAGTCGGCTGCCCTTAGCCGCTTTGCAAAACTGAGGCCGCAGCTTGATGGCCCCGGGCAGGAAGGCATTTCCAAATTCGCCGCGGGGAAAATTGCGGCCTCTGTGGCGATGCAGAACCAGTCGGCCCGCAAAGCGCCCAAGGAAGCCAATTTCATTCATGATTTCCTGCCCGGCACGGCAGATGCCATGCAGTCCGGCCAGCTGGATCAGCAGCGGGCCACGGTGATTTCGCGCGCTGCAACCAGTCTGCCCGGCGCGGTGCTGGCCGGTCCACGATCTTCGCCAAATTGCGGAGCAGGAACCGCAACAGCCTGATCCCGAGGACCCGTTTCAACCGGCCAATCTGGTCCCGCTGACGCAACTCCCCCAGCTGTCCCGTGAGGAAGCGCACCCGCCGCTCTTTTGATACCGATGCCGCTTTCCTGGACGGCAAAAATCCGGCTGGGAAAGACCGCCGTCCGCGGACACATTGTTATTCCGCCGTTACCGGTCCGGGGCTCCGGGCCCGGGACGGACCGGAGGTGCTGATACAAGCTTTCATTGAAATTCCCGCCCGCAGCGGGCGATGCGCCTCAAGGGGGCAGGTGCGGGCACGGAGCCTAAATGTTTCTGTTGGGTAGGTCAACCCACGCCCGGAATCATTGTGGAGTTCTTCTGCTTCTGCTACTTTCTAAATTCAGGTTAAGCAACAGCCTGTGGCTCTCTTGAAAATTATTGGAGTGAACCATGGCCCCGAAGCGCCTCCTTCCCCCAGAGGAAGGCTTTCCGCAGGACCTCAGCAAAGTACCGGATACAGAGTTGGAAATCCTCAACAGCCGTATTCTGCGCCAAGTGGAGCGGGAATACCTGCAGCTGGGATTACCGGATCCGGAAACCGAATTCCGTAGCGAAGAACTCCGGGTCGAGCTTGATGCCCGTGACGCCAAGGACTCGGTATCGGACGAAGTTCAGCCCTCCCTGTAATTAGTATGTGAATGGATATGCCGTAGTTCGCGGCCGTCGTTGACCAGCTCGAGATCCTTATCGCGGAGCTTCAGCGTCTGGCGGGTATCGCGCGGAGGCAGGCGCAGCGTCTCCTCCGCTTCGATACCAGCCTGCAACTGGCGGCCGCGTTCTATTTCGGCGTCGAGTTCGGCGCCGAAGAGCAGAACCACGTTCATGATCCAGATCCACAGCAGCAGTACGATCACGCCGCCGATGGTGCCGTAGGTGGCGTTGTAGTTGCCGAAGTTCGAGACGTAGAAACCAAATCCGGCGGTCGCCGCGGCCATGACCAGGATGGCGACGAAGGCGCCGATGCTGATCCAGCGGAATTTGGGTTGCTGCACATTCGGCGTGGCGTAGTACAACAGAGCGATCATGACCACCAACAGCAGCACCATCAGCGGCCACTTGGCAATGTTCCAGGTAAGGAGCGCTGTTTCGCCGAGCCCGATCATGCTGCCGATGGTTTCGGCCACCTGGCCGGAGAGCAGGAAGAACAGCATCATCAGGACCACCGCAATGACCAGCGAGAGCGTTATACCCAGCATGATCGGGTAGAGCTTCCAGATCGGCCGGCCCTCAGGCACTTCGTAAATATTGTTCATAGCCCGGCCGAAGGAGCGCACATAGCCGGACGCGGTCCAGATGGCACCGATGACACCAACGGCCAACGTCAGCCCGGCCGCCGTGGACGTGGTGAGTTGGTTGATGGGCCCTTCGATAAGTCCGACGGCGTTTTCCGGTGCACCCAGCCTTTCCAACATCTCAATGATGGCCCGGGTTGTGGCTTCCCCTTGGCCGACGACGCCGAGAAGGGAGACGACGGCGAGCAGCCCGGGGAAGACCGACAAGACGGCAAAGTAGGTCATGGCCGCGGCCAGATCCGTGCAGCGGTCCGAGCTGAACTCACGGATGGTGCGCTTGACGATGTAGCCCCAGGCGGGTTTGGTCAGGTCCGTGGGGGAATCGGGCTTGCGGTCGCTGTCCGGCGGCGGGAACTTGCGGCCGTCCCGGGGACTTCCTGTGCTGCTCGCTGCGGTCATGATCACCTGATCCTCTGTTATCAGCGTTCCAGCCGGTAGTAGGCGGAACCGAAATGGACAAGCGGGTCGAGTTCGTCCGCACCCGAGGCGGCGGAGCCCATCGCGAGCACTTCGCCGACGACCAGCAGGTGCGTGGTGGCTGGGTGGATCTGCGTGGTACGTAGTTCGAAATGGGCCAGGGCATTATCGACAATGGCGGCGCCGGAGGCGGCCCCGCGCCGGTACGGGACCTGGGTCAGCAGCCCCTCCAACGGTGTCCCCGGACTGGCCAGCCAATTGGCGATACCCTGCTGCTTGCCGGTGAGCAGACTCAGCGCCCACTTCCCGCTTTCTCCTACTGCCTCGGCGATGCGGGACTCGCCGTAAAGACTGACCAGCATGGTGGGCGGATCGTAGGAGACCGACAGATGGCCGGTGACCGTTGCGGCATAGTCCCGCCCGCGCCAGTTGGTGGAGACAACGCCGACGCCGGCGGCAGCATTGGCGCTGAGCAGGCGGTATTGATCGATGTCGGCTTCCGTCGGCGCACCGGCGTTGAGCCGGTAACTGTCCGGCGGTTCCGGGTTCTCCATTTGTCCATCGTGCCACGCGAGCCGCTCCTTCGGGCACGGTTGGCCGCTTCTGGTGGTGACATTGGCAACCAAACCCAGCCGCCGCCGTCGTACGTTGATATCTTCGTAGCAAGACCTCGAAACCGCAGGTCTCCGGACGACGGATCAGTACCCGGTGAGCGACAAGACTGGCCAAAGGATTTCCGATGGAATGGATAATACTGATCCTGTCCGGTGTGCTCGAAGCGGTGTGGGCGACGGCGCTGGGGCTCTCAAAGAACTTCCGCCGGCTGTGGCCGACGATCACGTTTTTCGTGGCGATGACCGTGAGCATGGCCGGCCTGGCCTACGCGATGACGGCGATCCCGGTCGGCACCGCTTACGCAGTCTGGGTCGGCGTGGGTGCCGTGCTCACGGCCGCCTACTCGATGGCCTTCGGCGGCGAGGCGGTTTCGTGGGCGAAGGTGCTGCTGTTGCTGGGGATAATCGGCTGCGTGGTAGGCCTGAAGGCGGTGGGTTGAGCCATGTATTGGACCGTCTTGCTGATCAGTGCCGTACTGGAAGCCGTCTGGGCAACCGCCCTCGGCGCGTCGGAGGGGCTGTCACGCCCCGGACCGACATTCCTGTTCTTTGTCGCCCTGTCCCTGAGCATGGTGGGTCTGGGCTATGCCATGCGGGGAATCCCGATCGGCACGGCCTATGCCGTCTGGACAGGTGTGGGGGCGGTGCTGACAGTCGCCTACGCGGTGGCCTTTGCCGGTGAGGCCGCGGGGCTGCTCAAGGTTCTTTTCCTCGTCGGGATCATCGGCTGCGTGATCGGGTTGAAGGTCGTCGATTCCAGGCGGCCGGAGAGCGAAGCGGCAGCAGAACACTCCGGCGGCTGACCACTGTTTTGTGATGTACCGCACAGTCTGGTTTACTGGGGGCGGGGTACGCCCTGGCCTGTATTGCCTTTCTTTCGGGGACTGATCAATGGATCACAAGCTGCAGCTCGTCGTCGGTCTTGATGCCGGCCTGAAATCCGTGCGGATCGATGTCCGGGGTTGCCTGACTGCCGCTAGTTGCCAGGCTTTGCTGTGCGTCCTGAAGCGGGCGCACTCCCTGGCGGCGGACGTCTCCCTCACATTGGATCTGCGCGAGGCGCGGCATATTGAGGTCCCGGCCCTCGAGATGCTTGGTTACCTGCCGGGATCCTCAAGCGCCAGTTCGACGGCCATCTATTCCGAAGTTCGCTGTGTGCTGGAGGGTGTCGGCGTCGTTGTGTTGCTGCTGCCGAAGCTTTCCCCGCTCTGCCGGACGGACAGGGTATTGGCGGGCGCTGGCGCCGATGTCCCCCGGTCGCTCCACCTGCACATCGCCTGAACTGCTTCTTCGGCTTATACCTTCTTCTCCCCGGGTAGGAGAAGATTTTCCGGCAACTTTTTTCCGAAGAACCGTTGATATGTAAGCATGCTTATGTTTCCCTGAAGTGGAACGCGGATACGCCGCGTGGTTCCCCTGATCAGGAGAGTCAACGGTTATGCAGCTTGCCACCAGCAACAACAAGGTACTCTTTCGCCAGGCGCGACGGGCAAAGGGCTCGTTGCGCCGGGCACTTGAAGAGGAACTGGTGCTGGGACACCTGGACATCGCGGAAACGGCCGCGCGGAACTACGTGGGAACGGGACGCGAGCTTGATGACCTGAAGCAGGTCGCCCGGATGGGACTGCTCAAGGCAGTCCGGGGCTTCGATCCCGAACGCGGGACGGATTTTCCCGCTTATGCGATGCCCACGGTGACGGGCGAGCTTAAGCGGTATCTGCGGGACAGCTGCTGGGTGATCCGGCCGCCGCGCCATGTCCAGGACCTGCGTACGGCGGCGGCCAAAGCCGGGCCGGCCCTGGCCCAGCGGCTGGGGCGGGATCCCGTTCTGTCGGAGCTGGCGGACGAACTGGGCGAAAGCCTAGAGTCGGTAGCCGAGGCCCTGAACTGCCAGAGCAGCTTGCGGCCGGAATCGCTGGAAGCGGATGCCGACGGCCGGAATCTGGCCGACTCGCTGGGCGGCGCGGACAACAGGCTGGACAAGGCGGAGGAGCGGCTCATGCTGCGCGGTGCCATCCGGGAGCTCAGCCGGCGCGAGCAGCAGCTGCTGTACTACCGGTACTTCGAGGAAGAATCCCAGCAGCGGGTGGGCGAGCGGGTCGGGATGACGCAGATGCAGGTCTCCCGTGCGCTGGCCCGGATCCTGGTGAAGCTGCAGCGCCAGTTGCTGGAAGACCACGACGCCGACAACGGCGCCAGCGTGCGCACTGCCTAGTTCCACCTGCCCGGAGGGGCTCCTCAGCGGCGGCCCCGGCTCCTTAGATACCCAGCCGGGACACCGCGGACAGCACATCCTGCACGCTGACCGCCAGGAGCGCCGGATCCGGCTGGTCGGAAAAGGTGTCGCCGACGCGAAGCGATTCGTTCGTCAGCACGATGTGCGGTCCGGGCGGCGGACCCCATTCGGCTACTGGGGCCGGCCCGAAGATCACCACGGAGGGACGGCCGTATGCGGAGGCGAGATGGGCGGCTCCGGTATCTGCCGAAATAACCAGTGACGCTTCCGCGACGGCCGCCGCGAATTCGCCCAGTTCCAGTTCACCGGCCACCACGGTTTCGGCGGGCAGGCCGGCGGTGGCTGCCACTTTTTCGGCACGCGGCCGCTCGCTGCTGCTGCCGGTAAAGAGCACCTCATGCCCGGCAGCGGCAAGTTCCCGCGCGACTTCGGCAAAGCGTTCCACCGGCCAGAGCCGGCTGCCGTAGGCCGCGCCCACATGGATGACTACGGCACCTGGCCGGGGGCTGGCAACCGCCGGTGGCTGCAGCCGGTAGTCGAGCGGATCGGCGTCAATGCCATGCCAGTGGACCAGCCGGGCCCAGCGCTCGCGTTCATGGACGCCGTCCTGCCAGCACGGACCGTCCCACTCTTCGGACAGATGGCCAATGATCCGTTTGGCCTGCAAGGCCCTGATCCGGCCGCGGCTCTCGGGCCCGCTTCCATGCAGGTTCACGGCAACGTCCACCCGTCCCGGGGAGAGCGCCAACGGAACGTCCAGGCCATGCGTATCCAGCAGGTCATCCACCGATCCGACCAGCTCGATCATCGGACGGAGCCAGCCCTGGGCTGCGTAGATGATGCGGTGGTCCGGGTAGGCCCGCCGCAGGGCATGCAGCGCTGGCACCGCCACCAGCAGGTCGCCGAGCTTCAAGGCTCGCAGCACCAGCAGTTCCGGCCTGCCGTCGGGCTCCAGTCCGTCCCGCATCAATTGCTCCATGGTGGTGCAGAGTCCTTCCGATCGGTATTCGTTTTATGGTGCCACATGCCGCGGCCGGACCGGCGGGAAACGGGGCAAGCCGGGAGAAGAAGTAAAAGAAGTAGCAGCGGAAGTGTTTAGGCCGCTGCTTCTACGGGAACAGTGCTGGTATGAGTCGCCAGGTTATTGATCCGCTGCGGGCCGTCCTCTTCGACCGGGACGGCACCTTGGTGGTGGACGTTCCGTACAACGGGGACCCGCAACTGGTCCGGCCGATGCCCGGCGCCGCCGAGGCCCTTGACGCGGTCCGCAGCGCCGGACTGGGGTGCGGCGTGCTGACCAACCAGTCCGGCATTGCCCGCGGAATGCTGCAACGCCCGCAGGTCGACGCGGTCAACGCCCGGGTGGAGGAACTGCTGGGGCCGTTCGACCTCTGGGAAGTCTGCCCGCACGGGCCGGTGGACGGCTGCGAGTGCCGGAAGCCGGCGCCGGGGATGATCCTCAGCGCCTGCCGCCGGCTCGGCCTGCAGCCGTCCGAAGTCGCTTTCATCGGCGACATTGGTGCCGACGTCGAGGCCGCGGCAGCCGCCGGAGCAACCGGCGTGCTGGTGCCAACTCCGGTGACACGTGCCGAGGAGATCGACGCGGCGGAGCTGGTCGCGCCGGATCTGGCCGCGGCCCTTGAGCTGCTGCTGGGAACCGGCTGGTTGCCGGATGATGAACTCAGCGACGCTGGCCTGGTCCGGGATGCCGACGTGGTGCGGGGCAGCCTATGAGCCGGGTGCTGGTAGCCAGGCTGGACAGTGCGGGGGACGTGCTGCTCGCAGGTCCTGCCGTCCGCGCCGTCGCCGCCGGCAGAGCCGGCAGGCCCAACGAGGTCCTTATGCTCTGCGGGCCGCAGGGGACCGCGGCGGCACAGCTGCTGCCCGGCGTTACCGACGTATTCACCTGGGCTAGCCCATGGATCATGGATCCGGCGCCGCCGGTGACCGAGGACCACCTGGCCGCACTGTGCGATTGGGTGCGTGGCCGCCAGATCGAAGAAGCCGTGATCCTGACGTCATTCCACCAGTCCCCGCTCCCGCTGGCCATGCTGCTGCGGCTGGCCGGGGTGGAACGGATTGCCGCGGCGTCCACCGACTACGCCGGTTCGCTGCTGGATGTGCGGCTCAAGCCCGGTGAAGACTTTCCCGAAGACCAGCCTGAGGCCGAGCGCGCGCTGCAGATCGCCGCGGCCGCGGGCTACCGTCTACCGGCCAACGACGACGGACGGCTGCGCGTGAGCGACGTTCCGGATGTCGGCTGGCTGGTTGGCACCGATCGGTACATCGTCGTACATCCCGGCGCGGCCGTCCCGGCGAGGGCCTGGCCTCCGCTGCACCATGCGGCCGCCGTGGAACTGCTCATCGCCGCCGGCTACCGCGTGGTGGTCACGGGCGGTCCCGCGGAGGCGGAACTGACCGCGACGGTGGCGGGCCCGGACGCCCTCGATCTGGGCGGCCGGACCGACCTGCACAGCCTGGCCGGAGTGCTGGCCGGTGCTTCCGCCGTCGTCACCGGCAATACCGGTCCGGCGCACCTGGCGGCCGCCGTCGGAACTCCCGTGGTCAGTCTTTTCGCCCCGGTGGTTCCGGCCGTGCGCTGGGCGCCGTACAAAGTGCCGCTGGAACTGCTGGGGGACCAGAACGCCCCATGCCGGCTCAGCCGCGCCCGCGTCTGCCCGGTGCCCGGCCACCCCTGCCTGTCCGGCGTCGAACCCGAAGAAGTGGTGGCGGCCGTGCAGCGGCTGACCACCGGAGTTACGTCCTTGCCCACCCGCAGAGAGACGAGGAACGCATGAGAATACTGCTTTGGCACGTCCACGGCGGCTGGACCGACGCGTTTGTGCGCGGCCGCCACGACTACCTGCTGCCCGCAACGCCCGACGGCGGACCCTGGGGCCTGGGCCGGGCCGGCCGCGATTGGCCCGAAAATGTCCGCGACGTCGCGCCGGAGGACCTGCGCGAGGAGGATATCGACGTCGTCGTGCTGCAGCGGCCGGAGGAACTGGCCGAATGCGAGCGGCTGCTGGGAAGGCGCCCGGGCCGCGACATTCCCGCGGTCTTCCTGGAGCACAATACGCCCAAGGGCGATGTCCCCAACTCGCTGCACCCGCTGGCGGACCAGCAAGCTATTCCGGTGGTGCACGTGACCCACTTCAACCGGCTGTTCTGGGACTGCGGCACCGCGCCCACCACGGTGATCGAGCACGGCGTGGTGGACCCCGGGCACCTCTATACCGGCGAACTGGACCATCTGGCCGTGGTGGTCAACGAACCTGTCCGCCGTTGGCGGGTGACCGGTACGGACCTGCTGCCCGAGTTCGCGCTGGCCGGCCATCTGGAAGTCTTCGGCATGGGCACGGACGAACTCGCCTCGGCAACCGGGCTGGGACCTGACCAGCTGACCGTCCGCGGCGACCTGCCCGGCAAGCTGCTGCATGCCGAACTGGCGCGCTGCCGCGCGTACGTGCATCCGCTGCGCTGGACCTCGCTGGGCCTGGCCCTGCTGGAAGCCATGCACCTGGGCATGCCGGTCATCGCGCTGGCCACCACCGAAGCGGCCCGTGCGGTCCCGCCGGAGGCCGGCGCCATCTCCACGAGTGTGGACGAACTGCGCCGGGAAGCGGCAAGGCTGGTGCAGGAACCCGAGGAGGCCCGGGCCCGCGGCGCGGTGGCACGCGAAACCGTGCTGCAGCGCCACGGACTGGCCGCCTTCCTGGACAACTGGGACGCGGTCCTGGCCGAAACAAGGACACACGCCGGCAGGGTTATTGCAGCGAACGAGAGGAGAGAGCTGTGAGGATTTCCATGGTTTCCGAACACGCCAGCCCGCTGGCCGTACTGGGAGGAGTGGACGCCGGCGGCCAGAACGTGCACGTCGCCGCCCTTTCTGCCTCCCTGGCCAAGCGCGGGCACTCCATCACCGTTTATACGCGGCGGGACAATGCGGCCCTGCCCACACGAGTGCGGATGCGGCCCGGCGTGGAAGTGGTCCATATCGATGCCGGACCGCCCGAGCAGGTGTCCAAGGACGAACTGCTGCCGTTCATGGGCCAGCTGGCGGACGGAATCTCCGCGGACTGGGACTGCAACCCGCCGGATATCGTCCACGGCCATTTCTGGATGTCCGGCGTGGCCGCCCTCGACGCTGCCCGGCGCAACTACGGTTCCGGTTACCCGGTGCCCGTGCTGCAGACTTTCCACGCCCTCGGCACGGTCAAGCGCCGGCACCAGGGCGTGCAGGACACCAGCCCCGCTCAGCGCGCCTGGCTGGAACCGTCCGTGGGACGCAATGTAGACCGCATCATCGCCACCTGCTCCGACGAGGTCTTCGAACTGACCGCCATGGGCGTGCCCCGGAGCAACATCTCCATTGCCCCCTGCGGGGTGGATCTGGAGCTGTTCGGCGCCACCGGCGACGTCGAGCCGCGCGGCCGCCGCCACCGGATCATGAGTGTGGGCCGGCTGGTGCCGCGCAAGGGTGTTGACCTGGTGGTCCGCGCGCTGCGGCTGCTGAAAGACCAAGGGATTGACGACGTCGAACTGCTGGTTGTCGGCGGAGCTTCCGGGCCGGATGGGCTGGCCGGGGACCCCGAAGCGCAGCGTTTGATGGAGCTGGCCGGCGAGCTCGGTGTCGCGGACCAGGTGGTGCTGCGCGGCCAGATCCCGCAGGACAAGATCCCCACCGTGTTGCGCAGCGCCGACGCCGTGGTCTGCGTGCCCTGGTACGAGCCGTTCGGCATCGTGCCGCTGGAAGCCATGGCGTGCGGCGTTCCGGTGGTCGCGGCTTCGGTGGGCGGTCTGATCGACACGGTGGTGGACCGCAAGACCGGTCTGCAGGTGCCGCCGAAGGACCCTGAAGCGGTGGCCTGCGCGCTGGCAGAGCTGCTGCGGGATCCGCAGCTGGCCCAGGAGCTGGGCCGGGCCGGCCGGAAGCGGGTCCGCACCCGTTACTCCTGGGACCGCGTGGCCGCCGATACCGAAAAGGCCTACAACCTGGCCCGGAACTCCGGTGCCCTGAGCGGGGCACTGCGCCAGCTGGAAGGGGAAGCACTGTGAGACCTGTATCGATCACCACCCAGACGGGCGGCAGGCAGGCAACCGCACGCAGCCAGACCGCCGGCCGGACGCAGGCGGAGCCGGAAAGCTACGTCCGGCCGCCGGGGCCGGCCCTTGTCCCGGTGCCGAGTCCCGCCGTCGTGCCTTCCGCTGTTCCCGGCCCGGGGCGCCAGGACGCCGCAGGGGAGGAAACGGTTGAGGGCCTGGACGCGGTGCTGGCGCATCTGGGGCAGGTGGCTCCGGCCGTCGACTCCCTGCGCAGCCAGGCCCCGCAGCTCGCGGCCTGGGGCATCGACCTGGCGGACCGGCTGCTCGGCGGGCAGCGGCTGCTCGCGGCCGGAAACGGCGGATCCGCCGCGGAGGCGCAGCACCTGACCGCAGAGCTGGTGGGCCGCTTCGACGGCGAGCGGGAGGCGTTCTCTGCCATCTCGCTGCATGCGGAAACCTCCGCGGTCACCGCCATCGGCAACGACTACGGCTTCGACCAGCTCTTCGCCCGGCAGGTCCGCGGCCACGGGCGCGAGGGGGATGTGCTGGTGCTGCTGACCACCAGCGGGAAAAGTGCCAACCTGCTCAACGCGGTAGAGGCCGCCCGCAGCCTGGGCGTGACCACCTGGGCGCTGACCGGCAGCGCCCCGAATCCGCTGACCAGGATCTGTGACGACTACATCGCCATCGATGCGCTGCCGGCCAATGTGCAGGAGGGGCACCTGATGGCCCTGCACGCCATCTGCCGGGCGTTTGACGCCGAGGTGTCCCGGCGCCGTGCGGCCGAAACCGCGGCCGGCGCAACCTCGGCCGGCCCGGGCCGCACGGCCAGTCCGCGAAGTACGGACAGAAGGAGGCATCCATGAGCCGGAAGAACATTGTGGTGGTCGGCGATGTGCTGCTAGATGCCGATGTGCACGGCGACGCCAGCAGGCTTTCCCCGGATGCGCCGGTGCCCGTGGTGGATGTGGCAGAGACGGACTACCGGGCCGGCGGTGCCGGGCTGGTGGCACGGATGCTGGAGCGCGACGGGCACGCCGTCCGGCTGGTCACCGTGCTGTCCGACGACGGCGCCTCCGGGCAGCTGCGCGGCGCCCTTGAAGGGATAGAAGTTGTTGCCGGTCCCTCTGGCGCACCCACACCGGTGAAGACCCGGATCCGTGCCGCCGGCCAGTGCGTTGTGCGGTTTGACGAGGGTTGCGGCGAGGTGAAGATCCCCGACGTGACCGACGGAATGCTCGCCGCCCTCGAACAGGCCGACGCCGTGGTCGTGGCGGACTATGGACGGGGCTTGGCCGCGAATACCCGGCTGCGTGAACTCCTGCAGGAGCTGGCCGGCAGGGTGCCCGTGGTCTGGGACCCGCATCCTTCCGGAAGCACGCCGGTACCCGGCGTCACCGCGGTCACGCCCAACCTGCCGGAGGCGATCCGGGCAGCCGGGCTCTCCACGAAACAGGACGGCGGAGCGCGCGAGGCTGCCCTGGCGGCTGAGGAACTGCGCCGTGCCTGGCACTGCGGCTCGGTAATCGTCACGCTCGGCGGTGCCGGCGCACTGGTCCTGGCCGACGACGGCCTGCCGCAGGTCATCCCTGCCCCCAAGGTGCAGGCGGGGGACCCCTGCGGAGCCGGTGACCGCTTTGCCGGCGCGCTCGCCGTCGGGCTGATGGGCGGGCAGCCGCTGCCGGCGGCGGCCGAGGGCGCCGTGCAACAGGCGGCCGCCTTCCTCGCCGCCGGCGGGGTGGCCAGTCTGCGTGAAGAAGCCGCGCCGGAGCAGCTGCACGGCGGCGGCGTGGATGCGCTGCGGGTGGCCCGGCAGACGCGGGAAGCCGGCGGCACCGTGGTGGCGACCGGGGGCTGCTTCGACCTGCTGCACGCCGGCCATGCCCGGACCTTGGCCGCCGCCCGCGGGTTGGGCGACTGCCTGATCGTCTGCCTCAACTCGGACGCCTCGGTCACACGGCTCAAGGGCGAAGACCGTCCCATCATGGGCCAGCAGGACCGCGCCGAACTGCTGCTCTCGCTGGAGTGCGTGGACGCGGTGCTGGTCTTCGACGAGCAGACCCCGGAGGCCGCACTGGAACAGCTGCGGCCGGACCTCTGGGTCAAGGGCGGGGACTACACGGCGGACCAGCTGCCCGAAGCCGCACTGCTGCAGACCTGGGGCGGACGTGCCGTGACGGTTCCCTACCATCCGGCCCGCTCCACCACCCGGCTGGCCGCCGCCTTGGCCAAGGTCGGCTAGCCAACAAGACCATCCACGTCCATTAGGAGGAACAGATGAAATCAGCAGAATCCATCACGAATCCCTACAACCCCGGCCGCGTGCTGGTCACCGGCGGTGGCTCCGGCCTCGGTGCCGCCGTCGTCGAAGCGGTCCGCGAAGCCGGCGGCACCCCGGTGGTGCTGGACCGCGATGTCAGCCGCGTCTCCGGCGTGAAGTGCCTGGAAGTCGATGTGTCCGACCGCGAGGCCGTCACCGCGGCGGTGCAGCAGGCGGCGGAAACGCTGGACGGGCTGGACGCCGTGGTCACCGCGGCAGGCATCGACCGCTGCGGCCGGCTGGAAGACGTCCCGGCGGACGAATGGGACAAGGTGATCGGTGTGAACCTGATGGGCACGGTCTCCGTGGTCCGCGCCGCGCTGCCGCACCTGATGGCTACGCATGGGCGGGTCATCACTGTGGCTTCGTCGCTGGGCATCAAGGCGGTCTCGGATGCCACCGCCTACTGCGCGTCGAAGTTCGGCGTCGTCGGTTTCAGCCGCGCGCTCGCGGCGGAGACCCGCGGGCAGATCGGCGTCACCACCATGATTCCGGCCGGCATGAAGACCCGCTTCTTCGACGACCGGACGGAGCAGTACAAGCCGCAGGACGACTCGCGGCTCAACGATCCCGAACGGGTGGCCGAGGCCATCCTCTTCGCACTCTCACAGCCGAAGGGCTGCGAGGTACGCGAGATGGTTATTTGCCACGAAGAAGAAGACTCGTGGCCCTAAGCTGGCGGACGTCCGAGTAGACGTCTTCGGGGCGTATCTGCTCGGTCAGCGGAAACTCGTGTTCGCAGCGCTCGGCGGTCCAGCCGACCTGCGTCAGATCGGATCCGCAGACCGGGCAGTGCGTCATCCAGGACATATGGACCCGGTGCACGGTCCGTCCCAGCGCGCCGGCCATAATCATGTTCCCGGCCCAGTAGATCCCGACGGTGGGCGTGCCCACGGCCTGGGCCAGATGCCGCGGCCCGCTGTCGTTTCCCAGCATGACGTCGCTGGCGCGCAGCAACGCGGCCAGTTCCCCGAGCCCCAACTGCCCGGCCACGGAACGGATGCTCCCGGCGTCGTGCATTAGTTCCTGCGCCTGGGCAATTACGTTGTCCGCCAAATCCACATCCTCCGAGCCCCCGACCAGGAGGACCTGGCAGCCATCCTGCGCCGCCCACGCGGCGACCTGCGCAAAGTACGACGGCGGCCATTGCCTCCGCTGGTCCGAGGCACCGGGGTGGATGGTCACCAGCGAGGGCCGGCCGGCGTCCAGCAGGCCGGCAGCCGCCGCCTCTTCCTCGGGCAGCACCGCCAGCTGGGGCTGCAGGGCCACCGGGGCGGCGCCGGCGAGGCCGGCCACTTCGAGCGCGCGGAGCACTTCGTGCTGGTAATAGAGGTACGGGACGGTCCGTTCCAGCGCCGCGGCATCTTCGGTCCGGGTGCCCACGGTGTGCCGGGCTTCAAGCTGGAGCAGGAACGGGTTGGAAAAGCGGCCGCCACCGTGGAGCTGGACGGCCAGGTCGAAACGCTCTGCCCGCATCCGGGCCAGGAACTCTTCCACCGCCGCCGGGTCCTCGGGCCCCGGCCGCACGCCCTCCGCAAAGGGCAGCACCTCCACCCGGTCCACCGGACCCGGCCGGCCGCCCAGCAGCGCCGCATGCAGCGGTGCCCCGAGCAGCGTGATGGTCGCCTCCGGATAGGCGGCAGCCAGCGATTGCATGGCCGGCACGGCAAACATCAGGTCGCCGAGTCCGCCGCCGCGCAGCACCGCGATCTTCTTTACGCCGTCGAACCGTCCCAGCAGCGGGCCGACGAGGCCCTGCCCCGCCGTTGTAGCGAGCCGCTCGCCGCCAAAGTCCGCTCCGCCGGTGGCCACTTCGTTGACGTCGATTTCCTGTTCCATCTGTACCTCCATCTTCGCCGGCGGACATCGGCAGTATCTGTTCTGAGCTTCACCCTAAAGCGCTTCTGCGCCGCTGACCAGTGCTTCAAAGAGGTTGGATCCTGCGTGTCTGAATGGGCAGGCAACGGGGTACGGAGTGAAGCAGAACGCTTTGTCCGGCGGCACTTTTGGGTGCGGCCGGGCCAATCTGGAAAAGGAGCGATATGACAACCGGTTCCGAGACAGTCCTGCGGCAGGAAAACGCGTCAGCCGACGCAGCCATCACCATTCACGATCCACGCGACGGCAGCCTGGTGGGCAGCGTGCCGGAGGCCCGCCCCGAGGAAGTGAACCAGGCGGTTGCCGCCGCCCGCGCCGCACAGCCGGACTGGGCGGCCATGGACCCGGCAGCCCGCGGCGAACTGCTGCACGCGGCGGCCGCTGCGCTGAACGACAACGCCGAACGGCTGGCGCAGCTGAACGCACGCGAAACCGGCCGGCCGGAGGCCGAGGCCCTGGAAGGTGTTAAAGCCGGGGCGGCAACGCTGCGGCAGTACGCGGAAGTGGCCCCGGTACACCGCGGGCTGAGCCTGCGCGGTTCGAGAATGGCCGCCGACTACACCGTGGCCGAGCCTAGGGGCGTCGCGGTCCTGCTGACCCCGTGGAACGATCCGGTCGCCGTCGCAGCGGGACTGCTGGGCGCCGCACTGGTCACCGGCAACACCCTGGTGCACAAGCCGAGCGAGCGCTGCCCGCACCTGGGCGCCCTCCTCGGGGAGGTGCTGGCGGCCGTGCTGCCGCCGGACGTCCTGATCACGCTCAACGGTGGACCGCAGGTGGGCTCGGCGCTGACCAACCATCCCGGCGTCGACGTTTTCGCCCATGTCGGCTCCAGCGCCACCGGGACGAGGATCGCGCAGGCGGCGGCGCTGACCGGCGCGCATGTGATCCGCGAAAACGGCGGCAACGATCCGCTGCTGGTGGACGCCGGCGTGGACCCGGCGTGGGCGGCGGAACAGGCGGCCATCGGGGCCTTCGCCAACAGCGGCCAGATCTGCACCTCGGTGGAACGGATTTACGTGCACCGCGACATCGCCGATGCCTTCTGCAGCGCCCTCGCCGAGGAGGCCCGCAAGCGCAATACCGGACAGCAGCTCGCGCCGCTGGTGGATACCCGGTTGCGCGATGAAGTCCACGCCCAGGTTGCCCAGGCGCTGGCCGCCGGCGCGAAGGCCACGGAAGGCGGCGGGCTGCCCGAGGGGCCGGGCGCGCACTATCCGGCCACCGTGCTTCTGGGCTGCAGCGAGGACATGACCATCATGGCCGAGGAGACCTTCGGGCCGGTGGCACCGGTGTCCGTGGTGGACAGCTTCGACGAGGGGCTGCAGCGTGCGGCCGCCGGACGGTACGGCCTGGCCGCCACCGTGCTGACGGCCGACATGGCGCATGCCCATCAGTCGGTGGCAGCGCTGCCGGTCGGCACGGTCAAGATCAATGCCGTCTTCGGCGGCGCGCCGGGCGGTTCGGCCCAGCCGCGCAAGGACAGCGGCCACGGTTTCGGCTACGGCCCGGAGCTGCTGGACGAATTCACCCAGGTCAAGGTGGTCCACGTCGGCCTGCCGGGCGGGGTGAGGCGATGAGCTCGCTGGAAGGCATTTCCGGACTCGCTGACTGGCTGCCGCAGCGCCTGGCCGAGGCGGCCCCGCAGATCACTGTGCTCGGCGACGTGATGCTGGACGGCTGGTTCACCGGCCGGATCGAGCGCTTCTGCCGCGAGGCGCCGGCCCCGGTGGTGGACATGTTCCGGCGCGAGTATGCCCCCGGCGGCGCCGCCAACACCGCCATGAACCTTGCCGCGCTCGGCGCGCAGGTACGGATTGTCGGGCTGACCGGCAGCGACGAGGCCGGACGCCGGCTGCGGGAGCTGCTGGCCGGTGCCGGCGTGGACGTCGCCGGTCTCATCGAACATCCTGAGGTCGTCACCACCACGAAGTACCGCGTGATCGGCGGGGACCAGATCATGCTGCGGATGGACGAACAGACCCAGCGGATGCCGGTGGACGCGGTGGAGCAGCTGGCCGCCGCGGTGCCGCAGTCGCTGCTGGCCAGTGCCGCCGTGGTTGTCTGCGACTACGGCTCCGGCGCCCTCGGCGGTGCCGTGCGCGAAACCCTGGCGGCCCTCCGGGGCGATCGGCTGACGGTGGTGGACGCGCACGATCCGCGGCCCTGGGCGCAGGTGCAGCCGGATCTGGTCACGCCCAATGCCGGCGAAGCCGCCGGGCTCCTCGGCATCGCCTTCGAACCGGACTCGGACCGGGCGGGCCTGGTCGCCGCGAGCGGCGGGCAGTTGCTCGAAGCGGCGGGCGCCCGCTCCGCCGTCGTTACCCTTGACCGGGACGGCACCATTTTGCTCAACAACGACGGCGGCACGCACCGCACGTGGGCCCGTCCCGTTACCGAGAAGCAGGCATCCGGCGCGGGCGACACGTTTGTGGCCTGCCTGACGCTCGCACGGGCTGCCGGGCTGCAGCTGACCACCTGCTTGGATCTTGCGCAGGCCGCGGCCGACGTCGTCGTCCACCGACCCGGCACCTCGGTATGCAGCACGGCGGACCTGGCCGGGCACCTGGGCAGCTTCAGCGACACTGCCTTGGACGCGGCGGAACTGGCCCGGCGGCTTGGCGACGAGCGGGCCGCGGGACGGCGGATCGTGCTGACCAACGGCTGTTTCGATGTGCTGCACCGCGGGCACACGCGCTACCTGAACCAGGCCAAACAGCTGGGCGACGTGCTCGTGGTCGCGCTCAACAGCGACGAATCCGCGCGCCGGCTCAAGGGCCCGGACCGGCCGATCAATCCGGTGGGGGACAGGGCAGGCATCATCGCGGCGCTGAGCTGCGTGGATTACGTGACCGTGTTCGACACGGACACCCCCATCCCGCTGATCGAGGCCGTCAAACCGGACATCTATGCCAAGGGCGGGGACTATTCGCCGCAGATGCTCGAGGAAACGCCTGCGGTGGAAGCGTACGGGGGACAGGTCAGCATCTTGGATTACGTCTCCGAGCATTCGACGACGGCGGTAGTGCGGCGCATCCGCAGCACCGGCACCGGCACCGGCACCGGCAACGGCACGGGTGCGGGCGCAGCCCCGGCCAAAGCCACCGTCACAGACGGGGCTACTGGCGCAGCTGCGGCCGGACCCGTGGCCGAAGAAGCGGAACGGGCATGACGCGCAGGCACTCGGGGCAGTGGGCGCTCCCGGTGCCCGAGGAGCCCCACGCCGACGTGGACGTACTGATCCCTACCTACGGGCGCGAGGCGGAACTGGCCGTGACGCTGGCCGGACTTGCCGCCCAGGACGGGCCAGCGTTCTCGGTGACCATCAGCGACCAGACCGACGGCGATCCCACCTGGGGCCATCCGGCGGTCGCCGCAATGGTCCGGGTACTCAGGGCCCAGGGCCGCAAGGTCCAGCTGGAGCGGCATCTGCCCCGGCAGGGCATGGCGGAGCAGCGGGATTTCCTGCTGGGCCTCGCCAACGCGCCGCTGGTGCTGTTCGTGGACAATGACATCTGGCTGGAGCCGGGCCTGCTGGCACGGATGCACGCCGCCATCCGCGAGGCGGGCTGCGGGTTCATCGGCGCCGCCGTCCAGGGGCTCTCCTACCTGGACGACGAGCGGCCTCAGGAGCAGGAGCCCTTTGAACTATGGGAGGGGACCGTTGAGCCGGAGCGGGTGCGCCGGACGGATGAACGGTTCGCCCGCTGGACGCTGCACAACGCGGCGAACCTGACCCACATCGCCCGGTCGTTGGAGATTCCCGACGGCGAGTGGCGGTTGTACAAGGTGGCCTGGGTTGGCGGCTGCGTGCTGTACGACCGAGCCAAGCTGGTTGAGTGCGGCGGCTTCGAGTTCTGGAAGGAGCTGCCGGCCGCCCATGCCGGTGAGGACGTGGTCGCGCAGCTGCGGGTCATGGAGCGCTACGGCGGAGCGGGGATCCTGCCCTCCGGCGCGGTGCACCTGGAAGCGCCGACTACGGTGACGGACCGGTCCACCGAAGCATCCGAGGTCATCCTCGACGAGTAGCTTTAGCCCGACTTGCTACCGTGCCTGCTCCTGCCAGCCGCTGCCCTGCGCATAGCTGGCGATCAGGGTGCCGGCACCGGTCTGCATGGATTCGGTCGGATCGTCATAGAGGGATGCCTGGCTGGCCTTGCTGTTGCTGAGGATTTCTTCCGCTGCGGTCTTGGCTTCGTCCAGGCTGGCGCCGAAAACCTCGGTGCGGACGGGCAACCGGTCGGTGTGGACAACCTCCGCGTCAACCTCGGTCAGCGGGACGGTGTACCCGCGGTGCTCTTCGCTGACCGGGAACTCATAGTCCCCATCGCCCTGGCCTGTTGGGATCACGTATTCCAGAAAGTAAGACATTGATGCCTTTCCTCGTCGGTAACGGTCGGTTGGCTAACGGCCGGTTAGCGCTGGTCGGCTTCCAAGGCATCCTGTGCCGCGGCCAGTTCGTCGTAGGCAATAACCCACTCGCGGCCCTTCGGCGTGAGCGTGGCACTGCCGTCCGCCTCGCTTGCCAGAATTTCTTGCCGGTACTCCGCAGCCGCCGCCCGTTCGGTGTCGGTGGCAAGCCGCACGGCTTGTTCCAAGTCGGCTCTGTCCATGCCCCTAGGGTTTCACAGGCGGCACATCGTGCATAGGGGATGCCGCATAGTCGCCCGCGAGACGCGGACCTGCTGACAGCAACCTTCGGCACTGCTACCTTGGGACAATGGCTGAGGGATCCAGAGGCCGCAAACCCGGAACCGACCCGCTGATTATGGGGCTGATCTTCGGGATTTTGCTTGGTGTTGTGCTGTCGACGATAGCCGGCCAGTGGTGGTGGATCGTCGTCGGAGTTGCCGTCGGTGCTGCCATCGGCGCCGGCAGACTCAGCGCGGACAAGAAGAAGCGCGGCCGCAATAGCGACGGCACCTGACTCCGCCGTAGAGTCGCGTAGTCACCTGTAGCCGCGCAAAACCGGGCCAGCACTTGGTCAAGCAACCCCATTACCTGGTGCTAAAGCGCCCCCAAGCACTTTTCGCCGATCCAACTACTTTCCCTGTGGATCGATAGGGCGGGCCGCGCGCCTATTGCCGTGACACACTGGCCCTGATCTGCGCAATGACCGGGCGGTGCAGAGGGCATCCAATAAAGAATCCACCCACCGGCGCCGGCCACAGATTCGTCTCTTGTTGAAACCGACGTTAGAATGAAAAATGCGTAAGGGAGTATTCCAAGCGTTGCACACGTCAACACGTCAGGCACCGATGCCTTGCCGGGTGCAGCGGCCAGCCGGACGGCGGGCGGAGAGACTTACTCGGCTCACTGCTACCCACCTTACGAAAGCAGGAATACCTTGACTGTTACTCCCCTGATCTGGGGCATCACCATAGTGGTCATCCTGGCCCTGCTGGCCTTCGACTACTTCTTCCACATCCGCAAAGCGCACGTTCCGCAGCTGAAGGAAGCGGCCATCTGGTCCGCCATCTACGTGGGCATCGCCATCATCTTCGGCATTCTTGTCCTGATCTACGGCGGCACCGCGATGGGCTCGGAATATTTCGCCGGGTACATCACGGAGAAGGCGCTCTCGGTGGACAACCTGTTTGTCTTCCTGATCATCATCGCCAGCTTCCGGGTCCCGCGCGAGGACCAGCAGAAGGTGCTGCTGTTCGGCATCGTGTTCTCGCTGATCGCCCGCACCGGCTTCATCTTCCTCGGCGCCGCGCTGATCAACTCCTTCGCCTGGGTGTTCTACGCCTTCGGCCTGATCCTGCTGATCACCGCGGGCAACCTGATCAAGCCGGACCACGGCGGCGGCCAAGCCGACAACTTCATGATCCGGCTGGCCCGCAAGTTCTTCCACACGTCCGAGGAATACGACGGCGACAAGCTGTTCACCGTGGAGAACGGCAAGAAGGTCCTGACCCCCATGCTGCTGGTCATGGTGGCCATCGGCGGAACGGACATCCTGTTCGCGCTGGACTCGATTCCGGCCATCTTCGGCCTGACGCAGAACGTCTACATTGTCTTCACCGCCACGGCGTTCTCGCTGATGGGCCTGCGCCAGCTGTACTTCCTGATCGACGGCCTGCTGGACCGGTTGATCTACCTGTCCTACGGCCTGGCCGCGATCCTCGCCTTCATCGGGGTCAAGCTGATCCTGCACGCCCTGCACGAAAACAACCTGCCGTTCGTCAACGGCGGCCAGCCGGTTCCGGTCGTCGAGATCTCCACTAGCCTGTCACTTACCGTTATCATCGGTGTGCTGGTCGTGACCATCGTGGCGTCGCTGCTGAGCAAGGCCGGCAAGGCCCAGACAGCCATCAACAACGCCCGCCGGCATGCGGTCAACTACCTGGATCTCAGCTACACCGCGGACCCGGCGGAGCGCGAGCGCATCTACAACGCGCTGCGCGAGGAAGAGCGGCAGATCGAACACATGGAGCCGAAGTACCGGAACAAGGCCAAGGACGTGGACCGGATCCGTGCCCAGGTGGCCGAGGCCCACAAGCAGCACAAGGAGTACCTTGCCCGGTAAGCCTGGTAAACCCGCTCAGTCCGGTAACTGCAGAACGTAAGCGCGGTAATCCGCTGTAACAGCAGCGGCGGGCAGCACCCGGCCGATTGGTTCCGCCGGTAAGATCGGCCGGGTGACTGACGCCTTTGCCCTCCGTTCCGCTGTCCCTCTCTCCGTGCTGGACCTGGCCCCGGTCTCCCAAGGCCAGAGCGTGGCGGAGGCCATCGAGGCCAGCGCCCGGCTGGCCGAGGTTGCCGACGCCGCCGGCTACCGGCGCTACTGGTTTGCCGAACACCACAACAATGAAGGCGTAGTCAGCAACGCAACCGCCCTGCTGATCAGCCTCGCCGCGTCCCGCACGTCCCGCATCCGCGTCGGTTCCGGCGGCGTTATGCTGCCTAACCACGCGCCGCTCGTGGTCGCCGAGCAGTTCGGCACCCTCGCGAGGATGTATCCGGACCGGATCGACCTCGGACTGGGCAGGGCGCCGGGGACCGATCCGCGCACCGCCGCCATGCTCCGCCGCGGCGACTCTTCCGGCCAGGCCTTCGCCGGCGAAATCGTAGAGCTGCAGGCCTTCTTCGGCTCGCAGGAAGGCCTGGCCGTGCGCGCCCTCACCGCCCGGGACGCCCAGGTGCCCATGTGCGTGCTGGGCTCCTCAACCTCCGGGGCGGCCGTCGCCGGTCAGCTGGGCCTGCCCTTTGCCGCGGCTTCGCACTTCGCGCCGGAATCGCTGCATGAGGCCATCGCCGTCTACAAGCAGTACTTCGATCCCGACGCCGGAACCGCCCAGCTCGACCAGCCGTACGTGATCGCCGGAGTGAACGTGCTGGTGGCGGAGTCCGCCGAGGAAGCCGCGTTCCAGTTCTCCTCGCATCAGCAGGTGGTCCGGGACATCATCACCAGCGGACGCCGTCCGGTCCAGCCGCCGCGGGCGGACGCCATGGCGGACTGGGATCCGCGTGAAGCAGCAATGGTGCAGGCGCGGCTTTCCGCGGGGGCGGTCGGAACCGCGGAAACGGTCAGCGCCGAGCTCCGCGAACTCATCGAGGACACCGGCGTCAATGAGCTGATGGTCGTCACCTACGCCTACGACCGGCAGGTACGCGAAAACTCCTACCGGCTGCTGGCCGAGGCCTGGGGCAGCGGCGCCTAACACCGCAGGCCAACCAACGACGGCGCAACTTGCCGCCGTCGTTGTCCTGCCGCAGAGCAGCCGCTGGCGGCCCCGACGTGTCCCTCTACAGGAGCACATTTCCGCCCGGATCTTGGCATGCCGCGGACGTTTTCTGCCGATTCTGCCTACGGTCCTACGGTTGTGGGACGGGCCCTTCCACGGGGTTGGAGCCGGTGCTACGGTGAGGATTACCGATCGATACAGCGCGCGGTACGCCGCGTGGGAAGGAGATCACCATGGTAGAGCGGGGCAGTAACAAACACGGTTCCGAGCTGGACGACCAGATGAAACATGAAGACCAGAGTCTGATCCAGGGCAGCAAACCAGGACACGCAGAAGAATTCCGCGAGACAGAACCCTTCCCGGACGAGACGGACAGTCCCGAAGTGCTCGATGCCATACGGAACGATTCAGCCATCAGGAATGCCCAGCAGGGCAAAGCTGACAGGGCAGAAAAGGATGGTGGAGACCGCTAATGGCCGAGCAGCTCAATACCTACGCGGAACTGTTCAAAAAGAGCGGACCGTGGACCACCGTTTACGTTGACGCCAGTACCGGCACCGTGGACACCTTGAGGGCAGGGGACGTCCTGCCGGACCGGGTCCGCGAAGTGCTCTCGGGCCAAGGCATTTCCAAGCAGGACCTGAAGGCCGTCGAGGAGGCGATTTCCCCGGCAACGGGCGTGCCCTCCCCGGTCAGCCGCTTTGTGCTGGTCCGCGACGGCAACATTGAAGTCAATGAGATCCTGCCCGGGCCGCTGGCCGGACCGGAGAAGATTTCCGTGGACAGCGTGCCGGATTTGGTCCCGCTGATGAAGCAGCGCGGGGATGACTTTCCCTACATAGTGGCCGAAGTGGGACGTGACGGCGGCGAGATCCGGCTGCAGTATGCGCGCCGCAACGGGGTGGCCGAGGAACATGCCGTTGAAGGTTCGAAGGAAAACCTGAAGAAAGTCCCGACCGGCGGTTGGGAGCAAGGCAGGCGCCAGCACCGGACGGAAGAGATCTGGCGCAAGAACGCGGACGAGATCGCCGGTGCCATTGACCGCGTTGTCAGTACCTGCCGGCCCCGGCTGCTTGTCGTCGCCGGCGACATCCGGGCACGCGAACTCGTAGTCAACCAGCTCTCCGAAGCGAGCCGGTCCATCGAAGCAACGGTGGAGTCGCATACCCGCACCGGCGGCGCAGACCAGAAAGTTTTCCAGGAGGAAGTCTCCCGGCTGGTGGCAGAGGTCTGGGCACAGCAGCAGCAGGAAATTCTGAGCCGGTTGGAAATGCAGCAGGGCCAGGACAACCCGGAGTCCACAACCGGCTACGGCAATGTGGTGACGGCACTGCAACAGGCCCAGGTGGAACGGCTGATCCTTGAGGACGCCGCGCTCGGAGACCATGAAGCGTTGGCCCTGGACAAGGAACCGTGGATCGCCACGGAGAAGGCCAACGCGCTGGACGGCCAGGTGCTCGGAACCATTTCGGCGCCGGCAGCCATGGTGCGGGCCGCAGCCCTGACGGACGCGAAGGTTTCCCTCGTGCCGTCCGGTGTGTTGTCGGAAGGAACCAAGGTGGCCGCGCTGCTGCGCTGGCCTACCGGTCCCAGCGCATCCTGAATAACCTATCCATAAACTGAGGTGCCGGCGGCAAAGTCCGCCGGCACCTCAGCGTGGACTGCGCGGCAGGGCAACGAAACGTTGCACGCGCCCGTCAGCCGGCTAGCCAAGGACGTTGAAGCCGCGCAGGGCCTGTGCGATCGGCACCGCTGATGCCGCGGCCCAGGCCTGCGGACGGCACGCCGCCGGGTACGGCACGGGCGGCCACCTCCGGTCGGCCGGATCGCCGGAAAACAGTTCCGGCAGGCGCCAGTCAAAACCTTCGGCCGCGTCCAGCATGCCGCCGGCGAGTCTTGCCGCCTCGTCTTCGAAACCGTCTTTGAGCATGCCCAGCAGAGTCCAGGCGCTGTCGTGGGTCCATACGGAGCCGGCGTGGTACCGGGTGGGCCAGTAGCCGCCATTGGTGGTGGACAGGGTCCGGATGCCGTAGCCGGAGAACATCGAAGGATCCATTAACCGGGTCACGACGGCGGCCTTTTCCTCCGCGTTCAGCAGGCCGGTACCGAGCAAGTGACCCATGTTGGAAGCGATGGAGTCCACTGGTTTCTTGTCAGCGTCGAGGGCGATCGCGGGATAGGGGCCGGCGTCGTCGGTGCACCAGAACTTCTCCCGGAAACGATCCGCGAGATCGGAGGCAAAGGCCCGCCATTCGCCCGAGCCCGGCCGGCCGAAGTGGTCCAGCATCTCGGCCCCAACGGTAGCGGCTTCATGCGCATAACCCTGCACCTCAGCCAGCGCGACCGGCCCTGCCGCCGGTGTGCCGTCATGCCAGCGGATCGAGCCAGCGGTATCTTTCCAGCCCTGGTCCGCCAGCTCGCTGCCGGGAGCACCGGCGTACTCAAGGAAACCATCGCCGTCGGAATCGCCATAGTGCTGCATCCAGCCGAGGGCGTCCTCGAGGTGCGGCAGCAGTGCCTTGACCTCGGCCTCCGGCATCCCCGAATGCCAGGCATCATGGAGCAGGATGATCCACAGCGGCGTGGCGTCGATGTTGCCGTACTGGACCGGGGGCACCGCGATAACCGTCCCACCGGGACCCATGACGAAGGTGCTGCGGCGGACTTCGCGCAGGATCTTGCCCGGTTCCTCACCCGTTTCCGGCACCACATCAGTACCCTGCCGTCCCGCCAAAGCCCGCAGCGTTCCCGCGGCGGTTGTGGCATCGATGGGCAACAGCATGCGGGCGGCCATCAGGGCGTCCCGGCCGAACATGGTCAGGTGCCACGGCGCGCCCGCGGCAAGGAACGCGTGTGCCGGACGCTCCCGGTCCGCGATCCGCAGACTGTTGAGGTCGCTGATCGAGCGCGTCATCAGCCGCATGAGTCGCGGGTCGCCTGCAACGGACGGAGTCCGCAGCGGCTGACCGCCGGCGGCAATCATCGGCGCGCCTTTGTCGGACACGGCCAGCGACCAGCCAAGCTCGAGGGCATCTCCCGGCTGGAGTGTGATACGCCATCTGAGCACAACCTGGCTACCCATGAAGGCCAGCTCGGCCCCCTCCGCGGTCAGCTCCGCGCTGGTGTCCTGGCCCCGCCAGCGCCAGCGGCGGTCTTCCGGCGCCACGGATCCTGCGGCCAAGGCCAGGCCTGCTTTGATCTGGTCCATCGGCAGGGCATCGGCGACCAGTTCCATCTTCACGTCCAGCGTCACCGGTTCGTCCAGTACGGACTTGAACGTCAGGGTCTCGGCCAGCTGTCCGGTATCAACCGAGCGGCCTCGGATGATGGACACCAGGGGGTCGGCGACGTTGGCGGGAACCCGGATGAAATGGATGAAGTCCACATGTTCGGTGGAGTTCACCTGGGTGGAGACCCATTCGGGCTCGTGGCCATTGACAGTGAGGACGGCCCGCGCCAGAACCCTGTCGTCCCCGCAGTAGGCACCCTGGGCACCCTCGCCGCGGATCTGGCCGTGGTGGTCGCTCCAGACCTGGATAGGCGCGGTGAAAACGCCGGTGAGATCGTGCAGGTAGGGCTGCTGGAAAGCCATGGCTGCTCCTTGGGTTTAGCGTGTATTTGCCGGCCTCGTGCCGGTGGTGCTGAGGTGGAGGGAGGGCTCCTTCAGGGAACTGCCGTTCAGTCCCCGTCGGTCATTGACACCTCATTTGAACGTTCATACTGTGGTGTTTACATCTTGGCAGATACCCCGTCCGATGCAACACCCCGTCTTCGGTGGTTACGTAGCGGCCAGCACGGACACCGGCGTTAGCCAGCGCGGAAGTCCGCAGAAAAGGGACCCGATGACACAGAAGAAACCCACTCTGGTCAGTCTTGCCGAGTCCATCGGGGTCTCCCGCCAGACAGTGTCCAACGTGCTCAACGCACCGCAGCGGGTGAAGCCGGCCACCCGTGAACGGGTCCTCAAGGCCGTCCGGGAGAGCGGATACCGTCCCAGTGCGGCTGCCCGCCAGCTGCGCACGCGCCGGTCGATGGATCTGGGCCTGCGGCTGACGCCTGTTACCGACGGCATCAACGGCGCGGTGCAAGACCGCTTTCTCCACGCGCTGACGGAAGCCGCCCAGGACACGGGCTACCGACTGACCCTGTACAGCGCGCGCGATGACGAGGAAGAAATCCGCCACATCGACGAGCTGCTGCACGTGGCGGACCTGGATGGCTTTGTGCTGACTGGCACCCATGCCGGGGATCCGCGGACAGCCTGGCTGCAGGAGCATGACGTTCCCTTCGCCGCCTTCGGCCGGCCTTGGAGCCGCACGGAGGATCCGTTTGCGTCGGCCCATCCTTGGGTGGATATTGACGGCGCTGCCGGCACCGAGAGTGCCACCGGGTTCCTGCTCGAGCAGGGCCACCGGCGGATCGGCTTCCTGGGCTGGCGGCCGGACGAAGGCCTGGGGGACGACCGGCGGGCCGGCTGGCACCGCGCCATGGAAGCAGTCGGCATCGGCGGAAGCCTTCACGAGCTGAGCGCGGCAACGGACGACGACGTAGCGGCCGGAGCCTCGGCGGTTGACGGCTTGCTGGCGAAGGGAGTCACGGCGCTGGTCTGTGCCAGCGATTCGCTGGCTTTGGGTGCCTTCGCCCAGCTGCGGGCGGTGTTGCCGCCGGAGCAGGAACCCGCCGTCGTCGGTTTTGATGACACTCCGGTTGCTGCGGCCGTGGGCCTGAGCAGTGTGGCCCCGCCTGTTGCCGATGCGGCCCGGCGCATCATCGCGGTACTGTCCCATGTGCTGGCAGGCCGGCCGGCGGACGAGGGGCCGCAGCAGCACCAGGTGCTCAAGCCCGCCCTGGTGGTGCGGACGCCCCATGCGCTTGGCAGGATTGGACGGCGGCCGCCGGACAGCTAGCCGTTGTAGCGGCGGCCGTCGTCCTCCGGCTCGCCTTCGGGCTGCCAGGTAAGCGTGATTTCGACGCCACCGCGGACGGCGCCTATTACTAAATGCAGGTCTTCGCCATACAGGTCCTCGTGGTCCACCCGCCCGCCGTCTTCGCGGCGTTGTTCCACCAGATCCGTCATGGCCGCAGCCATCGCGCGGCCCCAGTCCTGGGGGTGTCGGCTATTGGCTTCGGCCGACGCCGAGTATTTTTTGTTCATGCTGGTCCCGTCCGGAGCATCAGGGGCAAAAGTCCATCCAACCCCGCCCCGGGCCGAACACCCATCTGAAATGAAGTTTGACCCTGCCCCACGACGCTGTGATGCAGGTCTCATAAGGTTAGGATGAAGAATGCATTGATGCCAACAAATGTGCCATATTACCCATATGTGACGTTTTCACTGGCAGCCGGCGATGACGAGGAGGCCATCATGGGTAGTGACGTTCCCGCGACGCGACGGGCGGCAATCTCCCGGCAACTGCGAGACGAAATCCTGGCCGGCGAGCTTCCGCCGGGAGCCCCGGTTAAGGATGCCGAGCTGGCCGAGCGGCTGGGAGTGAGTATTACGCCGGTCCGGGAAGCGGTGACGGAGCTGATCACAGAGGGCCTGATCGAAAGCCTGCCGAACAAACGGCGCCGGGTGGCCGTGCTCAACGAGCTCCATGCGGTCCAGCTGCTGGATGTTCTCGGGGTTGTCCTGGTTGCGGTCTTCGAACGCTCGGCTGCGCGGCTGGGCGAGGATGATGTCGAGGCCATGGCGGCAGCCGCCGAGCACCTGGAAGGCGCGCTCCAAACCGGCGACATGCTGGCCGCCCACACCACGCTGAGGGGATTGATCGAAATAATCCTTGATGCCGCCGACCACGATGAGCTGCGCGCCGTGAATGAGCATGTGCTGGCCCGTTCCCTGGGCCGGCTGTTCCTCTACCAGCGGGAGGAACTTTATTACATCTGGACGGACGGGTGGAAGGAGGCAGTTGCGCTGCTGCGCCGGCAGGAACCTGACGCGGCCGTCCAGCGGTTGCGGCAGGTCTTCTGGATTTTGACAGAGGAGCTGCGGACCGGGGACATGTAGGCCGGCAAGCTAGGGCGAAACAACTTCCGGCTAGAGCGTGGTTTCCCTAGCCTTGCCGACCAGATCGAAATTCACCACGGAGGACTCGGCCGTCATCACCAGCTTCCGGGACTGGGTGTACTGCGTGTCGGGTTCGACAACGGTGACCACGTATCTTCCCGTGGGCGGAAGCCGCAGTTCGTAGCGGCCGGCGTCGTTGGTTTTGGTGGAGGCGATGTACTCGCCCGTGTGTGCGCTGAGCGCGACCAGTGCGCCGGGCAGCGCGGCCCCGCCCCGAAGCACCCAGCCCGTGATGGTCAGCCGCTGCGTCAGCCGGATCTGCTCATCCCGTTCGGTACCGGTGAACCTGACCACCTTGGAAGTGGGAACCCAGCCGTCCGCATTGGCAACAACCAGATACTCGCCGGGCCCTGGCAGCGCAAGGGAGAACCCGCCGTCGTTCGCTGCCCTGCTCCAGTCCACGGGCTCGCCGGAGGTCTTCATGACCGTGACGACGGCGTGCGGAATGGGCTGGTCGTCGGTGTGCAGCACGCGCCCGTGCACCACGGTTTCCGCGCTGTTGCCGGCCTGGGTGACGGCGAGGGCGGCGGTCTCGACCGGAACGCCTTCGGCCGCAGGCACCGCCTCGTACCTGGGCACGAACCACACCACGGCACAGGCCACGAGCGAGGCCACGGCCGCAATCCAGAACACGTCCTGGAAAGCCTCCATGGCAGGCAGCTCGCCCCCGTTGACGCTGACCGTAACCGACGCCAGGACGGCTGCGACGGCGGCGCTCGAGGTCGAGGTGCCAATGGCACGCAGCAGCGCGTTGAGGCCATTGGCGGAGGCCGTCTCGGTGATCGGCACATTGGCCATGATCAGGCTCGGCATCGCGGCATAGGCCACCGCGGAGCCGACGCTGACAACGGTGGAGCCAATAATGATCGCGGCCACCGAGTCGCTGACGAAGACACGGCCCACGTACCCCACGGCCATGATCGCCGAACCGGCAATCAGCGTGGTTTTGCCACCGAAGCGGTTGATCATGGCGCCGGATACGGGGGAGAAGGCGACCATGGCCAGTCCGGACGGAACCATCGCCAGGCCTGCCGTGACGGGGTCGAGCCCGAACCCGTGCGGCACCGAAGCGGGCAGCTGCAGTTGCTGGGTGCTCAGCAGCATGTTCGCGAACAGGGCAAAGCCCACCAGGACGGAGGCAATGTTGGTCAACAACACCGGCCGCCGGGACGAAGTGCGCAGGTCGACCAACGGCTGGCTGACCTTCAGCGAATACGGAATCCAGGCCGCCAGGATCACAATCGTCAGGATGAACAGCGCTATGGTCAGTTCGTCGCCCCAGCCCCAGGTGCCACCCTTGGAGATGGCCAGCAGAAGCGAGGTCAGCGCGATGGAGAGCATGATGGCGCCGAGGAAATCGAACCGGCCGCGGGTCCGCACCTCGGATTCCGAGACCACCAGGTAGACCGCGGCGAGAATGGCCACACCAACGACGGCGGAAAGCCAGAACACTGATTCCCAACCGGCCTGCTGGTAAAGGGTTCCGCCCAAGGGCAGGCCGAGGGCACCGCCGATGCCCAGCGTGGCGCTCATGAGCGCAATCGCGCTGCCAACCTTTTCCCGCGGGAGCTCGTCGCGCATGATGCTGATGCCTACCGGGATCAACGCAGAGGAGAATCCCTGCAGGGCACGGCCGACAACTATGGTGGCGAAGTCCCCGCCGAGCGCGGCCACCACGGATCCGGCTGTCATCAGGATGATGCAGACCAGCATCATCAGCCGCTTGCCGAACATATCCGCTAGCCTGGCGACGATGGGTGTCGCGACGGCAGAGGTCAGCAAAGTGGCGGTGACCAGCCAGGACACATCGTCGATGGAGACGTTGAGCAGTTGCGCGAACTCCGGCAGCAGCGGGATGACCATTGTCTGCTGGAGCGAGACCGTTGTTCCGGACAGGCACAGGACGGCGATGATCGCCCAAGTTGGCATTCTTTTGCGCGCGGCGGCAGACTCAGGCATTTCCTTAGCGTATCCGGCGGGTAGCTCTAGCCGAACCAGGGGGCCTTGGCTGCATCGTAGGTGCCGTCGTTCTTGGCCATGTTCAGCCACTGGTCCACGTATTCGCGAAATTCGACGTCACCCTGCGGAAGTAGGTAGGCCTTCTGCGAGAAGTTGAATGGATCCTCAGGATGGACGGCGCAGAGCTCCGGATGCTCGTTCGCCACCCACATTGTTTCCGATGCGTCCGTTGTCATGACGTCCGCGCGGCCAGCGATGATTTCGTCAAAAATGGTGTTGTTGTCTTCGTAGCGGATGATCTCGCCATCGGGGTAATGTTCGTCGGCGAACTTCTCGTTGGTCCCGCCGATTGGTGTGATCGAACGGACACCAGGCTGGTTGATCTCCTCCACAGTGTCGTACTTCTCAACGTTTTCGCACAGCGTGATCGGCGTCTTCCCTTCGTCCAGAGTCGGCTCAGTGTAGAACGCCTGGGCAGCCCGTTCCAAGGAGATGGAAATGCCGCCAACGCCGATATCGCATTTGCCCAGAAAGTCCGGCATCAAGGTTGCCCAGGTGGTCGGGACGAACTCAACTTCCACTTCCAGTCGCTGGGCCAAGTCCTCAACCATATCGATGTCGATCCCGGTGTATTCCCCCGTCCCTGGATCCAGATACGTGAACGGTCGATAGTCCCCTGTGGTGCACACTTTGAGCACGCCGCTGTCTGCAACGGTCTCCAAACGTGATGGTTCGTCCGACTGCGAGGCCGAAGCGGAACTGCCATCGCCGGACGGGCCCGCGGTCGTGCAACCGGTCAAGGCCACCAGGGCCAGGAAAGAAGTTGCGGCAATTTTGCTCGATTTCATCGGTTCCCTCGCGCTTAATCGTTTCGGCTAAATACTGCCAGCGTAGCGGGGGTCATGGAGCACGAATACCCGTATGCCGTGGCTGCCACAGGTTGTCACACCCGGACCATAGGCTTGGGTGAACGCAAGGAGGTCCACATGTTCTGTTCTATTGTTCCGCCATACCTGCTCCGACGGCTCGCCCGGTTGGATGACCGGTCCCTGCTGCCTGTAGCGGAAGCTGCCCAGCGTGCCCTGGCCCGGGATGCAGCCATGCGCCGGAACCGTAACGTCAAACGTGCGCAGATGCCGGCCCTGCCCACCCTCCTGCCGTCGCAACGCATCCGGGCCACAGGGCTGAATCCCACCCGGCAGATCAATGACGCCCAGAACATGGAACGGCTGCCCGGTATCCGCGTGCGCAGCGAGGGAGTCGGCCCGGTTGAAGACGTCGCGGTCAACGAAGCCTACGACGGGCTGGGGTCCACCTTCGAGCTTTTCGCTGACGCCTACCAACGCAATGCACTCGATGGCCGGGGCGGAATCCTGCGCGCCACCGTCCACTATGGCGAGGACTATGACAACGCGTTCTGGAACGGCACGCGGATGGTTTTCGGCGACGGCGACGGGCGGGTCTTCCAGCGCTTCACCAAATCGCTGTCCGTCATCGGGCATGAGCTGACCCACGGCATCACGCAACACACCACCAACCTGGTCTACCAGGGCCAGCCCGGCGCACTGAACGAGTCGATTTCGGACGTCTTCGCTGCCTTGGTGGAGCAGTACAAGCTCGGGCACAGTGCGGACCACGCTAGCTGGCTGATCGGCGAAGGCCTGTTCACCGACCAAGTCAGCGGCGACGGCCTGCGCTCGCTGAAGGCGCCGGGCACTGCTTACGACGACGACGTGCTCGGCAAGGATCCGCAGCCTGCCACCATGGCGGACTACATCGACACCACGGACGACAACGGGGGAGTGCACCTGAACTCAGGCATTCCCAACCATGCCTTCTACCGGCTGGCCTCGATCCTGGGCGGGAACGCCTGGGAACGAGCCGGCCTGATTTGGTACGACACGATCACCGGTACGGAAGTCGTGGCGGATACGGACTTTGCAGGTTTCGCGGCAGCTACTGAAAGTGCGGCGGAAAGCCGCTACGGTAAGGACTCAGAGGAACTCAAGGCCGTAACGGCGGCCTGGACTGAGGTGGGCGTCTTGGGATGAGGATCAGCGTCAAGCGCACCGGCGGATTCGCGGGTCTAACGAGGCGCTGGGCAGTTGAAGTGGGTCAGCCCGAACTGCGTGACGAGTGGCTGCCCATTATTGAATCCTGCCCTTGGGACGATGTCCCGCAGACGCAGAACCAGCCGGACCGCTATATGTACTGGATCAGCGCCGGCGAACGTGAGGCCTCCCTCCCGGAGCAAGACGTAACCGGCCCCTGGCGGCAACTGGTGGATCGCACCTTGGAAAGTGCCCGGCAGGAAGAGGGCCGTCGCGCGGAACGCCGGCCCCAGGGCCCGGAAGGTTTTTACCGGGACGAGAATTCCGGAGAGCCTTAATCGACTTCAGGTGGGGACGGCGGCAGCCGCCGCGACAGCTATGGTGAAGAAGCCGGCACATCCGCCGGCCACAGCCTGCCTGCAAACGGAAATCAGAGTGCCTAGAACAAACCAACCCCAGATCACGGATCAGCCTGTAGCGAAGGACACCGCGTCCGTTCCTGGACTTCTCCCCCGCCTGATCGTCCTCGCCGGCATCCTGATCATGGCTCTGAGCCTACGTCTCGCGGTCTCGGGTGTTTCACCCGTGCTGGCGGAGATCTCCAACGATCTGCCGTTTGGTCCTGCATCCATCGGCGTTCTCGGCATGCTCCCGACCGCTGCCTTCGCCGTGGCAGGATTCACGACGCCGGCACTGATCAGAAAACTGGGCATACCCGCGGTCCTGCTCGGTTCGCTGGTGCTGGCCGCGTCAGGCCAGATCGGACGGGCGCTGGCCTCCGACGTGCCGCTGTTCCTGGGCTTCTCCGCCGTGACCATGGTGGGTTACGGGCTGGGCAACATCGTCATGCCACCGCTGGTCAAGCGGTACTTCCCGGACCGTATCGGCCTGGTGACTTCCCTGTACGTGACCCTGCTGGCGGTGAGTACCGCTTTCAGCCCGCTGATGGCGGTGCCGCTAGCCAACACGTCCGGCTGGCGCTGGTCGATCGGCATCTGGGCCGGTGTGAGTATGGCGGCGTTGGTGCCATGGATAGCCACCTTACTGGGGGAGCGGGCAACGCGGCGGGCCGAAGCCGTTCAAAACCGGTCGGCAGCAAAGCCCCACGCGAAGGTCCGTGTCTGGTCCTCTCCTGTCGCGTGGGGGCTGGCCATGGTGTTTGCCGGAACGTCCACCAACACCTTCTCGATGTTCACCTGGCTGCCTCCGCTGCTGCTCGACGCGGGAATGGACGCGGCCCAGGGCGGCACCATGCTTTCCTATTACGCCATCCTTGGCCTGCCGACCAGCCTGCTGGTTCCCTACTTGGCGGCCAGAATGCGCAATCCCTTCCCACTAGCAGCCCTGTTCGTGCTCTGCTACGCCGGCGGCTATGCGGGCCTGCTGCTGTCACCCTCATCGGGCACGATCCTCTGGATCACGTTGGCCGGACTGGGACAGGGAACATTCGCCATGGCCTTGCTGCTGGTCAACCTGCGGACCCGGACTACCGCCGGTTCGGGTGCGCTTTCCGGTTTCGCGCAAGGCATCGGCTATTCGGTCGCCTGCCTTGGGCCGCTGACTTTCGGGCTGCTGAAAGACATCACTGGTACATGGGCAACATCGTTCGGCCTGCTCGCCGTATCGCTCGTCGTCCTCGTCGTCGGTGCTTTCATTGTCAGCAAACCGCGCTATCTGGAGGACCATCCGGGGGCGTAAGGCATAGGCTGGGTTCGTTGCCGCCAATCCCGGATCTACGAGGAGCGAAGATGAAGTTCAACGATCTGCTGGCAGACGCTTTCGGCCGGATCCAGGAACGGGTCCACGAAGTGCTTGATGGACTGGACCCGAACCAGCTGGCCGAACGGCCCGGAGGAAACGGCAACTCGATCGCCTGGCTGATCTGGCATTTGACCCGGGTCCAGGACGATCACATTGCCGATGTCGCGGGTGTGGAGCAGCGCTGGACCTCAGGCGGTTGGTCAGAACTGTTCGATCTTCCGCTGGACACACATGAAACCGGCTACGGCCACACCTCCGACCAGGTCAGCGCCGTCACGGTTGAATCCGGAAGCCTGCTGGCCGAGTATTTCGACGCCGTGCATCGCCAAAGCCTCGAGTTCATCGGCTCGCTGACCGAAGACGAGCTGGACCGGATTGTGGATACACGCTGGGACCCGCACGTTACCCTCGGAGTCCGCCTTGTCAGCGTCATTGATGACTGTTTGGAACACGCCGGGCAGGCCGCCTACGTTAAAGGACTGGTCCAGCACCGCGAAGCGCGCGGCTAATGCCGGCCGCCTTGTTTGTGTTCGCCCTCACCGGCTACCATTCAAGAAGATAGAACGCACTTCAAAAGTGTCATAACTGCATATTTGCCTTCGAATTGCGGCGGGAGAGTCCTGCTGGATGAATGTCAGCGGGCGCCGTAGGAGCAATACCTCCCCAGGAATCTCTCAGGCCCCTGTACCGCCGCAGACAGGCAACTCTGGAAAGTAGTCGACCATGACGGCGCGGCTCACCGACGGTGCAAGCGGAACTTGGAAAGGTTTCCGCGGAATCTCTCAGGTCCAATACAGAGCGGGGAGGAACCCGATCCATCTGGTACAACCGTGCCAGCCAATAACTGGAGTTCCTTCATGACGGTTCAACCCACCATTGCGACATTTGCCGAGCGCCACATCGGCCCGCGCAACAGCGACGCCGAGACCATGCTCAAGCAGCTTGGCTACACCAGCCTCGAAGACCTGGTCGACACGGCCGTTCCGGCGGACATCCGCCAGAGCGCGCCGCTTGAGTTGCCGGCTGCCCGCAGCGAAGCCGAGGTCCTCGCAGATCTGCGCGCCCTCGCCGCCAAGAACATCACTGCCGTGCAGATGATCGGGCAGGGCTACTACGACACCATCACGCCGCCGGTGATCCGCCGCAATGTGGTGGAATCCCCGGCCTGGTACACGGCCTACACGCCCTACCAGCCGGAAATCTCCCAGGGCCGGCTCGAGGCGCTGCTGAACTTCCAGACCATGGTTTCCGACCTGACCGGTTTGGAAATCGCCAACGCCTCCCTGCTGGACGAAGCTACCGCCGTGGCTGAAGCCGTGCTGCTGATGCGCCGTGCCAACAAGAAGCATGCCGACGGCAAGACCGTACTGGACGCAGACCTGCTGCCGCAGACCATCGCCATCGTCAAGGGCCGCGCCGAAGCGCTGGACTTCGAGATCGAGGTGGCCGACCTCTCCGTTGGTCTTCCCGAGGGCGAGATCTCCGGCATTGTGCTGCAGCAGCCGGGCGTGTCCGGCCATGTGGCCGACCACAGCAAGGTGATCGCGGATGCGAAGGAACGCGGAGCCATGGTCACCGTGGCCGCGGATCTGCTGGCTCTGACCCTGATCACGCCTCCCGGCGAGCAGGGCGCGGATATCGCCGTCGGAAATACCCAGCGTTTCGGTGTTCCGCTGTTCTTCGGCGGACCGCACGCCGCCTACATGGCTGTGCACAAGGGCGTGGAGCGCCAGCTGCCCGGCCGCCTCGTCGGAGTCTCCAAGGACAACGCCGGCATGCCTGCCTACCGCCTGGCACTGCAGACGCGCGAACAGCACATCCGCCGCGAGAAGGCCACGTCCAACATCTGCACCGCGCAGGCACTGCTGGCCATCGTCGCCGGCATGTATGGGGTTTACCACGGACCGGAAGGCCTGAAGGCCATTGCGCAGCACGCCAACAACCAGGCGCGTGCCCTCGCCTCCGTCCTCAAGGGCGCCGGACTGGAACTGGCCAGCGAGCACTTCTTCGACACGCTGACGGTCAAGGTCCCGGGCAAGGCTGCCGACGTCATCAAGGCCGCCGAGGCCAAGGGCATTAACCTGCGCGTCATCGATGCCGATCACGTGGGCATCTCCACCGGCGAATCGACGACGGCGGAGCACCTGTCTGCTGTGGCCGAGGCATTCGGCGTGGACGGTGCAGCCGAGGACATCGCGGCGGGCCTGTCGGCTACACCGGAAGGCTTCGGCCTGGAGCAGGGCATGCAGCGCACCTCTTCCTACATGCAGCACCCCGTCTTCCACAGCCACCGCTCCGAAACCCAGATGCTGCGCTACCTGCGCCGGCTCTCGGACCGCGACCTGGCCCTGGACCGGACCATGATCCCGCTGGGCTCCTGCACCATGAAGCTCAACGCCACGGCCGAGATGGAATCCATGACCTGGCCGGAGTTCGCCTCCATCCATCCCTTCGCTCCGGCGCACCAGACGAAGGGCTGGCGCGAACTGATCGAGGATCTGGAAGCGCGACTGTCGGCCATCACCGGTTACGCGGGCGTCTCCATCCAGCCGAACGCCGGATCCCAGGGTGAGTACGCCGGCCTGCTGGCCATCCGCCGCTACCACCTGTCCCGCGGCGATGAGCAGCGCAACGTCTGCCTGATTCCTGCATCGGCCCACGGCACCAACGCCGCCTCGGCCGTGCTCGCAGGCATGAAGGTTGTCGTTGTGGCTACCGCCCAGGACGGCACCATCGACCACGCCGATCTGAACGCCAAGATCGAGCAGCACAAGGACAGCCTGTCCGCCATCATGATCACCTACCCGTCCACGCACGGGGTGTACGACGCCGATGTCCGCCAGGTCTGCGACGCTGTCCATGCGGCTGGCGGCCAGGTCTACATCGACGGCGCCAACCTCAACGCCCTCGTCGGACTGGCACAGCCGGGCAAGTTCGGTGGCGACGTGTCACACCTGAACCTGCACAAGACCTTCTGCATCCCGCACGGCGGCGGCGGCCCCGGCGTCGGTCCGGTCGCAGTAGCCGAGCACCTGGTGCCGTTCCTGCCCGGCAATGCCGCGCTGGCCGCGCACGAAGGCAAGGGCGTTCCGGTCTCGGCTTCCGAGTACGGTTCCGCCGGCGTGCTGCCGATCTCCTGGGCCTACGTGGCCATGATGGGCGGCGAAGGGCTGACCAACGCGACCAAGACCGCGCTGCTGGCAGGCAACTACATCGCCTCCCGGCTGAACGAGTACTTCCCGGTGCTGTACACGGGCAACGACGGTCTGGTGGCGCACGAGTGCATCCTGGATCTGCGCGAACTGACCGCCAAGTCCGGCGTTACTGCCGAGGATGTTGCCAAGCGTCTGATCGACTTCGGTTTCCACGCCCCCACGCTGTCCTTCCCGGTGGCAGGTACGTTGATGGTGGAGCCGACCGAGTCCGAAGACCTCGCCGAGATCGAGCGCTTCATTGAAGCGATGATCACCATCCGCGGCGAGATCGACCAGGTCGTCAAGGGCGACTTCAGCGTCGAGGAGAGCCCGCTGCGGCTGGCTCCCCACACTGCAGCTGCTGCCATCAGCAGTGACTGGGACCGCAAGTACTCCCGAGAACAGGGCGTCTTCCCGGTGCCGAGCCTGAAGCAGGACAAGTACTTCGCGCCGGTGGGACGCATCGACGGCGCCGCCGGCGACCGTAACCTGGTCTGCTCCTGCCCGCCCATCGAAGAGTTCGCTAACTAGAGGAAGGTTCCAGACCATGAGCGCTGAAACCGCTACGAAGCAGTACACCGCCCTGTATGAAGAGCACCAGAAGCTGGGCGCCTCCTTCACGGACTTCGGCGGCTGGCAGATGCCGCTGAAATACCAGAGCGAACTGGCCGAGCACCACGCCGTGCGCAAGGCTGCCGGCCTGTTCGACCTCTCCCACATGGGCGAGGTCTGGGTTACCGGCCCCGACGCCGGGAGGTTCCTCGACTATGCGCTGGTGAGCCGGCTCTCCGCGGTCGCCGTTGGTAAGGCCAAGTATTCTCTGATCTGCAACGAAGACGGCGGCATCATCGATGACCTGATCAGCTACCGCCGCGCGGAGGACAAGTTCCTGGTGGTGCCGAACGCGGGCAACGCCAAGGCCGTAGCCGAGGCCCTGGCCGACCGTGCGCAGGACTTCGACGTGACGGTGGAGGACGCCACCGCGTCCATCTCGCTGGTGGCTGTCCAGGGGCCAAACTCCGTGGACATCCTGAAGCAGCTGGTGGCCGCGGCCGACCACGCCACCGTGACCGAGATGAAGTACTACGTTGCGGACGAGGTCCACTTCACTGTGAGCGGTGCTCCGCTCAAGCTGCTGCTGGCCCGCACCGGCTACACCGGCGAAGACGGGTTCGAGATCTACGTCCCGAACGAAAACGCCGCTTCGCTGTGGTCCGCCCTGCTGTCGGCAGGCAAGGACTTCGATCTGGTGCCCGCCGGCCTCGCCGCCCGCGATTCGCTGCGGTTGGAAGCCGGTATGCCGCTCTACGGCAACGAACTGTCCCTGGAAGTCAGCCCGTACGACGCCGGACTTGGCCCCATCGTCGCTCTGAAGAAGGAAGGCGAATTCGTCGGCCGTGCCGCGCTCGAAGCCCAGAAGGAACGCGGCTCCAAGCGCAAGCTGGTCGGTCTGAAGGGCCTTGGCCGCCGTGCCGCCCGCTCGCACTACCCGGTCTCCAAGGACGGCCAGGCTGTTGGCGAAGTGACCTCGGGCCAGCCGAGCCCCACACTCGGTTACCCTGTTGCGCTGGCTTATGTCGATATCGAGCACATCGAACCCGGCAGCCGGCTCGACGTTGACCTGCGCGGCAAGCCCGAGCCGTTCGAGGTCGTCGCACTGCCCTTCTACAAGCGCGACAAGTAAGCAAACCTGCCACGAAGCTGCCGGCAATAATCCATTCCTAAGACACTGCCGCTACTAATTCATATCGGCCGTGCGCTGACGGATTATTGCCGGCGGCCGCTGTTCTTCCTGATTTTCCCCTCTTTCGAAAGGTTCTATCCATGAGCACAGTTCTTTCCAACCTGCGTTACTCCGAAGAGCACGAGTGGGTGGACGCTTCCAACCCGGTCAAGGTCGGCCTCTCGCAGGTCGCCACCGACGCGCTCGGCGACGTGGTCTACATTGACCTGCCCGAGGTCGGCTCCACGATCACCGCCGGCGAAACCTGCGGCGAGGTGGAGTCCACCAAGTCCGTCTCCGACATCTACGCACCGGTTTCCGGCGAGATCACCGAGGTCAACCAGGTAGCCATCGACGATCCGGCCCTGCTGAACTCGGATCCGTATGGCAAGGGCTGGCTGTTCACCGTCAACGTTTCGGAAGAGGGCCCCCTGCTCTCGGCCGAGGATTACAGTTCCAAGAACGGCGGCGAGCTGTCCTAACAGCCGCTGGTACCGCCGTCGTTATTCATCGTCTCTAACCGGAAGCGGCAACAAGCCGCCGAAGGGCATTAAGGAGCCATCATGGCTGTAGGCGTATTCGACCTCTTTACCGTGGGCATCGGCCCCTCCAGTTCGCACACCGTCGGTCCGATGCGGGCGGCTGCCGTTTTTGCCGAGGAGCTGGTTTCAACTGGCTTGCTGGACCGCGTGGCCGGACTGCGGGTTGACCTGTACGGATCGCTCGCGGCTACCGGCCGCGGCCACGGCACCTTCACGGCAGTGATGCTGGGGCTGGAGGGTTTCCAGCCAGAACAGATCCTGCCGGATGAAGTCGAATCCCGTCTCGCAGACATGGCTTCAACCGGCGAGTTGCAGTTGTGCTCGCAGGTTGAGGGCTCGGCCGGTGTGGTCCTGGACTACAAGGTCGAGGACATGGTGCAGCATCCGCTCACCGTGCTGCCCCGGCACACCAACGGGATGAAATTCCAGGTGACCGACGACGCCGGTGCGGTCCTTCACGAGGCAACGTTCTTTTCCGTGGGCGGCGGCTTCATTGTCCGCGACGGCGAGGAAGATGAGGCCGCGCGGGAGCTGGATGCCTCCAAGCAGGAGCTGCCGTACCCCTTCCGGACCGCGGCGGAACTGCTGGAACACTGCCGTAACACCGGCCTGGGCATCAGCGACATCATGATGCTCAACGAGAAGGCCTCGCGCTCCGAGGCGGACATCCGCGCAGGCCTGATCCACATCTGGCAGGTGATGGAGGAATGCAAGGACTCCGCCATCAAGCGCGAAGGTGTCTTGCCCGGGGGACTGAACGTCCGCCGTCGTGCGCCTGACTGGCATGACCGGCTGCGCAAGGAAGACAAGGACCGGGACCACAAGTACTGGCAGGAATGGGTGAACCTCGTGGCGCTGGCCGTGAACGAGGAGAACGCTTCCGGCGGGCGGGTTGTCACGGCACCGACCAACGGCGCCGCGGGCATCATTCCCGCAGTCATGTTCTATGCCACGCACTACGCGCCAGGCATGGAGAAGGCGACGCAGGCTGACAAGGAAGATGTCATCGTGAAGTTCCTGCTGGCGGCCGCGGCCGTCGGCGTGCTTTACAAGGAGCAGGCGTCCATCTCCGGCGCCGAGGTGGGCTGCCAGGGCGAAGTGGGTTCCGCTTCCTCCATGGCCGCCGCAGGCCTGGCCGAGGTCATGGGCGGCAGCCCCGCGCAGGTGGAAAACGCGGCCGAGATTGCCATGGAGCACAACCTGGGGTTGACCTGCGATCCGATCGGCGGCCTGGTGCAGGTACCGTGCATCGAGCGCAACGCGATTGGGGCCGCCAAGGCCGTGAACGCGGCCAAGATGGCGCTGTGGGGCGATGGCACGCACCGTGTCTCGCTGGACGAGGTCATCATCACCATGCGCGAAACGGGCAAGGATATGAGCTCCAAGTACAAGGAAACCGCGATGGGCGGCCTGGCCGTCAACGTGGTGGAGTGCTAAGCGACCACAGGTAGCGCTTTAGATGGATTGGACGGTCGCGGCATTTGCCGCGGCCGTTCACTCTTTCCTGACGATCTTGATGTTGAAGTCCGCGTGGCCCAGTGCACCCATCAGCCGCAGCCACAGCGGCAGGTACATCTCCATGCCGCGCGCGGACTCCAAGCCGCCCAGATCCAGGATGTCCTCGGCGGGCCAGCCCAGCTGACGCAGGAGCCCGGTGACCAGTGCCTTCGCGTCGGCGTCGTCTCCGGCGACAAACACGTTGTGCGGTTCCGGCAGCCGGGCCGGGTCCACCATCAGCATGTTGTTGACCGTGTTCAATGTCTTGACTACCTTGGCCGCGGGGAAACGGCGCTGCAGTTGCTCGGCCAGGCTGTCGGTGTTGCAGATGGAGAGCGACGGCGGAAACCCGGAGGAAGGGTCCAACGGATTGGAGACATCCACGATGGTCTGGCCCTCCCGAGGGCCGACTGCTTCCAAAGCCGCAAGCGATGCTGCGCCCTGGGTCGCATTCACGATGACCTCCGCGTGGTTACCCGCTTCTGCCAGCGGAACCAACGGGATGCCGGAATGGTCTTCGTGCCACGCGCTGATCGGGGGCGCGCCCGTGGCGGATGCTTCCGTCCGGGCAAGGGTCTGCGCCGGGTCGCGGCTGCCGAGCAGCACCTCATGGCCGGCCCTCTCCAAGGCTGCCGAAAGTCTGCGGCCAACGGCCCCGGTGCCGATGACGGAGATCTTCATGGCCAAACGGTAGACCTGCCGTCCACGCGGGGTCAATGGAATAGTGGACCGGCGCCGGCGGTGCTTTCTGCTGGCGGCCCCGGCGTCTGTCTCTCTGGGGAGCGTTCCGGGATTGACACCCGAACTGTGACCAATAGGCTGGTAAGCAAGCTTAGTTTTTGACTACCGATTGGAGCAGTAATGGGCCAGGACCAGTACACCTTCCAAGATCCCGTCAAGCGTTACCCCAGCATCGAGCCGCCCAAGCAGGACCAGCCGGAACCCGGGCTGGACAAGGAGCTGGAGCCCCAGACCGATCGCGGCGAAGACACCTACCGAGGAACGGGCAGGCTGAAGGGCCGCAAGGCGCTGATTACGGGCTCGGATTCCGGCATCGGTGCGGCGGTGGCGATTGCCTTCGCGCGTGAAGGGGCGGACGTAGCCTTGTCCTATCTGCCGGAAGAGGAGGAAGACGCCAAGGTCGTGGCCCGGGTGATCGAAGAGGCTGGTCAGAAAGCGGTCCAGCTGCCGGGCGACCTGACCGATTCAAACACCTGCCGCGAACTGGTCACGAACGCAGTGGAAGGCCTCGGCGGCCTGGATATCCTGGTGAATAACGCCGGGCGGCAGATCGCCGTCGAGAAGCTTGAAGACCTCAGCGACGAGCAGTTCGACAAGACCTTCATGACCAACATCTATGCATTCTTCTGGATCACGAAGGCGGCCCTGCCGCACCTGCAGCCCGGCTCCAGCATTATCAATACGACGTCGATCCAGGCCTACCAGCCCTCGCCGACGCTGATCGACTATGCGGCCACCAAGGGAGCGATCAATAACTTCACTAAGGGCCTGGCCCAGCAGTTGGCGCCGCGTGGCATCCGGGTGAATGCCGTTGCCCCGGGGCCGTTCTGGACTCCGCTGCAGGTCAGCGACGGACAGCCGAAGGAAGCCCTGCCGAAGTTCGGCAAGTCCACGCCGATCGGCAGGGCAGGGCAGCCTACCGAGCTCGCTCCGGCCTATGTGTTCCTGGCGTCGTCGGAATCCAGCTACGTCATGGGCGAGACGCTGAACGTTAATGGCGGCTCGCCCTCGCCGTGACCGGCGGTGTGCGGGCTAGTAGGTGCTGAGGTACTGGGCGGCTTCGGTCAGGCCGAGCTGTTCGCCGAACTGCACCATGGCCAGTACGGCGCCGACCATGAGGGCGCCGAGTCCGGCGCATGCCGCGGTCATGATGCCGAGGACCTTGCGGTCCTCCGAGGTCAGGCTCGTCCGATCCGCCGGCAAAGCCAGATCCGCGGCGATGAGGTTCGGGGCCCGGTCCACGGTGCCGTCATCCAGAACGGCGATCACCGAGTTCGAGTGGCGGTCCAGCCGCATGGACGCAATGCTGCGGCCGTGCCGGGCCAGCAGGATATCGTGACCGACGCGCTGACGAGTGCGAAGCATATTTCCTCCGGGAAAATAGGGTGCCTGAAAAGGCGTGAAATGAAGTGTGAAGTAGGCGGGCTTACACGATCTGTGGCCCTGATTCAATTTTAGTTAAGGCGGCCTGACACAACTGACCAAAACGAGGTGAATCCGGCCACCACAGCGGGTGAAGTTGGCCTCATGGGACCGTGACCTCGGCCATCAAGTGCAGGGGGAACGACAGGTTTTGGCGTGCCGCTCACCAGATGCGGCAGCCAGGGTCCCCGCCGGTTGCTTAGGAGGCGATGTCCCGCCGGTCTTGGGGAGGATGTGGAACCGCGGCGGAAGCCGGCGGCCTGCTAGGCATCGGAGGCCGCCGCACCGGGAGGGATGTGCGTGCGGATGCAGGTCCTGCCGGCCTGGCGACGGGAGGCTGAATCCGGGCAGCTTCTGCGCGGGGGAGCGGGCCGACGCCTACCAGGGGAGCGTCCTTGCGTTGGAGGCCCAGTATCGTGCGTGCGATCTTGCGTCCGGCGAAACTCCGCCCCATGCCGGTCGCCTGTCGCACCAACCCGGCAGCGGACCGGGCCGCCCATCCGGTAAGCCGTCCGGCGGCAGCAAGCAGCCGGACGCGAAGAACTGGCAGCCGCCCTGAAAGATGGCCGCGGATGACGTGCAACGATAAACCACCGGGCCAAAGCGGGCCGCCGGAGCGAAGCATGCCGGTTTTGCTGCGGACCTGCCGCAGTACAAGGGCGACGGCCTCGCTCGTGCGCTCCTGTGTGGTGCTGTAGGCGGCCGCGCGCTGGGACTTGTCCGGCCAGTTGGCCAGGAGGACCATGATGGCGGTCAGGGCAACGAGCAGGGACACCAGGACGAGCACGGCGCCGCCATAGAATGCGACGACGATTGCTTTTGGTGACTGGAAGATAGCGGCGATGAACTCGGCACTGCCGAGCAGGAGCCAGAGCCAGAATGCCCCGACGGCAAGCAGTGCTATGCCTGCACGTCTGAACTGCCGCAGCGCCTCGCGGGCGCGCCACGATTCGTCAGCCTCCACGCAACCTTCCCCCAACTCAGGCCCCGTATCGGGGCCGCCCAGGTTGATCATAGTTGGGCTAGGGTGATAACCGCGGCAGAATCGCAGTGGCGCGCCGGTGTGTCGTACGTCCCCGTCTGGACTGTTTCTGCTACGCGCAGCCTGAAGGAATCATCAGCAACCACTCAGGAACCACACAGACTCTGCCTATGGAAACCAGCTAAAGTAGATGCTCCGCCCCGGAAAGGAGCCACCGCCAATGCCCGCACGCCATCGCCAATCAGCGCCATTGCGAATCGCGTTGATTGGTATCGACGGCGCCGGAAAAACGACGGCGGCGCGTTACCTGGCGGACCAGCTCACCTTGGGTGGGGCGCAGGTGCGGCTGTGCCGGAACCCGGGCGGGCGCAGGACGCTGGACACTTTTGCCCGCCGGCTCGGTAGCAGCGCGGAAAAGATGCTCGGCGCCAGGTTGCTCAGCCGCTATGAAACGGTGGTCCGGGCCTTCGCCCTGCTCGGCAGCCTTGCCTCAATGGCTCCTGCCGACGTCGAAATCCACGACCGGTACCTGTACTGCCAGTTGGCAGCGAACGCGAAACGTGGCGTCGCACCCGGACTCTTGCTGCGCCTGCTCCGGAAGTTCGTTCCCCGGCCCGACTTTGTGCTTTATTTCGAGATTTCTCCCGCCCGCGCACTGGAGCGCATCGAGGTCCGTGGCACCGATACCGAAACGCTGGAGGACCTGCGGGACCTGGACGCGGCTTACCGCAGCTTGACGGACTTCGGCAGCTTCCGCCTGGTGCAGGCCGACCGGCCGGTGCAGGACATCCACCGCCAGATTGAGGCGATCTGCAGGCCCGCACTCACGGCCGGGCAAGAGGTCTCGGCACCTGCGAGCCGGACCTAAGCGTCAAAGTCATGCCGCCGCGGGGAAGGGCAGGCAGCGGGCGCGATAACCTGCAGAGGGAGCGGCAAGGCTCCAGTCGAGCAGGAGACCAAGTACCTATGACCAAGCAGCCCACCGGCGCCTTACTGTTTGTCCTCAGCTGCGCCATGGGCGTGGGCCCGTTGCTGAACTACGGGCTGAGCGCCACGAGCCCGCTGATCATCACTGATCTGGGCATCAGCGAGTCACAGTTCGGCCTGCTGGCGACGGCAATCTTCGCCAGCGCCGCTGTCTGCAGCATGTGGCTGGGCCGGCTCAGCGACCGCATTTCCAACCGCGCGCAGTTGATCCTGATCTTCGCCGGTACCGCGGTAGCCCTGGTGATAGCCTCGCTGGCGCACCACTACCTCGTCCTGCTTGTCGCCGCGCTGCTCGCCGGTCCTGCCCAGGCCATCTCGAACCCCACCACCAACCGCATCATCATCCACCATGTGGCGGCGACCAAACGTCCCGGCTGGATCGGTGTGAAACAGTCAGGCGTGCAGGGCAGCCAGCTTTTCGCCGGCCTGTTCTTTCCTCCGGTTGCGCTGTGGCTGGGCTGGCAAGGAGCCACCGCGCTTGCCGCAGTCGTCGCCGTCGGGCTGTTGTTGTACGGCCTGCGGCACCTGCCGGAGGAAAAACCAATAACGACGGCGACTCCCGGCCGCGCAGCTGCTCCGCCGGCCGGGGCGGAAACCAGGGGATATCCGCTGGCCGTCTGGCTGTTTGCCGGCTACGCGTTGCTGACCGGGCTCGGCATGCAGGCCACCAACGTGTACCTGCCGCTGTTCACCGTTCGCGAGCTGGACTTTTCGCTGCTCCTTGGCGGCGTGGCCGCAGGCGTCTCCGGTGTGGTTGGGGTGACATCGCGCATTCTGTGGGGCCGCGAGATGGCCAGGGGCAGGCGGGCATCAACCCTGCTGATCCTGCTGGGGCTCGGCGCGCTGCTCGGTGCGGCGGCGCTGCTGGGGGCCGGCGAATTGGGCAGCCCGCTGTTGCTCTGGCTTGGCGTCGCCCTGCACGGGGCCACGGTGCTGGGGACCAACGTGGTGGTGATGGCCGGCGTCATGAAGGTGGTGCCCGCGGCGCGCGTAGGTTCTGCTTCGGGCGTGGTCTCGATGGGAATGTATGCCGGGTTTGCCGCAGGCCCGCTGCTGATGGGTCTGCTGCTGGAAGCCAGCGGCACTTTCCGTCCGGGCTGGATTCTGGTCGGAGCCGGCTACCTGCTTTGCGTCCTGCTGGCCATGGTGCTGCGGCGCCACGGCAATCGGCACGGCGTCCCGAAGTAACGGCCCGGTAACACTCCTGCGGTCCCGCCGGGCCGCCGGTCGGAAGGTAATTGACAAGTCAAACGCCACTGCTAAGTTCTTGGATAAGTTTACTTTCTGAATTGGAAAGCATGCTGTCCATCATGAAGGAGCATCCGATGACGCAACGGCAGGATATCCACGAGCTGCAAGACGCTACGGCGTGGGACAGCAAGGACCACAAGCTGGGTTTGGTGGGACAGGTCCACCGCGACAAGGACACGGGCCGGCTGGCATGGATTACGGTGGCGCTGGGGCTGCTGGAAACGCGCGAACACTTCATCCCGCTCGCCGGGGCAAGAGTTGAAGGCACAAACGTCCACGTCGCGTACGACCATGACACCATCAAGGATTCGCCGGAAATCGACATCGAACCGGAAAAGGGTCTCTCTCCCGATGACGAGGCGAAGCTGAACCGCTACTACGGCCTCTAACTCCGCAGTGCACGGCTTCCAGCATCACTTCTCGAAGGAGAGAGGCGTATGAAAAAAACATTCCGCACCGCGGGCCCCTTCGCCGCTGCCGCCGCAGCGGCGCTCACGCTGAGCGCCTGTGCCACCGGCACCGGCGGCGCAGAAACGGAAACCGACGCGGACTTCGGTGCGGATACGGAGGTCGCCGGCGAGTTGAGCGTCATGGGCTTCGGCGCCAGCGACGACGTCGCCGAAACCCGGCTGGAGGCAACCAAGGAGGCGATGCCGGAGGTCGAGGTGAGCCTGGTCGAGGGCGATCTGGACATTCAGCAATTCCTCTCGGCGGTGGCCTCCGGGCAGCCGCCCGAACTGATCTACGCGAACAGGGACCAGTTGGGCACGTTCGCTTCCCGCGGCGCGATCATCCCGCTGAACAGCTGCATTGACGGCGAGGGAATCGCCATTGAGGACTTCCGCGAGCCTGCCATCGGGCAGGTGACCTTCGAAGACCGGATCTACGGCGTGCCGGAGTTCAACCAGGTCCAGATCATCATGGCCAATGCCGGACTGCTCGACGACGCCGGAGTCTCGCTGTCCGACGTCGATGGTTCGGACTGGAACAAGGTCACCGAAGCCTCTGCCAAATTGTCCAAGAACGACGGCGGCAAGCTCTCGGTCATCGGGTTTGACAGCAAACTGCCGGAATTTCTGCCCCTGTGGGCCAAAGCCAACGGTGCGGATCTGATCTCGGAAGACGGCCGTACTGCCCAGCTGGATGATCCGAAGGTGGTCCAGGCGCTGGAGTTCGCCGTCGGTATTTACGATGACCAGGGCGGGTTCAGCGCCGTCAAGTCCTTCCGTGATTCGGCGGACTTCTTCGGTTCCGGGAACCAATTCGCCAGCGACAGCCTCGGCGCGATGCCGATGGAGCAGTGGTACGTCAACATCCTCAATGATGTTTCCCCGGACGCTTCCCTGGCCTTCACTACGGTCAAATCCAAGGAAGGACAGCCGATCAGCTTCGCCAGCGGTTCTGCCTGGGCCATTCCGGCAGGCAGCGCAAATCCCGAAGCGGCCTGCCGCTTCATCAAGACGATGACCGCTACGGACACCTGGATGAAGGCTGCCCAGGCCCGCTCCGACGCACGCGCGGAAGAAGGCAAGCCCTTCACCGGCCTGTTCACGGGCAATGCCGCCGCCGACGAGAAAATCAAGGCGGAGTTCGTCAAGCCCGCGGACGAGGCCAAGTGGGATGACGCCATCAACGCTTCCTATGAGGCCAATGAGAATTCCTTCTCGCTGCCGGCCAACCCGGCGGACGCCGAGTTCAAGACCGCGTGGCTGGATGCAGTGAACCGCGTGCTTAACGGGCAGGCAGAACCGGCCGGATCCCTGCAGCAGGCGCAGGAAGAAGCACAGACTGCCCTGGACGCCGCATGGGAGCAATGGGACCAGAAAGAGTAGCGGGAATATCTAGATGACAGCCACTCCGCTTCGGCCCGCCACCCGGGTCAAGCAGCGGTTGCGCCCGGCACAGCGCCGCAACCGCCGCCGGAACCTCCGGTCCGCCTTGCTGTTCATCAGCCCCTGGATCATCGGGTTTCTGGTCTTCACCCTGTGGCCGGTGCTCTACAGCGGCTATTTGTCGCTGACCGACTATGACGTCATTAACGACCCGAACTACGTGGGGCTGGACAACTTCCGCCAGCTCCTGGCGGACCCGAAGATTAGCCTCTCGTTGTGGAACACGTTCATTTACACGGTGTTTTCCGTGCCGGTCCACATCGTAGTGTCGCTGCTGCTGGCCATGCTCCTGAACCGGATTTCCGGCCGGGCTTCGGGATTCTTCCGCACCGTGTTCTACCTGCCCAAGATGACTCCGCCGGTGGCTATCGGCATCCTCTTGCTGCTGCTCTTCAACGGGCAGAACGGACTGGTGAATACCGTACTGGGCTGGTTCGGCATCAACGGACCGGCCTGGACCACTGATCCGGCCTGGATCCAGCCCGGCCTGATCATCATGAGCCTGTGGACGCTCGGGGCATCCACCATCATCCTGCTGGCCGCACTGCAGAATGTCCCGCAGGAACTATACGATTCCGCCCAGGTGGACGGTGCCAACAGCCGGCAAACCACGTGGAAGATTACCCTGCCGATGATCAGCGGCAGCCTCTTTTTCCTGACCATCGTCAACACCATTGCCGCGTTCCAGACGTTTACCGAGGCATATACGGCGTACTTTGGTTCGGGCAATTCCACGTATTCCAACGACGCTGCACTGTTCTACGCCATCTACCTCTTCCAGCAAGCCTTCGAATTCCTGCACATGGGCTACGCCTCCGCGATGGCCTGGGTGCTCTTTGTCATCGTGCTGGCGGTGACGGTCGTCCAGATGGTGGTGGGCAAACGCATGGTGTACTACGAAGGGGGCCAGTGATGGCCCGGACCCAGCTGGAACGGGTCCAGCCTGTCCAGCCGCCGGCAATTGAGAAGGAAAAGGAAGCCGGGGAGCGCAAACGCCAGCGGAGGCCGCGCCGCCGAAGTAGCCCGCTGGCCCGGATCCTGACCTGGGCCGCGCTGGGTATTGCAACCGTGCTGTTCACCTATCCGCTGCTGTGGCTGGTCAGCGCGTCCTTCAAGCCACGTTCGGACGTCTTCGACAACAAGCTCATTCCGGAAACCTTCACATTCGAGAATTACCTGACCGTCTGGCAGGAGGCGCCGCTGGCCTTGTGGCTGGCCAATACCGCCATTGTCACGGTGCTCTCCGCCGTGCTGGTGACCATTTCCAGCGCCATGGTGGCCTGGGGCTTCGCCTACTTCCGGTTCCGCGGACGCAACGCACTGTTCGGCCTCGTGCTGGCCACCATGATGCTCCCCGGCGCGGTGACCATGATCCCCACCTTCCTGATCTGGAACGGGCTGGGGCAGGTAGGGACGCTCACTCCGCTGTGGGCCGGCAACCTCTTCGGCAGCGCCTTCTACATCTTCCTGCTGCGGCAGTTCTTCCTGGGCCTGCCGCGGGAATTGTTCGAAGCGGCCCGCGTGGACGGCGCCAACAACTGGCATATGTTCAGCAGGATCGCGCTGCCGCTGTGCAAACCGGCGTTGATAGTGACCCTGCTGTTCGAGTTCCAGGCGGCCTGGACAGACCTGATGCGGCCGCTCATCTACCTGCGCGACTCGTCCACGTTCACGGTGCCGCGCGGTCTGAAAGCGCTGCTGGATCAATTCGGATTTGGCGGCAACTGGCACTGGGAAATCGTGGTGACCGCCAGTGTGATCACCACGGTGCCGATGATCATTCTGTTCTTCCTTGGCCAGAAGCACTTTGTCAAAGGCATCGCCACCACCGGCAACAAGGGCTGATGCCGCCACACCGGCGCACATGAAGAGGAGCAATGAAACAACGGGAGCTTGGCAAATCCGGACTGTCAGTGTCAGAAATCAGCTTTGGCGCCGGCGGCTACTGGGGCATGAAGGCTTTCAGCGAACGGCAGGCGGCGCGTCTGGTGGAGCAAGCCCTCGATGGCGGCGTCAACCTTTTCGATACCGGCCCCAACTACAGCCGCGGCAACGCTGAGGAGCGCCTGGGCCGCATTCTCAAAGGCCGGGGACGGGACCTCATCATTTCCACCAAGGTCGGCTCCCTGTGGTCCGGCGGGCGCAATGTGAAGGACTTTTCGCCGCGCGTCCTCGAGCGGAGCCTGCAGGAGAGTCTGAGGCGGCTGCAACTGGAGCACCTGCCGCTGCTGCACTTCCATGGCTATCCCCACCCTGCCGATCCAGCCATCGAAACAGTTCTCAAGCTCAAGGACAGGGGCATGATCGGTGCGCTGGGCCTATCGACGGGAGCGGGTGGCGCGAAACGGGCGCTGAAGCTCGGCATCTTCGACGCCCTGATGCTTGAATACAACCTGCTTGACCGTTCTCTGGAGCCGCTCATCACCAGGGCAGGGGCGGCAGGCATGGGGATCATAGTCAAGTCCCCGCTGGCCCAGACTTTATACTCGAGGAACATCTTTAGGCTCTCGAAGCCCAGCGACGTGTGGTATTTGGCCCGTGCCCTGAAAAACCATCGGCCAAAGTTCATCCATGGTCGGAAGTTCCGGTTTATCAACGACATCGAAGGGCTCCAAGCCAGCGAGATAGCACTGGCCTTCGTGCTCAACAATAAGAACGTTACCAGCGCCGTCGTGGGCACAGTCAGGCCCGAGCACCTGAAGATCAATCTCGGCGCGGCGGAACTCGAACTCCCGAAGGAACTGCTGCGGCGCATCGAGGAGGCCGGATCGCGAGGAGTTCGTGCTGGCTCCACCGGCGCCTAATGTGGACGCCGTCAGGCAATATAGGCAGCGGCAGTCCAGAGCTGGAAGACAGCGTAGGCACGCAAGGGACGCCAGGCTTCGCCATGGGCGCGGACCTCTTGGACTGAGCTGGCACCGAGGGCACGTTTGAGTACCAGATCGCCCTCCGGATAGGCATTGCGGTCTCCGAGTGCACGCATGGCCAGATAGTCCACGGTCCAGGGGCCGATGCCGGGCAACGCCAGCAGGCGCCGGCGGATCCCGGCATGGTCGCCGGCCGGATCAATGGCCAGGCCGTCGGCACAGGCTACTGCCAGGGCATGGACTGTGCGCGAGCGGGCTCCGGTGAGCCCGACTGCCTGCTGGATCCGTTCGGCTCCGGCACCTGCGAGGGTGGATGGGGCCGGGAACAGGTGCAGGCCGGCGCGTCCGGGACTGCCGAAAGCGCTGAGGAGCCTGCCGGCAAAGGTCCGTGCGGCCGCAAGCGAGACCTGCTGGCCGAGGACCGTGCAGACGGCTCCTTCGAAGCCGTCCAGGTAACCGGGAATCCGAAGGCCCGGCCGCGCCGCGAGGAGCGGACCGACCAGCGGATCCTGCCCCAGTACGCCGCGGACCGTTTCCGGGTCCGTGTCCAGATCAAGCCAGCGCCGCACCGCCGTCGTTATTTCGGCGATGGTGGCGGGATCACCGGTTTCCACCGCCAGCGACGGGTCGCCGGGGCCGAAGCGCACAGTCCCGGCGACCGGGCCCGACGATGTGGCGAAGATCCGTGTATGGGTGCCGGCGTCGAGGTCCGTTGTTTCGAGGCCCGGCACGGCATGGGCGGCCAGGGCCGCCAGCGCCGCACCGGCGTCGTACGGAGGCAGGACCTCCAGTGCAACCTCCACTTAGCGGGCTTTGACCGCCAGCACGGGGCAGTCGACGGTGAGCAGGATTTCCTGGGCGGTGCTGCCCATGATGAGTTTGCCGACCGGAGTGCGCTTGCGCAGGCCGATGACCAGCAGCGATGCCGGCAGGCTCTCGGCCAGTTCCTGGATCTCCTCCACAGCGTCCTTGCCGCGGACAAACTGCTTGAATTCTGCGTCCAGGCCGGAATTGTTCAGCTCGCGGGTGACCCATTCGGCGTCGTGTGTATCTGCCAGCGAGGAGTCTTTATGCGGGCCCCCGGGGCTGGCGTTGACAACGACCAGCTTCTCGTTCTGGGCGGTGGCCATCTGGATACCTTTGGACAGAGCGGCACGGCCTTCCGGACGCGGCGCGTAGGCGACAAGTATGGTCACGACTTCTCCTTCGAACAGCACGTGTCAACGTCTTGCCCGGGCGGCATCGTTGCCGGCCGGCAGATGCGGGCGCGGACACCGGCATCTGCAATCATTGTGGCATGCGGCTGTCAGGTCCGTGATTCGGCCGGAAATTGTGACGGTTCCGCAATCCGCGGCTCGGGCGAAAGCTCGGTGCGGTCTTTCCGTCTGCGTGCAAGGCGGCTTTTCAGCCCCAGATTCCGGAGCTGCCGCGCCGGTGGCTGTCCACCAGGTGGGTGTCGATCATGCCGATGGCTTCCATCAGCGCGAACATGGTGGTGGGGCCGACAAAGGCGAAGCCTCGCTTGCGCAAGGCCTTGGACAAGGCGATGGACTCCGCGGATGTGGTCGGGACCTGCTCTATGCTTTTGGGCGCCGGAGTAGCATCCGGTTTGAAGGACCAAACGAACTCATCCAGCCCGCCGTCATCGCGCAGGGCGATGGTCGCCTTGGCATTGGTGATCGCGGCGGTGATCTTCGCACGGTTACGCACAATCCCGGCGTTCCGCATCAGGCGCTCGACATCGGCGACGCCGAAAGCGGCAACTGTGTCCGGATGGAAGTCCTTAAAGGCCTGGCGGAAGGCCGGACGCTTGCGCAGGATGGTGGCCCAGGACAGCCCGGCCTGGAATCCTTCCAGACTGATCCGTTCGTAGATGGCCTGCTCGCCGTGGACGGGCATGCCCCATTCGGTGTCGTAATACTCGCGCAGCATCGGGTCCACCGCGGCCCACGCCGGTCGGGCCAGCCCGTCCTCGCAGAGCACGACGCCGGAAGCTAGTTTTTCCATGGGTTCGATTATCTCCTGCCGGTCCGGGTGCGTCAGGCCAGGCCGGTGACGCGCATGGTGAGGTTCAGCCGGCCCGATGCCAGTCCGCAGGCCGGATCGGCGGTACCGGGGTAAATCTTGGGTACACCGTGGTACGCGAAGCGGCTGGGACCGCCAAAGACAAACAGGTCCCCGGAGCGGAGCCTGAGATCTGTGTACGGTTTGGTGCGGGTCTGCGTGTTGCCGAAGCGGAAGAGGCAGTCGTCTCCGACGCTGAGGGAGACCACGGGCAGGTCCGTTTTCTCATCTTTGTCCTGGTGCATGCCCATTTTGGCCGTGTCGTCGTAGAAGTTGATGAGCGCAGTGTCGGGGTTATAGGCAGCGCCTGCGGACTCCGCCGCAGGACCGAAGGCGTCCGCCAGTGCCTTGCGTCCCCACTCGGCCAGCCACTCCGGGAACTCAAGCACGCGGCCGCCGCCGGCATCCTCGGCCACGCGGGAATACTTGTAGGGCTGCCAGTGCCACCCCAGGCACACGGTTTGAACGCTCATCTCATGCCCGCCTGGCAGCTTGGCCGCGCGGAAGGGCACCGGCCCGCGTCCCCACATGCGGCAGGCTTCCACCAGTTGGGCCTGCTGTTCCAGGCTGAGCCAACCGGGCACATGGACGGCGCCGGGAGCGACCTCCACGGGTTCCGCCGGGACGGGGTCGAAGAGCGCGTTCAAGCCGCTGCCTCCAGGGTGAGCAGGATCTGCTTGGCTTCAGTGCCGCCCAGATAGCCACCGAAGCTGCCATCGGAGCGGACCACCCGATGGCAGGGAACCACGACCGGCAGGGGATTGGTGCCGCAGGCGGTGCCGACCGCGCGGACGGCCTTGGGGTTGCCAGCAGCCGCGGCGACCTGGGCGTAGCTTTCGGTCCGGCCATAGGCGATCTGCGGCAGGTGGGCGAGCACGTCACGGCGGAAGCCTTTGGCCAACCGCCAGTCCAGCGGCAGCTCGAACTCCCGGCGGTGTCCCGCGAAGTACTCGTCCAGTTGGCGCACAGCTGTCTCCAGCCGGGCCGGGGAGTGCAGGATGCGGGGGCTGATTTTGTCCGCCAGCTGCTCCAGCACGGCGTCGTGGTTTTCCCGGTCGAAGGCGACACGGACCAGGCCCTGGTCCGTGGCGGCCAGCAGCAATTTGCCGATGGGAGTGTCCAGAGTTGTGTAGGACAAGTCCAGCAAACCGGCTTCGGCGGCAGCGGCCGCCAGCCGTGACTGCAGTGCGCGGAGCGCGGCAGGATCAACGGCCCGCAACGGGGCCAGCAGGATGGAGGACTCCGGTTCAACGGTGCTCATCGGGCCTCTCCTTTCGGAACGGAAATGCTGGTGGAGGCCGGCGCGGAACCAACCGGAACGGGAACTGGAGCCACGGACACTGCGGCAGGAACCAGATAAGTCCGCCGCAGGTTCTTGATGCCGTCCGAGGCCGCACGCCGGACCGCTTCCGGTGTCGAACCGGTAATGGCGGCAACCTCTCGGTGGGGCAGGCCGGCCAGATAGTGGTACGCGATGGCCTCACGCTGCCGGTCCGGAAGCGCCTTCACCGCATCCCACAAATCCTGGGACTCTTCCGGCGGATCTGCGGACGGACGTTCGGGCAGCTCTTCCACCGGCAGCGGATTACGCGCCCGTTTCCGGGTGACGTCAACGGCTTTGCGGTGTGCGATGGTTACCAGCCATGCCTCCGTATTGGCCGATTCGGGCAGCTCGGGATAGGCCTTGAGAGCGGACAGGAACGTTTCGGACCAGGCATCCTCGGCCTCGTCCGGTCCCAGTACGGCGCGGCAGACCCGCAGGACCATCGCGCCGTGCTCGGTGACGAGCTGCTCGAAGGGTTTCATGCTGTGTAGACGCTGCCGGAGTACATAATGTGAGGTTACGTCCTAGAAAAGTTTGGCGGCCTTGATTTCCACAGGCTCCTCCAGCTCAAGCAGGAACCTTTTGCGCTCAAGTCCGCCGGCATAACCCACCAGCCGGCCGTCTGCTCCTACAACCCGGTGGCACGGCACGATAATCGAGATCGGGTTGCGGCCATTGGCGTTGCCGACGGCCTGGGCAAGATGAGCGTCACCGAGTTCCCGGGCTAGCTGGCCGTACGAGCGGGTCTGGCCGTACGGAATCCGCCGCAGCAAATCCCACACTTTCTGCTGGAACGCATCGCCCTTGGGGCTCAGCGGCAGGTCGAACTCGGTGCGCTCGCCGGCAAAATACTCCGACAGCTGGCGTTTGGCTTCGGTAAACCCCGCGTCCACGCGGGGACCAAAGGCTTCGGCATCCGGCATTCGTTTATGGGCAGGAAAATATGCACCGGTCAGGGAGCCGTCGACTGCCACGAGGGTGAGCTCGCCGATGGGAGTGTCGATTACGGAATGCACTGCAGGCATGGGAGCGCTCCTTCCACAACGCCATTATCTCCGATACGCAAACGTGCGGGCAGACGATTGTGTGAGGTCCAGGAACGACTGCAATAAATACGTAACGCGATTGTTTCTTATTCAATCGAAGCATAGGCTACCCTTACTTTTGTTCGTTACCTCTGAGCCGAGGAGTCCCATCGTGGCCCTTTCCCGTGTCCGCGGCATGCTTGCCGCAGCCGCCGTCGTTCTTCTGTCCGTATCCGCCTGTTCCACCGGTCCTGCCGGCGGTTCCACAGGTGGTGAAACCGCCGCAGGGTCTTCGGATGCCTTCCCGGTGACCATTGAGCATGCCTTTGGTGAGACCGTCATCGAAGAGCAGCCGGAACGTGTGGCCACGGTTTCCTGGGTGAACGACGACGTGGCGCTGTCGCTCGGCGTCGTGCCGGTCGGAATGCCTGCAGTCGAGTGGGGCGGAAACGAGAACAAATCCACGCCGTGGAAGGATGCCAAGCTTGAGGAGCTCGGGGCTCCCATTGGTTCCGAGAAGGCTCCGGAGCAGTACTCCGAGGCCGATGGCATCGCGTTTGATGAGATTGCCGCGCTGACCCCGGATGTCATTCTTGCCGCCTACTCCGGCCTGACCCAGGAAGACTACGACACCTTGAGCAAGATCGCTCCCGTGGTGGCTTATCCGGAACTGGCCTACGGCACGGACTGGCAGGACTCCACGATGATGATCGGCGAGGCACTGGGCAAGACCGAGGAAGCCAAGAAGCTGGTCGCCGAGACCGAGCAGACGATCGATGCCAAGGCCTCCGAGTACCCGCAGTTGGCCGGCAAGTCGTTTATCTACGGCAATCTGGAGCCCGCCAAGGGCGACGGCGTCAACGTCTACACGATGAACGACAACCGTCCGAAGTTCCTCACCAGCATCGGCATGAAGCAGGCCGAGGTCGTCACGGAAGGCACCAGCGACTCCGGCGAGTTCTTTATCCCGTGGTCCGCCGAAAAGGCCAACGAGCTCGAATCCGACATTTTCGTCACCTGGGTCCCCGATGCCAAGACCAAGCAGCAGGTCATCGAGGATCCGCTGCTGAGCCAGATTCCCGCCGTCGAAAATGACGCTCTGGTTGCCGATTCGGACAACACCCTGACGCTGTCCATCTCCGCCGCATCCCCGCTGAGCCTGCCGTGGGCACTGGATCAGTTCCTGCCGATGCTCGGCGAAGCTGCCGACGCAGCGGAAGCCGCGAACGCCAAATAACCCCGCTACCCGCAGCAACATAAGGGCGCCCGGTCTGACCGGGCGCCCTTATGCTTCCCATCACATAGTCTTGTTGTGCCCGCATGCGGGCGGAGAATTCTGTAAGGCATAGGCACGACCAACGGGGTGGGGCAGTGGCGGATACGGTCAGCGGAGCGCGGCGGGCGTTGTCGGGCGGCATGCTCATCACCGGCGTGCTGCTGGTCGCCGCCAACCTGCGGCCGGTCCTCACCAGCGTCGGACCGCTGCTGGACCAGATCGGGGCCGACACCGGCCTGGGCGCTGCGGCGCTGGGCCTGCTGGCTGCCGTCCCGCTGCTGGCCTTCGGCGTCATCTCCCCGCTGGCCCACGGGATAAGCGAGAAGTTCGGGGTGGAGCGTACCGTCTTCGCCGCGCTCCTGCTGCTCATCGCAGGCACCTTCCTGCGGCCGGCTCCGGGCAGTATCGCCAATCTCTGGCTGGGAACGTTCATTATCGGCGCGGCCATCGCCGTCGGCAATGTGCTGCTGCCCGCGATCCTCAAGCGGGACTTCCCGGACCAGATGGCCACGCTCACCGGCGCCTACTCAGCCGTGCTCGGCGGCATTGCCTCGCTCGGCGCGGGGCTCTCGGTGCCGCTGTCGCTGCTTCCAATTAACGACGGCGAACCGGCCGGCTGGCGCTTTGCCCTCGTCATCTACGTGGTGCTGGCGATTCCTGCCGTGCTGGCCTGGCTGCCTCGGTTGCGGGTCCGTGCCAGCTCGGCCCAGGCCCAGCTCAATGCGGCCGTGCCGGCGCCCGTCCGCGGATCCGTGTGGAAGTCCGGCGTCGCCTGGCAAGTCACCTTGTATATGGGGCTGCAATCCATGGCGTTCTACATTCTGATCACCTGGCTGCCCACTCTGGAACGCTCGCACGGACGCGGGGACGTGGCCTCCGGCTGGGACCTGATGATGTTCCAGCTGATCGGCATCGTCTCCAGCCTGCTGACCCCGCTGATCCTGAAGGGGAAGAACCAGCGGTTCCCTGCCGCGTTGCCCCCGCTGCTGATTGTTGCCGGCGTGCTGGGAATCCTGCTCTTGCCAGGCGCCATGCTGCTCTGGGTGCTGGTGGCCGGGTTCGGCTGCGGCAGCTCGCTGGTGACGGCCTTGGCGCTGTTCGGACTGCGTACGCGAACGCACCGGGAAGCCAGCGCACTCTCCGGGATGGCCCAGTCTATCGGCTACCTGCTGGCGGCCGCCGGGCCGCCGCTGTTCGGCGGCCTGTTCGCAGCCACCGGCGGGTGGGAGGCGTCGCTGATCCTGTTGTGCATGGTTTCCGCCGCGCAGGCCGTGACCGGCCTGTTTGCCGGCAGGGACAGGTTCGCCTTCGCCGGCTGAATCCGGCTCCGGGACTGGGCGGAGGCCCCGGCGGCCGGTCAGCCTACCGGGACCCGGCGCAGGCTGCTCAGCCGGCCCCGACAATCAGCAGGGTCGCGGAGAACACCAGTCCGGAAGCGATCAGCGTGATGACGGTGTAGCCGAGGATGTCCCGCATTTTCAGCCCGGCAATGGCCAGCAGCGGCAGCGCCCAGAACGGCTGGATCATGTTGGTCCACTGATCGCCGTAGGACACCGCCATGATGGCTACCGCCGGATCCACGTCGAGCCGGGCCGCGGCGTCGAGCATGATGGGCCCCTGGACCGCGAACTGGCCGCCGCCGGAAGGGACGAAGAAGTTCACCAGTCCGGCGGAGAGCAGGGCGAGGAAGCCGAAGGTCTGCGGGGTGGAAACGTTCACGAAGAAATCGGACAGCACGGTGATCAGCCCGGTGGTGGTCATGATGCCCATGATGCCGGCGTAGAGCGGGAACTGGAGCAGGATGTCACCGACGTTGGACGCGGCATTCTTGATCAGCGCGATCAGCTCGAACGGATTGCGTACCAGCAGGAAGATCAGCGTCAGGAAGGACCAGTTCACGATGTCCAGGGTCAGCGTGCCGCCTTGACTGAAGTGGATCACTAGGTAGGCCACCAGCGCCAGTCCGACCACCAGGGTCAGGATGCGGCTGGCATCCACACGGTCGGCCGGCGTGACCACCTCGTCGTCCAGATCCGCTTCGCCTTCCCGGGCATCCACCGCAAGCTCCACAATTTTGTCATCGCCGCGAGGCGCCACCAGGGCCAGGGCGCCGCCAACCACGATGACCGTGGCCACGGCGGCGAGGATGTTCCAGAGCGAGAATGTGGTTTCGCTGACCGGGATGGTGCGGCCGATCTGCTCCGCCAGGAAGGACCCCTCGGTGGCGGCGGTCAACGGCCCGGAGCCGGAGTAGCCCATATGCCAGACGACGAAGCCGGAGAAGGCGGCGGCCACCAGCATCGGGAAGTGCAGCCGCACGCCCTTGGCCCGCAGTTGCGCGGCGACCTCCTTGGCCAGCAGGGCGCCGACCACCAGGCCCAGCCCCCAGGTGATCAGGGAAGCGATCGCGGCGATGACGAAGACGAAGACGTAGGCCTGGATGGGGCCCCGCGGCAGGCCGCCCAGGAACGAAAGCAGTTTCCTGACCGGCCGCGTGTTGGCCAAGGTGTGGCCGAGCAGCAGGATCAGCGCCATCTGCGTCATGAAGGCGAGCAGGCCGGACAGTCCGTCGCCCCAGCCCTTGATGACCTCGACCGGCCCGGCGTCGGTGAGGATCAGGGCCATGACCGCCACCACCACGCTCAGCACGATCGCGAAAACCAGCGCACTGGGGATGTACCGCTCCACCAGCGAATTGACCGGGCGCATGAAAGCGGAGACCGGGTTTCTTCCCTTGCTGCTTACAGATGACATGGAAACCTCCTGCGTAGCGACGTCGTTGTCGGCGCGTAGGGCGCCAATTTGTTGCCTTAGACCCTTACCCTAGCGATGAGTGTCACATCTAGGCGGGATCTTGAGGCCCGACCGGATGCGATAGGCCGTCCGGCCTCCGCAAATTCCCGTCGCCATGGAAGCCCGCGCCGGTTGCGGGATAGGGTGAAAGCATGAGCCAGACGAGCGCGCGCACCGAAAACTCAGCCCCCGCCAGCGAGTACAGCACCAAGGGTGCCTACGTCCACACCGGCGAAGAGTTCACCCGGGACACCCATTACATCGAAGACAGGATTGTCCGCGGCGGGGACAACCCCAACGAAGGGCGCTGGCCGGTGGAGCCCGGCCGCTACCGCCTGGTCGCCGCGCGCGCCTGCCCCTGGGCCAACCGAACCATCATTGTCCGCCGCCTGCTCGGACTTGAGGACGTGCTTTCCATCGGCATGCCCGGCCCCACCCATGATGCGCGCAGCTGGACCTTCGACCTGGACGACGGCGGCAAGGACTCCGTCCTGGGCATCGAGCGACTGCAGCAGGCCTACTTCAAGCGCTTTCCGGACTACCCGCGGGGCATTACGGTTCCCGCCGTCGTCGATGTCGCCTCCGGCGCCGTGGTGACCAACAACTACCCGCAGATCACGCTGGACTTCGCCACCGAATGGACCGAGTTCCACCGCGAGGGCGCACCGGACCTCTACCCGGAGCACCTGCGCGAGGAGATTGCAGAGGCAAACAAGCGGGTGTTCACCGAGGTCAACAACGGTGTCTACCGCTGCGGTTTCGCCGGCTCGCAGGAGGCCTACAACAAGGCCTACGAGCGGCTGTGGACGGCGATGGACTGGCTCGAGGAACGCCTCAGCACCCGCCGTTTCCTGATGGGGGAAACCATCACCGAAGCGGACGTGCGTCTTTTCACTACGCTGGTGCGCTTCGACCCGGTCTACCACGGCCACTTCAAATGCAACCGGAACAAGCTCACGGAGATGCCCGCGCTCTGGGGCTACGCCCGCGACCTGTTCCAGACCCCCGGCTTCGGCGATACCATCGACTTCGAGCAGATCAAGCAGCACTACTACATCGTGCACGAGGACATTAACCCCACGCAGATCGTCCCGCAGGGCCCGGACCTGGCCAACTGGCTGAGCGACCACGGCCGCGACGCCCTCGGCGGCAGCCCCTTCGGCAACGGCACCGCGCCCGGACCGGTCCGCGACTCGGAGCGGGTGAGCGCCGGGCACAACCCCCTTTACCCGGCATGAACAACGACGGCGGCACCTCCGCCCAGACGCAGCTGCGGCCGAGGATTGCGGTCAGCTATGCGCAGGACGCGGCCTCCCATCCGGCGTGGTTCTCGGAGGTGCTGGCGGATCTGGCCCGGCGGGCGGTGGCAGGCCTGCACGCGGCTGGAGCCAACGCCGTCGTTATCAACGCCTCCTCCGGACACGTGTTCACCGCCAAGGATTACGACGGCGTGCTCATTCTCGGCGGCGGAGACGTGGACCCGGCGCGGTACGGCGGCAATACCGATGAGCCCACGGTGCATTGCGTCGACACGATGGCGGACGAGACCGAGATCGACCTGGTCATCGGCGCCGTCGAGAACGGCCGGCCGGTCCTTGGAATCTGCCGCGGACTGCAGCTCATCAACGTGGCCTTCGCCGGTTCCCTGACCGAAGACCTGGGACCGGAGTCGCTCCACAAGATCCACCAGGAACGGCCGCCGATGGCCACCCATCCGGTGGCGATCGGCCGCGGAACCTTGCTGGCCGGAGCGCTCGGCCCGGGCGAAACGATGGTCCGGTCCGGACACCATCAGGCCGTCCGCAGGCTCGGCGACCGGCTCCGGGTAGTGGCGGCCGCTCCCGACGGCGTGGTGGAAGCGGTGGAGCTGGCACGCCGTGACGAGGGGTGGCTGCTCGCCGTGCAATGGCATCCCGAGGCCGAGGGCACCCCTGACGGGCAGCTTGAGGCCCTGCTGGAGGCCTTCGTCACCGCCTGCCGGGAACGGATCGAACCACCCGGACTCGCCTGAGCTGAGTCCCTGCTGGCCCCGGCCTACGTGGCCAGGTGGCGGTCCGCGTAGATTCTCAGGGCGTCCCGGACGAATCCGGCGCCGGCCTCGCCGCCGTAGTTCGCGCCGAAACGCGGGTCCGCCACATACATTTCGCCCAGCCCGGTGAAGTACCCGTAGGAGATTTCCTGGCCGCCGTTCGCACTGGCGAGCCAGTCGAACTGCCGCTGAGCCAAGGTCTGGGCTTCAGCGCTGTCGGCCGGGATGCCTGATGCTGCCGCGGCGGTCCAGGCCGCCATGAGGTCCTTCGTCCGGTCCATCCAGGCCGTACGTTCGCTCGAACTCAGATTGCGCCACCACTGGTCGCCCTTGGCATAGGCCTCCGCGCCCCAGCGTTCTTCGACCTCCTCTTTGTACTTCGTGTGCTCGAAACCATCGAACATTTCGTCAGCCATCAGCTGCTCGCCTCTTTCCGTCTTGTTGATTGTTGACTGGACCGACGCGATCTGGCGTTCGATCCGGTCCCGTTCCTGAAGCAGGATTTCCAGGTGTCCGCGCAGTGCGGCAGTCGTTTCGGTGCGGCCGTGCACTACCTTGGCAATCTCCGGCAGACCCAGCCCCAACTGGCGCAGCAGCAGGATGCGCTGCAGCGTCAGCAAGGAGCCGTCGTCGTAATAGCGGTACCCGTTGTGGCCGATGCGGCTGGGTGCCAGCAGGCCGATGTCCTGGTAGTGGCGCAAGGTTCTGCTGGTGGTGCCGGCGGCCCTGGCGACCTCCTGGATGGACCATTCCATGCGGCGGCTTCCCTTCTGCCTTTTTCATGTCCTTCACTATGCATGTTGACGTAGCGTCAAGGTCAAGCCCTCCGGTAGCTCAGCCGCCCTTCGGAAATTCAGCCGGATTCCCGCGCGCTGGCTCTGGCGGAGAGGCATGGCGATACGATCGACAGCGTGACCAGACACCGTGACAGCAGTGCCGCAGCTGATACCTCGGCGCCTCATGGTTCCGGCCCCTCCCGCGCCGACATCCGGGTGCCGGCAGCGCTGGCTTTGGTCTTGGCTGTGTTCGGCGGGATGGGACTGGCCGTGCAGGGACGGCTCAACAGTGAGCTGGGCGTGCAGTTGCAGGACCGGGTCGGTGCCGCGTTGATCAGCTTCGGCACCGGCTTCATCGCCGTGCTGGTGTTCTCCATGGTTCTTCCGTCCGCGCGCGCCCGCCTGCGCCGGGTACCCAGCCTGTTCCGGCAGCGGAGGTACCCGACGTGGTACTTGCTGGCCGGACTGATCGGGGCGTTTTACGTTTTCACACAGACCGTGGCCGTTGGTCCCATCGGCCTGTCGCTGTTCACGATCGCCGTGGTTACCGGCCAGCTGGCCTCCGGCCTGGTTGTCGACCGGCTGGGACTTGGCTCGGGGCAGAAGATTCCGGTCAACGGTGTCCGTATCGCCGGCGCCGTGCTGGCGCTGGCGGCCGCGGTGACGGCGGCGCTGCCGCATTTCGGAAGCTCCCTTAACACTGGCTTGCTGGTACTGCTCATGCTTCTGCCGCTGGCGGCCGGGCTGATGCAAAGCGTTCAGCAGGGCATGCTGGGGCAGATCGCAACGGTGCACGGCAGCCCGGTCATCTCCACCCTGTTCAACTTCGGCGCCGGCACGTTGGCGCTGCTGGCGGTCTGGACAGCCCAGGCTGCGCTCAGCGGGCAGGCCGGACTTCTCACCCCGCAGTGGTGGCTGTATACCGGTGGGCCGCTGGGGACGCTGGTGCTCGGCGCCGCCACTCTCAGCGTGGCGAACACCGGCGTTCTGCTCACCAGCCTGGGCATGATCGGCGGCCAACTGGTGGGCTCGCTGGTCCTGGACATCCTCTGGCCTACGGCCGGAAGCCTCGTTGGCGGAGCAACCATCGCCGGCATCGTACTGACCTCGTTGGCGCTGCTCATCGCCTCCCGGCCGTGGCGCGGAAAAGGGCGGGCACGCCGATAGCGGAGCGGTTCCGCCCAGCTGCCCGGCCTGTTAGCTCGTGGAGCGGAACGTTTCCATCTGCCGGTGGCGGCGCAGCAGGCTTTCACGCCGGTGGTTGTCGTCGCCGGCGGTCAGCTCAATGTGCCGTTTGCCAAACCGCCACAGCAGCACGTCGTCGAGCAGCCGGTCCGGACCGGGGGAGTAGCGGTGTTCCAACGCCTCGCGGACCCTGGTAATCACCTCCGCCTGGAGCAGGTCAACGAGATCTGTGGTGGTCTTCAGACCGTGGGCGGCCAGGAGCTCGGCCGCCCAACCCCAGTCGTCGTCGGACTTGCGGTCCACGTGGGGCAGCAGCGTCTGCCAGACCTCGCGGATCCGCCGAGGTGTCAGCGGCGCTGCACCTTCACCTTCCTCGTCCCAGTAACCGGTAACCGTCTCGTAGCGCTCATGCAGTTCCGAGAAGGTGGATTCCACTGCCTCGAGCATCGCGGCCGTGGCGGTGAACTGCCGGTCGAAGTAGGGACTCCACGCCCTCGGGTTGGAGGCTTTGAACCGGATGTCGTGCTCGATTTCGGACCACGCATGGGCCAGGATGGTGCGGATCTGGACCTCGAACACATGGCTGCCATTGGGCCTGGCCGGTTCGCCGAGCGCCTCCTGGAAGCGCTTGACCGCCGGGTTCTGGATGGTGCGGATGAGCAGATGCCTGCTGGAGTAGCCGTACGTGCCGGACTCGATGGAGCCGATGTCCTTCTCCCGGTCTGCCCGGATGTCGAATTCGCTGCGCTGGCGTTTGATCAGGCTGGCCGCTTCGCGGATCTCGTGCGGCAGGCTGACGATCACTCGGACACCGACCATATCGTGCATATCGCGCAGCGGATCGGGGTATTCGAGAGTCGGTGTATCACCGGCGACGGCAGGCGGCAGAGTGCGGGAAGCCTTTTCCCGGAACGAGGCGACGGTCTTGGTCCGTGCCGTGACGAACAGCGGCTTCAGTTCCGTCTCCTGGAAGATGTCGCGGATGGTTGTCTGCATCTCGCGGGTGACGGCTTCGAGCTCAGGGCGTACACGTTCGAACTGTTTGGTGCTGGCTTCAACGGCCGGGCGCAGCTCATTATCCAGCCGGTCCCAATGCGTTCCCATGATCGGCTCCCTCGGGCGTGCGTCAGTGCAGGGTGCTGCACCACGAACAACCTACCAAGTCATCCGGTGCCTACCGGTACTTGCGGTGCTGGTCCTCCTTCGTGGAGGGCCCCTCAGCTGGCTCGGAGATCCACGGTCCGGTTCCTTCGGAGGGATCGATGACGCCGCGCTCAAGCCAGACGTAGTCTCCGTCCAGCACCTTGCCGGCCAGCCGCCGGTCCGGAGTGTCCGAGTTCCGCCAGAGTTCGGTGAACAGCTGCCGGACGCGCTCGCGGGACTGCAGGCAGAAGGCATCCGCCAGTTCGTAGGCGCTCTTGCCCTCGGCGGGATTCTGGCTGCGCAACAGTTCAGCCCTGCTGCAGACTGCGGCCATGGCAAAGAGTTCGGCGCCGATATCCACGATCCGGCCCAAGAAAACCTGCCGGTGTTCCAGCTTGGCCTGCCAGCGGCCCATGCCTGCGAAGGTGTGCCGGGCGAGCTTCCGCGAGGACCGCTCGACGAACCGCAGATGCCCAGCCAACCGGCCGAATCCGCCGTACGACTTGGGGTTCATTCCCTGCCCGGCCAGCAACTGCGGCAGCCAGCGGGCGTAGAAGCCGCTGGCTCCGATGGCGGCCCGCGCCTTGGCAGCCAGATCCGCATCTGCCGAGGCAAGGTCACCGGCGGCGGCAAGGTGGGCGTCCACGGCCTCCCGCGCGATGAGCAGGTGCATGATCTCGGTGGAGCCCTCGAAGATGCGGTTGATCCGCAGGTCCCGCAGTTGCTGCTCGGCCGGCACAGCCCGTTCGCCGCGGGCGGCCAGGGAAGCGGCGGTCTCAAAGCCTCGTCCGCCGCGGATCTGTACCAGTTCGTCCGCAACCTTGTAGGCCATTTCGCTCGACCAGAGCTTGGCCAGCGCCGCCTCGATCCGCACGTCTTTCATGCCGGCGTCGGCCAGCGCCGCCGACAGCTCGAAGACCGACTCCAGGGCAAACGCGGTGGCGGCGATGAAGGCAACCTTCTTTCCCACGGCCTCGTGGCGGCCCACCGGTCGGCCCCACTGGACCCTCGCGTTGGACCATTCGCGGGCGATCTTCAGCGACCACTTTCCGGAGGCCGCGCAGAGGGCCGGCAGGGCCAACCGCCCGGTGTTCAGCGTGGTCAGCGCGATCTTCAGCCCCTTGCCTTCGCCGCCCAGCCGGTTGGCCGCCGGCACTGTGACATTGTCGAAGCGGGTCAGTCCGTTTTCGATGCCCCGTAGACCCATGAAGGCATTGCGGTTTTCCACCGTGATGCCGGCCGCGTCAGCTTCGACGACGAAGGCGGAAATGCCGCCCGGTCCGCCGTCGTGCGCCGGAACCTTGGCCATGACCACAACGAGTTCGGCGATGACCCCGTTGGTGGTCCAGAGCTTGCTACCGTTGATCACGTACGATTCGCCGTCGTCGGTCGGGGTGGCCATGGTGCCGAGCCGCGCCGGGTCGGAGCCAACGTCGGGCTCGGTGAGAAGGAACGCCGAGACCGCTCCCGCGGCGCACCTGGGCAGGAAACGCTGTTTCTGGTCCTCGCTGCCGAAGACCTTGACGGGCTCCGGCACGCCGATGGACAGGTGCGCCGAGAACAGGGCGCCGAGGCTAAGATGCACGGATCCCAGCAGCATCAGCGCGCGGCCGTAGTATGTCAGGGACAGGCCCAGACCGCCGTACTCCACGGGGATTTTCATGCCGAAGGCGCCGAGTTCCGCCAGTTCCGCCAGATACTCGTCCGGGATCTTCGCATCGCGTTCGATCCGGGCGCCGTCCATGGTCCGCGCGTACTCTTCCAGACGTCCCAGGAACGCGTCGCCCGCTGCCGCATCCTCGGGCGCGGGAACCGGGTGCGGGTGGATGAGGTCCATCTCGAAGCGGCCCAGATAGAGGCTCTTGGCAAAACTCGGCCGCGTCCATTCCGCCTCGCGGGCGGCCTCGGCCACAGCGCGTGCGTCGCGTTCCGTGACGTCGGCGCTCTGGCCGGTGGGCAGGTGCTGTTCAGTTCCGGTACTCATGGCAGTCCCCTTTGACCAGGGTCTGCCGCAGGCCGGAGACCCTTTAGCTGTCCTTCAATGTTACTCCCGGGTAGGCGTTTTTGTTACTGCCCGGTACCCGGCTGTGGGCAAGGCGGCGGAAGATGGGGCACTTTCCGCGTGAAACCTTCGAGGCCTGGGCCGGGCCCGGCGGCGGCCTGCTCGCCGGCAGCCCGCAAGAGGTCATCGACAAGATCCTGGAACAGTACGAGATCTTCAGCCACGACCGCTGCCTGGCGCAGGTGGGTCTGGGCGGTCTGCCGTTCGCGGACACGGCCCGGTCCATCGAGCTGCTCGCCACCGAAGTGATGCCGATGGTGCAAAAGGAAACGCACCCCGCCAAGCAGCCGTAACCGGTGGCCGGGCCGGCGCTTCAGCCCCTGCCGCTCAGTCCCCTGCCGCTCAGCCCTCTGCCGCTCAGTCCTCAGCCGCTGCCAGCAAGTTCAGGATGGCCGCGGCGCAGGCATTGGGCTGCTCCCAATGCACCATATGGCCGGCGTCTGGAATCAGCGTATGCCGCCACATGGGGTGGGCGGCAAGGAAATCCTGCACAATGTCCGGCGGCCGCGTGGCATCCCGGACTCCGGTGACCACGAGGGTGGGGGCTGTGATTTCGTCCGGTACATCCTCCGCCGCGCCGGTCAGGCCGGCCAGCATGCTCGAACGTACGACGGCGGCCGGCAGCCGGAAGGGGGCCAGGAACCTTTCGAGGTCCGCACCTTGCGGAACGTTGCCGCCGCGGAACCAGGCGGCGATCATTTCTTCGGCGGCTTCCTCGCCCGGCTGCTCCGGTCCGCCGAACAGGCGGGTGAGGCGCTCCACGGTTGCCTGCGAGGGTTTGACCGGGACCATCCCTGCCAAGGTGAGTGACGCCGTCGTACGCGGAAAGCGGGCGGCGATGGTGGCCGCGATGCTGCCGCCGAGTGAGTGGCCCACCCAGTGCACCGGTCCGGTGCTGGCGAATCTGAGCGCGAAGTCGGCGGCGACGTTTTCCACCGTCCACTCGAAGTCCGGCTCCAGTGGTCCGCGGTAGCCGGGTAGGTCCAGGTTCAGCACCTCGTGCCCGGCGCCGCGCAGGTAGTCGGCGAGCGGATTCCAGTAGCTGGCGGGGCAGGCCCAGCCGTGCAGCAGGACGATCGGTGCGGACATGATTCGAGTATGCCTGAGCCGGGTATCCGGTGGCCGTTTTCCGGGGGAGTGGCGGCAGGCCGGCGTAGCCGGAAGCCTGGCCCAGGCAAACATTGGCCGCCAATTAGGGCAGCAAATCGTTTCTTAATGTGCGCCACAGTAGGCTAGCCTTACTTAAGTCTTTTTCGGTAGGTCAGGAGGTGGACTGTGGGAGCAGAGGTGTCCGTGCCAGCCCGCATCGATCAGCGCCCCCGCGGCCCCGTGCCCGAGGGCGCTTCCGCTGGTTCCGAACATCTCGCCGCGGCGCCCCGGCCTCCGGCGAAGTCCGGAAACCGCCGTGCGCTCGCGGGCATCCCCGTGGTCCTGGCGGTACTCGCCGTGGTCTGCTTCGCCTCGCTGGCCTTCGGTGCCCGGCCCATCAGCTTCGAAACGCTCATCGCTGCGCTGACGGATTTCGATCCGGCCAACGGCGACCATGCCGTGGTGCACTCGCGGATTCCGCGGACCGTGACGGCACTGCTGGTCGGCGCTGCCCTGGGCGTTGCCGGCGCCGCCATGCAGGGCGTGGCCCGGAACCCGCTGGCCGACCCGGGCATCCTCGGGGTGAACGCCGGCGCGGCGCTGGCAGTGGTTACGGGCATCTACGTCTTCGGCATCAGCAACCTGACCGGCTACATCTGGTTCGCCTTCGTCGGCGCGGCGGTTGCCGCCGTCGTTGTTTATGGCATTGCCAGCCTAGGCCGCGAAGGCGCGACGCCGATCAAGCTGGCGCTCGCCGGCGCAGCGCTCACCGCCGGCCTCAGTTCGCTCATGAACGCCATTCTGGTCAGCAGCCAGGACACGCTGGACGCCTTCCGGTTCTGGCAGGTCGGCAACGTCAGCGGGCGCGGCTGGGACGTCATCCTGCCGGTCGTTCCGTTCGTGGCGGTCGGCCTGCTGATTACGCTGCTCACCGGCCGGATCCTGAACAATCTGTCTCTGGGCGACGATGTGGCGCGCGGCCTCGGGCAGAAAGTAGGCCTCTCCCGCGCCATCACCGCTCTTGGAGTGGTCATTCTGTGCGGCGCGGCGACGGCGCTGGCCGGGCCGATTGCCTTCGTGGGGCTGGTCATCCCGCATATGGTCCGCGCGTTTACCGGGCCGGACTACCGCTGGATCCTGCCGTTCTCGCTGGTGCTGGCGCCGGTGCTGCTGCTAGGCGCGGACATCGTGGGCCGGCTGATCGCGCTGCCCGGCGAGGTCCAGGCCGGCATCATGACCGCCATCATCGGCGCGCCGGTCTTCATCTGGCTGGTCCGGCGGCGGAAGGCGGCGGGACTGTGAGTAGGGCTCTGCACGATGTGGATGCGGCCGATGCAGTGAAGGCGGGGACGCCGAGGGATGGAAGTTCCCCTGCCGGAACGGGTGATGGGACGGCGGAGGGGACGCGAGATCGTTCCTTGGCTACGAGATCGTCCCTCGTGCAAGACATCCCGGACCGCGAAGAACGATCTGGTGCGGCGGAAGCCCAAACCACTGGTGCAGGGGCGGCATTGGATGGCGCAAAACGGTTCCCGGCTGCGGAAACGGTGCAGACCAGCACCGTTCTCGCAGACCACCACCGATCTGGCGCAGGGAAGGCCGGCGCCGGTTCCACTGGCAAGCGCGCCCTCGGACTAAAGCACCCCGCCGGCCGCAAGCTCCCTTCCGGCCGCAAGCGCCCTTCCGCCCGTAAACACCATTCCGCCCGCCAGCGCCCTTCCGGCCGTAACCACCATTCCGCCCGCCAGCGCCGGCGCCGCGTTGTGGTCGAGGCATTGGGCGCCGCCGTCGTCGTTCTCTTCTTTGTCAATGTCCTGCTGGGCAGCTACACCGTGACCATTCCCGACTTTTTCCGGCTGCTCGGCGGCGCGGACATTCCGGGCGCGAGCTTCATCGTGATGGAGAACAAGCTGCCGCGGGCGGTCACGGGCACGTTGATCGGCGTGGCGTTCGGCCTGGCCGGCACGATTTTCCAGACCATGCTGCGCAACCCGCTGGCGAGTCCGGACATCATCGGGATCAGCTACGGCGCCAGTGCCTCGGCCGTGGCCGCCATGGTGATCTTCGGGCTGACCGGGGTGGCCGTCTCGGCCGCCGCGATGATCGGCGCGCTGGCGATCGCCCTGCTGATCTACCTGGTATCGCACCGCTCCGGCGCGTCCGGCGGGGCCAGCGCGCGGCTGATCCTGATCGGCATCGGGTTCGCCGCGATCATGCAGGCCGTGGTCGGCTACCTGATGACGCGGACGGACATCCGCACGGCGCAGGGTGCGCTGGTCTGGCTCAACGGCTCGCTGAACTCCAGCAACTGGGACCGCGTGGCCGTGCTCGCCGCCAGCCTGGTGCTGCTGCTTCCGGCCGTGGCGATGCTTTCGCGCAGCCTCCGCGGCCTGGAAATGGGCGACGACGCCGCCGCCGGACTGGGCGTTCGCGTGGGCCCTGCGCGGCTGGGACTCGTGGTCACCGCGGTGCTGCTGGCCGCCGTCGCTACGGCGGCAGCCGGACCGGTGGCTTTCGTGGCGTTCCTGGCCGGGCCCATTGCTCGCCGGCTGCTGGGCGGGGCCGGTTCGCTGGTGGCCGCGGCCGGCGTCGGCGCGGTGATCGTGCTCGCCGCGGACTTCGCCGCCGCCAACCTGATTCCCATGTTCCTGACCAACGGCACGGCTTTGCCGGTGGGAGTGGTGACCGGTGCCCTCGGCGCGCCGTTCCTGCTCTGGCTGCTGGTCACTACCAACCGCGTCGGCCGAGGAGGCTAAATGCGCACTCTCCAGTCCCGGAACCTCACGCTGGGCTATGACCAGCGCACCGTGGTGCAGGACCTCACGGTGGAACTGCCGGCGGGGCAGGTGTCCATCATTGTGGGCGCCAACGCCTGCGGGAAATCCACCCTGCTGCGCGGGCTCGCCCGGCTGCTCAAGCCCACCACAGGCACGGTGATGTTGGACGGCAAGGACATCCACGCCCGTTCCACGCGCGAGGTGGCGCGGGTCCTCGGCCTGCTCCCGCAGACGCCCACGGCGCCGGACGGGATCAGCGTCGCGGAACTGGTGGGCCGCGGCCGCTATCCGCACCAGGGCTGGTTCCGCCAGTGGACTGTCAAGGACGACGACGCCGTGAACGCGGCCATGGCGGCAACGGACACCGAAGAGCTGGCCGGGCGGGATGTGGACGAGCTCTCCGGCGGCCAGCGCCAGCGGGTCTGGATCGCGATGGCCCTGGCCCAGGAAACGGACATCCTGCTGCTGGACGAGCCCACCACTTTCCTGGACGTGACGCACCAGATCGAGGTGCTGGATCTGGTCACGGACCTGAACCGGCGCAAGGGCACCACCGTGGCCATTGTGCTGCACGACCTGAACCTGGCCGCGCGCTACGCCGACCATCTGATCGCCATGAAAGCCGGCGAGGTGGTGGCCGAGGGGCCGCCGTCGGGCGTCGTGACCGAGCAACTGGTGTCCGACGTTTTCGGGCTGGAATCCCGTGTGATTCCGGATCCGGTGTCCGGCACGCCGATGGTCGTCCCGGTAGGACGCCACCACAGCAACGGCGGCAGCATGCCGTCCGCAGCATGACCGCCGCCAAGCCCGCCCCTTCGAACGGAGAATCACGATGACGGCACTCGCCACCGAAACAGCAGTCACCCCCGTCCTGGCTTTCGACGTCGACGTCGCAGCCGTGCGGGAACTGTCGCCGAACTTCCGCCGGATCACCTTCACCGGAGAAGGGCTCAGGCTTTTCGGCGTCGACGGCCCCACGCTGGACCTGCGCATCAAGGTTGTGGTTCCCGCCCTGGACGCCGACGGTCGCGAGATACCGCTGCCGACTTTCGGCGACCCCCGTGCGCCGGAATCCGGCCCGGGCGCCACCGCGCTGACCGGAGGCTGGTACCAGCACTGGCTGTCCCTCGACGAGCGCACGCGCGGCTCCATGCGCACCTACACGGTCCGGGACTTCCGCTACGGCGAGATCCCGGAGCTCGACGTCGACTTCGTGATGCATTTCGACGCCGACGGCAAGGGCGGGCCGGCCTCGATGTGGGCGGACCGCGCGGTGGCCGGGGACCGGGTCACGATCATCGGGCCCAACGCCGGCGCCGTCAACTGCACCACGGCCAAGAACTACGGCGGCATCGAGTGGCGTCCCGGCCTGGCATCGCACGTGCTGCTGGCCGGCGATGAAACCGCTGTCCCGGCGATCGCCGCCATCCTGGCCGCGCTGCCGGCGGATATGACCGGCAACGCCGTCCTCGAAGTGCCCGACGCCGCGGACTTCCAGGAGCTGGTGACGGCGGCCAACATGGAAATCAGCTGGCTGGCGCGCGGTGACCGCCCGCATGGCGAGCTGCTCGATGCCGCGGTGCGGAACGCCGTCGTTGTTCCCGGGGCCGGCCTGCGGCAAGGCGAGGGCGACGAGCCCGAGGACGTGGACATTGACAACGTCATCCTGTGGGAAACCACGGCGGAATCCACCCGGCCGTTCTACGCCTGGATCGCCGGCGAGGCCGCGGTCATCCGGGAACTGCGCCGTTACCTGGTGCGGGACGTCGGTATTGACCGTAAGCAGGTGGCCTTCATGGGTTACTGGCGGCAGGGCAAGGCCGAAGCCTGAGGTCCACGCGGGTTGGACTCCCGCTGTTCGGCGTAGGCGAGAATTGAAGCATGACCATCGCCAAATCCGTACTCCTTTTTGCCCTGGCCGCCCTCGCCGAGATCGGCGGCGCTTGGCTGATCTGGCAGGCGGTGCGTGAAGACCGGGCCTGGTGGTTTGCCGGGCTGGGAGTCATGGCCTTGGGCGCCTATGGCTTCATTGCCGCTTTCCAGCCTGATGCCAACTTCGGCCGGGTTCTGGCCGGCTACGGCGGAATCTTTATTGCCGGCTCGCTGGCCTGGGGCATGGTGATGGACGGTTTCCGGCCGGACCGCTGGGACTATATCGGGGCGGCGATTGCTCTGGCCGGCGTGGCCGTGCTCATGTATGCCCCGCGCGACAGCGCCTGACCAGGCCGGACTCGGTCTGCTCAGAAGAGCTCCACCACACCCCGCCCGGCAAGGCCCAGCGGCACCGGCAAACCTATTGTGCCGTCGCCCGTGCCCGGCAGAAGCAGCAGCATCCCGGTCGCGTTGAGGACAATCAGGTCCGTAGTTCCGTCCGCATTGAAGTCGCCGGGCGTGGCAACGGACATCACCCTGAACCGCGCTCTTCCCGCCGGCACCGGGTCCTCGACCTGCCCGCTGCCGGTCCCGGCCAGCAGCCAGAATCTGCCGGCAGCATCCAGAGACATGATGTCGGCCATTCCATCGCCGTCGAAGTCGCCGGGGGAGAATACACGGGCCGGCGTGCGGTTGCTGTGCAGGAGCAGCGTCCGCGGCCGCAGGCCAGACGCGCCTCCCCGGTGCAGCCACAGCGCCCCGCTGTCGTCGCCGGTAATGACGTCGGGTCTGGAATCGCCGTCGAAATCGCCGGGCAGGAAGAATTCGCGCACGCCGGTCCAGCCCGAGCCGAGTGCCCGGAGCGGCTTGGTTTCGCCGTAGCCGTCGCCGGGATGCAGCAACAGCACGCCGTTCCGGTGCAGGGTGAGGATGTCATGGCGGCCGTCGCCGTCGAAATCGCCTGCCGAGTCCATTGCCCTGGCCTTGGGCCACTTTTCGGCGCTGGTACTTGCCGTTCCCAACCGGCCTGTCGGGGATGACGGAACATACCATAGGGATCCGTCCCGCGTGCGGGCAAAGAACTCGCTCCGGTTCTCCGGAGAGAAGGTGCGTGAGTAGATCCGGACCGGCCGGGCCTGTGCGGGGGTCGTTTCATAGTTGTCCGCCGAAGCCTCGACATTGCCAGTGACGGTCACGCCGCGCCAGTCCGGCGTCAGGGACAGGACCCGATGGTAGCCGTCGGGGTGCCCGTCCAATGTGTCCCGCCAGCTGTAGTCGTAGGTGAGGACGGAGCCCGGTGCGGAGAATTCGAAGCCTTCCAAAGACAGCTCCCCGCCCACCACGGGCTCGCCCGCAGCCACCGGTGACGAGACAATTTCGATGTCCCGCGGCACCAGCCCGACGGCGGGAACGGCGGCGGCGGTGGGGGTACTGGCAGCGTGCGAGGGCAGCCTGCCGGCTTCCAAAGCCGGCTGCGGCACAAACAGGCACAGCACGCAGACAATTCCGGCCAGCCGATGCTGGCCGCCGCGGGCCTGTGCATGCGCCATGTCTGTTCCCCGAAGGAAGCTGTCCGGATCCGCCCCGCCCGGACCTAGCAGAAGTACCCTCCAGCGTACGCCGCGGACTCTTCGGCGGGAACGGGCAGTTAACCTGCTGAAGTCTTTTCCGCGCACCCGCGGTCGGGATCTTGGTGTGAGACCGTTTATCGCTTCCCAAGCCTTTGTCACAATTGCCCTGCGTTGCGAAAATTTAAGCGATTGACGCAGTTTGCTTGCGTGGTGCCACCTCGGGGCGCTAGTGTGTGATCCTGCTCACCTGGAGGTGGGCAGTGCTTATGATCTGCGGCGGGAGAGTCCTGCCGGTACGTTCAGCAGGCGCCGTAGGAGCAAACCCTCCCCGGGAATCTCTCAGGCCCACGTACCGCCGCGGTTAGGCAACTCTGGAAAGCAGTCAGGCAGCAGTCTGGCTCACCGACGGTGCAAGCGGCGCCTGCGAGAGCAGGGGACGCGGAATCTCTCAGGTCCACGACAGAGCGGGGAGGAACCCGAATCAAAGTGCTGCCGTTGTGGCACTTGAACGATGGAGTTCCTCATGACCATTCCACCTGCCTCCACCGCGATGGGTGAAGCCCCCCACCTTGAGCGCCAGCTCTCCAACCGCCGTATCCAGCTGGTCGCCGTCCGCGGGGCGATCGGCACGGGCCTGTTGATGACCTCCAAGACGATCTCCGCGGCCGGTCCTTCCGTGATCTTCGGGTATACCCGAAGTCCGGCGCGAGGCCGAAGTCCAAGATAACTCCATTGCAGCGGAAACCACAGAATCCTGCTCGGGCAGGTTTCCGCAGCACTGCAGCCGCCCGTACCGCCGGACTCCGCCCGGACATCCCCGGGCATTACCGATTTCGTTCGTAGCGCTGATCAGCGCGTTCAAGCATAGGAGCACAACCCATGACCGACGTTCTTTGGTTTTCCGAACTTGGCCTGTCCGACCTTGAGAAGGTCGGAGGCAAAAACGCCTCCCTTGGGGAGATGATCCGCGGCCTGGCCACGGCCGGGGTCAGGGTTCCTGACGGTTTCGCCACGACGGCGGACGCCTACCGGCGTTTCCTGCGCGAGTCCGGCCTTGACGATCGGATCGCCGCGGTCCTCCACGACTTGGACAGCGACAACGTGACCGCACTGGGGCAGGCCGGCACGCAGATCCGGGACCTGATCCGCCAGACTCCGTTCCCGGCCGGTTTCGAGGAGCAGATCCGGGCCGCATACGGGCAACTGGTTGAAAGCCACGGTGGGGATGCGGAGGTGTCCTGGGCAGTGCGCTCCAGCGCCACGGCCGAGGACCTGCCGGATGCTTCCTTCGCCGGCCAGCAGGAGACTTTCCTGAACATCCGTGGCGTGGAGAACGTCCTCCACGCGATCAAGGACGTTTTTGCCTCGCTCTACAATGACCGGGCCATTGCCTACCGGGTCCATCACGGTTTCACCCACTCGGAGGTTGCCCTCTCAGCCGGTATCCAGCGCATGGTCCGCTCCGACATCGGCACCTCCGGCGTGATGTTCACGATGGATACCGAGTCCGGCTTCGACGACGCCGTGTTCATCACCTCCTCCTACGGCCTGGGCGAAGCAGTGGTCCAGGGAGCGGTGAATCCTGACGAGTTCTATGTGTACAAACCTGCGCTGGCCGCGGGCCGTCCGGCGGTCCTCAAGCGCGGACTCGGCGAAAAAGCCGTCCAGATGACCTACACCGATTCCCGGGAGGTCGGCCGGACGGTCGATTTCGTACCCGTGCCCCGCGAGCAGCGCGGCAGGTTCAGCCTCAGTGACGCCGAAGTCGAGCAGCTCGCCCGGCATGCGGTGGCGATCGAAGCCCATTATGGCCGCCCCATGGACATTGAGTGGGGCAAGGACGGCGTGGACGGGGAACTGTACATCCTGCAGGCCCGCCCCGAGACCGTGCAGTCCCGCCAGGCCAGCGGTACCATTTCCCGCTACAAGCTCAACGAGCACTCCAAGGTCCTGGCCGAAGGCCGGGCCATCGGCCAGCGTATCGGCGCCGGCCAGGTGCGCGTGCTGACCTCCATCGACCAGATGGCCTCCTTCCAGCCCGGCGACGTCCTGGTGGCGAACATGACGGACCCGGACTGGGAACCGATCATGAAGAAGGCCGCGGCGATCGTGACCGACCGCGGGGGTCGCACCTGCCACGCGGCGATTATTGCCCGGGAACTGGGCATCCCGGCTGTGGTCGGCACCGGAAACGCATCCCGGATCCTGACCGACGGAGCACCGGTGACCGTCTCCTGCGCCGAGGGCGAGGCCGGACTGGTCTACGAGGGACTGCTCGATTACACGCTGCACGAAACCACGGTGGACACGATGCCGCCGGCGCCGGTTCAGATCATGATGAACGTCGGCACCCCCGAACAGGCCTTCGGCTTCTCCCGGCTCCCGCACAGCGGCGTCGGCCTGGCCCGCCTGGAATTCATCATCAACCGGCAGATCGGCATCCACCCCAACGCCCTGCTGGCCCTGGCAGGCGAGATCGAGCGCCCCGCCGCGCTGTCCGACTACACGGTGCAGCAGATCCGGGAAAAGACCGCCGCCTACGACGGGCCCCGGGACTACTACGTCCGCCGGTTGGCCGAGGGCATCGCCACCATCGCCGCCGCCTTTGCGCCGGAACCGGTGATCATCCGGCTCTCGGACTTCAAGTCCAACGAGTACGCCAACCTGCTCGGCGGCCCAGCCTTCGAGCCGGTCGAAGAGAACCCGATGATCGGCTACCGCGGCGCCTCCCGGTACCTCTCGCCGTCGTTCCGCAAGGCATTCGAGCTCGAGTGCGAGGCCTTGAAGTTCGCGCGCAACGAGATGGGCCTGTCCAACATCAAGCTCATGGTCCCGTTCGTGCGCACCCTTGAGGAAGCGCAGGGGGTGACCGAGTTGCTCGCCGCCAACGGCCTGCGCCGCGGTGAGGACGGGCTTCAGATCGTCATGATGTGCGAACTGCCGGCCAACGCGCTGCTGGCGGATGAATTCCTGGATTACTTCGACGGCTTTTCCATCGGCTCCAATGACCTGACCCAGCTCACCCTCGGCCTGGACCGGGACTCTGCGCTCGTTGCCGGCGGCTTCGACGAACGCAACCCCGCGGTGAAGAAGCTCCTGGAGATGGCGATCGCCGCCTGCCGTGCCCGCGGGAAGTACGTCGGCATCTGCGGCCAGGGCCCCAGCGACCACCCGGACTTCGCCGAATGGCTGCTGGAGCAAGGCATCAGCTCCATCTCGCTCAACCCCGACGCAGTGACGGACACCTGGCTGCGCCTGGCCCGGACCGGCAACCGCTCCGCGGTCTCGAGCGCAGATCCGGGACAGACCCGTTGACCAACACCAGCGAACTCAAAACCACGGGGGCGGAGCGCGCACCCGCTCCCGTGGTTTTCTTCCTCTCGAACAGCACCGGCATCACCGCCGAGACCCTGGGCAACACTTTGCTGACCCAGTTTCCCGGCCGTCGGTTCGAACGCCGCACCATTCCCTTTATCACCACCACCGAGGAGGCAAGACGGGTCGTCGGCACGATTGACCGCCTCGCGGCGGCGGGTCCGCGGCCGATCGTCTTCTCGACGGCGGTCAATCGGGACATCCGCGCGATCCTCTCGCAGAGCAAGGGTCACTTTGTGGACCTCTACGATGCCCACATCGCACAGTTGGAGAGTGCCCTGCAGGCAACAGCCAGCGGAGAATCGGGCAGGGCCCACGGGGTTGGCGACGCCATCCGCTATCAGTCCCGCATGACCGCCGTCGAGTACGCCATGGAACACGACGACGGCCAGTCCATCCGCGCCCTCGGACGCGCGGCGCTGATCCTTATCGCCCCATCACGGTGCGGCAAGACTCCGACAGCAATGTACCTGGCGCTGCAGCACGGGATTTCGGCTGCGAACTTCCCTCTGATCGAGGAGGATTTTTCCCGGCAGTCGCTCCCGGAGCCGCTGCTGCCCCATATCCACAAATGCTTTGGGCTGACCTCCCTGCCGGTCAGGCTGAGCCAGATACGCCAGGAACGCCGCCCGGACACCACCTACGCCTCGCTGGCCCAATGCAGCTATGAACTGCGTAACGCCGAGGAGATGTACAGGTCCAACGGGGTGCCCTACATGAACTCCGCCTCCATGTCGGTCGAGGAAATCTCCGCCACGATCCTCCAACGGATGCAGCTGAGCCACTGACTATCCAAACGCCGGCACCTCGCGGAACAGCCCGTCTGAAGCCGGACCCCAACAGTCACGCCGAAACGTTTGTTAATCTGTCAGGGTGACTTTTACTCAACGGTTTGTGGCGCTCGGTGACTCCTTCACAGAGGGCGTCGGCGATAAGGACCCGCAACTGCCTAACGGCGTGCGCGGCTGGGCGGACAGAGTGGCCGAGCAGCTGATGCTGGCGGACCAGGGCTGGGGTTATGCCAACCTGGCGATCCGCGGGAAGAAGATCCGGCAAGTGCTCGCTGAACAGATCGAACCGGCGTTGGCGCTGGAGCCCACGCTCGTGACCATTTACGCTGGCGCCAATGACATCCTGCGGCCCAGTGTGGACATCGACGAAATGATGAAAGCGTACGACGGCGGCATCGCCAGACTTACGCAGTCCGGCGCCGACGTCGTGATGTTCACCGGTTTTGACTCCGCCGGATCGGCCGTTTTCGGCAAGACGCGGGGACGCACGGCGATCTACAACGAGTGGGTGCGCGAAATCGCCGAAAAGCATGGCGCGCGGATTGTGGATTACTGGCGGATGCGGGAGTTCCAGGACTGGCGGTATTGGGACGAAGACCGGCTCCATATGTCCGCCGCCGGCCACACCCTCATGGCCAAGCGGGTGCTGGAGACGCTGCAGGCCGATGACCTCATCGAGCTTCCGGAACTGCCGGCCTTGAGCACGCTGACGCGGCGTGAATCGCTGGTGGCCAACGCCCGCTGGGCCCGGGAGTACGTTGGGCCCTGGATTGCCCGCCGCCTGCGCGGCGTTTCCTCCGGGGACAGCCTGGCACCGAAATACCCGCAGCTTGCGAGGCTGGATGTGCGGGTGTAGCCGTACTGCTCCGGCCGGGTTTCTGGATCTGATGCAGCCACGCTCGCGGAAGGCGCGAAAAGTTGAATCATCAAGTATGTGGCAGAATAGAGGTATGACTTCTGCACGTTGGCTCGATCCCGAAGAACGCCAGGCTTGGCTTGCCTTGCTGGCTGTAACTACCCTGCTGCCCGGCAATCTGGACGGTGCTTTGCAACGTGAGGCCAAAGTCACGCTCTTCGACTACAACGTCCTGGCCATGCTCTCCGAAGCGGGGGACCGTTCATTGCCGATGAGCGAACTGGCTTCACGCACCTACTCGTCCCTGTCCCGGCTCTCCCACGTGGTCAAGAAGCTGGAACTGCGCGGTTGGGTCAAGCGCAGCCCCTGCGCCGAGGATGCTCGGGTGACCATGGCCACCCTGACCGAAGACGGCTACTCCGCCATCGAGCAGCTTGCGCCGGCGCACGTCGAGTCCGTGCGTGATGCGGTTTTTGACGGGCTGGACCACAAGGACGTTGCCGATCTGGAGCGGTTGGGCAAGAAGATCGTCCAGCGGCTGGAACCGAGTAGCTGGGTACTGCGCGAGCCCCGCATCAACAGCTGAGCCTTAACACACCAGGCCCCTATCACCGGAAGGGTTCCCGGTTTGGCTGAAACGCCGCCGGGCCCTAAGATGGAGAGGCGTTAAGTCACGCAACCTGCGGGTTGTCCGTGTCGGCTGGGCAGAAATGCGCAGTTGGTCCAGGTCAGCCCGTAAGTTGCGTGAATTCCCGTGTCAACCTAGAATTTAAGGTTGTTGCTGAGCCGGTCCCTTCGGGGACCAGCGGTAGGCAGCGCCTGGACTTCACCGTCTTCCCCGCGGCGAGGCACTTCGGCTGGATCTCACCCCGCCTGGTTCACCTCCGGAAAGTCGCAGTAATAACGGTGTCAAAACTGGTGACGGGCGCTCTTACACGCAGATTCAGAGGCAGCTACACCGCTGTATCTGTGCAGGTCCGTCAATATTTACTAAAACTTGGAGGAGAGATCATGGCAGCTCATTGCCAGGTGACCGGAGCCGTACCCGGCTTTGGCCACAGCATTTCGCACTCGCACCGCCGCAACAAGCGCCGGTTCGATCCGAATATTCAGAAGAAGCGCTACTGGGTTCCGTCCCTGCGCCGTAACGTCACGCTGCAGCTTTCTGCCCGCGGCATTAAGACCATCGACGTCCGCGGTATTGACGCCGTCGTCGGCGAACTGATCGCGAAGGGTGTGAAGCTCTAGTGGCAAAGGACAAGGACGTACGTCCCATCATCAAGCTGAAGTCCACTGCGGGCACCGGCTTCACTTACGTCACGCGTAAGAACCGTCGTAACGACCCGGACCGTCTGGTCCTGAAGAAGTACGACCCGAAGATCCGCAAGCACGTCGAATTCCGAGAGGAGCGCTAAGACATGGCAAAGAAGTCCAAGATTGCTCGTAACGAGCAGCGCAAGGTCATCGTCGAGCGCTACGCCGAAAAGCGCCTCGAACTGAAGAAGACCCTGGTTGACGAAAACGCAACCGACGAGGCACGCGAAGCAGCCCGCCTGGGCCTGCAGAAGCTGCCCCGCAACGCTTCTCCGGTCCGCCTGCGCAACCGCGACCAGATCGACGGTCGTCCCCGCGGCACCCTCCAGAAGTTCGGCATCTCCCGTGTTCGCTTCCGCAACATGGCGCATGCCGGCGAACTGCCGGGCATCAAGAAGTCCAGCTGGTAAAAACCGGCAGGCAATAGCCTCATGAAAAAGGCGGCGGTCTTCGGACCGCCGCCTTTTTCGCGCACTCCGCCCCGTTTCGACGGGCGATTATCGGGCTGAACGGGGTAAACGTACCCGAAACTGGCAGATTCCCCACAATTTCGGGGAAAAAACGCCAGATCACGCGGAATTTGCCGGAACTTGGCGGCGTAACTGGTAAGTTTTCGGACAGAAGCTTTTCACGACCGTGCAAGGCTCTAATAACCGAAGTAGTCCAGGAGGACATAAATTGGCTATCAACCGTAGTGAACTGGTCGCAGCAGTAGCAGAGAAGGCTGGCACCAGCCAGACTGCAGTGAACGGCGTTCTGGACGCTGTCTTCGACATTTTCGCGACTTCCGTTGCCAAGGGTGAGAAGATCACCATCCCCGGTTGGCTCGCAGTTGAGCGCACCGACCGTGCAGCCCGCACCGGCCGCAACCCGCAGACCGGCGAAACCATCCAGATCGCCGCAGGCCACAGCGTCAAGCTGACCGCGGGTTCCAAGCTGAAGGCTGCTGTCTCCAACAAGAAGTAGACCAACAGACTTCTTGCAAGGCCGCTGCCGGTTCCCGGCGGCGGCCTTGTCATTTAAACCCAAGGACCGGAAGGTAGGGTGCTGCTGCGCGCAGATTGGCCGAAATTCTACTGGGGGTAGAGAATGGATACCGTGTCAGCACCATCAGCAAAGCAGTCTTCCCAGCAGCCAACCGCCGGGGAGCCGCTGCGTCCTGCCGCGATTACGGCCGAGGGCATCGGCAAGCTGTGGCTCCTGGCCGCAGCCGCCGTCGTCGTTCTTGCCCTCGTGGCCGCACTGATCTACTCCGGGGCCGCAGCTACCCGCCAGCTCTCGGACCCCGGAGCGCTCACGCGCTGGGGACTGCCTGCGGCGAAAGCTGTCCACAACCTCGCACTGGCGGCCGTGATCGGCTCTCTGGTGTTCGCCGTGGCCATCGTGCCCAAGCGCCTGCACCGCTCGCGTAAATCCGATCAGCAGGACGACAGTCCCGAGCACCCTGCGTTCACCCGTGTGCTGGCCCTTGCGGCCGGAGCGGCGATTGTGTGGACGCTGGCCGCCGTCGCTGTTCTCGTGCTGTCCTTCTCCGATATTTCCGGGCTCCCGCTGAGCGGCGATGCCGGGTACACCTCGGCGCTGGTCGGCTACATGACGGACATCGCCACCGGGCAGGCCTGGCTCGCCATTACGATTGTCGCCGCGATTGTGGCCACCCTGATCTTCGGCGTCCGCTCGCTGACCGCACTGGCCTTCACGCTGGTGCTGGCCACCATGGGCGGCCTGCTGCCCATGGCGCTGACCGGACACTCCGCCGGCGGCGACGACCACTACGGGGCGGTCAACTCCATCGGCCTGCACCTGCTGGGAGTCTGCCTCTGGGTGGGCGGGCTGATTGCCCTCGCCTTCCTGTCCGGCACCCTTGGCTCCAAGGACATCACCAAGCACGTGCTCAAACGCTATTCGGCGCTGGCACTGATCAGTTTCTTCCTGGTCTTCTTCTCCGGCCTGATCAACGCGGGCATCCGCATCACGTCGCTGGACCAGATCGCCAGCGAGTACGGGGCCCTCGTGGTCTTCAAGACGCTGGCAACGCTGCTGCTGGGTGCCATCGGCTTTATGCACCGGCAGTGGATCGTGCCGCAGCTGGGTACCAAATCAGCGGCCCGCGTGCTGTGGCAGCTGATCGCCGTCGAACTGCTGATCATGGGCGCCATCTCCGGCGTGGCCGTCGCGCTGGCCCGGACCGCGCCGCCGACCCCGGAGGAACTGCCGCCGGACGCTTCGCCAGCCCGCATCCTGACCGGCTACGACCTTCCGCCCGAACTCACCGGCTCCGCGTGGATCACCACCTGGCGCTGGGACTGGCTCTGGGTGGCGTTCACCTTGATTGTGGGCATTGCCTACCTGATCGGCATGATGCGGGTCCGCCGGCGTGGAGACTCCTGGCCGATTGCGCGTGCGGCCAGCTGGATTGTGGGACTGCTGGCGCTGACCTACGTTACCTCCGGTGCGCCGGCGGTCTACGGCATGGTGCTTTTCAGCGCCCACATGCTGGACCACATGGCGCTGACCATGGTGGTGCCGCTGTTCCTGGTGCTGGGCGCGCCGGTGACGCTGGCGCTCAAGGCCCTGCCGCCGCGGCAGGACGGCAGCCGGGGGCCCCGCGAATGGATTCTGTGGCTGGTCCACTCGACCTACTCCAAGGTCATCACGCACCCGCTTTTTGCGGCCGCAAACTTCGCCGGCTCCATCATCATTTTCTACTACTCGCCGGCCTTCGGCTTCGCCCTGCACGAGCATGTGGGGCACGAGCTGATGAACGTCCACTTCCTGCTCACCGGCTACCTGTTTGTGCTGTCGATGATCGGCCAGGATCCGGTGCCGTACCGCGCGCCGTTCCCGCTGCGGCTGGTCCTGCTCTTCGCGACCATGGCCTTCCACGCGTTCTTCGGCGTCGCCCTGACAAGTTCGACGTCGCTGCTGCAGGCCTCGTGGTTCGGCAGTATGGGCCGGGACTGGGGACTCTCGGCCATGGAGGACCAGCGACTCGGCGGCGCCATCATGTGGGGAGTCGGCGAAATACCGACGCTCTGCGTGGCGATCGGCGTGGCCCTGATGTGGTCACGAACGGACGCACGGGAAACAAAGCGTAAAGATCGGGCGGCTGACAGGAATAAGGATGCGGAGCTGGCCGCTTATAACGATATGTTTGCCAGACTGGCACAGCGGGACGAGCAGGTAACACGTACCCCGTCCCAGGCCCCCACAGATTCCAGCCGGAACCAAGGAGATACCCCATGACCGAGGCAGCCGAGACGTCCATCCGCACCAATTACCGCGTGCGGGCGTCCGAACTGGTGGGCCGCAACTGGCTCAACACCGGCGGCAAGCAACTGGGACTGGAGGATCTGCGCGGCAAGATTGTGTTGCTCGACTTCTGGACCTTCTGCTGCATCAACTGCCTGCACGTGCTGGATGAACTGCGGCCGCTGGAGGAGAAGTACCGGGACGTGCTGGTCACGGTGGGTGTTCATTCGCCCAAGTTTGAACACGAGGCGGATCCGGTGGCGCTGGCCGCCGCCGTCGAACGCTACGAGATCCACCACCCGGTACTGGATGATCCGGAACTGGACACCTGGCAGGCCTATTCCGCCCGCGCCTGGCCCACGCTCGTGGTCGTCGACCCGGAAGGCTACATCGTGGCCCACCTGTCCGGCGAAGGCCATGCCGGGGGACTCGAGTCCCTGGTCGAGGAGCTGATCGCCGAACACGAGGCCAAGGGCACCCTGCACCGCGGGGACGGCCCTTACGTGCCGGCCGAAACCACCGCCGGTGTCCTGCGCTTCCCGGGCAAGCTTGTCCCGCTGCCGGACGGTGTTGGTTCCGCCGGCGAAACGTTCCTGGTTTCGGATACCGGACACCACCGGCTGGTGGAACTGGCGGCGGACCTGGACACCGTGCTGAACGTCTATGGCTCGGGAGAAAAGGGCTGGCAGGACGGCTCGGCGGATGCCGCGCGCTTCAACGAGCCCCAAGGCCTGGCGCTGCTGCCCGAGGACGTACGCGCAAAGGCCGGGTACGACGTCGTTATCGCCGACTCTGTCAACCACCGTTTGCGGGGACTCACCTTGGCGACCGGTGCCGTGGCCACGATTGCCGGCAACGGTGTCCAGCGCCTGCTGGATGCGGAAAACCAGCGCGCCGCCGCTTCCCAGGCCGAGGCAGGCCCGGGCTCCGTGGCGGACGAGGCCGCCTCCGGCGAAGACCTCGGAGAGGAGCTCGCGGAGGTGCTGGCTACAGCTTCCTCCTCGCTGGGGGAGGACCCGCTGGCCGTCTCGCTCAGTTCACCCTGGGACGTATTGTGGTCCACCGCGCTGAACAAGGTTGTGGTGGCCATGGCCGGCGTGCACCAGATCTTCTCCTTCGACCCGGCCAACGGGCAGGTAGCTGTACTGGCCGGCACCGGCTTGGAAGGCCTGCAGGACGGCGAGGCTACCGCCGCCTGGTTCGCGCAGTCCTCCGGTCTGGCCCAGGACGCCAACGGCAGCATCTGGGTCGCGGACTCGGAGACGTCCGCCCTGCGCGTCATCTCCTTCTCCGAGGTCAAGGGCAGCGAGCGGGTGCAGGTGCAGACCGCCATCGGCACCGGGCTGTTCGATTTCGGTTTCCGCGACGGCGACGCCGACGAGGCACGGCTGCAGCATCCGCTGGGCGTGACCGTGCTTCCGGACGGCTCCGTGGCCGTGGCCGACACCTACAACGGCGCGGTCCGCCGCTACGATCCCGCCACCGGAACCGTTTCCACGCTGGCCCGCGGCTTCGCCGAGCCCTCCGACGTGCTGATGGACACCTCCGCGGTAGCGGACGGGGGAGAGCCGCTGCTGATCGTGGTCGAGGCCAACAAGCACCAGCTGGTCCGGATCCCCCTTCCCAAGGAAGCGCTGACCGTGGACGAGGGTGCCTCGCAGACGCAGCGCCCGAAGACCGAGGTCTCGGCCGGTCCGCTGGCGCTGACCGTGCGGTTCGCCGCGCCCAAGGGACAGAAGCTCGATGACCGCTGGGGCGATCCCACCCAGCTGAAGATCTCCTCCTCGCCGGAAAACCTGCTGGTTTCCGGCGGCGGCACCTCCGTAGGCCTGGTACGTGAGCTGGTGCTGTCCGAAGACGTTCCCGAAGGCGTCCTGCACATCACCGCCCGCGCGGCAGCTTGCGACGGCGAGCCCGGGGGCGAGATTCCCGACCACGCGGCCTGCCACCTGTACCAGCAGGACTGGGGCATCCCGGTAGTGCTGGGCAGCGGCAGCGGCGAACTGACGCTGGACCTGCGCGGACTGGACTAAAGAGAACGGTGCCGAGCGGCGCCCGGGGACTGCCGACGGCGGTACCCGGGCGCCGTCGTCGTTAGCAGGTTGCAGCAGTCCGACGGTCCAAAGCAGGCCTACGCCTCCAAGCGGGGCCGGCTGCGGTTAGCGGCTCAGTACTCCACAACGGGCGTGAGCGTGACGTTGCCGTCATTGACGGCGAGGCTGCCGGTGAAGGTGAAGTCCTGCTCCAGCTCGCGGGGGACAGCCTGGCCGGTGAAGAGATCGATCTCCACCACATTGAGCTTCGCGGTCCCGGTCAGCGGCTTCATGATCCAGGTGCCGTTGCTGGGCTCGATCGTCACCTCGGGGTAGTCCACGATGTCCCAGTTGATGCTGTCATCCTGGACACGGTTCATGGCCTGGCTGAAGGGGCAGCCGGCCGGCTGCAGCACCTTCTGCTCGGCGCAGCCGTCAAGGAAGCCGCGGACCTGCGCCGTGACTTCTTCCACCAGTTTGGGGGTCGCCTGCGTGGACAGGGACAGCCGGGCTTCGGCTGCCTCTGCCGGTTCGGTCACCACGGATTCCACGGCGGGAGCGGCAAAGAACTGGCTGGTGTAGTGCGCCTCGAAGGTGCCGGGCACAAAGACCGAGAATTCGCCTTTGCCTTCCGGCAGGGCGACGCGGGTGCCGTTGAGCGAGGCCTCGTCCTCATTGACCACACTGATGTCGAGCGTGGGCAGCGTGGTGGGCACAAAGGCCCACTGGTTGAAGAACAGCCAGCTGGTTCCGGACTTCTCCAGCTCGAAGGACGTGCTGTGCTCGGTTCCGTCGATCGTGTAGTGGACGGGCAGTTCCACCCGGTTGCTGTCGATCTCCACGGGCTCGCCCATTTCGAGATTCTCCAGCTCAGCCACGGACTGCTTGAGCGCGGGGCCATCCAGCAATGCCGCATTGGCATCCGGAACGGTGGCGTGCAGCAGCCCCAGCGCCTTGGACCCGTCGCCGTCCCGCAGTGCGTCGATATACGCGCGGACCTGATGCTGAGGACTGTAGACGTTGGCGTTTACCAGCACCACGGTCAGCACGGCGGCGGCAATGGCAAGCATTAAACAGAGCAGCCATGCAGCCACCGTCTTGAGCACCGTCGAATTTCCCACGCTCTTACGTTACCTGTTGCCGGGGCAGGAACCTTGACCGCTGTTAGCTACGTTACGCCCCGTCAAGGCAAGCAACTACCAACGACGACGGCGGCGCCGCGTGCCGAAGAGCCCGCGGACCAGTTCGCGTCCCAGAACCGCAGCCGCCTGGACGGCCACGTCCTTGATCAGATCCGCCGTATCGTCCTTCTTGCCCGGCTTCCCGGACTGTCCCGGGTTGTGCCGTTCCGCGGTGCTGCGTTCAGGAGTTTGCCGCTCCGGGCTATGCTGCTTCCTACTGCGCCACTCAGGGGCAGATTGCTCCGGTCCGGACTGGCGGGATTCGCGCTGCTCAGGCTGCCGCTGCTGTCCCGTTTCGGGCATGGGCCGCAGGTCCGGCAGCGGGACCTGTGTTCTGGTCGCCGGGCGGCTGGACGGCCGGCCGAGGATGGCCTCCTCAATCCGCCGCGCCTCGGCATCGATATCGACCTGCGTCCGCGGGACGGAGGCGCCGTTAGTATCGGTGCGCGTGCCGCCGTTAGTGCCAGAGCCATCGTCGCCGATTCCCCCGGCTTTGGTGCCGGTGGCCATTCCGGAGCTGCCGGGTCCGCCGTCGTGGGTAGGAGCAGGAATTCCGCTGAGCTTTTCGAAGGCGGAGTGGCTGTCCACGGCCGGCGCGTAGACGGGCAGCAGCGGCGATTCCTGCACGATCCGCTCCACTATGGCGGCAGGGGAAGGGCCGATGGTGGATTCGGGCGCACAGATCCTGGTCCAGGCGACGGGTGACGGAGCGCCTCGCTCGGTCATCACCGTGACCACGGCCTCCCCGGTGCCGGCATTGGTCAGCACTTCCTCCAGGTCGTAGGCGCTGGTCGGGAATGTGGACACCGTCGCCCTGAGGGCTTTGGCGTCGTCGGGCGTAAACGCGCGCAGGGCATGTTGGATCCGGTTTGCCAGCTGGCCGAGCACCTCGGACGGCACATCCTTGGGCGTCTGGGTGACGAAGAAGATGCCTACCCCCTTGGACCGGATCAGCCGGACGGTGGTCATGATGGATTCGAGGAACGCGTCCGAGGCATTGCGGAAGAGCAGGTGCGCCTCGTCAAGGAAGAACACGAGCTTGGGCTTCTCGATGTCGCCGACCTCGGGCAGCTCAGCGAAGAGGTCCGCGATCAGCCACATCAGGAACGTGGAGAAAAGCGCGGGTCGCGCCAGCAGGGTCGGCAGTTCCAGGCAGGAGATAACGCCGCGGCCGTCCTCGGCCAGCCGGAGGAACTCCGCGGTGTCGAACTCGGTTTCGCCGAAGAACTTGTCCATGCCCTGCGCTTCGAGCGTGACGAGTTCGCGCAGGATGACGCCGGCAGTGGATCGGGACAGGCCGCCCAGAGACTCCAGCGAGTCCTTGCCCTCGTCCGAGGTGAGGAACGAGATTACGGCGCGCAGATCCGCCAGATTGTAGAGTTCCAGGTCGTTCTTGTCCGCATAGTAGAAGACCAGCTGGAGGCTGGACTCCTGCGTTTCGTTCAGGCCCATCACCCGGGCCAGCAGCAGCGGCCCGAAATCGGAAATCCTGGCCCGCACGGGCACGCCCTTGCCATCGCCGCCCAGGGAGAAGTACTCCACCGGAAAGGCCTTGGCGCTCCAGTCCTGGCCGACGCTTTGCGTGCGCTGGCGCAGCCTGTCGTTGCCGGCGGCCGGAGTGGAGAGCCCGGTCAGGTCCCCTTTGATATCGGCGAGGAAGACCGGAACGCCGTGGGCGGACAGCTGCTCGGCCATGACCTGCAGGGTGACGGTCTTGCCGGTTCCCGTGGCGCCCGAGACCAGCCCATGCCGGTTCATCATCGCGATCGGCAGCCGCACAGGCGCGTCCGGATGGATTTCGCCGTCGAGCATTGCGGCGCCCAAATGCACGGCCGGGCCGTCGGAGGAGTAGCCCTTGCGGATCTTGTCCAGATGTCCCTCAGCGGGAGTCGTCACCATGAACGCCAGCCTACACAGCCTGCGCCGGTCGGCGGTAAGCCGCTGCAAAGCCATGAGACCGCGGCCGGTCAGGCCAGCAGCGCCGCCAGTCCCATCATTGCCGGCACTGCAACGATCGTGGTCAGCAGGACGGTGTCTTTGGCAATGACGATGCCGCGCTCATAGCGTTGTGCCGTAACAAAGACGTTCTGGGCGGTGGGCAAAGCGGCAAGCACGACGGCGGAAAACAGCAGATGCCCCTCCATTCCCAACGCGAAACGCGCCACCAGATACGCGACGGCCGGTTGCAGCACCAGCTTGAAAGCCGATCCGAGCACCACGTCGGCCCTCCGCCCGCCTCCGGCCTGCAGGGGTTTGGATCCGTTGAGCGAAATCCCGAAGGCGATCAGCATCGCCGGCACCGCAGCTCCGCCGATCAGCCGGATGGGTTCCATGACCAGTTCGGGCGGCTGCCAACCGGTGACCGCAAGCAGCAGGCCGATCCCGGTGCCGATAATCATCGGGTTGCGGACAATCTGGAACAGGAAGCTGAAAACAGTGGTCCGGTGCCGGCTGGTATTCGAATCCAGCAGCATCAGGAAAACCGGTGAGAAGAAAGCCAGTTGGAAGATCAGGACCGGCGCCACCAGAGTGGCATCGCCAAGCACATAGGCGGCAACGGGCAGGCCAAGATTGGCCGAATTGACCAGCGAGGAAGACATGGAGCCGATCAGCGCATCGGAGAGGTCCCGCTTCAGCCATAGCCTGGCGAACAGCAGGAACACGATGGCCGTGACGACGGCGCTGACCGCTGCGACGATCAGCGTGTCGGAAAAAATGACCGCCAGGTCGGAGCGGCTCAGGGTCTCCAGCAGCAGGCAGGGGCTGGCCACAAAGAAGGCCAGCCGGCTCAGCGCGCGGCTGCCTTCGGGGCCGAGCACGTTGGCACGCCCGACCGCGAAGCCTGTCAGGATCACCACCCAGACAACGGAAAAGCCGGCGATGACCCCCAGCACGGCGGCGGTTCCGCGCCCTTACTTAATGGCGAACGGCGGGCGCATCAGGCCTTCTGTAAGAGCCTCGGCCGGATCCGTACCCAGCTCGAGGATCTTGTTGGAGGCATCGACATGGACCACGGTGGGCACATAGGCCTTGGCTTCTTCGGTGGTCATGTCCGCGTAGGTGATGAGGATGACCGTATCGCCCTCATGCACCAGGTGCGCGGCGGGACCGTTGATGCCCATGACCCCGGAGCCGCGTTCGCCGGCAATGGTATAGGTCTCCAACCGGGCGCCGTTGGTGACGTCCACAATGGAAACCAGCTCGCCCGGGAGGATGTCCGCTGCATCGAGCAGGTCGAGGTCAACGGTGACGGAGCCGACATAGTGCAGATCGGCATGCGTGACCGTGGCGCGGTGGATCTTCGACTTAAACATTTTGCGGTTCATCGCCTTTAAGTTTACCGGTAGCGGGGCGAAAACCTACGTTGCGTTGCGGCCGGTCCGGCACACCGGCCCCACTTGCTGGCCTGCGTCCGGGGCCCGGACTAGGGTAGACGCAACAGGAGCACAAGCCTGCCGTAGCCAAGCGGCGATGGTGGCCATCGAAGCAGGAGGCCCGCAAGATGAGCGAAGACAAGGCCCGGGACAAGAACGACGACGGCACTCACCGGGGGAGCGAAAACCCCCTGTGGCAGGAGCAAGTAGCGGAATCCGGACGGCCGCCCGTGAACGAGGCGGACACGGCCGAGCACACCACCGTGTTGAATACCACCGGTGAAAGTGACCGGACCGCTGCCGGGGCCGCCGGAACCGAAGGCACGGACACCAGGCCGCTTGACCGGTCGGCCGCACCGGCGGCCGGCTCCGGCACTTCCGGGACAACAGGTAGCAACGACACGACTGTCCTTGGTGCCTCCGGCAGCTCCGGGAACAACGACACGACCGTCCTGAATACCTCCGGCGCGGCCGCAGCCGCTCCGACTCGCCGGCGCATCAGCGCAGAACGGGCTTATCCCGGTGACCAGGCCGGCGTCGATGAACAGGCCGGCGATGAGTACCCGGCGCGGGATACCGACGCCTACCGGCCGGTGACGCCGCTGGACCGCGAGGCCGTTTTCGTGCGGCAGCGCGACGCGTTCGGCGGAGTGAAGCTGGGCTCCGCGTTCTTCGGGTGGCTCAGTGCCAGCGGCATGATCGTCCTGCTGCTGTCCATCGCCACAGGTATTGCCGTAGCCTTTGGCTTCTCTGCCCTCAACGATGTTCAGAATCCGGAGGCGATTGCCTCCGGTGGTGGGGCCGCGGGTATCCCTGCCGCCATCGTCCTGGGCGTCATTCTGCTGCTGTCCTATTTCGCCGGTGGTTACGTCGCCGGACGGATGGCACGCTTTGACGGGGTCCGCCAGGGACTGGCTGTATGGCTCTGGGGAATCGTGATGGCCGTTGTGGCCAGCGTTGTCGGCTTGGCAACCGGCGGCATGGATCTGATCAATTCGGCTACCGGAAATCCTGCCGTGTCGGCAGCGCTTCAGGATCTGACGGTTCCGGGGCTGATCGCCTTGGGCGTCGTGCTGGTGCTGACGCTGGGTGGAGCTTTGCTGGGCGGGATGGCAGGAATGCGCTTCCACCGCAGGGTGGACCGGGCCGGCTTCGGTCCCGACAAGGAGTATTGAGCAGTCCGGTCGCGCCGGGGTCATAACCGGAGCCCGGCCGCGATTCCGGCCATGGCCCAAAGGGGCAGAGACGGGAAATTGGAGCGGGCGACGGGAATCGAACCCGCGTATCAAGCTTGGGAAGCTAGCGCTCTACCATTGAGCTACGCCCGCACGGGGACCGTCCAACAAACTGGACAATGATCCCGGTTGAAACAACGAGGATCAGCTTACCCCAGCCTTGGCCAACTGCGGAACTGCGACATGCAGGTGGCGCAGCGGCTCAGGACGCCTGTTGCTTTGTCGCCGCGTCCCGCTCCCGGGCGTCCGCGATTTCCTCGGCCCGCGCAGCGTTTGCTTCATCGGTCAGCGCGGCTCCTGCCGCAGCGTCCCGGGTCAGGTTTTCGCCGGTTCCCGGATCGAACAGGTGGATCTTGCGGGTATCCAGCCACAGCTCGGCCGGGCGGCCACCGCGGATCCGGCTGGCAGCGTCGAGGGTGACCACGATCTGCGGCCTGAGCTCATCGGCGTCCATCTCGCGGGCGAGGTTGTCCAGGAGGTCGCGGACCTCGGGATCCGGATCGAACTTGATGTAGCCGTACTGTTCGTTGCCCAGCCACTCGGTGTGCGTCAGCTCCGCGGTGAAGGTGGAGCCTTGCTGGCGCTTGCTCTCGTCCACCATGCTGGCGTCTTCGAAGTATTCCGGGCGGATGCCCACCAGGACCACGCGCTTGCCCTCTGCTACCCGGACTTTCTCCTCCGAGACCTCGATGTCCCCAACGGGAGTCTTGAGCTTGTTGCCTTCCAGCGTTGCGGGCAGGAAGTTCATCGACGGTGAGCCGATGAAGCCGGCGACAAACAGGTTGACCGGCTGCTCGTACAGCTCGCGCGGCGAGGCGATCTGCTGCAGTTCGCCCTTCTTCAGCACGGCAACCCGGTCGCCCAAGGTCATGGCTTCGGTCTGGTCGTGAGTGACGTAGACGGAGGTAACCCCGAGCCGGCGCTGCATCTGCGAGATTTCGGAACGCATCTGGCCGCGGAGTTTCGCGTCCAGGTTGGATAGCGGCTCATCGAACAGGAAGGCGTCGGCCTGCCGCACGATGGCCCGGCCCATGGCCACCCGTTGCCGCTGCCCGCCGGAGAGGTTTCCCGGCTTGCGCTGCAGATGGTCCGTCAGCTCCAGCGTCTTGGCGGCCTCGGTCACCAGTCGCTGGACTTCGGCCTCGCTGTGCCGTCCCTTGGCAAGCCTGAGCGGAAAGGCGATGTTTTCGAACACCGTCAGGTGCGGGTACAGGGCATAGTTCTGGAACACCATGGCCAGATTGCGGTCGCGCGGCGCCTTCTCGTTCACGCGCTTGCCATCGATCAGCAGGTCCCCGGAGGTAATGTCCTCCAGACCCACGATCATCCTGAGCAGGGTGGACTTGCCGCAGCCGGAAGGGCCAACGAGGATAATGAATTCCCCGTCCGCTATATCGATGCTGACGTCGTTTACGGCAGGGAAGCCGTCCCCGTACTGCTTGACGAGGTTGTTCAAAGTAATCGAGGCCATGTCGAATCCTTTTCTATGCGCAGCGGGTCAGCCCTTGACGGCGCCCTGGGTCAGGCCTGAGACAATCTGGCGCTGGAACAGCAGCACCAGCAGGACAATCGGAATGGTCACAATGATGGCCGCCGCCGAGATGGCTCCGGTGGGTTCCTCGAACTGGGAGGCGCCGGTGAAGAAGGCCAGCGCCGCCGGTACCGGCCGGGCTGCCTCCGTCGAGGTCAGGGAGATGCCGTAAACGAAATCGTTCCAGGCGATGAAAAAGGCGATGATCGCCGTCGTAAATACACCCGGGGCGGCCAGCGGGACGATCGCCTTGCGGAACGCCTGCCACGTGGTGGCGCCGTCGACTTGGGCAGCCTGCTCCAGCTCCCACGGAATCTGCCGGAAGAATGCCGCCAGTGTCCAGATGGAGATCGGCAGCGTCAGCGACAGGTAGGGGATGATCAGTCCGGGCCAGGTGTCATAGAGGCCGATGGTCCGCCAGAGGTTGAACAGCGGGGTCACGATCGAGATGACCGGGAAGATGGAGACTGCCAGCGCGGTGGTGAGGATCATCTTCTTGCCGGGGAAGTCCAGGCGGGCAATCGCATAGGCACACAAGGTGGCCAGGACGACGGCGATGAAGGTGGCAATCAGGGCGATGCCGATCGAGTTGCGCAGCGAACTGAGGAACAGGCCCTGGGCTTCGCCGACCAGAATCTGTTCGTAGTTGACCGTGCTCCATTCGGTGGGCAGGAACTTGCCCGTGGTCAGGTCGCTGGGCTGCTTGAAGGAGGTCGCGAGGATGGAAGCCACCGGGAACAGCGCGTACAGCAGCACGAGCACGGAAATGACCGACCACGTCACCTTCTCCTTGGTCGATGAATTCTTCATTACTTACTCCCTCGTGCGCCGGCAAGGTCGACCTTGAACAGCTTGATGGCTATGAAGCAGATCAACAGAACGCAGATAAACAGCAGGACGGAGACGGCCGAACCCATGCCGATCTCCAACCGGCTGATGGACGTGCGGTAGGCGAGCAGGGACAGTACCTCGGTGCCGAACGCGCCGTTGGTCATGATGAACACGTTGTCGAAAATGCGGAAGGCATCCAGTGCCCGGAAGAGCACCGCGACCATGATGGCCGCCTTCATGTTCGGCAGGATCACCCGGCTCATCCGTTCCCACCAGGTGGCGCCGTCGACCTCTGCTGCCTCCGTCAGCTCATCCGGGACCTGGGCCAGGCCGGCCAGCAGCAGCAGCGAAATGAAGGGCGTGGTCTTCCAGATCTCCGAGGCCATGATGACGAACAGCGAGGTCCAGGTGCCGGCGAACCAGTTCAGGTCCGGATCGATGCCGGGCACCCAGTCGAACCAGTTGTTGATGTAGCCGGAGTTGATGTCGAAGGCGTAGAACCAGGCGAAGGCGGAGACCACCGTGATGATGCCGTACGGCACCAGGATTGCGGTGCGCAGCAGTCCGCGGACGGACTTGAGCGCTTTGTGCATGACCAGCGCCAGCGCGAAACCCAGGATCAGCTCGACGATGACGGTGATGACCGTAATCAGGAGCGTCACGCCCAGATCCCGCCACCAGACGAAGTCGGTCAGGATGACGCCATAGTTGCCCAGGCCGATGAACTCCCGCTCCGACGGCGCGGTCAGGCGGTAGTTGAAGAGCGAGTCATAGCCGGCCTGGACGATGGGGTAGGCCGTCACGGCCAGCATGACGACGAACGCCGGACCGGCCAGCAGCCAGCCCAGCCTCCGCTCGCCCTTGGCCCGTTCGCTGTAGGGCTGGGCTGCACGCTTGGCAGTTTTGGTACCCGGGCTGCTTGATTTGACCGTGGTACTCACAGCAGGCTCTCCCCTCGGAGTACTGCAAGGATGAATTCGGTAGTCTGCTCCGGCGTGGTTGCCGGAACGACGGATCTGGGCGGTGCCCAGTTCTGCTGCAGGCCGATGGAGACCTCGTTGTAATAGGGGGTCTGCGGCCGCGGCGCGGAGAGTTCAAGGGATTCCCGGATGGTGTCAGCCATGGGGAAGGCCTCTTCGATCCTCGGATCTTCGTAGGCTTCGGTGTTCGACGGCGGGTTGCCGTTGGTGATGAAATACTCGGCCTGGTTCTCGGGGGAGACGATGCACTCGATGGCCTGGTAGGCCAGATCGGGATGGTCGCTCGCCGCGCCGACGCCGAGGTTGATGCCGCCCAGCGGAGGCGCGGCCGGTTCGTTTGCGTTGACTCTGGGATACAGCGTCCAGCCGATGTCCTCGATCAGTTCAGGGTCCAGAGCACCTGCCTCAACGGCGCTGTTGGTGGCTGGCCAGACGAACGGCCAATTCACCATGAACGAGCCATTGTCGCCTTGGAAAAGGATCATCGAGAAGTTCTCGTCCTGGGTGGCCAGGCCGGGACCGCCGAGCCCTTCGTCGCCAATGGTCGAAACGATTTCCGCGGCTTCCGTGCCGGCCTCGGAGACCAGGCCGAGTTCGATTTCCGCGGCGGGTGCCTCCGGATTTTGGATGATTTGCCCGCCGCCGGACTCGATCAGCGCGTTGACCCAGACGGTCATCGACTCCCCGCGCTGGCCCTGGACGCCCAGGAATTTATCCTGGCTGGCCGCGGCATCCATGATCTGCTGCCACGTTACGGGCTGGCTCATGTCCAGTCCGGCTGCTTCTGCCACCGACTTGCGGTACCACAGCAGCTGGGTGTTGGCCCAGAAGGGGACGGTGACGAGCTCGTCCTTCCACTGCGCGCCGGCCAAGGCGCCCTCGACCACGTTTTCCGTGGTGCGCTGGGCCACGTCGTCGGGCACCGGAGCCAGGAAGCCCGGCTCGGCGAGTTCGGGGATGAACGGCGGATCCAGGCTCATGATGTCAAGGGAAGAGTCTCCGGCGGCGAGGCGGCGGGCCAGCTGTTCGCGCTGGGCGGCCGCGTCGTTGGGGAGCAGCGAGGTTTCTATCCGGTAGGCGCCGCCGGAATCGGCGGTGCATCTTTCGGCGATAGCGGCCTGGCCGCCGTCGTCGGGGTTGATGTACCAGGTCAGCGTCGGCACGCTTTCGGCTTCGCTGCAGCCGCTTAAAAGCATGGCGCCCAGTGCCAGTGTTAGTCCGGCCAGGGCGCGCGGTTTCTTGCGGTTCCGGGGATCAAACCTCTCGTGCTGTGGCATCGGTACTGCGCCTCCACATCCTTGTAGACGCTCAGACTGAATCCTCGGCGGAAGATACGGTCCTAAGCAACCTTTCGATTTGACCATAAGCCCCAAAGTGGGGGTTGCGCTACAAAGGGGCGACAAATTGGAGCGAAATGGTGCACGATCGAGACATGATGCTTACCGCGGATGATCTGCGTACCGTCGCCGATGACGCCTTGGACCATCTGGCCGCGCTGCCGGACGCCGCCTGGGAGGAACCTGCCTACCAACTGGAGTGGAGCTGCCGCGACACCGCGGCGCATTTAATGGACGATTTCGGGTTCTATGCCATGCAGCTTTCGGGGCGCAACCCGCCGCAGGACGATTATGTGGTGCTGCAGGATCCGCCTCCATGGCGGCAAGGCTCACCGGAGATCCTGTTCTGGCCGGATCCGGCCACCGGGACGGCCGGCATCATCAGTTGCCTCGACGCTACCGCGGGATTGTTGAGTGCCGTTGTTGCGGTAGCGCCGCCGGACAAACGCGGCTATCACCCGGCCGGTATCTCGGACGCTTCGGGCTTTGCCGCCATGGGGATCACCGAAGCGGCCCTGCACGCCTACGACATTCTGGCTGCCCACGGCATTGGTTATGAGGCCGACGGCGGGACCATAGCCAGGGTGCTCGACCGGCTGTTTCCTGACGCTGCCAGGACCAGCGAGCCGTGGCAGGACCTGCTGCGGGCCAGCGGACGGACCGCGGAAACCCGGGGCCGGGCATGGCGCTGGGATTCCTCCGTACGCTGAGTCAGCTCGCCGGCTCCGCTTCGGGTTGTCGGGATATCCGGCGGACGGCAGGCTCGGCAAAGCGGGTGGCGATCGGCCCGGTCACCGCCATGAGCATCACATAGGCCGTCACTACCGCTGCCAGTTCGGCGACTATGGCGCCCGAGGCCACCGCGAGGCCGGCGATGACGATGGAAAATTCCCCTCGGGCAATCAGTGCAGAGCCTGCCCGAAGCCGTCCCCAGCGGCCGATTCCCGCCTGACGCGCTGCCCACCAGCCGGTAGCCATTTTGGTGCCCGCGGTCACCACCCCCAATACGATGGTCCAGACCAGCACCGGCGGGATGGAGGCCGGATCGGTGTTGAGCCCAAACACCACGAAGAACATGGCCGCAAAGATATCGCGCAGCGGCGCCAGGACCCGGACGGCGCTTTCAGCCGTTGCACCCGATATCGCGATGCCCAGCAGGAAGGCTCCGACGGCGGCCGAAACCTGCATGGCCGAGGCCAGGCCGGCTACCAGCAGCGCGACGCCGATCAGTTTGAGCAGGAACGTTTCTTGTTCCGGACTGTGGATCCAGGCGGTGATCCGCTGGCCGTACCGGATGGCCAGGAACAGGACTGCGCTCACCGCCAGCAGCGCTGCGCCAACGGCCTGCAGTCCGCCCAGGAACGAAGCCCCGGCAAGGACCGTCGTTAGCACCGGCAGATAGGCGGCCATGGCGAGATCTTCCAGGACCAGGATGGAGAGCACCACCGGTGTTTCCCTGTTTCCCAGACGGCCCAGGTCCGTGAGGACTTTGGCCGCGATGCCCGACGACGATATATAGGTCACGCCGCCGAGTACCAGTGCTCCGATCCCGCCCCAGCCGAGGATGAGCGCCAGCAGAGCACCGGGGAGGAAATTCAGCAGCAGGTCCACCACTCCGGCCTGCCAGGACTGCCGCAGGCCTGTCGCGAGTTCACGGGCGGTATATTCGAGCCCCAGCATAAGGAGGAGCAGGACCACGCCGATTTCGCTGGCGATGTGGCTGAATTCGCTGATGCTGCCGAATTCGATCAACCCGCCGTTGCCGAAAGCCAGTCCGCCCAGCAGATACAACGGAACCGGCGACATGCCGATCCGGGCGGCAAGACGACCGAGGATGCCCAGCCCAAGAAACACCAGGCCGAGCTCGATCAGGACAAGAGTCGTGCCGCCCACGCCCGCCTATCCCCCGTGCAGGATCTTGGCGGCAGCATCGAGTCCATCAGGAGTGCCCACCACAATGAGCAGATCTCCGGGCTTCATGGTGTCGTTCGGTGCGGGGGAAGGCATCACCTGGCCTTCGCGAATAATGGCGACCACGGACGCGCCACTGCGGGTCCGGATCCTGGCCTCGCCCAGGGCATGCCCGGAGAAAGGCGACCCTTCGGTCACCGGGAACTGCCGCGTACTCACGCCGGGCAGTTCGCTGTGTTCTTCGGATAGCTGGGCCACCAGCGTAGGGCCGCCGAGCAGCCCGCCCAAGGTAGCGGCCTCCTCCACACTCATCGGAACCGAGGCGAGGCAGGCGTCGGGATCGTCCAGGCGCGAGATGATCAACTCGGTCTCGCCGTCGCGATGGATGACTATGCCAACACGCCTGCCGTTGTCCAGCACGATCTCCCGGCGGAGGCCGATTCCCGGCAACGGCGTTTCTTCCACGTCCATGGCACAACTGTAGACCTCCCAGCCCCTGCCCTGAGTGCGCTGGTCGTAGGCTGGTAGGTAACCAAAACCAATACAACGGAGTGCCATGACGGTGGACAAGAACACCCGGAAATTTGAAACCGGAATCGAGACCGATTTCTCCGACAAGATGAGTTACGGCTCTTACCTGCAGCTGGACGATCTGCTCTCCGCCCAGCGGCCGGTGAGCCGGCCGGAACACCACGACGAGCTGCTCTTTATCATCCAGCACCAGACCTCGGAGCTGTGGCTCAAGCTCGTTCTGCACGAGCTGCGCGCCGTGCGGGAAAAACTGCAGGCCGATGACCTGCGGTTTGCGATGAAGGGCATTGCCCGGATCAAACACATCCAGCGCTCGCTGACGGAACAATGGTCCGTGCTAGCCACCCTCACGCCATCCGAGTACGCGGAATTCCGTGGCCAGCTGGGTTCGTCCTCGGGCTTCCAGTCCTACCAGTACCGGGCGGTTGAGTTCCTGCTGGGCAACAAGAACCGCGGCATGCTCGACGTGTTCTCGGCTGATCCGAGCGCCCAGGCCCTGCTTGGGGACCTGCTGGGGAAGACCAGTATCTACGACGAGTTCCTGGCGTTCCTGTCCCGCCGGGGCTACGCGGTACCGCGGGAACTGCTGGAACGGGACGTTAGCGAAGCCCACGTGTTCAATCCTGAACTGGTGCAGACCTTTAAATACGTTTACGAGAATGCCCACGAGAACTGGGACGTTTACGAGGCATGTGAAGAACTTGTGGACCTTGAAGACAATTTCCAGCTCTGGCGTTTCCGCCACCTGAAGACGGTGGAACGCACCATCGGCATGAAACGCGGCACCGGCGGTTCATCCGGCGTCGGTTTTCTGCAAAAGGCCCTGGAACTGACGTTCTTCCCGGAGCTCTACGCCGTCCGCACCGAGATCGGCCAGCCATAGCCCAGCCCGCGCGCGGCCGGCGAAGGGCTGCCGGCGGTCGCCGTTCGTCTCGACCACCGGCAGCGTTTGGGGGAGCTCTACCGGAAAACGTTATAAGAGGTGAAGCCTGTTCCCTCCTGGGTGCGTAAGCCGAAACGGCCCTTGCTGTAGGGGTAATACTTCAACGTTCCGTCGGTGAACTTCCCGATGAAACCGGCGGATCCCGCCGCGGTATAGCCGTAGAGCGGGGTCACGGTTGAGACCTTGTGCCAGCCGCTCTTGCCAACCAGCTGGCGTTTTGACGTGTTGACGCTGCCGGAGCCGTTTCCCGGGTAGAAGTAGAGCTCGCCGGTATTCCGGATGGCTACCAGATCCTGTTTGCCGTCCTGGTTCCAGTCCAGCATTGTGGGACGGTAACGTCCCCAGCCGCTGCTGATTGTCCTGCCAGCGGACAGGTAGGCCGCGGAGCCGTTGCGATAGTAGAGCAGGGCGCCGTCCGACCAACGCTTGGCCACAACGCCCGGGTAGGTGTCTGCGGAGGCCCAGCGTCCAACGGCGAGATCGTACTTGGCGAAGCCACGGCCAACTTCGCGGGGTGCCTGGAAGCCGCCGCCGGACCGGCCGAAGTTCACCAGCAGCCGGCCGTCCTTCATCTGGAGCAGCAGGTCGATGGTCCCGTCCTGGTTCCAGTCGACCGACGTGCCGGTCTTGACGCCGCCGTAGGCATAGTCGATTTTCACCCGGGGGTGCATCCTGCCGCCGCTGCCCGGGTAACGCCAGAGGTCACCGGCGGAATCGGCCGCCATCACGTCCGCGTAGCTGCGGATACTCGGCTTGCCCAGCACGTAGTAGTGCTCCATGGTCGGGATCTTCTTGGTCCGCATTTCGGTGGCCAAAGTGACTCCGACATAGCGCAGATGCCAAGGCTCATAGGTGTAGCCGGTGGTGGCTTCGTGGCCCTTCGGGTAGCGGATGATGAATCCGTATTTGTACGCGTTGGCGGCCACCCACCTGCCTGCGGCGGTATCGCCGAAACATGCTTCCAGTCCGCAGGATCCGCTGGCCAGGCCGATGTCCACTGCAAGTCCCGTCTGGTGTTCGCTATAGCCGGGGCGGGCAGAAATCCGGTCCGCGTAGGTCTTGCCGTAGATTCTCACGTAGTAGTTGTAGAGGTCACGCTGTTCAGCATAGGAACGGTAGGCACTGACGACGGCGATCGCATGGCCTGCGCCGTCGGCGCCGGCAAAAAGGCTGGTGAGTTTGGTGCTGACATCCGGCCGCATCCGGTAGCCAGTGCTCTTCCACCGCGCCAGCTTCGGGGTGTACTTGAGGGGGCTCAACGGGTGGGCCTTGTTGACCAGAACCTTGATGTTGGCCGGGTCCCGGACAGGTTCGGCGGCTGAGGCGGGAGCGGCCGTCACGAGCGTGAAAAGCAGCGCCGCGGCGGTGGCCATGACGACCAGCAGCGCGAACCGTGGGCGTTGCGAAGTGCTTCCGGCTTCCATGATTCCCCTGTCAATGAACTGGCGCCCAGCGCGGCCGTACCCTCTATGTTTCCACTGCGCCGCCTCGGGGAACAGAGGAGCGGCTGGTGGAGCCGCCGTCGGGAATTGAAGGCTCCCGCAGGCCATGCGTTATTTTTAGATGGTGCTGATCTCAGACCGCGATATCCGAGCCGAACTCGATGCCGAGCGTATTGTCCTGGACCCGTTTCTGCCCGAAATGATCCAGCCCTCCAGCGTGGACGTGCGGATTGACCGGTTCTTCCGGCTGTTCGACAACCATAAATATGCGCACATCGACCCGCAGTTGGAGCAGCCGGATCTGACGCGCCTTGTTGAGGTGGACCCCGATGAGCCGTTCATTTTGCACCCCGGCGAGTTCGTGCTGGGATCCACTTATGAAACGGTGACCCTGCCCGAGGACATCGCCGCCCGGCTGGAAGGCAAATCGTCGCTGGGCCGGCTGGGCCTGCTCACACACTCCACGGCGGGCTTCATCGATCCGGGTTTCTCCGGCCACGTGACGCTGGAGCTGTCCAACATGGCCACGTTGCCGATCAAGCTCTGGCCGGGCTCGAAGATCGGCCAGCTGTGCTTCTTCCGCCTGACCTCACCGGCCGAACACGCCTATGGGTCCGGCCAGTACGGCAACCGGTACCAGGGCCAGCGGGGCCCGACGGCTTCGCGCAGCTACCTCAACTTCCACCGCACCACCATAGAGCGCTAGTCAGGCCGACGGCGTTTGGGCCGTCGGGACCTCGCGCGGCTCCTTGACCGGCAGCAGTGCCAGCAGGCCCGCCAGCAGCACGATGAGGATGCCCAGGATGCCGAAGCGCTGGGACCCGAAGATGGTGATGCTCAGGCCGAAGAGCGTGGGTGCCAGGAAACTGACGGCCCGGCCGGTGGTCGCGTACAGACCGAAGAACTCTCCCTCCTCGCCTCTGGGCGCCAGCCGTGCCAGATAGGCGCGGCTGGAGGACTGGGCGGGGCCGACAAAGAGGCACAGCATCAGCCCGAAGATCCAGAAAGTGGTATCTCCGGTTAGGGTTGCGCCGAAGATGCTGTACGTGTTGGCACCGAGCACAAGGACCGCAGCGCCGGCGACGATCAGTCCGACCAGGGAACCGACGATGATCTTCTTCGGTCCGATCCGGTCATCGAGGATCCCTCCGGCAACTGCGCCAAGGGCGGCGACGACGTTCCCCGCGATGGCAAAGAAGATGACTTCCGTCAGGGTGAAGCCAAAGGTGCCGGCGGCAATCACACCGCCGAAGGTGAAGACGGCTGCCAGCCCGTCCCGGAAGACCGCGCTGGCCAGCAGGAAGAAGATGGTGTGCGGACTGGTCCGGTAAATGGCCTTGATCCGGCGGAACAACAGCCCGTAGGAGGCGAAGAAGCCCAGCCGGGCGGCCTTGGGCTGTGGAGGAATTTCCGGCACGGCAAAAAGCACCGGCAGCGCAAAGATCAGGAACCAGACGGCCGAGAACACCGCGACCAGCCGGATATTCAGCCCGTTTTCGGCGGTGGCTCCGAACCAGCCGGTCTCGGGGAGGACGAAGCCCATCAGCACCAGCGCCAGGGCCACGATGCCGCCGACATAGCCCATGGCCCAGCCGAAGCCACTGACCTTGCCCACGGTGGACGGCGTGGAGATCTGCCCGAGCATCGCGTAGTAGTTGACGTTGGCGAACTCGAAGAAAATGTTGGCCAGTGCGATCAGCGCGACGCCGACGAAGAGGAACCCGGGGGAGGGGTAGACGAAGAAGCACAGCGCCGTCAGCGCGACGACGGCCATAGTGTTGACGCCCAGCCAGTACCTCCGCCGTCCGCCGGAGTCCGAGCGCTGGCCGGTGATCGGGGCCAGGAGCGCGATGGCAACGCCGGACACGGCCAGGCCGTACCCGAGGATCGGCGAGGCATAGTCTTCGCCGCCGAAGGGGTCGCTCACCAGATAGACCGTGAAGACGAACGTCGTCATGATCGCGTTGATGGCGGCGGAGCCCCAGTCCCAAGAGGCCCACGCGAGCACGTGCTTCTTGTTGATTCTCCCTTCCGCGGGAGAGCCGGCATTCGTGGATGGTGCCGGATTTCCTGACCAGTGGCTCATAACCGAATGCTAGCTTCTTCGCCCTTCGTGAACAGCTTAAGCCGCTGACCAGTGGATGAATCCGCGGTAAAACAACGAATGGCGGGGCGTTCCTGAGGGTGATTGTGACGGGCGCCGTCGGGGCCGGACGTATGCCATGGGTAGAATGGAATCAGGCTTTTGCGCCTTTATACCGCCAATCCCAGAAGGAAGCCCCGGAGAATATAGTGCTTGTTGTGCTCACCCTGCTCTTCGTGGTGGCCTTCATCGCGCCTTGGATCTTCAGGAAACTCGGTCGTTCAACCTTCTACATTCTGGCCGCCGTGCCGGCCGGTTGCTTCATCTGGCTGCTGGCCACTTTCGACCAGTACACGGGCTCGGACCAAACTGTACTCTCCGGCGGGCCCAATGCGCCGCCGTCGGTAATCATCCCGTGGATTCCCGAGCTAAGGCTCGAGCTGGCCTTCCGGATGGACACCCTGTCCGCCGTGCTGGCAATCCTCATTCTCGGTGTCGGGGCCCTAGTCCTCTTCTACTGCGCACGCTACTTCAAGGCCGATGATCCCAACATCGGTCCGTTCGGTGCGCAGCTGCTTGCCTTCGCCGGCGCCATGTTCGGCCTGGTCATCACCGATGACCTGCTCATGCTCTACGTCTTCTGGGAACTGACCACCGTTCTGTCCTACCTGTTGATCGGGTACGCGCGGCACCGGTTGGCGGCGCGGCGTTCCGCCCTGCAGGCCCTGATTGTGACGACCTTCGGCGGCCTGACCATGCTCGTCGGCCTGATTGTGGTGGGGCAGACGGCGGGCACTTACCGCATTTCGGAAATCATGGCTATAGCCCCGGAACTGATCCAGCACGGCATGTTGATCGACGTCGCCATCCTGCTGATCCTGGTGGGCGCTATCAGCAAGTCGGCCCTGGTGCCGTTCCACTTCTGGCTGCCTGCCGCCATGGCCGCACCCACACCGGTCAGTGCCTATCTCCATGCCGCAGCCATGGTCAAGGCCGGCATTTACCTGGTGGCACGCTTCGCGCCGGGCTTCTCGGATACCCGGTACTGGGAGGGGACCGTGATGGTCCTGGGCCTGGCGACCATGCTGGTCGGCGGCTGGTTGGCGCTGAAGCAGTTCGACCTGAAGCTCATCCTGGCCTACGGGACGGTCAGCCAGTTGGGCTTCCTCACCATGGTGGTGGGGCTGGGCAGCCGTGACGGTGCGCTGGCAGGACTGGGACTGCTGCTGGCCCATGGCTTCTTCAAGGCGACGCTCTTCCTGGTCGTCGGCATCATTGACCATCAGTCCGGTACCCGCGACATCCGCCAGCTTTCGGGCATTTACCGCGCGGCGCCGGTCCTTTTTACCGTCTCGTTGATCGGTGCGGCCTCGATGGCAGGGGTACCGCCGCTGCTGGGCTTCGTGGCCAAGGAATCGGTTTACGAAACGTTCGTCCACCACGCTTCCGAAGGCGGCTGGACCGGTCCCGTCCTGCTGGCCGGCGTTGTCGTCGGTTCCATGCTGACCTTTGCCTACAGCGCACGGTTTGTCTGGGGTGGGTTCGCCTACAAGCCCAATGTGAAGAAGACGCCGTTCAAGCGCATTCCGGGAGCTTTTATCGCATCCCCGATGCTGCTGACGGCGGCCACCGTGGTGTTCGGTCTCTGGCCTGCCCCGCTGGATTCGATTATCGCCCCCTATCTTTCACTGTTCCCCTCGGACGGCGAGCCCGACGGGCACCTGGCTCTGTGGCACGGCGTGACCCCGGCGCTCGGACTGACGGTACTGACGCTGGCAGTCGGCGCGCTGTTGTTCCTGTTCAGGAACCGGGTCACCGCGTTCCAGGACCGTTTCTCCGGTGGGCTGACCGGTGAACGCGCCTACCGCGGGATCATCGGCGTGCTCGATGAGGTGGCCGTCTGGGTCACCGGCCGCACCCAGCGCGGTTCGCTGATTTTCTACCTCGTGGTCATCCTGAGCGTTTCGGTGATCACACCGCTGAGCGCCGTGTTCCTGATGGACACGCCATGGCCTGACAGCTGGATCGCTTTCGACTCTCCCGCGCAGCTGATCGCGGGTCTAGGCATCATCGTGGCGGCCATTCTCGCCATCAGGGCCAACAAGAGGTTCATGGCCGTGCTGATGGTCTCTGTCGCCGGTTATGGCATCGCGCTGATCTTTGCGCTGCAGGGCGCGCCGGACCTGGCGTTGACCCAGATGCTCGTGGAGACCATTGTGCTGGTCGCGATTGTGCTTGCCCTGCGCTCCCTGCCGGCGCGCCTCTGGCTGCGCACCCCCAGCAGTTTCAAATGGCTGCGGGCTGCGATCGGGGCGGCGTTCGGCCTGGCCATGGTGGTCATTGCCATGACGTCCATGGCTGCGCGCACCCAGCTGCCGGTCTCGCTGGAATACCCGCAGTTAGCGTACGACGGCGGCGGCGGAGCCAACGTTGTCAACGTCACCTTGGTGGATATCCGCGCGTGGGACACTTACGGTGAGATCTCCGTGCTGGCAGTCGCTGCAACGGGTGTGGCCAGCCTGATCTTTGTCCGCAGCCGCGGAGACAAGCGTATGCGCGCGTCAACCGTCGCCACGGGATCCGTGGACCGTCTGACAGAACTGCCCGAGCACACCGGCCGGGATGCCGCCGCGCTGGTCACTGCCCGGCGATTCGCCACCTCGGCCAGAGATGCCTGGCTGGTTGCCGGACGGACTCTCGCCCCTGAGCGGCGCTCCATTATCTTCGAGGTCATCACCAGACTGCTGTTCCATTCGTTGGTGATCTTCTCCATCTATCTGCTGCTGGCGGGACACAATCTGCCCGGCGGGGGCTTCGCCGGCGGGCTGCTGGCGGGCATCGCCTTGGCGGTCAGGTACTTGGCGGGCGGACGCGTGGAACTGGCCGAGGCCACGCCTGTCAGCGCCGGCTTCCTGCTCGGCGCCGGGCTGGGGATCGCTTCCTTGACAGCCATGGCACCGCTGTTCTTCGGCGGAGAGGTTTTCCAAAGCGCCATCATCCATTTCAGTCTCCCGGTATTCGGTGACCACAAATTCGTCACGTCAACGTTCTTCGACATCGGCGTTTATCTCGTGGTGGTGGGCCTGGTGCTCGATGTTCTGCGCAGTTTCGGTGCGGAAGTAGATGAGCGCAGCCAGGAGAAGGCACCAAAACCGGATGAGGGCGTGCCGCAGCCGGCGCCGGACGCCATCGAGGAAGGAGTAGCACGATGACGGTGAACATCACGCTGCTCGTAGTCATGGGAGTTCTCGTGGCGGTGGGCGTCTATCTGATTCTCGAGCGAAGCCTGACCCGGGTCATGCTCGGCCTGATGATGCTGGCCAACGGGGCCAACATCCTGCTGCTGACCACCGGCGGCGCCGCTGGTCTCGCGCCGCTGTACGACGCCAATATTCCTGCCGGGGAATACAACGACCCGCTGCCGCAGGCCCTGATCCTGACCTCCATCGTGATTTCCTTCGCGGTGACCGCGTTCATGCTGGGCATCATCTACCGGTCCTGGGTGCTGGGCCGGCAGGACGAAGTGCAGGACGATATTGAAGACCGTCGCGTGGCCAACCAGCCCAGCTTCGACGCCGAAGACGATACCGCTATCCCGGTAGAGACGACCGAATTCGTCACGCCGGAGGACGCCGATGAACGGCCGGCAGCACCGAAGACCAGAGTTCGGGGACAAGAATGAACGCCGCTAGCCTGGCCCCGCTGGCCGTTGTCCTTCCCTTCCTGGGCGCTGCTTTTGCGTTCATCCTGATCCGCCGGCCGGTTGCGCAGCGGACCGTGGCCATCGGCACGCTCGCCCTGACCCTGTCCGTCGAACTGCTCATGCTGTGGTCGGCCTGGACCCAAGGCGTACAGGCCGTGTTCCTTGGCGGCTGGGTTCCTCCGTTCGGGATTTCCCTGGTGGTGGACGAGCTTTCATCACTGATGCTCGTGATCTCCTCGGCCGTGAGCCTGGCGGTGCTGGTCTACGCGTCCGGCCAGGGCATGGCAGATGGGGACGAGGACGGTCCCATCTCGATTTTCCATCCCACCTATCTGATCCTTGTGGCGGGGGTGTCCAACGCTTTCCTCACCGGGGACCTGTTCAACCTCTACGTAGGTTTCGAGATTCTGCTGACGGCCAGTTATGTCCTGATGACCATGGGCGGGACAGGGCCACGGGTCCGGGCCGGCGTGACGTATGTGGTGGTCAGCGTTATTTCCTCGATGCTGTTCCTGCTATCCATTGCGATGATCTACGCGGCGACCGGCACCATCAACATGGCCGACCTGGCCGTGAAGCTGGGCGAACTGGATGATTCCACGCAAATGATTCTGCACCTGATGCTAGTGGTCGCGTTCGGCATCAAGGCCGCAGTGTTCCCGCTGTCATTCTGGCTGCCCGACTCCTATCCCACGGCGCCCGCCCCGGTCACCGCAGTGTTCGCCGGCCTGCTGACCAAGGTGGGTGTCTACGCCCTGATCCGCACCGAGACGCTGCTCTTCCCGGGGGACCGCATCAACACCTTCCTGATGATCGTTGCGCTGCTGACCATGGTGGTCGGCATCCTCGGTGCACTGGCCCAGATCGACATCAAACGTATGCTCTCATTCACGCTGGTCAGCCACATCGGCTACATGGTTTTCGGCCTGGCGATGAGTTCCGTGGTGGGTCTGGGATCGACGATGTACTACGTGGCCCACCACATTACCGTCCAGACCAGCCTGTTCCTGGTGGCGGGTCTGATCGAACGCCGCGGCGGCACCTCCAACATGGACCGGCTGGGCGGGATGGCGAAACTCTCGCCGCTGCTGGCGATCCTGTACTTTGTGCCAGCCATGAACCTGGCGGGCATCCCGCCCTTCTCCGGATTCCTGGGCAAGCTCGGCCTGCTGCAGGGCGGCGTCGATCTGGCCACCCCGGTGTCGTACACGCTGGTCATCGGCAGCGTCGTCACCTCCCTGCTGACCCTGATGGCCATGGCCCGCGTCTGGAACAGGGCCTTCTGGCGGACTCCGGAGGACGCCGAGCACCCGGACCCCGTGCTGCTGGCCAGCAAGCCGGACGGTTCCACGCTGCGCACTTCCAAGTACGTGACGGACAAGCCCACCGGCCGGTTCTCCGGCAGGGGGACCATCCACCTGCTGCCCAAGAGCATGGTCGGGGCCACCATGGGCCTGGTGGCACTCGGGGTGGCACTGACCGTCTTCGCCGGCCCGCTGTTCCAGCTGAGCGACCAGGGCGCCCGGGCCATGCTTGAGCGCACCCCCTACATCGAGGCCGTTCTTGGCCCCGGCGCGGCGCAGGGGGTTGAGCAATGACGCGTTCCCGGATTCCGCTGCTCGTCGAAATACCGCTGCTGGTCTGGCTGGTCATCCTCTGGGGAGCCCTCTGGCAGGACTTCAGCGCCGGCAACCTGATTTTCGGACTGCTCATCGCCCTCGCCGTCGTCAATATCTTCTACCTGCCGCCGGTAGAACTGGCCGGACGGCTGAATCTGTGGGCGGCGGCCCTGTTCGTGGCATCGTTCCTGGTGAACGTGGCCAAGGCCAGCTTCGAGGTCTTCTGGATTGCTCTCACCCGTGGCCCGCGCACGATGAACGGGGTGGTGGCCGTCCAACTGCGCAGCCATTCGGACCTGCTGGTCACCGCCACCGGCCATACAATTTCGCTGATTCCCGGGAGCCTCGTGGTGGACGTGGACCGGTCCACGTCGACGCTGTACCTGCACGTGCTGGACATTCCGGACCCGGACAAGGCGGACCGGTTCCGCGAACAGGTCCGCAGGATCGAGGCCGGGCTGATCCGGGCCATCGGCAGTAAAGAGGAAGTCGCGATGGTCAAAGCGGAGGCAGCAAACCGACGGAACGGAGGAACCAGTTGAACAGTCCATTCATGGAAGTTGTGCTGGTGATCGTCACTGTCGTCCTGGCCTTCTCCGCCGCCGTCGCGATCTCCCGGATTGTCAAAGGTCCCTCGATCCTGGACCGTGTGATCGCTATCGACGTTTTGCTGGCCATCGTCTGCGCGGGCTTGATAGCGGACATGGCCGTCCGGAAGCATCAGGCCAATCTGACCTTGGTGATCATCATTTCCCTGATTGGCTTCATCGGTTCGGTCACGGTAGCCCGCTTCGTCATCGATAGGCGGACCCATGAACACTGATCTTGTGCTGGAAATTGTTGCCGGACTCTGCCTGGTCCTCGGGGCGCTGATGTCCCTGGCCGCCGCTATCGGGCTGCTCCGGTTTCCGGACCTGCTCTCGCGGATGCACGCAGGCACCAAGCCCCAGGTTTTCGGGCTGCTGCTGCTGCTGATCGGTCTGGCCCTCCAGCTCCGCAGCTGGGCAGCGGTACCGGTGCTGATTATCGCCTGGCTGTTCCAGCTGCTGACGGTTCCGGTCTCGGCGCATATGGTAGGCCGTGCCGGCTACCGCACCAAGCACCTGCACCGGGAAACACTGAGCGTGGACGACCTGGATGCCGTGGTCCAGAAAGCCGCGGCGGAAGAAGCCGAACGCCGGAAGGCGGATGCCGCGGAAGAGGCGGCCCTGGCTGCCGATCCCGAGTTGGCGGCAGAACTGGACGTCGGCGGGAACATTGAGGAAAAGCCTGTAGGAAAGCTGAAGGGCGCGCTGCGTAGCAAGGAGCCAAAGGAAGCGGCGGCGAAGGCTTCCGCCAAACGCCGCCGCGAATCCTGAAACTTGCCCAGGGGCTAGACCATGTCCCGGGTCCGGTTGAAGCGGTTGACTGCCTGCATGGTTCCGCGCTGGGACAGCACGCGGATGATGGCGCTGACCGTACCGGAAATCGCGGCAAAAGCGAGGGTGGCGCGCAGGCTGTTTTCCATGTCGTCGTCATGCTTAGGGGAGTCCTCCCCGGTAACGGCCTTCCACAGGATGTCGATGAGCTTGGCGCCGGCCAGGCCAGCCGCAATGCTCACCAACGTACCCAGAAGTTTCAAAACCGTACTCATTTGCCACTGCCCTTCGTTGGAGAACGTCATCTGCCACCCAGCCTAGCGTTTTCCGGGTCGGCTGCCACCCGCCGTCGTCAGTAGTACACTGGAAGACGCTTGAAAAAGCACACATGACGACAGGGGAGCGTCCGTCACGGTAACCACGGCAAGCAGCCGTACCGGGTCGGGACGCTGAGAGTGCGGACAGCCGCAGACCCTCGAACCTGCTCCGGTTAGTACCGGCGAAGGGAGTCGAGATCTCAGGGTGTGCCCGGAAAGGCCGGGTTGCCCTCCCCTCCTGAACCCCAGGAGGATTTTCCATGAACACCGTTACACCTTCCGCGCACGCATCTGCGCGCAAACCCCGTTACACCTGGCGCGTTGTCGATATTGTGGTCGCGTCCGTGATCGGCGTGGCCATCGGGGTCATCTTCTGGGCCTGGTCCGCCGGCTATTCCGGCATTGCGGTGCTGACCGCGGCCTTCCCGCCGGCCGGCGGGCTCTACGCCGGCGGCTGGCTCACGGCCGGGGTCCTGGGCGGGCTGCTCATCCGCAAGCCCGGCGCGGCGATCTACTGCGAGGTCCTCGCGGCCGCGGTGTCGAGCCTGCTGGGCACGCAGTTCGGCCTCACGGTGCTTCTGTCCGGCCTGATCCAGGGCGTGGGGGCGGAACTGGTCTTCCTGCTCTTCCTCTACAAAAAGTTCAACCTCGGCGTGTCGCTGCTGGCCGGGCTGGGCGCCGGCCTGGCGCTGGCCATCGGTGAGAACTTTATGTGGAACGTGGAATGGGCAACCGACTGGAAGCTCTGGTACACGCTGTTCGCCGCCATTTCCGGCGTGGTCATCGCCGGACTGCTGCCCTGGCTGGCGATGAGGGGACTGGCCAAGACGGGCGCGCTCTCATCCTTTGCCGCCGGCCGGACGGCTGACGTATAGGCCATGGTAAACACTCAAAGTACGACGGCGGAGCGCGGCCGCCCGGCCGCTGTCACCGCAGAGGGATACGGCTGGCGCCATGCCGGCCGCAAGGATCCGGCGGTCAGCGACGTGAGCTTCGGGATCGAACCGGGGGAGCGCGTGCTGCTGCTCGGTGCCTCCGGTGCCGGCAAATCCACGCTGCTGCATGCCATTGCAGGGGTACTGGGCGACGACGGCGAAGGCGACGAAGCGGGCCGCCTGACCGTCGACGGCAGGCACCCCGTCCAGTCCCGCGGCCGGACGGGACTAGTGCTCCAGGACCCGGAGTCCCAGGTGGTCATGGCGCGCGTGGGGGACGAAGTCGCCTTCGGCGCAGAGAACATGGCCCTGCCTCGGGACGAAATCTGGGCGCGCGTGCGCGAAAGCCTCGCCGATGTGGGCCTCGAGGTCCCGCTGGGCCATGCCACTACGGCGCTCTCCGGCGGGCAGAAACAGCGGCTTGCGCTGGCATCGGTCCTGGCCATGCGGCCCGGTGTCCTGTTGCTGGACGAGCCCACGGCAAACCTGGATCCGGACGGGGTGCTGGAGGTCCGGGACGCGGTGGTCGGAGTGCTTGAGCGCACCGGCGCCACCCTGATTGTGGTGGAACACCGCGTGGCCGTCTGGGCGGACGTGGTGGACCGGGTCATCGTACTGGCTGCCGGCGGCGGAGTTCTCGCCGACGGTCCGCCGACGGAGGTGCTCAATGCCGCAAGTACCAGGGAACGCCTGATCGAAGCCGGTGTCTGGGTTCCCGGTTACACTCCTCAACTGCACACGCCCGGGGCCACCGGCGGTGGCCACGGCAGCGGCGGCGGCCACAACACGCAGGGTACGGGCCTGCTCCGGGCGGCGGAGCTGTCCATTGCCCGGACCCGGCGGGCCGGGCCGGTAGTCAATAAGGTCTCGCTGGAACTGGCGGCGGGCGAGGCGTTGAGTATTACCGGCCCCAACGGCGCCGGTAAGTCGACCTTGGCGCTGACCCTGGCCGGGCTGCTGACCCCCGCGGGCGGCAGGCTTGAGGCCGCGCCGGAGCTCCAGCGGGGCGCGGCCGGCACCGTGCACAAGTGGAAATCCGCCGAGCTGGTCACCCGGATCGGCACCGTCTTCCAGGAACCCGAACACCAGTTCCTGACCCACCGGGTGATCGACGAACTCGAATTCGGTCCCCGGCGGGTCGCCCGGCTTCCGGAGGACGAGGTGCGACGCCGCGTTGATGCCATTGCGGAGCGGCTGCGGCTGACCAAACTCCTGCAGGCCAATCCCTTTACCCTTTCCGGCGGGGAGAAGCGCAGGCTGTCCGTGGCGACCATGCTGGCCACCAGCCCTGACATCCTGGTGCTGGACGAACCGACGTTCGGGCAGGACGCGAACACCTGGGCCGAGCTGGTCTCGCTGCTCGGCGGCCTGATCGCCGAAGGCCACGCCGTGGTGTCCGTGACCCACGACGGCGACTTCACCGCTGCGCTCGGCGGCAACGTCCTGCGCGTGGCCGAGGGAACGGCGCAGCTGCAGGCGCGGGCCGCGAGCGGGAGGGCGGCATGAGCCTGGACATCATGACCCCGCGGCTGACTGCCTCGCCCTTCACCCGCGCCAATCCGCTCTCGAAGCTTGCCGCCGTTGCCATGGTCACCGTGGTGGTGATGCTCAGCGTGGACTGGGTGAGCGCCGGCGTGGTGCTGGCTGCGGAACTGCTGCTGCTGCCCGTGCTGGGCATCAGCGCCTGGGCGTTGTTCAGGCGCGGCTGGCCGCTGGTGGTGGCGGCCGCGGTCGGCGCCTACGGAACGGCGCTGCTGGCGGAGAAAACCGGTGCGGTGGTCTTCGAAGCGGGCCCGCTGCTGTTCACCGAGGATTCCATCAACTCCGGCGTCGCCATCGGGCTGCGGTCCCTGGCGGTGGCACTGCCCGGAATCTTCCTGCTGCTGACCACCGACCCCACGGATCTGGCCGATGCGCTGGCGCAGAAGCTGAAGCTGCCGTACCGGTTTGTGCTCGGGGCCCTGGCCGGCCTCCGGCTGGTGGGCCTGCTGGTCGAGGAATGGCGGACCCTGGGACTGGCCCGCCGTGCCCGCGGAGTCGGCGCCGAGAACAAACCGCTGGCCAAATTCGCGGCGTTCCTCGGCCAGGCCTTCGGTCTCATTGTCCAGGCGATCCGGCGCGCCACCCGCCTGGCGGTGGCGATGGAGGCCCGCGGTTTCGGCGGGGCACAGCGCACCTGGGCGCGGGAATCGACGTTCAGCAGGGTGGATATTTGGGTCTTCCTGGGCGGTGCCCTGGTCTCGGCGGCGGCTGTTACCGCCGCCGTCTCCGCCGGGACCTGGAACTTCATCTTCGGCTAACCCGGGCTCCTCCGCGATCCACTGGTCAGCTGCGGCCCTTTTCAGCTCTGGGAAGGGCCGCAGCTGTCTCCTCGATTGCGGCTGGGCGCAACAAGGTGCGGGCCTTCGTCGACTCCCTGGATCTACGGGCCAGCCAGTGCCCGGTCCAGGTCCTTGAGCAGGTCCTCGGTGGCTTCCAGCCCCACGGACAGCCGGACAAAACCGTCGCCGAGCCCGATCGCGGCCCGTCCGTCCGGTCCCATCGCGCGGTGCGTGGTGGTGGCCGGATGGGTGATCAGGGACTTGGCGTCACCGAGGTTGTTCGAGATATCCACGGTGGTCAGCGAGTTCAGCAGCCGGAACGCGGCTGCCTTGGCATCCGAACCGTTCGCAGCACCCGGCTCAAGTTCAAACGTGACCACGGTTCCGCCGCCGCTCATCTGGCGGCGCGCCAGTTCGTACTGCGGATGCGATTCGAGGAACGGGTAGACCACGCGCCGCACCGCCGGCTGTGTCTGCAGCCAGCGGGCGATCTCCAGGGCGGATGCGGTGGAATAGTTTACGCGCAGGGACATCGTCTCCAGCCCCTTGAGCAGCGTCCAGGCGTTGAACGGGCTCAGCGCGGGACCGGTGTGGCGCATCAGCTGCTTGACCGGGCCGTTAATGAAATCCGCGCGGCCCAGCACGGCGCCGCCAAGAACGCGGCCCTGCCCGTCCATGTGTTTGGTACCCGAATAAACAACGACGTCGGCACCGAGTTCCGTTGCCTGCTGCAGCAGCGGGGTGGCGAATACATTGTCCACCACCACCTGCGCCCCGGCGGCGTGCGCCAGGTCCACCACCGCACGGATGTCCACCAGCTCCTGCAGCGGGTTGGACGGCGACTCGAAGAAGACCGCAGCGGCAGGGGTGGCGAGGGCCTGCTCCCACTGGGCGAGGTCATGCCCGTCCACGAAGACCGTCTCCACGCCCCAGCGCGGCAGGATCTCGTTGAGAATGACGAAGCAGGAACCGAACAGGCTCCGCGCGGCCACCACCCGGTCGCCGGCGGCGAGCAGGGCGCCCAGGGCGGTGAAGACGGCGCTCATGCCGCTGGCCGTGGCGAAGCAGGCCTCGGCTCCCTCGAGCAGCCGGAGCCGTTCCTGGAAGGCGGCGACCGTGGGGTTGCCGTAGCGGGAATAGACGAAGCGATCCACCTCGCCGTTGAAAGAGGCTTCGGCTGCCTCGGCGGAATCGAAAACGTAGCCGGACGTCAGGAACAAGGCCTCTGAGGTTTCCTGGAAGCCCGTGCGGTCAAGACCGCCGCGGACTGCCCGCGTCTGCGGGTCCCAGCCGGCGAGCAGTTCCGCCAGGTCCGGCCCCGGGCCGGCAGACTGCGGGGGCGCCACCGGCTAGCCCCGCTTCCAAGGCAGATCGCTCTGCTGCCAGCCGCCGGCGGCCTCGAAGCCGCCCAGCACGTTGTACGCGGTATGCCCGGCGGCGGTGGCGCTGATAGCGGCATCGATGGAGCGCCGCCCCGAACGGCAGATCAGGAGCAGCTCCTTGCCGCGCAGCGATTGCAGTTCGTTGAGGAACCCGGCATTGCGGCTGCCGTCAATCCGGTTCCACTCGATGAAGCGCGCGGGAGCGCCGTCGTCGTTCGTCACGGGCACGCCCACCTGCTGCCATTCGGTCTCGGTGCGGACGTCCACGAGGACGGCACCGCCGCGCAGCTTCTCCACGGCTTCTTCCACGGTGAGGTCTCCGGCGTAGCTCATGCGCTCTGTCCCTTCAGCACCACGGCCTGGGCGGCGATGACGCGTTCGCCGTCGAAGGCAATCGAGGGGTTGCCGTAGAGTTCGTAGCCCTCCGCCAACGCCGCGCTGACCCGGGCGCAGAAGGACCTGTCGTCCGGCCCGGTCAGCAACCGGTAGGGCAGGGGGCTGCCCGCCGCATTGTCAACGGGGGACTGGACGGGTTGTTCCAACGGGGGCATGGGGTACTCCTGATCACGCTTGCAAATGAACCAAATGAACACTGCCGAGTAGTCACCTGAGGCACCCCGCCGTGAAGAGGGTTGCCGGCCAGCACAGTCAGGGCTTGACGCTGGACCTCGTTACTCTGCTCAAGAAAGTAGCACGGCGCCGTCCCCGGCACCCAAGCCGGGGCGCCGCCGTCGTCATCATTGGTAACCGTTACGTAGGTTTACGACGACGGAAGGCCGCAGCCCTCGCCGCCGCGGAAACGTTTGGCCTAGTCCCGGCTGCCCTTGGCCAGCAGCGCCGTCAGTTCCTCCGTCATCTCGTGCGACACCGGGATGGCCTGGCCGTCGATGGACTTGACCGGTGCCAGCAGCCGGATGCTGGAGACCAGCCACACCGCGTCGGCCGCCAGCAGATGGTGCGGTTCCAGCGGCCCATAGCCCAACTGCCAGCCGGCATCCGCGGCCGCGTTGAACAGGGCGCCCTGGGAGGTGCCGGGCAGGATGCCGTTTTCGAGCAGCGGCGTGGTGAGCTTCCGGACGCCGTCGCGCACGGTCGCCATCAGCACGGTAGAGGTGGGGCCCTCCAGCACCAGGCCGTCGGTGGAGGTGAAGATGACATCGTCCGCGCCGTTGGCCTTGGCGTAGCGCAGGGCGGCCATGTTCACGGCGTAGGAGAGGGTCTTGGCGCCCAGCAGCAGCCACGGTGCGCGCTCGGCGATGTTGCTGTCGTAGCCGCGGTCCAGCAGCAGCACGTCGAGGCCCTCCTGCCGCTGGTCCCTGCCGGTGGAGCCGGGAAGTGAGGCCTGCACCCACGCGGTGGGGCGGCCCGCGCCCTCCTCGCCGCGCGTGACCAGCAGTTTGAGCACCAGTTCTTCGACGGGAGCATGTTCGGCGACGGCGGTGGCGATGGCCCGCTCCCAGGCATCGGCCGGCGGGATGTCCAGGTCCATGATGCGGGCCGAGGACGCGAGCCGGTCCAGGTGCGCCTGCACCTTGCGGGGAATACCGTCCACCGCCAGGAGGGATTCGAAAATGCCGTCGCCGCGGGTGGCGCCCAGATCGGTCGCCATCAGCTGCGGCTTTGTGGCGTCGGCGATGCGCCCGTTCTCCAGGGCAGGGTCGAGAAACACCAAAACTGTCATGGGATCAGCATAGATTGCCGCGCGGGCACATTAGGCTGTACAAGGACAGCGCCGTGGACCGGCGGGAAAGGGAGGAGTTCGCTGCCGTGTTGTGGTCGCTTGCGGGTCTGGGCACGTTCCCGGACTGGGTTGTCGTGGTGGCTTCGATACTGGACATGGGAATCCGGATCGCTGCGCTGGGCATTGTGCCGGGCAACCGCCGCCCCACCACCGCCATGGCTTGGCTGCTGGCCATCTTCTTCATTCCGCTGGTCGGCCTGGCCCTGTTCTTCATGTTCGGCAGTTTCCGGCTTTCGGACCGCAGGATCGCCAAACAGACCGAGATCAACCGGAAAGTCTGGGCTGCTACGCAGGACATGGAAGAACCGCGCAGCGAACGCGAAGCACCCGCCTGGGTCCATTCGGCCGCCGAACTGAACCGCTCGCTCGGCTCTTTCCCGATGGTGGACAGCAACCACGTGGAGCTCTATCCGGACTACGAGGGGTCCATCGCCGCGATGTCCGCCGCCGTCCGCAAGGCGGAGGAATTCGTCAACATCCAGTTCTACATCATGGCCAAGGACGAGGTCACCGACGAGCTCTTCGTGGCCCTGCAGGAGGCCGCGGCCCGCGGTGTCCGGGTCCGACTGCTCTTCGACCATCTCGGCACCATGCGGATCAAGGGCTACCGGAAGTTCCGACGCTGGCTGCAGGGCAGCGGGATCGAGTGGCAACGCATGCTCCCGCTGCTGCCCGTGCGGGGCCAATGGCGCCGTATCGATCTGCGCAACCACCGCAAAATCCTCGTAGTGGACGGACGGGTGGCCTTCACCGGGTCGCAGAACCTGATCGAGCCTGGCTACCACCGCGCCTCCAGCGAGCGCACCGGCCGGCAGTGGGTGGAGCTGATGGCCCGCTATGAAGGTCCCATCGTCACCGCGCTCAACGTGGTGTTCGCTACCGACTGGTCCAGCGAAACGGACGACACCCTCGGCAGCGAGCTGTTCACGCCGGCACCGGTCCGCGAGCCGGGCCCCACGACGTGCCAGGTGGTTCCCAGCGGCCCGGGCTTCGCCACGGAGAACAACCTGCGCTTGTTCAACACCTTGATCTACGCGGCAGTGGAGCGGCTGTCCATCTGCAGCCCGTACTTCGTGCCGGATGATTCGCTGCTCTATGCGATTACGACGGCGGCGCAGCGCGGTGTCGACGTCGAACTTTTCGTCTCGGAACAGGGGGATCAGTTCCTGGTCCACCATGCCCAGCGTTCCTATTACCAGGCTCTGCTGGAAGCCGGTGTGCGCATCTACCTGTATCCGAAGCCGCTGGTGCTGCACGCGAAGCACTTCACCGTGGACGACGAGGTCGGCGTCCTGGGTTCCAGCAATATGGACATGCGCTCCTTCTCGTTGAACCTGGAAGTGTCGGTCATGCATCTCGGCGGCGACATCGTCGGCAAGATGCGCGAAATCCAGCAAAGCTACCGCGAGGTTTCCCGGGAGATCACCCTGGACGAGTGGGGCCAGCGCACCCGGTGGGAGCGCTACGTCGACAACGTGGCCCGTCTGACGGCGACCCTTCAGTAGGTCCGGCACCACCGGAGCCCGGCGGGATGCTCAGATCGCGGCCCCGATTTTACCGACGACGGCGCCGCTGACCAGCCTGCTGACGCCCGGTACCTTGATCAGCCGCATCGAGAGCCGCCGCATCAGCAGGGCGCGGCGGTCTGCTGGAACGAACCACTTGGCGGCGGACACCCCGGCCTTCTGCTGCTCGGCGACGTGCGGGCGCCACCGTGCCTCGAAGGCGGCGAGGGCATCCGGCACCTGATCATGTTTGGCCAGTTCGTCGGCGAGCACGTAGGCGCCGGCCATGCCCAGCGACGCGCCCTGGCCGGCCAGCAGCGAGACTGCCGCGGCGGCATCTCCCAGCAGGACTACCCTGCCGCGGTGCCAGCGGGGCATCCGGATCTGCGCCACCTGGTCGTAGTAGAAGGATTCGGGACAATGCTCCAACGCCAGCGGACACAGCCAGCCCAGGAACCGGTAGCGCTCGCGGACTTCCTGCTGGATATCGCACGGGCGCTGCTGCTTGTCGGTGCGGTGGACGCCCAGCGCCGAAATACTGCCGTCCCGCAGCCGGTAGAAGAACATGGCCTGGCTGCAGGTGTCCGTACTGACGTACCGGTTGGCCAGAATGTCCTTTACCCGGTTGTCGCGGAAGGAATATGCGCCGACGTGGAACCCCAGGAATTTGAAGTAGTCGGACTCGGGCCCGAAGACCATGCCGCGGATGTCCGAGTGGATCCCATCGGCCCCGATCAGCAGGTCGGCGGTGAGTCGCCGGCCGTCCGAGAGTTCCACGTCCACCTTCCCGCCGGACACGGCCGCTGCGGCGGACGGGTCATGGATCGAGCTGATCGTGGTGGAATAGAGCAGTTCCACCGAGTCCGGCAGCACTTCGCGGATGGCCTGTTCCAGCTCGGGGCGCAGTATGCTGCGCAGCCGGTCGCCGACCACCTTGGTAAAGCTCTCATAGCCCAGATGGGCCGTGCTTCGGCCGCGGGCGTCCACGTAGTCGATCCGGTTGACGTCGTATCCCAGTTCACGGGTTCTGCCGATAACGCCCATGTGGGTTGCCGCCTGCCAGCCGGAGCCGAAGAAATCGATCATGTAGCCTTCTGGCCGCGGCCCGGCCGACCGTTCCACGAGGGTGACATCCCAGCCTTTGGCGCTGAGGAAATTGGCGGCGGACAAACCGGTGATACCGGCACCGCAGATAATGGCTTTCATCGTGTAGTTCCTTCTTTTGCGGCAGTGGGGCCCAAGGTCCTGCGCAGTACCGGGAACGCGACGCCGGCAGTGAGCCCGGGGTCAAGCGCCCGGTGCAGCATCAGCCCATCGACCGCAGCGGCCAGAACGGCGGCCGTTGCGTCGGCATCGCCGTCGAAACCCACTCGCTCCAGCCAGCGGGCCGTGCGGGTGCGGAAATCCAGGAGCACGTGCGCCAGTTCGCCCCGCAGCACCCCGCCGCGCGCTGCCGCCAGGAATGTTTCGACGAACAGCAGATTGACGGGTTCGTCCGGCGCGAACTCGTCCAGCGCGGCGAGGAACATGCACAGCCCTTCGTCAAGACCGATGCCGGACTCCAGTTGGCGGCTCGGATATTCAAGCGCCTCACGAACGGCGCCCACGGCCGCTTCGGCGAGCAGGGCTTCCAGGGAATCGAAATGGTAGTGGATAATGCCCGGCCGCACGCCGGCGTGCCCGGCGAGAGTCCGGGCCGTGACCGCGGACCAGCCCAGCTGCGGGATCAAAACGACGGCGGACTCCAGCATCCGGTCCCGGGTCCGGGTGCCCTTGGCCGTTTTGGCATGGTGGGTTGTCATAGCAGTGACCTCGAATCTTTTGGACGTCCGTCCAAATCTTTCGATTTCCGGTCTACCACGCACCCCTGTCCAAAAAACAGCCCTGCAGCAGGTTTTTACCTGCAGCAGGGAACGGACGACTGGAGCGGCGGAGCGGTGTGCCGGCTTTAGTCGGGAAAAATGCTGCCGAGTGCCGAGAGCACGCCGAAGGCCTTGGCCCGGACCTCGTCCCATTCGGCTTCCGGATCGGAATCGGCAGTGATGGCACCGCCGACGCCCAGCGTCAGCTGGTCTCCCTGCCGGACCAGGGTCCGGATCACCACGGACAGGTCAGCGGCACCGTTGAGCGAGAAGTAACCCACCGCCCCCGAATAGACGCCGCGTGCGCCGGACTCCAACCGGTCCAGGATGTCCATCGTGCTGATTTTCGGGGCTCCGGTCATTGAACCAGCGGGGAAGGCCGCAGCAATGGCCTCTGCACGGGACGCGTCCGGACGCAGGCTCGCATCAATCGTTGAAACCATCTGATGCACCGTGGCGTAGCTTTCGATCGCGCATAAGCGGCTGACCCGCAGCGAACCGGGCACAGCAAAATGGCTTAGGTCATTGCGCAGCAGGTCCACGATCATGATGTTTTCGGCACGGTCCTTGATGCTGGTTGCCAGCTCGGCCTTCAGAGCCGCGTCCGCCGCCGGATCCGCGACTCGACGCCGGGTACCCTTGATCGGTTCGGCGCGCAGGGCACCATCGGCGGCCAAACTCATGAACCTCTCCGGCGAGGTACTTGCGACGGTCAAACTGCCGAAGCGCAGGTAGTTGGCGAACGGCGCGGGATTACGACGGCGCAGGGACAGGTATGTTTCCAGCGGATCCGTCCCTGCGGCAGCGGTGGCGGACAGCTCCGTGGTCAGGCAGATTTCGTAGGAGTTGCCGTCGTGGATTTCCGCCTGCGCCTGGCGGACCTTGAGCAGGTACTGGTCCTTGTTGTCCCGCACTTTGAAGGCCGGGCCACCGGATGCCGCCTGAACAGAGCCAGCGGCTTCGGGGCCAGCCTCCGCCACCGATTCGATGGCGGTCCGGGTCCGGACCAACCACTCACGGACTTCGTCTCTGGATGCGTCGCTGGCCAAGGCCAGAAGATAGGTGCACCGGCGGGCGTGGTCAAGCACGATGCCGCGGCCGGCAAAGATCAAGGCCGCATCGGGAGTGGCGGCCGCTACGTCGCTGCCACCGCACTCGCGCTTGAGCTCATAGCCCATGTACCCCAGCCAGCCCAAGGCGAATCCGCCGGGAACCTCCACCGGGCCGGTAACAGCGGGAGTGCCCCACACTCCATCCAGCCAGCGGAAGAAGGGCGAGCGGATGCGGGTGGTGACAGCCCCGTCGGCAACCGAAGTGATGCCCGAGCGATGTTCGGCAGAGCGGCCGAAGGTCCCGGCGTCGTCGGCCATGATGCTGTATTCGTTGCGGTCCGGCACTGCAGTGGCCCCGGCATTGGAGCTGTCCAGCCAGACCGCGCGGTCCGAAGCGGCATAGAGGGCGCGGAAGAGCGCGGCCCCGTCGGGCAGGGCATCAATCCGCTCGGTCAGCAGTTGCGGGGCAACACCATGGGAACGCTCCACCGAGAGCAGCGCGTCCAGTTGCGGGAGCGAGGCCAGGGCCTTCAGCACACCGGCGGCCACCGTGGCACCGGTTTGCCCGTGGACCAGCAGGTCCGCGGCGCGGGGAACGTCGTCGCCGTCGAGCCAGGCTTCTTCCTGCGCCGCCCACACATCCCAGAACGGCTCGTAGCCGGCACCGTCGCGGGCAATAGCCCGGACCCGGCGGTCCACCGCTTCGGCCTGGATCCAGATAACGACATCGGTGAATTCGCGAGCGGTGGCGTGGGCGGCACCAACTCCTTCCACCACCACGATCTCGGCAGGTTCCGTGGAGCGGCGCTCGCCGTCGTCGTTCTGCTCCCAGTCCCATGCCGTCCAGGTTGCGCGCTCGCCGCGGGCAAGCGGCTGCAGCACCGTTTCCAGGTAGCGCTGCTGCCCGTCGGCCAGGCCGTGCCAGCCCGGATAGATGTCTTCCAGATGGAACAGCGAAACGGTGTGGTGCTCCCGCAGGAGGGCGGCCAGTTCCACCGCCAAAGTGGTCTTCCCCGCCCCGGAGCGTCCGTCCACGGCGATGATGACCGGTTTGTCAGTGGGTGGCAAGCTGCGCCCTGACATGTTCCACAATGCCCGGCACCGCTGCACTGATCAGGTTCCAGCTGACATCGAAGTCGGCTTCGTCGCCGAACCACGGGTCGTAGATTCCCTGTTCGGCGGGACCGTGGTCCGCGACTTTGGGATCAAAGGAGCGGAGCATGCGGACCTTGTTCCGGGCGCCATCGTCCGGAGCGTCGCCACGCAGCTGTTCATAGTGGTCCACGTCCAGGGCCAGGATCAGATCCCGGTCTGCGTACCAGGCAGGCTCGAATTGCCGGGCACGATGGTCGGCGGTGAGCAGGTCGGCTTGTTTGAGACGGGCGGCGGCGCGTTCATCGATGGGACGGCCGGTCTCCCACCCGGTAGTGCCTGCCGAGTCGACGGACACCTCGTCGGACAGGCCGGCATCTTCGAAGGCCTTGGTCAGGATGTACTGGGCCATAGGGGAGCGGCAGATATTGCCTGTGCAGACAGTAATTATCCGGTACATAGCCAAGAGTCTAACTAGAAGAACGCCAGCAGCAGGCCGACACCGATGAACAGGACACCAAAAACGTAACCGAGCATCCGCTGGCCGCGTTCGGTTCTGGTGAACCGGTGGAAGGAGCGCGCCGCTGCGGCAAAGAAGAACCACATGACCAGGATGTCGATGATGACAATGGTGCCGGCCAGGACAACGTACTGCGGGGCCAGCGGCTGCTCGGGACGGATGAAGCCGGGCATGAAGGCCAGAAAGAACACGATGGCCTTCGGATTGAGCAGATTGACCCACAGGCCGCGCCGGAACATCGACCATGCGGGCTCGTTTCGTTGGGCCTGGATGAGTTCCTGGCTGGCCGAGGGTTTGGCCAGCAGCTGCCGGATGCCCAGGTAGACGAGGTAGGCCGCGCCCGCATACTTGATGACGTAGAAAGCTGTTGGGGAACTGGCCACCAGCAGGCCAACGCCGAGGGCCACAATGAGGATGTGGATGATCAGTGCCGCCTGCTGCCCGAGGATGCCCCACAGGGAACGGCGGAAGCCTGCGTTGAGGGCATTGCTCATGGTGTTGATGGCACCCGCGCCCGGGGTGAAACTGATGACGGTGCCGGCGCCTACCAGCGCCAGCCACAGGGAAATCTGCACCAGATGATATTACGCGCCGCAGGCACCGCTTCACCATACTGTCTAAAAGCAGCTCGAAATCGTGCAACGCCGTATCCGCGGTGATGACCGTGAATCCCTCCACGATGGCCTGTGCCGCGATCATCCGGTCGAACGGGTCACGATGAGGCCTTTCGAGCTGTGCTGCTTCCAACGCATGCAGGCCGCTGAGCGGAATTTCCTCGCTCACCAGTTCAAGAACGTGTCTGCGGTAGTAGCTGGACCTTAGCCCTCTTCGAGTACGGCCATGGCCGCGTTGTGGCCGCCGAGCCCGCTGACGCCGCCGCCCCTGCGGGCGCCGGCACCACAGAGCAGAATGCGGGAATGAGCAGTGCCCACGCCCCAGCGGCGGGCAGGGGTTTCCAGCGGGTCATCGTCTTCGGCGAAAGGCCAGGATAAGGGCCCGTGGAAGATGTTGCCACCGGGCATGTTCAAGGTGGCTTCCAGATCCATGGTGGTCTTGGTTTCGATGCACAGCCGGCCGTCGGCGTCGCGGAGCAGGCAGTCCTCGATCGGTTCGGCGAGGACGGAGTTGAGCGAGGCCAGGACCGCGTCCTGTAACTGCTGGCGCATTCTGCTGTTCCCCGCGGTAAGCAGCCGGTGCGGGGTCTGCAGAGTGAACACGGTCAGGGTGTGTGCGCCGGAAGCGCGCAGCTGCTCCGGCAGGATGGACGGATCCGAGAGCGTGTGGCAGTAGATTTCGGCCGGCAGCGGGTCGGGGACGCTACCTGCGGCGGCCGCCGCGCGGGCAGCCTCGAGCTGCGAATACAGCTCATTGATGTGGAAGGTCCCGCCGAACGCCGCCTCCGGTGCAAGCTGCGGGGCGAGCAGCTTTGGCAGCCGGGCCAGCAGCAGGTTGACCTTGGCCTGCGCACCTTCAGGTACGGTGCCCGGAGCGTCCGGCTCTTCGCCAAGCAGCCGGTGCAGCACCGCCGGCGCAACGTTGGCGAGCACAAAGTTACCGGAGACGACGACGCCGGTCCGCCCGCCGCCGTCGTACCTCACCACTGCCTCGGGACTGACGGACGTGACTTCGCACGACGTGCGGAACTGCGCCCCGGCGGCACGCGCCGCTTGCTCCAAGGCTCCGGAGACCGCACCCATACCTCCGCGCGGAACGTCCCAGTCGCCGGTGCCGCCGCCGATGACGTGGTAGAGGAAGCACTTGTTTTGCTGCAGGTTCGCGTCGTGCGCGCCGGCGAAGGTGCTGATCAGCGCGTCGGTCAGTACAGTGCCGCGTACCAGGTCGGAAGAAAAAGTGCGTTCGATAACCTCGCCGATGGGACGTTCAAAGACATCCGACCAGAGCTGGTTGTCCGCAACGAGCCGCCGGATCTCGCTCCGGCGGCGCAGCGGTTGCGTCACCGTGGGCCACAAAGTCCGTGCCAACTGCCCGGTGCGGCGGTAGAAGTTGCCGAAAGCGGAAAAATCCACAGCGGCCCCTACGGACTCAAAAGACTCCCGTGTGGCCTGACCGTCCTGGTTGTCCACCAGTAGTCCGCGGTCCGTATCCGGCACGGGGGTGTAGGAGGAGTAACGGCGGCGGATCAGCTGCAGGTCCAGACCCAGATCCTGGATGATCTGCCGCGGAAACAGGCTAACCAGATAGGAATAGCGCGAGAGGAGGGCACCGGTGCCAGCGAAGACCTCCTTGGACACGGCCGCGCCGCCCAGATGGTCCTGGCGCTCAAGGACCAGCACGGACCGGCCTGCCTTGGCCAGGTAGGCTGCGGCGACCAGTCCGTTGTGGCCGCCGCCGACGATCACGACGTCGAAATGCTCGTGCTGCAAGGACTGCCCGGCCACGTGGCTGCCCCCTTACGGTTTACGGGCCAGGATTTCGCCGTTGGGAATCAGGAACCAGCCGTCCGCGGCCATCGCCCATTCGCGCCAGCCCTGCGCAATGCGGTCCAAACCTGCCTGGTCGGTGATGCCGCGATCGAGCGCTTGTTCCGCGTAGGCCGAATGCAGCACGCGCTCCGACCAGACGTTGCCCTGCCAGGCTCGCTGCTCGTCCGTAGCGTACAGCCAGTTGGACGAGGACGGCGTGATGTCGCGGAACCCGGCGGCCATGGCCCAGGAAATCAGGTGCCTGCCGGCGTTCGGCTCCGCGTGGTTGCCGCGCGCGATCTGCTGATAGGTGTCCATCCAGTCATCCAGCTCGGGCAGCTGCGGGAACCAGCTCATGCCGTGGAAGTCCGCGTCCCGCACGGCCACGAGGCCGCCGGGTTTGGTGACGCGGCGCATCTCGTACAGGGCGGCAACCGGATCCGTCAGGTGCTGGAGGACTTGATGGGCGTGGACCACATCGAACGTGTCGTCGTCGTAATCAAGGTCGTAGATGTTGCCGCTGACGAAGGTGACGTTCTCCAGCCCCCGCAGCGCCGCCAGCTCGGCAGCCTGTGTGAGCACATCATCCGAGCGGTCAAGCCCGATGACCTCGCCCGGGGCCACCAGCTCGGCCAGGTCCGCGGTGATACTGCCCGGGCCGCAGCCGACGTCGAGCAGTTTCAGGCCGGGCTTGAGATGGGGCAGCAGGTAGGCTGCGCAGTCCTCGGCAGTGCGGACTGCGTGTGCGTTGACAACGCTCTGGTGGTGGCCGTGGGAGTACACCTCATCCTTCATAGTGGGCAGACTACTCTGAATCGGCCTCCTCGAGACAGCGACGTGCCCGTTCTGTTGCGCAAGGTGTCGCCGGTCCCGCGGTTCAGCCGGGAACTGAGCGCACCACGCGTGCAGGCGAGCCCACAACAATGGACTTTGCCGGTACGTCTTTCGTAACCACGGATGCGGCCGCTACGACGGCATCATCACCGATGGTGACGCCCGGCAGAATGGTGGCGTTGGAGCCGATCCAAACATTGCGGCCGATGACAATGGGGGCCGGGTGCATGTCTGCGCGGTGGCTCGGCGCGAGGTCGTGGTTGAGCGTGGCAAACACCGTGTTGTGCCCGATCAGGCAGTCGTCCCCGATGGCCACACCGCCCTGGTCCTGGAACTTACACCCGGAATTGATGAAGATCCGCTCGCCGAGGGTGATGTTCTTCCCGAAGTCGGAGTAGAGGGGAGGGAAAACCGTCACAGATTCGTGAACTGGCTTGCCGGTCAGCTGGGCCAACAGTTCCCGTACGTGTGCCGGCTCCTGGTAGCTGCCGTTGAGTTCACCGGTGATGCGCAGGGCATCCTGGCTGGTCTGGTGCATCACCTGATGGAACGGCGAATCCCCGGTGATGGTCCGTCCCGCGTTCAGTGCCTCAAGGAGGTCGTTGAGTTCCATGCCCTCCTTTCTATCAAAGCTCGGCCGCAAGCTCCGCTGGTGATCGAGATAGGGAAGAATCAACTATCTCGATCATGGAAATAGTTTATAGTGGAGAGAGCTTTTTCTCCCCTCAAAGGAACGCATGAAGCGCTGGCTTAGAACCTTGTTCCCTGTGTTGATCGTCCTCGTGTGGCTCGCTGCGGCGGGCGCTGGCGGGCCTACATTCGGCAAGCTTTCGGACGTCTCAACCAATGACCAGGCCGGGTTCCTGCCGCAAAGCGCTGAGTCCACAGAGGCCGGCGAGTGGCAGGAAAAGTTCCTCGATTCCGACGCCGTGCCCGCCGTCGTCGTTATTGAGTTCGACGAGGCGATCGAGCCTCAGGAGCTGCGGAGCTATGTCCCGCTGGCTGACAAGCTTGCCGAGGCGGCAGGCGTGACCGCGGGGTCGGAGAGCCAGGTTGCCGGCCCGATTCCGGCAGAAAATTTCGAAGCGATCGAGTTCGTCGTCCCGATCGCGGGGGACGCGGGGGATGCGGTTGAGGAACTGCGGACAGTGCTCCAGGCTGAACTGCCTGCGGAGGCCACCGCTTACGTCACCGGACCGGCAGGATTCATCGCCGATCTGGTTGAGGCCTTCGCCGGGATCGACGGCTTGCTGCTCGGAGTGGCGCTGCTGGCGGTCTTTGTGATTCTCCTGATTGTCTACCGGGCGCTGCTGCTGCCCTTCCTGGTCCTGCTGACTTCCGTCTTCGCACTATGTGCCGCCATCCTGGTGATTTATTGGTTCGCGCTGATGGGTTGGATCCAGCTGAGCGGGCAGAGCCAAGGCATCCTGTTCATCCTGGTGATCGGCGCCGCGACGGATTATGCGCTCCTGTTGGTTTCCCGTTTCCGCGAAGCGCTGGGGGAGCGGGGCTCCAAGTGGGCTGCGATGAAGACGGCGTACCGGGGCTCGCTGGAGCCGATTGCAGCGTCCGGCGCCACGGTGGTCCTGGCACTGCTGTGCCTGTTGTTTTCGGACCTCAATTCCAACCGCAGCCTCGGCCCCATCGCCGCCATCGGGATTGTTTTCTCCGTCCTTGCCGCGCTCTCCCTGCTGCCGGCCCTGCTGCTGATCTTCGGCCGCGCTGCCTTTTGGCCCATTGTTCCGCGTCCCGGACAGCACGCACACCGTGCGGAAACCGGAAAGGTGCCGGCTGGCGCGGAGGGTCTGCGTGGTACCTGGCGCCTGGTAGCCAGACTCATTGCCAAACGTCCGCGCGCCACCTGGCTCGTCTCGCTGCTGGTCCTCGTGGCGGGATCCCTGGGCGTCCTGCAGCTGCAGGCGCACGGCGTTCCGCAGTCCGAACTCGTGATGGTGCAGACGGATTCGGCGGACGGGCAGGAGGCGCTGGCCCGCCATTTCGACGCCGGATCGGGCTCTCCGGCCGTGATCGTGGCCGAGAGCTCGGTGCGTCACGATGTGCTCAACGCCGTGCGGGAACATGACGGCGTGGCTGAAGCCGATTTCTTCAGCGAAGACGGCGAAGTTCTTGAGCTGGACGGGCGCGTTATGATCAACGCCACGCTGGAGAAGGCCGCCGATTCGGAAGGCGCGGAGAACGTTGTCGCCTATCTCCGTGCGGAACTGGACGCCGTGGATGAAACCGCGCTGGTAGGCGGCGTCAGCGCCGTCGCACTGGATACCAACATGACCGCCCAGGCCGACCTGCTCAAGATCACGCCCATCGTGCTGCTGGTCATCCTGGCGATCCTGATGCTGCTCCTGCGCGCCGTGGTGGCGCCGGTGCTGCTGATCCTGAGTGTTGCCCTGTCCTATCTGACGGCACTCGGCGTCGCTGCGCTGGTGTTCAACCATATCTTCCGTTTCCCCGGCGCCGATCCTTCCGTGCCCCTCTATGGCTTTGTCTTCCTGGTGGCTCTCGGCGTGGACTACAACATTTTCCTCATGACCCGCGTGCGCGAAGAATCCCTGAAAATCGGCACGCGCCCGGGAATCCTGCGCGGGCTGGGAGCCACCGGCGGAGTCATCACCTCGGCCGGCATTGTCCTGGCAGCCACTTTCGCCGCGCTGGGCGTCATCCCCATCCTGTTCCTGGGGCAACTGGCCTTCATCGTGGCCTTCGGGGTCCTGCTGGATGCCGTGCTGGTGCGCTCGCTGCTCGTACCCGCGCTCTCGTACGATCTGGGGCGGCGCATCTGGTGGCCGAGCAAGCTCTCTCGGACTTCGCCGAGCGCTGAATCCGCGGTGCATCCGGTGGATGTCAATGCCTGAGTTTCAGGCCGCAAACCGCGCGCTGGCGGTCTTCGTCGCGAACTCGCCGGCTTGACCCTCTGCGTCAAACTTGAGTCGACTTGGCTCAAGTTGAATTGACATCGTTTCGAGTCTGAGTAAACTTGAGTGCAGAACGCTCAATATGGTTCAGGCCCTGCAATGCCAGGGCTCCGCCGGTTCGGTCCTCAGGGGTCCAGCCGGCGGCGGGACCACTATTTCGGGCCGGTCTTCGGTTCATCAAGAAAGGACAAGCGTATGTCTCGTGCAGTAGGTATTGACCTCGGTACCACCAACTCCGTGGTTTCCGTGCTGGAAGGTGGCGAGCCCACCGTTATCGCCAACGCCGAGGGTGGCCGCACCACCCCGTCGGTCGTGGCATTCTCCAAGTCCGGCGAGGTCCTCGTCGGCGAAATCGCCAAGCGCCAGGCCGTCAACAACATCGAGCGCACCATCGCTTCGGTCAAGCGCCACATGGGCACGGACTGGAAGGTCGAGGTCGACGGCAAGAACTACACCGCACAGGAAATCTCCGCCCGCGTGCTGCAGAAGCTCAAGCACGACGCCGAGTCCTATCTGGGTGAGAAGGTCACCGACGCTGTGATCACCGTTCCGGCATACTTCAACGATGCCGAGCGCCAGTCCACCAAGGAAGCCGGCGAAATTGCGGGCCTGAACGTCCTGCGTATTGTCAACGAGCCGACGGCTGCCGCACTGGCCTACGGCCTCGACAAGGGCAAGGAAGATGAACTCATCTTGGTCTTCGACCTCGGCGGCGGTACCTTCGACGTCTCGCTGCTGGAAGTTGGCAAGGACGAAGATGATTTCTCCACCATCCAGGTCCGTTCCACGTCGGGTGACAACCGCCTCGGCGGCGACGACTGGGACCAGCGCGTTGTGGACTTCCTGCTCCAGCAGGCCAAGTCCAAGGGTGCGGACCTGTCCAAGGACAAGATTGCCCTGCAGCGTCTGAAGGAAGCTGCCGAGCAGGCCAAGAAGGAACTGTCCTCGGCTTCCTCCACCAATATCTCGCTGCAGTACCTCTCGGTGACCCCGGAGGGTCCGGTCCACCTGGACGAGCACCTCAGCCGTGCCAAGTTCCAGGAACTGACCAAGGACCTGCTGGACCGGACCAAGAAGCCGTTCCACGACGTCATCAAGGAAGCCGGCATCAAGGTTTCCGACATTGACCACATCGTTCTGGTCGGCGGTTCCACCCGCATGCCCGCCGTGGTCGACCTGGTCAAGGAAATGGCCGGTGGCAAGGAGCCGAACAAGGGCGTAAACCCGGACGAGGTCGTCGCCGTGGGTGCTGCCCTGCAGGCCGGCGTGCTGAAGGGTGAGCGCAAGGACGTGCTGCTCATCGATGTCACCCCGCTGTCCCTCGGCATCGAGACCAAGGGCGGCATCATGACGCACCTGATCGAGCGCAACACCGCGATCCCGACCAAACGGAGCGAGACCTTCACGACGGCGGACGATAACCAGCCGTCGGTGGCCATCCAGGTCTTCCAGGGCGAGCGCGAGTTCACGCGGGACAACAAGCCGCTGGGCACCTTCGAGCTGACCGGCATCGCGCCGGCTCCGCGCGGCGTGCCCCAGGTCGAGGTCACCTTCGACATCGACGCCAATGGCATTGTGCACGTTTCCGCCAAGGACAAGGGCACCGGCGCCGAGCAGTCCATGACCATCACGGGCGGTACCGCACTGTCCAAGGATGACATCGACCGCATGGTCCGCGAGGCCGAGGAGCACGCAGCCGAGGACAAGAAGCGCCGCGAGGCCGCCGATGTCCGCAATTCCGCCGAGCAGCTGGCCTACTCCGTGGACAAGCTGCTCGCCGACAATGACGACAAGCTGCCCGAAGCGGTCAAGACCGAGGTCAAGGCCGACGTTGATGCCCTGAAATCCGCACTGGAGAAGCAGGACAACGACGACGAGGTGAAGTCCGCGTTCGAGAAGCTGCAGGCTTCCCAGACGAAGCTCGGCGAGGCCATCTACTCGCAGGCCCAGGCCTCCGGCGCAGCCGGCGAGGGTGCACCGGGAGCAGACGGCACCGCCGGACAGGGCTCTGCCAACGCTGACGAGGACATCGTCGACGCCGAGGTTGTCGACGAGGAAGAAGAGAAGAAGTAACTATGCCCCACCACGGTAACGAGCACGAGCACGAGTCAGAGCCGGTGAGCTTCCGCGACAACCGTAAGATTGACCCGGAGACGGGCAAGGTCCGTGGCCAGGAAGCACCTGCCGATGCGGAGGCAGCCGAGGAGGCTGCCGCCGCGGAGGCTCCCGCGACCGAGGATGTTGAGGGTGACGCTCTGTCCCAGGCCGAGGCAATCCTGAACAGCACCGACGTTCCCGCGGGGGAGTCGGTAGCCCAGGGCGCGGACTCGGAACAAGCAGCAGAGCTGAGGAATGACCTGCTGCGTCTTCAAGCGGAGTATGTCAATTACCGCAAGCGGGTGGAACGGGACCGCGCGGTGGCCGGCCAGATGGCCATCATCGGCGTTCTCAACTCACTGCTTCCGGTACTTGACGACATCGATGCCGCACGCCAGCATGGCGACCTCGAGGACGGACCCTTCGCCGCAATCGCGGCCAAGCTGGAAAACGTCCTGAAGGTCTACGGCCTGGAACCGATCTCCGAGACGGACGTGGAGTTCGATCCGAATATCCACGAAGCGCTGATGCAGCAGCAAAGCGCGGATGTCCAGGTTGATTCGGTCAGCCAGATCCTGCGGACCGGGTACAAATCCGGGGAGCGCGTCCTGCGTGCTGCCCAGGTGATTGTGGCTGTACCGGCCGAGTAGCTCCGAACGAGGCCGGGGACGTCGTAGGGACGTCCCCGGCTCTCATCGGCTCTCGGGCCACCATAGACTTTGAACTACACGAAAGGAGGCGCCTGAATGGCTAGCCAGGATTGGGTCGAGAAGGACTTCTACAAGATCCTTGGTGTCTCCAAGGACGCGTCGGATGCCGACATCAAGAAGGCATACCGCAAGCTTGCCCGGAAGTACCATCCGGACACGAACTCCTCTGACGCCACGGCTGAAAAGATGTTCAAGGACGTCTCCGAAGCATATTCGGTGCTCTCCGATCCAGAGGAGCGCCAGCAGTACGACGCCATCCGGGCGATGGGCAGCGGAGCCCGCTTTACCGCTGGCGGAGCGGGCGCGCCGGGCGGCGGCGGGTTTGAGGACATCTTCGGCAATATGTTCGGCCAGGGTACCCGCAGCCGTTCCGCCGGCGGATTCGGCAACGGGAATATTCCGCCCGAGTTCGCCGACCTGTTCGGCGGCGGATTCGGGGGCGGGTTCCAGCCGCCGCAGGCGCCCCCGCGCAAGGGTGCGGACCGGACCGCCTCCACCAGCATTTCCTTTGCCGGTTCCATCAAGGGAACCACCATCGGGCTGCGTGAGCCTTCCGGTGAAGTCATTGACGTCCGTATTCCCGCCGGTATTAAGGACGGTCAAAAAGTCCGCGTCCGCGGCAAAGGCCAGCCCGGTCCGGCCGGCAACGGCGACCTGATGGTGACCGTGAATGTCCAGCCGCATAGCTTCTACACGCGCGACGCTGACAACCTTCGGATCCATGTCCCGGTGACCTTCGACGAGGCGGCGTTGGGGGCGCAGATTGAAGTTCCCACCATGAACGGCGAAGCGGTGAAAGTGAAGGTGCCGGCCGGCACGCCTTCGGGACGGACCCTGCGGGTCAAGGGACGCGGTGTGAAGACGGCCAAGGCGACCGGGGATCTGCTGGTAACCATCGACGTCGTTGTTCCACAAAACCTGAACAAGGAAGCGGAAGAAGCCGTCAAGGCATTCGCCGCGGCCACAGGGGATGCGAATCCCCGCGCGAACCTGGCAGCCAAAGCCAGGCTTTAGCCGACAGATATGGAGAGAGCAATGGGTATTGACCGCAACGCGCCTATCTTTGTGATCTCCGTAGCTGCAGAGCTCGCGGAGATGCATCCGCAAACCCTGCGCCAGTACGACAGGCTGGGCCTGGTCTCACCGTCCCGGCAGCGTGGCCGCCAGCGTCGCTATTCGCAACGCGACGTGGACACCCTGCGGGAGGTCCAGCGGTTGTCGCAGGAAGGCGTGTCGCTTGAGGGCATCAAGCGGATCCTGGAGCTGGAGAACCAGGTGAACGCGCTGCGCTCCCGGGTGCAGGAACTGACCGCCGAGCTCGAAAGCACGCGGCGGCAGAGTGGAACGGAAGCGAGCCGGGTATTCGCCGCCGGGCTGGCCGGAGACGTTGTTACTCTGGCCCGCGGGAAGCGTCCGCGGCCACGGAGCCAGGCCTTGGTGGTCTGGCGCCCGCACTCCTGAGAGCTGCCCGCCGCGATAACTCCATGGCGCCGGCGATCCGTGCGGCCAGAGCAGCGCCGACACCGGGCACTTCCTGAAGTTCCCCGGGGTCGGCGAGCTGCAGCCCGGCCGGACCGCCGAGCCTTTTGAGGACCGACTGCGCCAGTTCCAGACTGCTGGCATCCCGCGTCCCGGATCCGATGACCAGCGCCAGCACCTCCGCGTCCCTCAGCCTGCGGATGCCCATCCGGGCCATGCGCTCCCTGGGCCGGTCTTCCGCCTGCATCTGCGCAATTGCGAGATGGTTCTTTTCGGTTGTGCTCATACGGTCGACGCTAGGCGCAGGCACGCCTGATCCGAAGGCCGCGCCGAAGCCATGTGGACAGGGCAGGTGTGTAAGGGCCCCTGTGGAGATGGGGCCCGGCCGTAATGAACCACCCGGCAGCGCGTTCACTGCAGTCATGGCGCTGTAACCAGTCATGTCCTGGGACGTCAGACAGGCGGAGAGTCCCGCCCGGGTGGATACTCCGGCCCTGTTGGCCTCGTCCACCCACGCGTCGGACCCTCCGCCTGTCTGACGAAGGAGCAGGGCCTCGGTTGTATCGATCATGCCCTGCCACGTCTTGGTTTCAATCGGGAACCAAGACTAATCTGCGTTCTTTCAGCGGATCATTTCGCCATCCGGGGCCACTACATACCAGACGTCGTTGACGCCCTGGCCGTCGACGTCTCCCGGGGCCTTGTCATTCTGCCAGTAGTAGATCGGCATGCCGTCAATGGTCACCTGCTTCTTGCCATCAGGGGTGTCAATAGTTCCGACTTCCGCCGTGATGCCTTCAACTTCCGGGGCATCGCCTTCCGTCAGGACAGGCGGCCACGCGACCAGGCAGTCGCCGGTGCAGTTGCTGACACCGGAATCCTTTTCGTCCTTGGTGAAGTAGTAGACGGTCATTCCCTCGCCATCGACCACAATCTCACCGAGATCGGTTTCGGCAGTCATGAGCTGGGAACCAGCCATCGCACCGGCTTCACCGGAGGCCGGGGCACTTGCCCCGCCCGGTGCCGATTCGGTGGTCTCGGGCATGGCGGTCGTTTCCTCGGCCGGCGGCGGGGCTTCCGTGCCTGATTCGTCGCCGCCTCCGCATCCTGTGAGGCCGAGAAGGGCTGCGGTCATAAGGGCAGCAGCACCACTGAGTTTGATTTTCATGAGGAATTCCTAACGATCAACCGGGCTGCGCTCGGTCCCGGCCCGCCCGTTGCAGGCCGCTATTGGCAAAGACGTAGTGCCGGGCGAAAATGGTTCAACGCCTGGGGGATGTTCTTCTTCCCTACCGGTGAACCATTCCGTTGTTGGGCACGTCTTCCTGATTGCGGAGGGCTCCGGAACCCGGGCTGTCCGGTCAGGAGGAACGTCGATGTCGATGGAAGAAGAAGCGGTCGCGCAGTTGTACCGCGACCATGCGGCGGCACTTAGGCGGTTCGTGCTGGCCGCCACTTCAGACCCGGACCAGGCCGAAGACGTAGTGCAGGAGACGATCCTGCGCGTCTGGAAACTGGGCCCGGAGGTCGAGAACATGCGCGGTTACCTGTACCGGACCGCGCGGCACGTCATTATCGACAATCACCGGCGCCGCAGCAGCAGGGCCCAGGAAACAAACATGCCGGAAGAAGAGTTGGCAACGGCCGACCAAGTGGACCGGCTCTTGCTCAAAGTGATTATGGAGGAAGCCCTGACAAGGCTCAGCGTGGACCACAGGAACGTCATTTTGGCGTTGCATTACCAGCGGCTCACCGCCGCCGAGGCGGCCGAGGAACTTCACGTGCCGCTGGGGACGGTCAAGTCGCGTGCCTTTTACGGTGTGAAGGCTCTACGGTCCGTGCTCGATGAAATGGGAGTCAAGCGATGAAGGCCGACCATGAGCAGTTGCGCGAACTGCTCGGGCTTTACATCCTCGGTGGTCTCCGGCGGGATGAGGCCAGGGCCTTCGAAGCTCATCTCAACGATTGCCCGGTCTGCCGCCAGGAGGCCGCGGAACTGGAGAGCCTTCCAGGCATGCTTGACGCCGTGCCGCGGGACGAAGCGCTGGAGTTGGCGGAACCGCCCATTGAAGAAATCCAGCAGAATACCAAGCGGTTGCTGAACGAACTGGCGGTGCGCCGTCGCAAAGCACGACGCCGGGTGGCTGGCTTGGTTGCCGCCGTCGCCGCGGCATCGCTGATCATCGGTGCGGTTGTCGGACCGATGGTCACGGCGCCGGAGCAGGAGATGGACAGCTATACGATGGCTTCCTCCCGCGGCCTGCAGGTGGATCTGGACCTGGTGTACAAGCGGTGGGGCACCGAGCTGGCTGTGGACGGCGAACAGCTGCCCGACAGCGGTGTATTGTCCCTCTGGGTCACCGACTCCACGGGCAAGGCCCGCCAGGTGGCCACGTGGAAGGCAACGCCCGCAGGCCGAGCCCGGCTCACGGCAGCTACCGACGTCGGAACTGAAGAGATCGTCAGGGTCGAGATCAAGAATGACGCCGCCGTCCCGGTCGCCTCGGTAGTCACGCGGGACTGAAGGCCCGGGGCCTGCGGCCAGCGGCTACGGCTGCCTGCGGCGGTACGTCAGATCGAAAATCTCCCGGCCTGCCTCATGCGCCTTCTGCTCGAAGCTGGTCAGCGCCCGGCCCTCGAAACGTGGCGCCCAGCCGCCGATGTCGTCCATGCCTTCACCCTCGCTAGCGTTGCCGGTGCTGACCGGCAGTTTGCCCTCGCGGACCGGGGCACCGCCGACCACTTTTTCGACGCCGCTTTCCCAGACTTTGGTCAGCGGACTGTCCGCGCCTGAACGTTCGCCGGCATGGACATTGTCAAAGTCCTCCGAGGCCTCGCCCACGTCGCGCATCTGGATGGCATAGGAAGACCAGTCCGTGGCCAGCCGCCACAAGCCCCCGGGTTCCAACACGCGCGCCGCCAAACCGGCAAAGCTTTCCTGCACGAGTCGGCGCTTGTGGTGGCGCGTCTTGTGCCACGGGTCCGGGAAAAAGACCCACAATTCGCTGACCGAACCGGCCGGGAGCATGGTGGCGAGCACCTCCGGCGCGTTGGCTTGGACCACCCGGACGTTGCGCAAACCCTTTTGCCCCACGCGCAGCAGCGTTTGCGCCAGGCCGGGCTTGTAAACCTCCAGCGCCAGGAAGTTGCGGGCGGGGTCCTGCTCGGCGGCATGGCAGACGGCTTCGCCCAGGCCGGAACCGATTTCGACGACGAGCGGTGCTTCGCGTTCGAAAGCGGCGTCCGCGTTGAGGACGAAGTCCGGATGCACGGACGTGTCGGTTTTGTCCCGGGGAACGTCGATCACGTACTTTTCCGCATAGTCGTTCCAGGCCTGCTGCCGGCGTCCCTGCAGCCGGTTGCCGCGGCGGACAAAGCTGACCGTACGGGTCAGGAATGGCTCCGCTGCATGCGCGGTTTCGGTGTCGCCGTCAGCGTTGCCGGTGCCGCCGGAAGAAGGTGTGTGGGAAGAACTGGTCTCGTGAGTCATCTCCTTCAGAATAGCCGTGGTCGGGACGATGCCGTGGGGCTGGTAAACTTGACCTACTTGGAGCGTGCATTGGTGTACGTTCCCTGCGTCGATGAACGCTTTCACATTTCTCCCGCAGTTCCATCGCTTCTCCAGAAGTCCTGACCAACAGGTAAGAAGCCGAGCGGTTGACTCTGTCTGATGATTTTCTTCGGCGAAACCCTGGGCCATGCCGGTGCCGGGGACACTGACCGAAAGTACCTGATTACTCTCATGACTACCTCTACTGCCGTGCGCTCTTTTAAGCAGCTCGGAGTTCCCTCGCCGCTCGTCACCTCGTTGACCGGCAGCGGCATCACCGAACCGTTCCCGATCCAGGTGGAAACCCTCCCGGACACGCTGGCCGGACGCGACGTCCTGGGCCGCGGCCGCACCGGATCCGGAAAGACGCTCGCCTTTGCCCTGCCGCTGGTTTCCCGGCTGGCCGAGCAGGAAGCAGCCTACCGCCGTAAGCCGGGCCGCCCGCTGGGCTTGGTGCTCGCTCCCACCCGCGAGCTGGCTACGCAGATCAACGCGACCATCGAGCCGCTGGCCCGCGAAATGGGCCTGAACACCACGGTGATCTACGGCGGCGTCTCGCAGCAGCGGCAGGAAAAGGCGCTGCGCGCCGGCGTCGACATTGTGGTTGCCTGCCCCGGGCGTCTCGAGGACCTGATGAAGCAGAAGATCCTCACGCTGGAGTCGGTGGAAATCACCGTCCTCGACGAAGCGGACCACATGGCGGACCTGGGCTTCCTTCCCGTGGTCCAGCGTCTGCTCGATACCACTCCCAGCCAGGGCCAGCGCATGTTGTTTTCCGCCACCTTGGACAACGGCGTGGACAAACTCGTCAAGCGCTACCTGTCCAACCCGCTGACCCACTCCGTGGACAATCCGCAGGCCGCCGTAAGCACTATGGAACACCATGTGCTGGTCTCACCGGACCAGACCGTGAAGAAGCAGCTCGTGAAGGCGCTGGCGTCCGGCGCCGGCCGCCGTATTCTGTTCACCCGCACTAAGCACCACGCGCGCAAGCTGGCCAAGACCCTGACCGATTCAGGCATTCCCGCGGTGGATCTGCACGGAAACCTTTCGCAGAATGCCCGCGACCGGAACCTGGCCGAGTTCTCCTCGGGCGACGTCCGCGTCCTGGTGGCCACCGATGTGGCCGCCCGCGGCGTGCATGTCGATGAGATCGAACTCGTCGTGCATGTTGACCCGCCCACGGAACACAAGGCTTACCTGCACCGTTCCGGCCGTACCGCTCGTGCGGGCACCGACGGCACGGTTGTCACCATCGTGATCCCGGACCAGAAGCTCGAAGTCGGCAAGCTGATGAAGGCTGCCGGCGTTGACGTAGCCTTTGAATCCGTGACCGCTTCCTCTCCGCTGGTGGCCAAACTTGTCGGGGACGTCGCGGCCCCGGTAGACCCGGTAGCCCGCCGTGCGGCAATGGATGCCAAGGCTGCCCACCGTGGTGCTGCCCCTAAGCAGGGCAAGTCCACCGGAGCCAATGCCCAGCGCAAGCGCGCTGCCCGGTCCCAGGGTGGCCGCGGCCGCACTGCCGGTGCATCCGCTGGTGGAACAAGCCGCGCAACTGCGGCAGACGGTGCCGGCCGCGGACCCGCAGCGCGCAATACCGCTGCCCCGGGTGGCCGTCGTGCTGACGCCGATGTAGCTCAGCCCGGCCGTTCGCGCCGTCCTGCCACAGGACAGCGGGCCACCGGGCAGCGTACGGCAGGGTCTGCTGGCGGACAGCAGTCATCCAACGCACGTGGGGAGGGACGCGGCGTCGGTCAGGCGCCCTCGTCGTCCGCCCCGCGCCGCGGTAACCGCCGCGCCTCGGCGCCGGCCAGCAACGCCCGCCGCAGCCGCTAGTTCTGCCCGGGGCTCAACGAGCCCGCTGGCCAAGGCCCTGACCGACTCCATATGAGGGTTGGTCAGGGCCTTACCTGATGGCGCATATTGGTCGCAGCGGCCAGAATGGGTGTATGAGGGCAATACTGAATATCATCTGGCTGCTGCTGGGCGGCATCTGGTTGGCGGCGGGGTATTTCCTGGCCGGCATCATTTGCTGCGCGCTGATCATCACCATTCCCTTCGGCATCGCGTCCTTCCGGATTGCGGGGTACGCGCTGTGGCCGTTCGGCAGGAAGGTGGTGGACAAAGGCGGCCGCACCTATGTCATGTCGACGCTCGGCAACATCATCTGGATCCTGGTGGCCGGGATCTGGATCGCCATCGGGCACGTGGCTACGGCCATCGCGCAGGCGGTGACGATCATCGGCATACCCATGGCGATCGCCAACCTGAAAATGATTCCGGTATCCCTGACGCCGCTGGGCAAGGAAATTGTGCCCACGGACCGTCCGTTCATCGGCTATGACAAGCAGTACCCGGTCATCGGTTACGACCGGCAGTACCCGGGGTACGGACGCTAGAGCGATTATTCGACGTTGAGCCGGCGTACATCGCTAACCCCGGGAATGCGGCGAGCGACGGACTGCACTCGGAAGCGCCGACCGGTGATGTCCGAGGGGACAACCCGGACAAAGTTGTTCTTCTCGCCGCCCTGCCAGGGAAACAGGGGCAGCATGGACGAGGCCAAGACGTCTTCAATGCTGCTCAGGCGCTCGGCGGGGCCCTTGAGGACCACGCTCCAGGCCATATTGGTTGCCGTGTTGTAGCCGTCCGTCTCAAACGCGACGTTGACGTCGGAGAGCGCACCATCCAGTTTCGTGCCCCGCGCGGTCCGGAAAACGATGGAGCCATGATCGACGACGTAGTTGATGGGAAAAATCTCCGGATGCCCTTCCACAACCACTGCGAGCCGGCCGAAATCGGTACTGCGGAACATTTCCCAGCACTGGCTGGAGGAAAGGTTCTCAATGCCCTGAGATGCCTCTAGTGCCGTCATGACCACAGTCTATTTGAGCTGGAGGTCAGGAAGATAGCCCCGGTCAGCGCCACCTTGCCAGCCTTCGCAGGGTGCAGCAGCAGTGCCCTCGGAAGCATCATTCATCGTGGAAAACAGGTGCAATCTCCCTGTGGATGTGCTGGAATTACCTGCATAGCCGTTCAGGCTATTTACTCATGGGCCGGACACATCCATCTGCCTGGGGAGGCAGTGCCTGTGCCCTATATTCAGGAGGCAGCAATGTCTGAGCTCACGGCCGACTTGTCCGGAGAATGGCGGTTTGATCCGGCGCATACCCGAATCGGATTTTCCACCCGGCACGCTATGGTCACCAAAGTACGGGGTGCGTTCAACGAGTTTGACGGGGTCATCCATGCGGATGTGGAAAATCCGTCCAATTCGTCCGTCAAGCTCACCATCAAAGTAGCCAGCATTGATACGCGCAGCGAACAGCGGGACGGACATCTGCGGACCAACGACTTTTTCGACGCACCGAATTACCCGGAGATCACTTTCGTCAGCACACAGATCGACCAGGTGGACGAGCGCAATTTCATCGTCAACGGGGACCTCACCATCCGCGGCATGACCAAGCAGATTTCCATTCCCATCGAGTTCGTCGGCGTCGAACGGGACCCGGGCGGGCAACTGCGCGCCGGTTTCGAAGGCACGCGCCGGATCAACCGTCAGGATTTCGGCGTTAAATGGAACACCGCGATGGACTCCGGCGGGGTGCTTGTGTCCGACCGGATTGTGCTCGAATTCGAGGTCTCCGCGGTAAAAGTTGAAAACAGTGCGGACGACGGCGGATAGGTTGCTTGGCCACGCTACAGGGTGAAGACCGACACCAGGGCGGCGAAACCTCGGCCGCTGATTTCGGGCAGGCGTGGAACATCGTCTTGCGGCTCGCCCGGTACCCCAGTGGTTGCTTGATCCTGCGGAGCGCTGCCGGCGACGGTGTCGAAGGGCGACAGGGCCTGAGCAACGGTTCCATCCAGAACCTGAGCCTGTCCCTGCAGCAGCACAAGAAACTGGTCCGGCTGGACGGGCAGCGGCTGCTTCTTGGATAACTCTGCAATGAGGACGCCGGCACCGAAGGAATCCTTGCGTGTCATGACGTTCAGGGCACGGCAGGCGCCGGTGGGAAGCGCACATGAGGTGGTGCTGCCGCCGTCGAACCTATAAGGGCGGAACCGCTCCAGCCTGCGTGGAACGCCGTCGACCGTCAGCTCAACAACGTCCCCCTCGATCACGGTGAAGGTACGCTCCATCCCGGGGAATGCGGAGAAGGCGCCGGCCGCCGTGACGTCGGCGATGCTCAGCCGCCACGCCGGTTCCGTTGCTGTGCCACCCAGCGCAATCTCACGCGTAACGCCGCCGCCATTGCGCCAGGGCTCCACCTTCAACGACGCGAATTCAATGATGCGCATGATTTCCTATCGGTCAGAGTTGTCGGTCCCAGTTCAGCACATAGACGTCCTCATGCTCGTCATCGGCCGACAAATCCAAGCCGGGTGCCCGTATGAAACCCAGACCCGCAACAATTTTTGCGGAGGCGATATTGCGAGGCTTGACCCGGGCCATGATGGGCGGCAACTCCAACAGTTCGTTTATATGCACGACGACGGCGCGGACTGCTTCCGTCCCGTAACCCTTTCCCCACGAGCGGTGATCCAGCCGGTAGTACAGATTAAGGACGGGCCGGTCGTCGAGCAGAACATGTTTGACGCCGGCAAAACCGATCGGGTCAGTCCGGTCAGGCAACCGGATGGCAAAGTAGCCCACGCCGTGACGGTCCCACTGGTCCTCCCAATGCGCGAACAGGCCCTCTGCTTCTTCGCGCCAGCCCAGCGCGTCGCCGGGATTGTGCCGGGTAGTCCGCCGGTCGGAGAGGATCCGGAACATGGCGTCTACGTCCTCACCCCGCGGCCGGTTGAGGATCAGGCGCTCAGTCTGCAGTGTTGTTTCCATCGCCTGCCTGCCGTGGCCATCCCGGAATTGCTGCCATGACACCAGCGTAGTCGCGTCACGCGAGGTGCCGTACTCGCTATCCAGCAAGTTCTCTTCACGTACCTGTTTTGCGATGCCACGATAGGAGTGGCCGGCGCCGGAAGGGTGTGGATAACTTTACTTCCAAAGTTGAGCGTAGTACACTCAACTTAGTTGCGTTGAAGTCATGCACAACAGCCGATGGAAGGGAGCTCGTGTTGGACGCCAAATTCACTACCAAGAGCCAGGAGGCTCTCTCCTCCGCTGCCATGAACGCCTCGACGGCGGGTAACCCCCAGATCGAGCCGGCGCACCTGCTCAAGGCGCTGATGGACCAGCGCGAAGGTGTCGCCGTCGCACTTTTGAAAGCCACGGGTTCTGATCCGAATACGGTCAGTGTTCAGGCCAGTTCGGCCATCAAGGCCCTGCCCGCATCGTCCGGGTCTTCGGTGGCCCAGGCGCAGTACTCGCGCGCCATTCTGCAGGTCATCAATGTGGCTCAGCAGGAGGCCGAGAAGCTCGGTGACTCCTACGTATCCACCGAACACCTGCTGCTGGGGCTGGCGGCTGACTCGGCTGCCACCGGGAAAATCCTGCGGGACGCCGGCGCTTCACATGAAGCTCTGCGGGCGGCGTTGCCCGGCGTGCGCGGTGACCGCAGGGTGGACAGTGCGGATCCGGAAAACACCTTTCAAGCGCTGGAGAAATTTGGTGTAGATCTGACCGCCATCGCACGCTCCGGCAAGCTGGATCCGGTCATCGGGCGCGACTCCGAGATCCGGCGCGTTGTCCAGGTTCTCTCCCGCCGGACCAAGAACAATCCCGTACTGATCGGTGAGCCAGGCGTCGGCAAGACCGCTGTTGTGGAGGGGTTGGCGCAGCGCATGGTTGCCGGGGATGTCCCGGAGTCCCTGCGGGGCAAGACCCTGATCAGCCTCGACCTCGGCTCCATGGTGGCCGGCGCCAAATACCGCGGTGAGTTCGAGGAACGGCTCAAAGCCGTGCTGGAGGAAATCAAGAACTCGGACGGACAGATCGTTACCTTTATCGACGAACTCCACACCGTTGTCGGCGCCGGCGCCTCCGAAGGATCCATGGATGCGGGCAACATGCTCAAACCGATGCTGGCCCGCGGTGAGCTGCGGCTGATCGGCGCCACCACGCTGGATGAATACCGTGAGAACGTGGAGAAGGATCCTGCCTTGGAGCGCCGTTTCCAGCAGGTGTATGTAGGGGAGCCCAGCGTGGATGACACCATCGGCATTCTGCGCGGTCTGAAGGAACGCTACGAAGCGCACCATAAAGTTTCCATTGCCGACTCGGCTTTGGTCGCCGCGGCTACCTTGTCCAACCGCTACATCGCTGGCCGGCAGCTGCCGGACAAGGCGATTGATCTCGTTGACGAAGCCGCCTCCCGGCTGCGGATGGAAATCGATTCGGCTCCCGAGGAGATCGACCAGCTCCGCCGTGCCGTTGACCGGCTGACCATGGAGGAACTGGCCCTCGCCGACGAAACGGATGTGGCATCGCAGGAGCGGCTCGAGGCTTTGCGCGCTGACATGGCTGATAAGAAGGAGCAGTTGGCTGCCCTCAATGCCCGCTGGGAAGCGGAGAAGGCCGGCTTGAACCGGGTGGGTGATCTGAAGGCCAAACTCGATGAGCTGCGCAGCCTGGCGGACAAGGCCCAGCGCGACGGCGACCTGGCCGAGGCCTCCCGTATCCTCTATGGCGAAATCCCTGCTCTGCAGAAGGATCTGGATGCGGCACAAGCGGCCGAAACCCAGACGGAAGCACCTGAACTCATGGTGTCTGAGGAGGTTGGTGCCGACGACATCGCCGAGGTCATTTCGGCGTGGACCGGAATTCCTGCCGGGCGCATGCTGCAGGGGGAGTCGCAGAAGCTGCTGCAGATGGAACAGTTCATCGGGGGCCGCCTGATCGGCCAGTCCAAGGCGGTAGCGTCTGTGTCCGACGCTGTCCGGCGGGCGCGGGCCGGGATCAGCGATCCGGACCGGCCCACGGGATCCTTCCTGTTCCTTGGGCCCACGGGTGTAGGTAAGACCGAGTTGGCCAAGGCGCTGGCGGACTTCCTGTTCGACGACGAGCGCGCGATGGTCCGGATCGACATGAGTGAGTACTCGGAGAAGCATTCCGTGTCCCGCCTGGTGGGTGCCCCTCCGGGCTATGTCGGTTACGAAGAAGGCGGCCAGTTGACCGAAGCGGTTCGCCGCCGGCCGTACTCGGTCGTGCTGCTGGACGAGGTCGAGAAGGCACATCCGGAAGTGTTCGACATCCTGCTCCAGGTGCTCGACGACGGACGGCTCACCGACGGGCAAGGCCGCACGGTGGACTTCCGCAACGTGATCCTGGTGCTGACCTCCAACCTAGGTTCCCAGTTCCTGGTTGACCCGATGCTGGACGATGGGCAGAAGCGCGAAGCAGTCATGAAGGTGGTCAACGCGAGCTTTAAGCCGGAATTCCTGAACCGGCTGGATGACGTGATCATGTTTGATCCGCTGAGCATCGAAGAGCTGTCCCGCATCGTGGATCTGCAGGTACAGTCGCTCGCGGCCCGGCTCAATGAGCGCCGGCTCACGCTGGAGGTGACAGACGCCGCCCGTGAGTGGCTCGCGTTGACTGGCTTTGATCCGGCGTACGGTGCCCGTCCACTGCGCCGCCTGGTGCAGCGGGAGATCGGCGACCGGTTGGCCCGCGGATTGCTCTCCGGTGAGATCTCGGATGGTGACACGGTTCTGGTGGACGTCGCCGAGGTCTCTCTCGATGACGGCGCCGAAGGCCTGACCGTCCGGGCGAAGTAGCACCCGCCCTACGCAAAGCAGCAGAGCCTGCCCCCGGTTATGGGGCAGGCTCTGCTGCTTCTTTGGAGTTGTCTTCGGCGCCGGCGCCGTTGTACTTATTCGCCGATGAGGGACGCCGAGATGTTGTTGCCTTCGTCGGAGATGACAAAGCAGTCGATGCGGCGGTCACCTTCCTGCCAAGTGCCTTCTGACGGCATGCCATAGGAGTTGCGCAGGTTCTCGTACTCGTCGGCATTGGCGTTCAGCTCGATGGCTGAACAGAACTCCTCGGCCTGTACGTTGAGTTGGTCCTTGCCCGGGAATTCGTCGGTCTCCTCATAGAAGTACGTGCCGACGAGCTGGGCAGCATGCGGGGTCTCGCAGCTGACGACGGTGGCATTCTGGGTGGCCGCTTCGAAGTCGATGAAGCACTGGCCCTCTTCGAAATCGAATGGGGAAACGTCCTCCGCGATGATCCCGTCCGCGCCGGGCGAGTCCGCAACGGCCGGCGAGGAACTCGTGGCGGTGCCTGTTGGTTCGCCGCCCCTGTTGAGGAGGCTGATGATGATCACCACGATAATCACAATGGCGGCGACAATGCCGAGGGCAATGAACAGCAAGGCTTTGCCTCGGGGCCTGTCTGCGGGACCAGCGGCTGCTGCCGGTTTCCTTCCGGAAGGCGGCTGGCCGACCGAATACCACGTGTTCGGGGCTGTCTCACCGTCGGAATTCTGCGGTCCCGGAGTCCATTGCGACGGCGGTACGGTGCCGGGATCTTCGGCGGGCGGGGGAGTGGTTGCGCGGGGCTGCGGCTCGGCCTTGCCTTCTGTCCGGACAGGCGGGCCGGCATCGGCGGCTGCCACCTCGGAGGCAGGGGCGCCGCGCTCTACGTGTTCCGCCGCGGCAGAAACCTGGACCGCGTCGAAGATCCGGTCCCACTGTCTGTCATCGGTGGCCTCCGCAGCCCATTGCGGCTCTGGCAACGCCGCCTCCAGGCTGAGTCCCGCATTGGTTTCGTCGCCGGACGCAGCCGCGGTATCGCCGGCCGCCGCGCCGGCAGGTGCGGTGCCTGCCGCAGTCGCCGGAACATCTGTGCTTTGGCCGCGGCCGAGTTGCTGACCGGCCGCTTCGGCTTCTTTGGCCGCAGCCTCGGTTTCGGCGGCAACGGCATCAAGCTCGGCTTCTTGCGCGGCATCGTTGCCGATCCGGGCCTGGTCGAGCTTGGGCTCCGAAAATTTCAACTCTTCGGGGTTCGTCTCCAGCTCCGGCTCTGCGACGGGCACGGCATCAGCCTCCGGTTCGGCCGCCGGGGCGGCGTCGTCTGGCTTTTTGCCTTGTTCGCTCATGGGGAAAATTGCCTTCCTGATACCTGCCCCGCGCTTTGCGGAAATGTCCTTTACTCCCGACTTTAGCCAACTATCAGGCGCCAATGCAGGATATCGCGACCGGACCGGGCTGTGACAGACCGGATTTTGCGAAGTTCGGTGCTTGTGCTGCGGCAACAGGACCCGAAGAAAGCATGTACCCTAGATATACGACAGAATTGATCAAACATTCCGGGGCCTCGCTCGTCGCCCGAGCGACCACCTCCGGATCGAGGCGATAAAGGGGGTCACGCCATGGGGCGCGGCCGTCAAAAGGCAAAAGCAACCAAGCAGGCTCGGGAGATGAAGTACTTCACCCCGAACACTGACTACACGGCGCTACAGCGTGAGCTGGCAGCGTCTAAGAGTAGTGCCTCCAGCCGGTATCCGGAGGAACCGGCTGAGCCGGACTATTCGGCGTATGAGGACAAGTACGCAGATCAATTCGACGATGAGGACGAGGAAACTCGCCGCATCGGCTGAGCATCGCCGGGCAGTTGCCGGCACTTTCAGCATTGAATCTCATCTCTTAGCGGTGTGCCTGGCACGCCGCTAAGAGGCGTTTAACGGCAGGCTGACATCTGCCTCCGCATTGCCATCCCACACGCCGAGGACCCTGCGGAACCGGCTGTCCGAGTCCGGGCGCATGTCCACCAGTGCCCCCTGCCGCACCGAGATCTCGTCGCCGGGCTGAAGCCGGCCCACGGTATGGCTGACATGTGGCCGGAAATGTTTGCCAGTATGGTGCGGGCTCAGGACATGAGCATCGGGGCCAATAGCAGCAAGGCATTCCTCATGCAGGCGCTGCAGGCGGGGCACCGGTTCCACCAGCGAGACGTGCACTGTGCCGTTGCGGCCGAAATAGTCGTCCCCGCCGACCCGCACTCGGAAGCCCAGGTGTCGGGTCAGCGCCGGACCGAGGCGGCCCATGACGACGTCGGCGCTTTCTTTGGTGTCAAAGCGCGCCAAGGTTATATGCAGCGGCCATTGTGAACGCTCGAACGTGAGACCGGCAGCAACCGGCTGCACAAAAACAACGACGACGAATGCTCCCATGTGCCCAGTCTGGCACCCGGGGCACGGTGAGGCTATGCGTAGTTGCCGACAAGGTGCACGGCTCCGCCGTCGACACCCTTGGCACCCTGGACGAAGTCCGGCCCGGACAGCGAACCATCAACAGCACCGACGGTGCCCATGGCCCACGCGGTCATACCGCGCTCGTTCAGCCGTGCCAGTGCGGCATCGGCGCCGGCAGCGTCCACGATGGCAACCATGCCTACCCCGAGGTTCAGGGTGCGTTCCAGGTCTGCCTGCGGGACATTGCCGAGTTGGGCGACAAGCTTGAAGATGGCGGGCAGTTCCCAGGTGGAACGGTCCACGGTGGCCATCAGACCCTGCGGGAGCACGCGCGCCAGATTCGCAGCGAGACCGCCGCCGGTCACGTGGCTGAAGCCGTGTACGCCGGCCGCCTCGTACCGTGCCAGATCGAGGCAGTCCGCTGCGTAGACCTTGGTCGGTTCGAGAAGCTCTTCGCCAAGCGTCCGGCCGAGTTCGGAGACCTGGCGGTCGAGGGCCCAGCCGGCGTGGTTGATCACGCGGCGGACCAGCGAATAGCCATTGGAATGGATGCCCGAGGAAGCCATGGCGATGACCACGTCCCCGTCCTTGACCCGGTCCGGGCCCAGCAGGTTGTCGGCTTCCACCACGCCGGTGGCTGCGCCCGCGACGTCGTACTCGTGTTCACCAAGCAGGCCAGGGTGCTCGGCCGTTTCGCCGCCGACCAGTGCGGTACCGGCGACCTCGCAGGCCGCCGCGATGCCGCGGACGATGTCGGCGATGCGCTCGGGGACAACCTTGCCGCAGGCGATGTAGTCCGTCATGAACAGCGGCTCGGCTCCGACTACGACGATGTCGTCGACGACCATGCCGACCAGGTCGAAACCGATCGTGTCATGGATGTCCATGGCCTGCGCGATGGCGACCTTGGTGCCGACGCCGTCAGTGGAGGTGGCCAGCAGAGGCTTGCGGTACTTCAGGAGCGCGGAGACATCGTAGAGCCCGGCGAACCCGCCGACCCCACCGATGACGTTGGAGTTGTGGGTGGCCTTGATAGCACCCTTCATCAGCTCAACGGCTTTGTCGCCGGCTTCAACGTCAACGCCGGCGCTGGCATAGGTGATCTGGCTGGCGCCCAGGTCAGGGGAGGTCATACTCGCTCTTTCTTGTCATCGTCAGTCAGGAGGTTTTCCAAATCCGAGTCCGGGCCCGGGTCGCAGGAGCCATGCTCCTGTTCGTCGGCATTCGGCCGTTCCAGCAGGTTCTTGCCGCGGCGGCTGGCATCCGGCAGCTCGATCGGGTACTCGCCGGTGAAGCAGGCGGTGCACAGCTTCTCGCGCGGCTGCTCGGTGGCTTCGATCATGCCGTTTTCGGAGATGTAGCCCAGCGAGTCGGCGCCCAGCGAGGCGCGGACTTCGGCCACACCGATTCCGTTGGCGATCAGTTCGGCGCGGCTGGCGAAGTCGATGCCGTAAAAGCACGGCCATTTGATGGGCGGCGAGGAGATCCGGACGTGGACCTCCGCCGCGCCGGCTTCGCGGAGCATGCGAACCAGCGCCCGCTGGGTGTTTCCGCGGACAATCGAGTCGTCGATGACGACCAGGCGCTTGCCCTGCACCACGCTGCGGAGCGGGTTCAGCTTCAGCCGGATGCCCAGCTGGCGGATGGTCTGGCTCGGCTGGATGAAGGTCCGGCCGACGTAGGCGTTCTTGACCAGGCCCTGTCCGTAGGGAATGCCGGATTCCTCGGCATAGCCGATGGCCGCCGGCGTGCCTGATTCCGGCGTCGGAATGACCAAGTCAGCGTCAACGGGGTGTTCCTTGGCCAGACGGCGGCCCATCTCGACGCGCGCGGCGTGGATGCTGCGGCCGTTGATGGAGGTGTCCGGGCGGGCCAGATAGACGTATTCGAAGACGCAGCCAGCGGGCTTCTTCTCCGCGAAGCGCTGTGAGCGCAGGCCGTTCTCATCGATGGCGATGAACTCGCCGGGCTCGACTTCGCGCACAAACGAGGCACCGACAATGTCGAGGGCAGCGGTTTCGGACGCGACAACCCAGCCACGTTCCAGCCGGCCGAGGACCAGCGGGCGGACACCGGACTCATCCCGTGCCGCGTAGAGGGTTCCTTCGTCCATGTAGGTGAAGCAGAAGGCGCCGCGCAGTTTCGGCAGCAGCTCCATGGAGCGCTCTTCGAGGCTTTGGCCGGGCTCGCCCGCCATCAGCGCCGTCACGAGGGCCGTGTCCGTGGTGTTGCCCTGCGCCAGCTCGCCGCGATCCGGCTTGCCGAATTTCTCGATGACCTTGTCGTAGAGGTCCGCGGAGTTGGTCAGGTTGCCGTTGTGCGCCAGCGCTACGGTGCCCGTAGCGGTTGCGCCGAGCGTCGGCTGCGCGTTTGCCCAGGTTGAGCCGCCCGTAGTGGAGTAGCGGCAATGGCCGACGGCGATATGGCCGTTCAGCGTGTTCAGCGTCGTCTCGTCGAAGACCTGGGACACCAGCCCCATGTCTTTGTAGACATTGATACGCTTGCCGTCGCTCGTGGCGATACCCGCGGACTCTTGTCCGCGGTGCTGCAGAGCGTACAGTCCGTAGTAGGTAAGTTTTGCTACTTCTTCGCCTGGGGCCCAGACTCCGAAGACGCCACAGGCATCCTGGGGTCCCTTTTCGCCGGGGAGAAGATCATGGGAAAGTTTTCCGTCACCGCGTGCCACCTCAGTATTGTCTCACGCTAATAACGGACCCGGGCAACGGATTACGGCAACTAAGACCAGCCGGGCGCGCCGTCCATGGGGCCGGAGGGGGTGGGCGTGAGCAACGGCACTGCGGATGAATCGTGGATGCGGCCGGCAGCCTGCTAAATCCGGCTCAGCGCTCTTCTTGTTCCGGGTCGGTCTGTTCCGGGGTTTCCACAGCCATCATTTTCTCGCTGCGCTTGATGCTGATCCGGTCCAGGATCAGGACCACCAGGGCGCCGAGGAGCATGCCGGCGATGCCGAAAAGCACGGCCAGGAAACCGAAAATGGAGCTGCGGGTGAACTCCGCGTTTTCCGGGCCTGTGTAGGCGGAGATGGCGGCCACGATGATACCGAGGACAATTCCAAGGCCCATGAACGGACCGAATTTGGGTGCGCGGCGCAACCGCACTTCGCGACGGTTGGGGGTACCTGGTCCGGCCGGCTCGCGGGGCTCGGCTGGTTCAGCGGGAACGTGCTCGGAACTCATGCTTCAAGCCTACCGGCTGCCGGTGGCGCCGTGGTCCGGAGCGAAAAGCGGCAGCAGATCCGCCAGTTCAGCCCGCAGCCCCGAGGCGGAGACTTTTCCACTTTCGACGGCGGTGCTCCAGTTTTCGGTGCCCGTCACCAGCGCCAGCCAGGTGGCGCCGTCGCATTCCACCACGTTGGGAGGTGTGCCGCGGGTGTGCCGCGGGCCCTCGATGCACTGGGTGACGCCGAACGGCGGTACCCGCACTTCCACGCTGTTGCCCGGCGCGCGCTCCGCGAGTTCCTCGAGCGAAAACCGCACGGACGTAGCGGTGGTTTTGCGGTCCGTCGCCCCGCCCAGCCACGCGCCCAGGGCGGCGTGGCCGTCGGCAGCCGTGATCCGCCGTCGTACTCCCATGTTTTCTTCGCCCCCCGGCCGGTCAGTCCAGCAGCGCCATCACCGGAGCAGCGAGCCGGATCCGGCCCACCGGTTCGCCGCCGCCGAGCACGGGTTTGACCACTTTTTCCAGGACCGGGCCGACCTTCTCCGCGTCGAGGGCGCCGGCGGCAGCCAGCAGCGTGAGTCCCACCAACGACGCCGCCCGGGCGCCGCCGTCGAGAATCTTCACGGCAACGGAGACACCCGTGTCGGTGCCCATCACTATTACGCCTTCGGCGCCGAGCTTGGCGATGATCTCCAGGTCCTCCATGACCACGGTGTTTTCCTGGCCGTGGCCCTGGACCGCCCAGGGGTAGTCCACCATCGCGGTGGCGATCGTGGCCGCGCGGGCGTCCGCGTTCTTGTCCGAAGGGGCCTTGGCCAGCTTGCCGACGGCGCGCGCCAGCCCGGTTAGCGACACGGCGGGCACCGGGGCGCCGCAGCCGTCCGTGGCCAGATGGGAGATCCGCTCGCCGGTGTACTCCTCGATAATCTCCATCACGCGGCGCTGCAGCGGGTGGTTCGGATCCAGGTACGTCTTGGTATCCCAGCCGTTTTCCGCACAGGCCCACAGGAATCCGGCGTGCTTGCCGGAGCAGTTGAACGCCACTCGCTGCCGCCCGCGGTCGGTGCGCACCAGCCAGCCTCGCGCCGTCTCGTCCTGCGGCCAGGCCGCGGGGCACTGCAGGTCTTCGTCGGTGAGGTCGGCGGCCTTCAGCATGCCGTTGACCACATCCATGTGTTCCAGCGAGCCGGTGTGGCTGGCGCATGCCAGGGCGACCTGGACGCCGCGCAGCGGGACGCCGGACTGCATCGAGGCGAGGGCCTGGAACGGCTTGAGCGCGGAGCGCGGGAAGATCGGCGCGTTGATGTCGCCGAGTTCGGTGACCACGGAACCGTCCGCAGCCATCACGACGGCCGAGCCCAGGTGGCGGGACTCGATGAAGCCATTGCGTTCCACGACTGCCAGTTCGACGGCGTCGGCAGCTTTAAAGGTTTCGGGCATGCCCCTAAGTGTAGGTGGCGGCTGGGGTGGCTGAAACAACTTCGGGCAGCGCGCTCCTGCCCAGTACGCTTAGACGTTGTGAAGGTACTTGTGATTGGCCCCGGCGGCCGCGAGCACGCAATTGTCCGAGCCCTGCTGACCGACCCCTATGTGACCGAGGTGCATGCAGCGCCCGGAAACGCAGGCATCGCGCAGATAGTGCCCACCTATGACATTGACGCCAACGACGCGGCAGCAGTGCTGGCGCTCGCGCAGCGGCTGGAGTCGGATCTGGTGGTCATCGGACCGGAGGCCCCGCTGGCGGCGGGCGTGGCGGATCCGCTGCGCGAAGCGGGCATCGCGGTCTTCGGGCCGAGTAAGGAAGCGGCCCGGCTTGAAGGCTCCAAGGCCTTCGCCAAACAGATCATGGCCGCGGCCAACGTGCCCACGGCGATGGCCAGGGTGGCCGTCAACGCGGAGGAAGCCGCCGCGGCGCTGGACACCTTCGGCGCCCCCTACGTGGTTAAGGATGATGGACTGGCCGCGGGCAAGGGCGTGGTGGTCACCGAGGACCGCGACGAGGCGCTGGCCCACGCACAGTCCTGCTTCGACGCCGGCGGGGAAGTGGTGATCGAGGAATACCTGGATGGCCCGGAGGTCTCCCTCTTTGTGATTTCCGACGGCGAGCGGGCCGTTCCGCTGGTGCCGGCGCAGGACTTCAAACGGATTTACGACGGCGACGAAGGCCCGAACACGGGCGGCATGGGCGCCTACACGCCGCTGGAGTGGCTGCCGCGGGGCTTCGTTGACGAGGTCATGGCGCGCGTGGCGATGCCGACGATCACCGAGATGGCCAACCGCGGCACGCCCTTTGTCGGCGTCCTGTTCTGCGGTCTGGCCGTGACCAGCCGCGGCCTGCGCGTGATCGAATTCAACGCACGCTTCGGTGACCCCGAGACCCAGGCGGTGCTCGCGCGGCTGCGCACTCCGCTGGGCGGGCTGCTGCTCGCCGCGGCCAAGGGCGAGCTGGACCCGTCCGAACAGCTGAACTGGTCCAGTCGCAGCGCTGTGACCGTGGTTGTCGCTTCGGAGAACTACCCAGGCAAACCCCGGACGGGTGACCGGATCCGCGGCTTGAAGAAGGCCAACGCCCTCGAGGACGTACACGTAATCCACGCAGGCACCGCGCTGGATGAGCACCGCAAGGTGATCAGCGCCGGCGGGCGCGTGCTCGCCGTCGTCGCCCTGGGTGAAGACCTGGTGGAGGCGAGGGAAAAAGCCTACGACGCTGTGGAACTGATCCATCTGGACGGTTCGCAGCACCGCACGGACATCGGACTTAAGGCGGCCAACGGCGAGATCGTCCTGCCCGGCCAGCGAAACGAAACAGCAGCAAAGGATCTGGCATGAACTTCAACCCCGAACACCTGGAGCTGCCCGGCTGGACCCACGTGTACTCCGGCAAGGTGCGCGACCTATATATTCCGGCGCAATCGGCCGAGGCCTCCGCACAGTCCAACAACAAATCTGCGGCGCGGCACCGGCTGCCGGATCCGATGGATGATGCGCAGACGGTGCTGGTAGTGGCCAGCGACCGGATCAGTGCGTACGACCATGTGCTGAGTACGCCGATTCCGGACAAGGGACGGGTCCTGACCCAGCTGAGCCTGTGGTGGTTCGAGCAGCTTGAGGGCGTGGCCAACCACGTAGTGTCCACCGATGTCCCCGAGGCTGTTGCCGGCCGCGCGATGGTCTGCAAGAAGCTGGACATGTTCCCGGTGGAATGCATCGCCCGCGGCTACCTCACCGGCTCCGGCCTGGCGGAGTACCGCGAGTCCCGCACGGTCTGCGCCATCCCGCTGCCCGAAGGACTGGTAGACGGTTCCCGCCTGGAGCCCGCCATCTTCTCGCCCTCGGCGAAGGCCGAAGTGGGCGAACACGACGAGAACATTACGTACGACGCCGTGGTGTCCATGGTGGGCGACGATATTGCCGCGCAGCTGAGCAAGAAGACGCTGGAGATCTACCGCCGCGCCGAGGAGATCGCCCGTAAACGGGGCATCATCCTGGCCGATACCAAGGTGGAGTTCGGGATGGATCCGGAAACCGGGGAAATCACCCTGGGCGACGAGGTCCTGACACCGGATTCGTCCCGCTTCTGGGACGCGGCCACTTATGCCCCGGGACAGGCCCAGCCGTCCTTCGACAAGCAGTTTGTCCGGGACTGGCTCACCTCGGAAGAATCCGGCTGGGACAAGGCGTCGGACACGCCGCCGCCGGCCCTGCCGGAGGACATCGTGGAGAAGACCCGGGCCCGTTATATTGAGGCGTACGAGCGGCTCACCGGCCGGCAGTTCTCCTGACCGCAGGCATAACGCGGCTTGCAGAGCCAGGTTCGCTGATGGGGCGGGCAACTAAGTATCCCGCCTCGTCAGCCGCCACTCCTGCCTCCCGTTCGGCGGCGGCGAGCAGCCGCCCGAATTCGGTAACGGCTCCGGCATAGGCCGCCAGTCCCTCGCTGCCTCGGCTGTATCCGCCCGTTCCGTGCTGCCCTGGGCCAGGCCGCAACAGTTCGGCGCGCCGCATCCCGCGCAGCATGGCAGCGGTTGCAGGGTTGGCCGCGTCGCTCAGGGCCGGGGCAGCGGCCGCGGCGGCTGGATCCAGCTCGTACTGCAGCCACCGTTTGATCAGCGCATCATGGTGCGCTGCCAGGGGCGCTGCAGCATTCGTACCCGCGGCCTGGCTGCACGCAAGCCACCGGCGGCGTAGATGCAGGCCTGCCGGAACCACTGTCAGCAGCAGCAGGGCCATCAGGACCGATGCCGCGGTGGCACTGAGGGCCGATGCCAGGAAGACGAGCGTCAGGGCGCAGGAGAGGCCGGCAAAGGCGTACCAGAAGGTATTGTCCAGGTCATCCGGACGGTCGATTCCCCGCCCGGCAGCCCAGGTAGTCGCCGCGATAATGGCGACGACGGCCAGGCCGGCGAGCAGCAGCTGACCGTAATCCGTGAGGTTCATGGCCGGGACCTCCTAACTGCACAGCCCTTTAAGCCATTGCAGTACGGACCGGCACGTAAGTCAATGCCCCTCGTAGCCCACCACGGCGTCGAGACGGCGGAGCCGCAGTGCCTTGGGCAGCAGCCGCATGGTGGTATTGCGTGCCTTGCGCAGCGGCGCGGAGTCCAGCTGGGCCAGGCGCGCCATGGTGCGTGAGCGTTCCACTATTTCGTTGGCGCGCGGCGCCCGGATCGATTCGTATTCCACCAAACCGTCCGCAATGGAATCTTTGCCCGCCAGCGCGTCTGCCAGTGCGACGGCGTCTTCCAGCGCCTGGCAGGCGCCCTGTCCCAGGAAGGGGAGCATGGGATGGGCCGCGTCGCCGACCAACGTGGCCGACCGCCCGGACCAGACCGGCTCCGGCTTCCGGTCAAAGAGCTCGTGCGCGATGATGGCGCTTTCCTCGGTCTTCACCAGAACGGACTCGATGCCCGGGTGCCAATGGGCGAAGTTCTCGATCGCCGTCATCTTCCACCCGTCGTGACCGGCGTCTGCCAGCTCTTCGTTGGGCGCGGTGGCATACCAGTAGATGCGGTTCCCGGAGAGAGGAGTGGCACCGAAAACGCCGCCGTCTCCCCACATTTCGCCCCACGGGACGGAGTCGAGGTCCAGCCCCGCCGCGTCGCACACGCCGCGGAAGGCCGTGGTCCCCGAGCTGCGCGGTTTATCCCGGCCGATTAAGGCGGGGCGGACCACCGAGTAGAGCCCCTCCGCGCCGACCACCAGTTCGGCGCTCTGCCGGCCGCCGTTGTCGAGTTCGACTGTACTTCGGGGAAAGCCGGGTTGGAAGCCGACGGCGTTGAGGCCCAGGTGCACCGTGTTGATCTCCAGGGGCTTGGCCAGAATGGCGGTGAGGTCCGCGCGGTGGATCATCTGGATAGGCAGACCGTAGCGGCGCCGGACATCCAGCTGCTCCAGCAGCATGATCGGGTTGCCGTCCATATCCAGCACGTCGCCGCGGACCGGAACGGCGGCCGCCAGCACCTCGTCCAGGACGCCGAGCCGTTCCAAGGCGGCCAGAGCGTTGGGCCAGAGTGACAGGCCGGTGCCCGAAGGAGACAGGGTGCCGGAGCGTTCCAGTACGTGGACCTTCCAGTCCGTGTTCTGCAAGGCCAGGGCCGTGGCCAGCCCGCCGATTCCGGCTCCGATGATGATTGCCTTGCGCTCAGTTGCACCCATGCAACCAATACTTTGTGTATTTGGCCGAAAGATCAAGCTGGCGCGTTGACTCATCAAAGATGCCCGCGTAGCTGCTATCGAAGAATCATTGGATAATGCCCGCGTAGCGGTGTGTCTG